>NZ_BBJR01000022.1 GCF_000739875.1 Comamonas aquatica NBRC 14918
CCAACCATCACGTGGCCCCGCCCTGCGACGGCCACCCCACGACCAGACCCAAGGGGCTGCAATGAAGCACATCGGTGTGACTCAGAAGCTATGGCTCGGTGTTGCCAGCATCGTGCTGGGCGCCATCCTCATCGTCGGCCATGCCGGCTACAACTCGGCCGCACACCAGCGCCGCTTCAACCAGCAGGACAGCCTGCTGTCGCAGCGCCTGGACCAGGCCTCGCAATGGAGCGCCCTCTCCCAGGTCAACATCGTGCGCACCCAGGCGGCGCTGCTCAGCAGCGAGGCCCAGGATGCGGCCGACCTGGGCGCGCACATCGCCGCCACCCACCAGGCCATCGACGGCCTGCAGCAGGCCCTGCAGGCCAGCAGCCTGGACCGCCAGGACCAAAGCGCCTTGCAGCAGCTGGCGCAGTTGCGCCAGGCACTGCAGGCTGCGGGCGACCAGGCGCGGCAGCTGCAGGCCAGCGGTCAGCTGGACGCCGCACGCCAGGCCGCGCGCAGCAGCTACCGCCAGGCGGCCGACGCCTACGCCCAGGCGCTGGCGGCCTATGTGCACCAGCAGGCCCAGCGCCTGGCCGAGATGCGCGCCGACATGGGTGCCGCCCGCCAAGGCGTGGTCAAGGCGGCCGCGCTGAACATGGTGTTCCTGCTGCTGGGCGTGGCCGTGGGCGCCTACCTGCTGATTGGCAGCATCCGCCGCGCCCTGCGCGCCGCCAACCAGGTGGCCGAGCAGATTGCCGCCGGCGACCTGCGCACCCACTTCGACCAGCCGCGCCACGATGAATTCGGGCAACTGCTGCAATCGCTGGAGCGCATGAGCCACAGCCTCTCGGCGATGATCGACGACGTGCGCGACAGCGGCGATGCCATCACGGTGGCCAGCGGCGAAATCGCCTCGGGCAACCAGGACCTGTCGCAGCGCACCGAGGTCACGGCCAGCCACCTGCAGCAGGCCGCCGCCGCCATGATGCAGCTCACCCAGACCCTGCAGGCCACGGCCGCCAGCGCGCAGCTGGCTGCCGGACTGGCCCACCAGGCTTCGGGCGTGGCGCAGCGCGGCGGAGCCGTGGTCAGCGAGGTGGTGACCACCATGACCGACATCCACAGCCGCAGCCAGCAGATTGCCGACATCATCGGCGTGATCGACGGCATCGCCTTTCAGACCAACATCCTGGCACTGAACGCGGCCGTGGAGGCCGCACGCGCCGGCGAGCAGGGCCGCGGTTTTGCCGTGGTCGCCAGCGAAGTCCGCACCCTGGCCCAGCGCAGCGCGCAGGCCGCCAAGGAAATCAAGCTGCTGATCCAGGACTCCGTCAGCCGCATGGCCGACGGCGCACGCCTGGTGCAGGACGCGGGCAGCACCATGGACGAGGTGGTGCAATCCATCCAGCACGTCACCCAGGTCATGCAGACCATCAACACCAACGCGGCCGAGCAGCGCGATGGCGTGGCCCAGGTGAACGAGGCCGTCGGCGCCCTGGACCAGATGACCCAGCAGAACGCGGCCATGGTCGAAGAAAGTGCCGCCGCCGCGCACAGCCTGCGCGAACAGTCCGAGCAGTTGCGCACCCTGGTGCAGCGCTTCAAGGTGCATCCGCACACGGCCGGTCAGGCCGTGCCGCAAACGCCGGCGGCGACACCGGCTGCACCAGCCGCACGGCCCCCGCAGACCGCCAGGGGGCCGCACAGCCTGGGCGTGCACGCCGTCCCCCTGCCCCGGGTGGCGGCGCTAGCGGCCGCCCCGGCACAGCGGCACGCCGCCAGCGCGCTGCAGGACTAGGGCATGCCGGCGCCGAATCAGAGGCCGCCGCCGCGCACCATGGACAGGATCTTGGCCGTGTTCAGCCCGCGTGCGGTGTCCTGCATCTGCGGCAGGTAGCGGGCCTGCAGCTGGCGGCCATCCTGCATCACGTGCTGGTAGGCGTCCTTGAGCATGTCGGTCGACAGCTGGCGCCCACCCGCGTAGTACTGGTTGGCCACATGCCCCAAGGCATAGGTGCTGGCAAAGCTCATGCCGCTGCTGACGGCCTGCTTGCCCAGGCCACCGAAGATGCCCTTGCCCGCCTTGCCCAGCAGCCCCCCCAGCAGCTTGCGCCCGGCCTCCTCCAGGTACTGCGAGGTCAGGCCCACGCCCAGCGCGGCCAGCAGGTCCTTGATGTGACCACGGTCCAGCTCGTAGCCATAGCTCTGGCCGATCTGGTAGACCAGACGCATCTGCAGCGGAATGATGGCCAGGGTGGACAGGTTCTCGGGCAGCAGCTCGATGGCGCCGTTCAAGATGGCGGCCTTGAGGATCTTGCTGTCCATCTCGGCGGCCGGCAGCGCGCCGGGGCGGCGTTGTGCCGCCGTGCTGGACAGGGCGTCGACCGCCGCAGGATGCGGCACGCTGGCCCCGGCGGGCAGCTGGATGCCGGACTCGGGGCCGGCGGCCTGCAGCGGGGCATCGGCCACAGCACGGGCCTGGGCATCAAAACCGACACCAACGCCCGCCACAGCTGCGCCAGCAGCTACGGTTGCAGGAGCAATGGATGCCGCCTGGGTCGCCGCGCCAGCGCCGGCCAGGCCCAAGGCTTGGCGCAGCTGGGCCAAAAATGCGTCTTCCTTGGGGCTGGTGTGGCCGTCGGCATCGCACACGCACACCGCCATTTCATAGGCCAGCTGCCGGGCCTCGCGGCTGGTCAGGCGGGCCGCGGCCGAGGCCAGGTCCACGCGGCGCAGCAGCACCTCCTGGTACAGGCCGGGCAGGTTGACGCCCTGTGCGCCCGCCAGGCCTTCGGCCACCTGGCGGATCTGTTCGCGCTCGCGCTCGTGTTTTTCGCCATCGGCAAACGAGGCCAGCAGGCACAAGGTCAAGGTGGCGCGGATTTCGTCGTGTGTCATGGTGCTCCCTGCAAGAATGGTGTCGGCAAAGCGGGTTTGAGTGCTGCCGCGGCCTGCGGGTTCCCCGGCTCGGGATCATCAGCGGGTGGCGCCGGCCGCACCAGGCGCAAGCCCAGCACTTCCATGCCCAGGGCGGAACGCCGCAGCAGCACGGTGGCCGGCAGGGGCTGGGCGGGCCACTGCGCCAGCTGCTCGGCGTCGATGCAGAACTCGAACAGCGGAAACCGGATGCCCTCGATCTTCAGCTGGTGGCGGCAGCTGTGCTTGGCGCTGCTGCGGTGGGGCTGCACCTGCGTGGCCTGCTCGCTGGGCACGCCCCACAACCGTGTATACAGACTGGGCAGGGTGATGGCCAGGTCGATCCACAAGATGGCGGCACAGAAGCCCAGCACCAGCACGCCCATGGCCCAGCGCTTGACCGGCCCGTAGGTCAGCCAGGTGCCGGACGGTGCCCAGGCGCCGCGTGCGCGCAGGCGCCACAGCCACAGGCCATGCACCGGCAGCAGGGCCAGCGACAGATACAGCGCCCCGCGCATGGTGTCGGCACTGGGGACAAAGCTGCGCCACAGCAGCAGGGGCACCAGCGCCCCCAGCATGACCAGCAGCACCCAGCTGATCCAGATTTTTTTGACCACCACCGTCCCGGGCGGCCACAACCACCGCTGCCAGCGACCCGATGTCGACACCAACAGCCCTTACCTGGACGGCTGCGCCGGCGGGCTGGGCGGCAGCTTGTCCTGCATGCCGGTGATCGCGTCCTGGAAGCTCTTGAAATACTTGGCCCGCGTTCTTTCGGCAATTGCTGCCCACTCCGAGGGGGGCTGGCTCAGCGATGCCGCGGTGCGTGCCCCGGCCGACTGCGGATCGCGCGCGGCCTGCACGGCCTGCATGCCATGCAGGTTGATCCAGTGCGGATCGTAGTCGTAGGGGGTCTTGCGGTCCCAGGCCACAACGTTCGCGATCAGGTCCAAGGCCCGGTCCAGGTCCTGGAACAGATAGCGGTTGATCGGTGCGCCGTAGGTCTGGTTCAAGGCATCGACCGCCTGCCGGGTCGTGGGGTCGGTGCTACGGTTGACATCGAAGCGTGCACGCAGCTGGCCGGCATAGAACCAGAACGCGGCCTCGTGGTAGAGCTTGGCCTTGAACAAGACCTGCGACATCGCATACAGCACCGGTGGTTGGAAACGCTCGGGCGCGGCACGCACGCGCTCCAGCGCAGCCTGCTGCTGCTCCGCGCTGCCCTGGGTCAGGATCTGCAGCATTTCCTGGGTCTGCCGCGTATCGATGTGGGCATACACCCCGTGCGGTACCAGCACCTGCCCGGCGGAAACGCCGGCGGGCAAAGGCTCCAGCGTGTGGGCCTGCGCCAGCACCGCCGCGCCCAGCAGCAGCCCCACCCCGACACTGATTGTGGTTGTCACTCCCATCCCCGTCTCCTTGTGCCATCCCTGCACAGGCCGGCTGGGCGCTGTCAGACAACGTCCCGACCCCTGTAGGCTCGCATCTTAGGGGCAGGCCTGCGCCAACGCACGGTATTTACCACTGATCACAATTGCCAGGCCCCTCGGCCCTGCCAGCGATTCGGAATTCAGAGCATCTGGCGCAAGCTGGGCAAGGGCTGGATGGCTATCAAGCGTGCTTCTCAAACACCAGGGTGCGGTTGTTGGCCGGCATGGCGTGGTCATCGCGCAACAGCAGCCCCTGCTGCTGTGCCAGCGCCACCACGGCCTCCTGGTCGCGCAGGCCGCTGGCTGCATCGCGCGCGCGCAGGCTGGCATCGAAGGCACGGTTGCTGTCGCTGGTGTAACGCCCGCCATAGTTGAACGGCCCGTACACCGCCAGCACCCCGCCAGGTGGCAGTTGCTGCCCCACCAGCGCCAGCAGCTGCTGCACCTGCGGCCAGCCCATGATGTGCAAGGTGTTGCTGGTGAAGACAGCGTCGAAGGGGCCGTCATCCGTCTGTGGCCAGGCGGTGGCACCGCCGATCTCCAGCACCAGCGGTGCGCGCAGGTTGGGTGCGGGCTCTGCGGCATGCCAGGCCTGGATGCTGGCGTGGTGCTGGGGCAGATCGCTGGTCTGCCACACCAGGTGCGGCAGGCGCGGCGCAAAGTACACGCTGTGCTGGCCGGTGCCGCTACCGATTTCCAGCACGTGGGTGCGGCCGGCCAAGGCGTGCTGCAGCACGGCCAGGATCGGCGCCTGGCTGTTGGCGCAGGAGGGTGCGAAGACTTGGCTCATACCGCGCATCTTGGCACGAAGCCCTCGGCATTGAGCGCTTCAGGTGTTTTCAGCCTCTGGCGCTGACTGGACAAGCGCTGACAGCTCTTGTTTTAAAGCCGTGACAGCACCCGGCAGGGCCCGGGGCCAGCGCCCTGCGACCGGGCTGCCGGCCACGCCGGGGCCTGCCCAGTGCGCACTTCACTGCGCATAGTGCGCCAGCCGCTGGGCCAGGGAGCCGGCATGCAGCTCGAACAGGTGGTTGTCGTAGTCATGGAAGTACAGCGACAGGCCCTCGCCGTCGACACGCGGGCGTGCCGGGGGATCTCGGTCCCCAGGGCCTGCAAGGCGGCGGCATAAGTGGGCACATCGGCCTCGGCCACCTCGAACGCCACATGGCGGTAGGAACGCGCCGTCGGCTCGCCCTCCATGAAGGCCAGCCACACACCGCCCAGCAGCAGGAATTATTCGCGCGACAGCGAGAAGTTGCGCCCCTGGCTGTCGTAGACCTCGGTCGCCCCCAGTCCCTCGACAAACAGGCGCGCCGTGCGCTCCACATCGCGCACGATGAACGTCAGGTGGCTGATGCCCAGAACCGCCATGCGCGCCTCACTGCCCGGAGCCCTGGCGCGACTGCGCCAGGGCAATCGCCGCCTGGATCGCCGCCCGTGCCTGGGGGCTGTTCTTCCAGCAGCTCGACCCCACGATCTCCGAAGCCTTGGCCGTGATGTCCAAGGCATTCGCCCTGCTCAGGTGGGCCAGGGTCTGAAAACCCATCTGCTCCAGCCGTGCCACCACCGTGGGCCCTACGCCCTTGACGGCCAGCAAGGCCCGGCGTTCTTCCAGCGAAAAAGGCATTCCTCTCCCTCTCAAAAAAAGTCACGGGGCCGGCCGCCCTTGCCGTGGCGGTGCCCCTGGCGCACGGCGGTCCCCATCCCGTCGCCATATCCCGCCATCTCCGGCCTGTGTTGACCTCCCTCAGGCGCGGCGCCCGAAGGCGGCCGCCTTGTCCAACCACCGGGCTGTCCAGCTGGCTGGTGCATTGTGCACGCGGCCAATGCAGGTGATGCGAACGGGCCGGATACCGCAAAACTCCAGGATGGTGCGCCGCATCTGGTTGTTGCCGGGGTTGCGGTAGAAGAGCCGAAAGTACCACGGTGGGGTGTCCATGGTGGTCAGGACATGGGCCGACTTGCCCGTCAGGTACTTGTCCCACCACACGGAATTGGCCCGGTACTTGAACGCGAAACCCGGCAGCAGCACCCGGTCAAAAAAGCCTTTCAGCAAGGCCGGCATACCGCCCCACCAGGTGGGATAGATGAACACCAGATGGTCGGCCTCCTTCAGCGCCTGCTGGGCCGCCAGCAAATCGGGCTCCAGCGCCTGGATCTGCCGGTAGCCCTCATGCAAGATGGGGTCGAACACCAGATCGCGCACATCGATGCGCTGGACGGCATGCCCGGCGTCGGTAGCGCCCTGGACATAGGCATCCGCCAGGCTGGCGCAAAAGCTCTGCGTGCCGGGGTGCCCCATGATGACAAGAATGCGTTTTTGCATGGACAGGTAAAGAGGACCAGGGACAGCCCCTGTGCGTGGCACACCGCGTCCCGCAGGAGTGCTGGCGGATGCGGATTCCAGCGCAGGCACTAGGCAGTGTGCCCGCCACGGCAACCCCCTCGCAACAGGGCTCCGGGGCGCGGTGCGGTCCTGGCCGGTGGCATCGAGCCTGGCCACGGTGCATGGCGACCCGTGCGGCCTGCATCATCGGCAAAACGCCCGTACAGCACAAGGCCCGCCCGCATGGCAACGCCAGGCACTGGCGCAGACACAGCGCCCTGTCCCATCAGCGCCTGTGGGGGCTGTCAACGGCTCCCACGGTCAGCGTCAGTGCTCGCTTTCGCCAAGCGGGAGCGACCCCACTGTCTCTGCCGATGGTGATCGGCAGGCGCTGCGTCGACCCGGCGCCCGCCTGGCACAGACCTGCACCGCCGCCACATGCTCGACCCACACAGCCCCAGCACCCGCCCATGAAAAAACCGCCCGAAGGCGGTTCGTAGGGAGCAAGCCAGACAGGCTTACTTGGCCGCGGCCACTTCGATACCCTTGAATTCGCCGGTCGCGATCTTTTCCTTCCAGATCGCGGGGCCGGTGATGTGGGCGCTGGTGCCACCGGCATCCACGGCCACGGTCACGGGCATGTCGACCACGTCGAATTCATAGATGGCTTCCATGCCCAGGTCTTCAAAGCCGACCACCTTGGCCTGCTTGATGGCCTTGGACACCAAGTAGGCGGCGCCGCCCACAGCCATCAGGTAGGCACTCTTGTGCTTCTTGATGGCCTCGATGGCGACGGGGCCTCGCTCGGACTTGCCGATCATCGAGATCAGGCCGGTCTGCGACAGCATCATCTCGGTGAACTTGTCCATGCGGGTGGCCGTGGTGGGGCCGGCAGGGCCAACCACTTCGTCGCGCACGGGGTCCACCGGGCCGACGTAGTAGATCACGCGGTTGGTGAAGTCCACGGGCAGCTTTTCGCCCTTGGCCAGCATGTCCTGGATGCGCTTGTGGGCGGCGTCACGGCCGGTCAGCATCTTGCCGTTGAGCAGCAGGGTGTCGCCGGGCTTCCAGCTGGCGACCTCTTCCTTGGTCAGGGTGTTCAGGTCCACGCGCTTGGACTTGTTGTAGTCGGGTGCCCAGTCGATCTTGGGCCAGCTGTCCAGCGAAGGCGCTTCCAGGTACACGGGGCCGGAGCCGTCCATCACGAAGTGGGCGTGGCGGGTGGCGGCGCAGTTGGGGATCATGGCCACGGGCTTGGAGGCCGCGTGCGTGGGGTACATATTGATCTTAACGTCCAGCACCGTGGTCAGGCCGCCCAGGCCTTGGGCGCCAATGCCCAGGGCGTTGATCTTCTCGAACAGCTCCAGGCGCAGCTTTTCCACGTCATCCAGCTCTGCACCGCTGGCAGCCTTTTGCTGCAGCTCGTACATGTTCAGGTCTTCCATCAGGCTTTCCTTGGCCAGCAAGACAGCCTTTTCCGCCGTGCCACCAATGCCGATGCCCAACATGCCGGGGGGGCACCAGCCTGCGCCCATTTCAGGAACCGTCTTCAACACCCAGTCCACGATGGAATCGCTGGGGTTCATCATGATCATCTTGGACTTGTTCTCGGAGCCGCCGCCCTTGGCCGCCACGGTCACGTCCACCTTGTCGCCGGGCACGATCTGCACGTTGATCACGGCGGGGGTGTTGTCCTTGGTGTTCTTGCGCTTGAAGTGGGGGTCAGCCACGACCGACGCGCGCAGCGTGTTGTCGGGGTGGTTGTAGCCACGGCGCACGCCTTCGTTGATGGCGTCTTCCAGGCCCATGGTGAAGCCTTCCCACTTGACGTCCATGCCCACCTTCAGGAACACGTTGACGATGCCGGTGTCCTGGCAGATGGGGCGCTGGCCGGTGGCACTCATCTTGGAGTTGGTCAGGATTTGCGCCATCGCATCCTTGGCCGCTGGGCTTTGCTCGCGCTCGTAGGCGCGGGCCAGATGCTGGATGAAATCCGGTGTGTGGTAGTAGCTGATGTACTGCAGGGCACCTGCGATCGAGTCGATCAGGTCCTGCTGGCGGATGGAGGTCGTCATCGTGAAGCTTCTCTGTTGTGGGTGCGCAGGGGCTGCGCGCGGAAAACCTGCTGATTATCCCCGCTAAGCGTCGAACTGACAGGCCAAAGCTGACAAGTCTTATAGAGGACTTGTAATTCACCAGAGCCCCACACAGCTCTCCAGCGATCAGCAAGGCCGTCTTTCCTAGAGCACACCGTGGCAGCAGCCCCCCATATGACCTCCACTCAGACATGCGGAAAAACCATTGTGCTGGCATGCCCGCCAAGACTGAGCTGATGTTGACATGGCGGTGCTTGACTAAGTCCCCACATGGACTCCGACCGAGCACGTAGCGTTTGAGCAAAATGCGAATCCCCAGCAAATGGAATGTGATGGCCTGCACCCTCGATTTACGTAATTCCCCTAATGAATATCGCGACCAGCCATCTTGAATGATCAAAAATTCTCTTTAATATAGAAAAATGTAAATTTTTTCTCAGCCACACACTCCATGTCCACGCAGCAGGAATCTTCAGCGGAAGCGGTAACGATTGCCTCCCGCATCGACCTGCACCGGTCGGCACTGACGCCTTCGCACCGGCAAATTGCGGACTACGTGCTGGCCCACCCATTGCAAGCGGCGACGATGCCAATTGATGAGCTCGCTGCAGCAGTCGGCGTCTCAGTGGCTACCGCCAACCGCTTCGCCCGCGCCATCGGCCTAGATGGCTACCCGATGCTGCGTGCCGAGTTGGTCAAGGGCTTCGAGGCCATGCTGGCGCCGCTGGAAAAAATGCGCATTCGTCTGGAAAAGCCATGTTCGGTGCATGACGCTTTTGTCGCCGCCATGGAAGAAAGCCTGCGAAACGTTGCAGCGACCCGCGAAGCACTGACACCCCAGGCTTGCGAAGAGGCTGTACAGCTGATTCTGGGCGCTAGGCGCGTGTATGTGCTGGGCTATGGCTCCAGCGGCTGGTTGGCGGGCCTGCTACAACGCGGATTGGATCTGGACTGCGATAACGTGCATCTCCTAACCAGTGTGGCAGGCGCCTCGCACAGTGCCCGCTTGCTGCCGCGGATGACCGCACAAGACCTGCTGATCGCCATCAGTTTCCCCCGTTACCTCGCCGACACTGTGTCGGTCGCGCAAAGCGCCGCCCAGCAAGGCGTGCGAGTGCTGGCACTGACCGACAGCACCCAATCTCCATTGGGCAAAGTGGCGCACTGCCACCTGTTTGCTCAAACCGATAACTACTATGCGGCAACTTCAGAAGCCTCCATCCTGGCCTTGATCGAAGCGCTGTCAAGTGCCGTTTCGCTACAAGCCAACCACCCTTTACAAAACGCTGCACGGATGACGGAATCCGTACGCCCTTGGCTGTATGGCGGCAGCCCCCGTGGCCAAGGAATCCACACAACGCCCGCCGCGGACATGTCGCCAGAGCACAACCACGGCGATTTGCAGGCCCCATGACACCGATGAACCCGATGAACCATACTCCCGCCCCCGTCCTTGCCATTCACGGCGGTGCAGGCACGCTCAGCCGCTCCAACATCAGCCCAGAACAAGAACATGCCTATCACGCAACGCTGCAAGCCGTGCTGCGCGCCGGTCAAGCCGTCCTGGAACAAGGCGGCACGGCCATGGAAGCCGTCTGCGTGGCCGTCCAAGGACTGGAAGACTGCCCACTGTTCAATGCTGGCCGCGGAGCTGTCTTCACTGCGGATGCCACCCACGAACTGGATGCCGCCGTGATGGACGGAGCCACCTTGGCAGCCGGTGCAGTGGCAGGCGTTACGCGGGTGCGCAATCCTGTGCATGCAGCGCGCGCCGTGATGCAAAACGGCCAGCACGTGCTCATGGTGGGCGAAGGCGCTGAGCAATTGGCTCGCGATGCTGGCTTGGCGCTGGTGGAGCCCAGCTATTTCTCGACAGAGGCACGTCTGGCACAACTGAAAGCTGCGCAGGCCCGCGCAGCAGGCGCTGTACTGGACCACGACGGTGCCGCCGCCATGACACGTACCCCCGAAAGTGCCCCACTGCATGAGGGGCGCAAAATGGGCACCGTGGGTGCCGTGGCTTTAGATGCCCATGGCCACTTGGCCGCCGCCACTTCCACAGGTGGTTTGACCAACAAGCGCCCTGGCCGCGTGGGGGATTCGCCTTTGATTGGCTCGGGCACCTATGCCGATGACCGTACCGCTGCCGTGTCGTGCACTGGTCACGGAGAGAGCTTCATCCGTGTGGCGGCAGCACACGATGTGTGCGCACGCATGGCTTATGGAGGCCTGTCACTGGAGGCTGCGACACAAGCCGTCGTGCACGACTCACTGTCTGCCATCGGCGGCAGCGGCGGCCTGATTGCGGTGGACCGCGACGGGAATGTCTGCCTGCCATTCAATACCGAAGGCATGTACCGCGGTATTGCACGTGTGGGCCAAGTCCCTGAATCTTTTATTTACCGCTGATTGGTGTTTGCCACAGCCTTTGCACCAATCTTGCTTAAGTTTGTTCCATGACTTTGATATCCACATCCCCCCTGACGTTGCCTGAGCAGCGTGTGCTGGAAGCCCGCGACCTGACCATCCGCTTCGCCACTTCCGAACGCACAGTGGAGGCAGTGCGCAATCTTTCCTTCCACGTTGACCGTGGTGAAACACTGGCCATCGTCGGTGAATCCGGCTCTGGCAAGTCCGTGACTTCGCTCGCACTGATGCGCCTGGTGGAGCACGGTGGCGGAAAAATTGTGAATGGCTCGGCACTCCTGCGTCGCCGCAATGGCCAGGTGCTGAACGTAGCCACTGCCTCGCAATCGCAAATGCGCAGTGTCCGTGGCGCGGACGTGGCCATGATTTTCCAAGAGCCAATGACATCGCTGAACCCCGTGTTCACTGCGGGCGATCAGATTGCAGAATCCATTCGTGTGCACCAGGGCATGGATCGCGCTGCCGCACGCGCCGAAGCCCTGCGCATGCTGGATTTGGTGCGAATTCCTGAGGCTCGCAACGTCCTGGACCGTTTCCCTCACCAGCTTTCGGGCGGCATGCGCCAGCGCGTGATGATTGCCATGGCGCTGTCTTGCAAGCCCCAGTTGCTGATCGCTGACGAACCGACTACCGCGCTGGATGTGACCATTCAGGCGCAGATCCTGCAACTGATCCGCCAACTGCAAGACGAAATGCACATGGGCGTCGTCTTTATCACCCATGACATGGGTGTGGTTGCCGAAGTGGCCGATCGCGTACTGGTGATGTACCGTGGCGACAAAGTGGAAGAAGGAAGCTCCGATCAGGTCTTTGCGGCCCCCCAGCATGCCTACACCCGTGCACTGCTGTCCGCCGTGCCCAAATTGGGGGCCATGCAGGGCACCGATCTGCCCCGCCAGTTTGACCTGCTGCGCCCCGATGGCAGCACACTGATGGGCGAATCCACTCCCACGGACACCCGCCCAGTCAATGCCGAACCCATTTTGCGCGTGCAAAACCTGGTCACGCGCTTCGACCTGCGATCCGGTTTGATGAACAAGGTCACACGCCGCGTGCATGCGGTGGAGCAAGTGAGCTTTGACCTGTACCCCGGCGAAACCTTGGCACTGGTCGGTGAATCGGGATGCGGCAAATCAACCACAGGCCGCTCACTGCTGCGCCTGGTTGAAAGCCAACGTGGCGCCATTGAGTTCGGTGGCCGCAATATCTTGGAGCTTCCCCGCAGCCAGGTGCAGTCGCTGCGCCGCGATATCCAGTTCATCTTCCAGGACCCGTTTGCATCGCTGGACCCACGCCTGACCGTAGGCTTTTCCATCATGGAGCCGCTCTTGGTGCACAAGGTCGGTTCACCCGCCGAGGCCCAGGCCCGCGTGGACTGGCTGCTGGAAAAAGTCGGACTGCCACGCGAATACGGACAACGCTACCCCCACGAGTTCTCGGGAGGCCAACGCCAGCGTATTGCGATTGCACGCGCACTGGCCCTGAACCCCAAGGTGGTGGTGGCCGATGAATCCGTGTCCGCCCTGGACGTGTCCATCCAGGCGCAGATTGTGAACCTGATGCTGGATCTGCAACGCGAGCTGGGCGTGGCTTTCCTCTTCATCTCGCACGACATGGCGGTCGTAGAACGCATCAGCCACCGCGTGGCCGTCATGTATCTGGGTCGTATTGTCGAAATCGGTCCTCGCCGGGCCATTTTCGAGAACCCCCAGCACCCTTACACCAAGAAGCTGATGGCCGCTGTGCCGATTGCCGACCCTGCACGCCGCCACCTGAAGCGCGTACTGCTGGAAGGCGAAATTCCCAGCCCCATCCGCCCCGCAGGTGAAGAACCTATCGTGCCACCCATGGTGGAGGTAGGCCCCGGCCATTTCGTCGCACCGGTGGCTGCTTGAAGCCCTGCTTCATGCAAGCGATCCTAGACAGACATTGACCATCGTTTAGAGAGAACTGTTTTCCCTACCCACCCTCGGAGTTCATCCATGAAGAAAAACGCTTCTATCCACCGCACTGCCCAGGCTCTGCTGGCCCTGGCTGCGATTGCAGCATCCGGCTCCGTGCTGGCTGCTGGCAATGCCGTACTGGCCATTCACCAGGCACCAGAAACCCTGGACCCTTACAACACCAACACGACCCTGACCACGGCCGTCACCAAGAGCTTTTACGAAGGCTTGTTCGGTTTCGACAAGGACATGAAGGTGCAGAACGTACTGGCAGAAAGCTATACGGTCTCCAAGGATGGCCTGGTCTATACCTTCACCCTGCGCAAGGGTGTCAAATTCCACGACGGCACTGATTTCAACGCTGAGGCAGCCAAGGCCACGCTGGACCGCGTGATGGACCCCGCCAACCGTCTGCTGCGCGCCAACCAGTTCAACCGCGTTGCCAAGGTGGAAGCCGTCAACCCACAGACACTGCGTATTACGCTGAAGGAGCCCTTCGGCCCCTTCATCAACGCCCTGGCCCATGCCTCGGCAGCCATGATCTCCCCGACTGCACTGAAGAAGTGGGGCAACAAGGACATCGCATTCCACCCCGTGGGTACCGGCCCCTTCGAGTTCGTGGAATGGAAGCAGACCGACGCCATCGTGGGCAAGAAGTTTGCAGGTTACTGGAAACAGGGCTACCCCAAGATCGACCAAGTCAGCTGGAAGCCCGTGCCCGAAAACAGCACACGTGCGGCCATGCTGCAGACCGGCGAAGCTGACTTTGTCTTCACACTGCCTTACGAACAGGTCGCGACGCTGGAAAAGAGCGACAAGGTGGAAGTGGTGTCCGCACCGTCCATCATCCAGCGTTTCCTGACCTTCAACATGCTGCAAAAGCCTTTTGACAACCCCAAGGTGCGTGAAGCCATTGGCTACGCCATCAACAAGGAAGCACTGGCCAAGGTGGCATTCAATGGCTACGCCTTTGCAGCCCAAGGTTTCGTTCCCCAGGGCGTGGAATATGCCGTGAAGATGCAGCCTATTCCTTACAACGTCCAGAAGGCCAAGGAATTGCTGAAGGAAGCTGGCTACCCCAATGGCTTTGAATCCACACTGTGGAGCGGCTACAACAACACCACCAGCCAAAAAACCATCCAGTTCCTGCAGCAGCAACTCGCCCAGGTCGGCATCAAGGTATCGCTCGAGGCACTGGAGCCCGGCAAGCGTGCCGAGCTGGTGGACTCCTGGCCCGACCCCAAGACTGCCAAGGTACGTCTGTACTACATCGGCTGGTCCTCTTCGACCGGTGAGGCCGACTGGGCCATGCGCCCCCTGTTCGCCACCGAATCCTGGGCACCCAAGCTGGCCAACTACGCGTTCTACAGCAACCCGATCGTGGATGAATCCATTGCCAAGGCACTGGTGTCCACCGACAGCGCTGAGCGGGCAACGCTCTACAAGAATGCGCAAGAGCAACTGGCCAAGGACCTGCCACGCATTCCGCTGGTCACTGAGAAGGTGCTCTACGCCCACTCCAAGCGCCTGTCTGGTGTGTACGTGATGCCTGACGGCAACATCAACAGCAGCGAAATCGCGCTGAAGTAAGACACCAACTCTCTCACGTCGACCCTCTCCCGCAAGCACAAGCCCGTGGGAGAGGGCGCGACTCTCCCCCGATTCAATAATGCTGAACTATTTTCTCAAACGCCTGCTGGGGCTGTTGCCCACCCTGCTGATCGTGGCAGTGCTGGTGTTCTTCTTCGTCCATATGTTGCCTGGTGACCCAGCGCGCCTTGCCGCGGGTCAGGATGCCGATGAAGCCACGATTCAACTGGTCCGCCAAGAGCTGGGCCTGGACAAGCCGCTTCCCGAACAGTTTCTGAATTTCTTCATACACATGGTGCAAGGTGACTTCGGCACCTCCATGCGCACACGCCGCCCCGTCCTCGTCGAGATCAGCGAGCGCTTCATGCCCACGCTGCTGCTGACCGTCACCAGCATGGTCTGGTCCGTCATCTTTGGCATGGGCATTGGAATCATGTCCGCGGTGTACCGCAACAAATGGCCAGATCGTCTGGGCATGACGCTGGCGGTCTCCGGCATCTCGTTCCCCGCATTTGCGCTGGGCATGCTGCTGATGCAGATTTTCTCCGTGAATCTGGGCTGGCTCCCCACCGTGGGTGCGGATAGCTGGCGCCACTACATCCTGCCTTCGCTCACACTGGGCGCCGCCGTGGCGGCCGTGATGGCACGCTTTACGCGCGCCTCTTTTGTGGAAGTTGTGCAGGAGGACTTTGTCCGCACGGCCCGCGCCAAGGGCTTGAACGAGCGCGTCGTGGTGCTCAAACACTGCCTGCGCAATGCACTGATTCCCGTGATCACCATGATGGGCTTGCAGTTCGGCTTCCTACTGGGTGGCTCCATCGTGGTCGAGTCCGTGTTCAATTGGCCTGGCCTCGGACGTCTGCTGGTCGATGCCGTGACCATGCGTGACTACCCGGTGATCCAGACCCTGGTGCTGCTGTTCTCGCTGGAATTCATTCTTATCAACCTGGTGGTGGACATGCTTTACGGCTTCATCAACCCCACGATCCGCTACAAGTAAGACCAGCTGTATGACTACCTCTGTCTCCCCTTCCGCCGCCCCCCAAGCTGCGGCTGCCCCCGAACAGGTGCGCACGCCCTGGCGCGAGTTCTGGCGCAAGTTCAAGAAGCAACGTGTGGCGGTGGCCGCCCTGGTCTTCGTGGCACTGCTGGTCCTCGTGGCCGTCTTGGCCCCCGTCTTGGTGCCTTTTGACCCCGAAAACTATTTCGACTACGACCGTCTGAACGAAGGTCCATCCGCCGTGCACTGGCTGGGCGTAGACCCGCTGGGTCGTGACATCTTCAGCCGCATCCTGATGGGTGCCCGCATCTCTCTGACGGCAGGCTTCTTGTCGGTGGCCATCGGCTGCGTGATCGGTACGGCGCTCGGTCTGCTGGCCGGGTTCTACGAAGGCTGGTGGGACCGCATCGTGATGCGCATCTCCGATGTGCTGTTCGCCTTCCCCGGCATCTTGCTGGCCCTGGGCGTTGTGGCCATTCTGGGCAGCAGCATGACGAATGTGATCGTTGCGGTCTCCGTATTCAGCGTGCCTGCCTTTGCACGCCTGGTGCGTGGCAATACGCTGGTGCTCAAGCAAATGACGTACATCGAGTCTGCGCAAAGCATTGGCGCCAGCAACTGGACCATCATCACCCGCCACATCCTGCCGGGCACGATTTCCTCCATCGTGGTGTACTTCACCATGCGTGTGGGCACCTCCATCATCACGGCGGCCAGCCTGTCCTTCCTGGGCATGGGCGCGCAGGCTCCAACTCCCGAATGGGGCGCCATGCTGAACGAAGCCCGCGCCGACATGGTGAACGCCCCCCATGTGGCGCTGTTCCCCAGCCTGGCCATCTTTCTGACGGTGCTGGCCTTCAACCTGCTGGGCGATGGTCTGCGTGATGCACTGGACCCCAAGATCGACCGCCAGTCATGATGCACAACGCCCCACCGCGCATCGGCAGCCTACCCAGCGGGCAGCGTGATGCCATCACCGATGTGGCGGGCATCACCGTCGGCCACACCACGCTGGCCGATGGTGACGTGCAAACCGGCGTGACCGTGATTCACCCGCATGCGCTGGACCCGTTCCAGCACAAACTGCCTGCGGCGGCAGCCATCATCAACGGCTTTGGCAAAAGCGTCGGGCTGATGCAACTGACCGAACTGGGCCAGCTGGAAACGCCGATTGCGCTGACCAACACCTTCTCGGTCCATGCCGTGGCACAAGCGCAAATTGCGCAGTGCGCACGCACCAACCCGGAAATCGGGCGTGAGCTATCTACCGTGAATGCGCTGGTGTTGGAGTGCAACGACGGCTATCTGAACGATATCCAGCACATGGCAGTGACTGCGCAGCACTACGAGCAGGCGTGTACCTATGCAGGTGTCGATGTGGCCCAGGGCGCTGTGGGTGCCGGGCGCGGCATGTCCAGTTTTCAGCTCAAGGGGGGCATCGGCACCGCTTCACGCTGCGTCACAATCGGCGCCGCCCATTACACGGTAGGTGCCTTGGTGCTGGCGAACTATGGCGTGCAGGCCAATCTGCTGTGGGGTGGTGAGCCACTCGGTCAGCGGCTGGCGGCCCAGCAGCCTGCCACGGTCGAGAAAGGCTCCATCATCATGGTGCTGGCCACCGATGCCCCACTGGATTCCCGCCAGTTGGGTCGACTGGCCCTGCGCGCAGCCGCAGGGCTGGCACGCACCGGCTCCGTGTACGGCCATGGCAGTGGCGACATTGCGGTGGCCTTTTCCACGGCCTACACGCTGCCCCAGGCCCCCGACGCCCCCATGCCCGCTGTGGCCATGGTGCATGAAGCCAAGCTCGATGGGCTCTTCCAGGCCGCCGCCGACAGCGTAGAGCAATCGATTATCCATGCACTGTGGTATGCAGAACCAGTCACCGGCCGCAACGGACACCACCGTGCAACGCTGCGCGAAGTAATTAATCAAAAAAAATAGCTATTGACGCTTTCACAACAAGCCCTAAGGCCATTTTTTATTAAAACCTCAAGCGACCCATGAAAATCCTCATCTCTGTTGACATCGAGGGCGTGGCCGGCGTTTACCACTCCGAGCAGGTGCGCGCGGGCAATCCCGAATTCGAACGTGCCCGCCGCCTGATGGCCGCCGAAGCCAGCGCTGCCATTGCCGGAGCTTTTGATGGAGGCGCCACCGAGGTCTATGTGAACGACTCGCACGGAGGCTTTCGCAACATGCCGCCCGAACTGCTCGACGCGCGCGCCCAGGTCATCCAGGGCAAGCCGCGGTACCTGAGCATGGTGGCTGGCGTGGAACTGAAGGTCGACGGCGTCTGCATGATCGGCTACCACTCACGCGCCCAAGGGCGTGGCATTCTGGCGCACACCGTCAACAGCTTTGCGTTTGCACGCGTCCGCCTCAATGGCCAGGAAGTGAGTGAGATGGACCTGTACGGCGCACTGGCCGGCGCCTATGGCGCACCCGTGATTGCGGCCTCGGGTGACGACGTGTTCATCGCCGAGCACCAGTCCACGTTCCCGCAGACGCAGTTTGTGCAGGTCAAGCGCGCCACCGGCTTTTCCAGCGGCGTCAGCCTGTCGCCCGAACGGGCTTGCCAAGCCATCCGCGAAGGTGTGGCACAGGCTGTGCTACGTGCCAAGCAAGTGGATCCCCTGCGCATCCACGGCCCGATCACCGTCGATCTGCTGGCCCAGACCACGTCGCTGGCCGAACTGTTCTGCCAATGGCCGACGCTGGAGCGCACCGATGGTGATGCACTGCGCTTTACCGCGCCCGATATCGAGTCGGCCGTGCGCATGCTCAACTGCCTGTCCGCCATGTCGAGCATGCTGCGATGAACACCACGCCATCCCCCCAAACCGTGGGCATTCTGGCTGGCATGGGCCCCGCTGCGGGCGTCGATTTTGTGCGCCTGTTTGTGGCCGCTTGCGAGGGCTGGCTGCGCCACCATGACTACAACGTGGTGGACCAGGCCTACCCTGAGCACTGGATGGCCCAACTGCCTGTGCCGGACCGCAGCCGTGCGCTGATCGACCCTGGAGCACCCCAGCCCCTGGAGCCGCTGGTGCGCGGATTGACACAACTGGCCGGTCTGGGCGCACGCGCTGCCGCCATACCCTGCAACACCGCCCATGCCTGGCATGCCGCGCTGCAGGCACGCGTGCCGCAGATCGAGTTGCTGCACATGCCCCGCGAAACAGCGGCCGAACTGCAGCGCCAGGGCCAGACCCGCGTGGCATTGCTGGCCACGCAAGGCACTTACCGCCAGGGACTGTACGACGCCGCCTTTGCAGCTGCCGGCATTACCTGCGTGCTGCCGGATGAGGCCGGGCGCGAGGCGCTGATGCAGGGCATTTATGACGGCGTGAAGGCGGGCAACCTGGCGCTGGCGCAAGAGCGCTTTGCCAGCGTGGGCGCCCAGTTACGTGCCACACATGGCAACATTCCCCTGGTCATGGCCTGCACAGAAATCCCCCTGGCCCTGCCACAAGCACCAGCAGCCCAAGGCTGGCCCCTAGTGGACCCTACAGCCCTCCTCGCCGCCGCGCTGGCGCGCAAGGCCTACCACCACTGAGGAAAATGGGTGCCTTTAAGCCAGCACTGGCACCGCACGACACCCGGTTTTCATCACGCTGCCGTCACCCTCTCGCGCAGCATCCCGCCCCTCGATGGGCTGGTTGCTGCAGTGAGACCGCTGCATTACAGGCGCAACGCGGGCCCGAGATCTTCGGCAAAGGCGGCTTCCCCGCAAGGTGTTGGCTTCTACATGGAGTGATCACAGTGGAAGCACCTGCCCACCTACCGTTCAGCCCCCTGGCGAGAGTGAATGCGCTGTCGGTTGCGGATCGCCGGGCATCCGCAGTGTCCACTGCTACCTGATAAGCGGTGGCTGGCATCTGCGCGGCTACATCAACAACCCAGGACGGTCACATCATGATGAAGACAGCTGGAGAGCAGGATTTGGCAAGCCCAAAGGACTTCGCTGTCGCAACCCATCACCACAAGGGCTAATCTCTTGTGCGGCGTCCATGCACTCTGGACGAAGGCCGCATGACCAACGCGTAATTACCGCCCGCAGGCTTTGCCCCCGCCCTGTAGCTGCCGGCGCTGAGCATCGCTGCGGAGTATTCTCCAACCCGGTAATCACAGCCTCCTGCATGACCCAGCTCACGGGCCACGCCCGAACTGGGCCAGCCGTTGAAGGCGTTTCACCAGCATGGTGTTGAGAATTTTTCTCAATGGCTGCGCTACCATGGCAGTTTGATCCCTACCGCGGTCTCCAGGCAGCCCGAACGTGCTTCCCGCCCCCCCATGTCACCACACACAACCTTTGAGAAGCTTTGCACCGCATGACAGCCACCCGCCTGGAAAAAGACACTTTCGGCCCGATTGCCGTGCCGGCCGACAGGCTCTGGGGCGCACAGACCCAGCGTTCGCTGCAGAACTTCGACATCAGCGGTGAACAGCAGCCGCGCGAAATCATTGCCGCCCTGGTGCAGGTGAAAAAGGCATCGGCCACGGTGAACTGCACCCTGGGCCTGCTGGATGCCAAGAAATCCCAGGCCATCAACGCCGCGGCCGATGAGGTGCTGGCTGGCCAGCACCCGGGCGAATTCCCGCTGGTGGTGTGGCAGACCGGTTCGGGCACGCAGACCAATATGAACGTCAACGAGGTGCTGGCCAACCGCGCCAGCGAGCTGCTGGGCGGCGAGCGCGGCGAGTCGCGCCTGGTGCACCCGAATGACGACGTGAACAAAAGCCAGTCCAGCAACGACGTCTACCCCACGGCCATGCATGTGGCAGCGGTCACGGCCATCGAGCAGAAGCTGCTGCCGGCGATAGCCCAGTTGCGCACCACCTTGCAGGCCAAGAGCGAGGCGTTTGCCGACATCGTGAAGATCGGCCGCACCCACCTGCAGGACGCCACGCCGCTGACGCTGGGCCAGGAGATCTCCGGCTGGGTAGCCCAGCTGGCCCACGGTGAAAAGCATGTGCGTGCCGCCCTGCCCCATCTGTACGAGCTGGCGCTGGGCGGCACGGCGGTGGGCACCGGCCTGAACGCGCCCAAGGGTTACGCCGAAGGGGTGGCAGCCGAGCTGGCCCGGCTGACCGGTTATCCGTTCATCACCTCGCCCAACAAGTTCGAATCACTGGCCAGCTGCGACGGTCTGGTGCACGCCCACGGCGCGCTCAAGACCCTGGCCGCCAGCCTGATGAAGATTGCCAACGATGTGCGCTGGCTGGCCAGCGGCCCACGCAGCGGCCTGGGCGAGCTGTCGATCCCCGAGAACGAGCCCGGCTCGTCCATCATGCCCGGCAAGGTCAACCCCACCCAGTCCGAAGCCATGACCATGCTGTGCGCCCAGGTGTTTGGCAACGATGTGGCCATCAACTTTGGTGGCGCCAGCGGCAACTTCGAGCTGAACGTGTTCCGCCCGCTGGTGGCGCACAACTTCCTGCAGAGCGTGCGCCTGCTGGCCGATGGCATGGTCTGCTTCAATGACCACTGCGCCGTGGGCATTGAGCCCAACCGCGAACGCATTGCCGAGCTGGTCGGCCGCTCGCTGATGCTGGTGACCGCGCTCAATACCCACATCGGCTACGACAAGGCAGCCTACATCGCCAAGAAGGCGCACAAGGAGGGCACCAGCCTGCGCGATGCCGCGATTGCCAGCGGCCATGTGACGGCCGCGCAGTTCGACCAGTGGGTGGTGCCGAAGCACATGGTCGGCAACCTCTGAGCACCGGGCCAACGCGGTCACGAAAAAGGCAGCCTGCGGGCTGCCTTTTTGATGACCGGAGCCCGGCGGCCCTGGCTCACTCGGGCAGGTTGCCCAAAGGCCGGCCCAGGTACTTTTGCGAGATGGCGTTCAGGCTGCCATCGGCCTTGGCGGTGCGCAGGATGACGTTCACCTGGTCCAGCAGCTCCTTGTTGCCCTTGGCCACGCCGATGAAGCACGGCACATCGGTCAGCAGCAGCTTGTATTCGGTGTCCAGCTTGGGGTTGCGCTGCATGGTCAGCCCAGCCACGGCGGCGCTGTGGGCCAGCACCTGGCTTTGCCCGGTGACGAAGGACGCAATCGTGGCCGTATCGTCCTCGAAACGCTTGATCTGCGTGCCGGCCGGCGCCAGCTTGGTCAGCGCATCGTCCTGCAGCGAGCCGCGCGTCACGGCCACGCTCTTGCCGGCCAGATCGCTGAACTGGTGGATGGTC
Source organism: Comamonas aquatica NBRC 14918 (assembly GCF_000739875.1). Lineage (GTDB taxonomy): Bacteria > Pseudomonadota > Gammaproteobacteria > Burkholderiales > Burkholderiaceae_C > Comamonas > Comamonas aquatica. Next base: position 21,913 of record NZ_BBJR01000022.1, read on the forward strand.
AGCCCCTTGGCGGCATAGATGCCGGAGAAAAACGGCGCATAGGAGATGCTGAAGTCCACGACCTTCTCGCGCTCGGGGTTCTTGCCCATGGAGGAGATGATCAGGTCCACCTTGCCGGCCTGCAGCGCCGGGATGCGGGCCGGCGACGTCACCGTGACGATGTTGAGCTTGACGCCCATCTGCTTGGCGATCAGCTCGGCCGTGGCCACGTCCGAGCCCTGGGGCTTGAGGCTGGCATCAATGAAGCCATAGGGCGGGTAGTCGGTCTGGATGCCGACGTTGAGGGTCTTGCGCGCCTGGATCTCGGACAGCGGGGCCGCATGCGCGGCCGTGACGAGGGCGCCCAAGCCCCAGGCGGCCATGGTGATCAAGGTGGTGCGGCGAGACGGGGAAAAATGCATGACAGGCTCCGGAGGTGAAAAGCGGCCCGGCGCTGCACGCTGGTGCAGCCGCACGGGACAAGGCCCCTCCATGCACAGACCATGCCTGCGCGCGCGGCAGTGCGTCTCACCCCGGCACGTGCGGGGCATAAAAAAACCGCTGCGGCTTGCGCCCAGCGGTGGGTAGGAAGTCGGGGTGGCGGTCCTGAGGTTGGAAGGACTTTGACCCGGCCAGGCTCAGGCCTGTTGGCGGTAGCGGTACAGGCTGCGCCAGGCCAGCCAGGCACAGCCGCCATGCAGCAGCAGCAAGCCCAGCATCTGGATCCGTGGCAGCCATGCGTGTGCACGTGCCAGCCACTGCGGCAGGACGCCGTAGTGCAGCAACACCGCCGTCACCAGGCCACCGAGCACATAAATCAGCAGAGCGCCTTGCGCCCATGCTTCCTCAGTTTCCGCATGTTTTCGCCTGGAAAGTGCCAGCAGACCTACGCAAGCCGCTATGGAAATCCAAGTCTGCACCAGGCTGAGCGTCTGCAGCTGCGCGGTGATGCGGTGCCAGTTCGGCTCGGTGACGAAGAGCCCGATCACCGCCAGCAGGCTGCCCGCGACCGTGCCCAGCCACAGGCAGGCCAGCCACCAGGGCGTGCGCGCTGCCGCTGCGGGGCTGTGGCCGCTGCCGCCCATTACCCGCTCAGATGTACTTGACCGCGACGATTTCGTAGCGGCGCTCGCCGCCCGGGGCCTGCACCACGGCCGTGTCGCCTTCTTCCTTGCCGATCAGCGCGCGCGCGATGGGGCTGGAAATGTTGATCAGGCCCAGCTTGATGTCGGCCTCGTCCTCGCCCACGATCTGGTAGGTCACGGCGGCGCCGCTGTCTTCGTCCTCCAGCTCCACGGTGGTGCCGAACACCACGCGGCCACCGGCATCCAGCGACGAGGGGTCGATGACCTGGGCTGCGGACAGCTTGCCCTCGACTTCCATGATGCGGCCTTCGATGAAGCCCTGGCGGTCCTTGGCGGACTCGTACTCGGCGTTTTCGCTCAGGTCACCCTGGGCGCGCGCTTCGGCGATCGCCTGGATGATGTTGGGACGCTCGACGGTCTTGAGACGGTGCAGCTCTTCCTTGAGCTTTTCTGCACCACGCTTGGTAATTGGAATGGTTGCCATGTCTAGTTTCTCCACATACGGCTGGGCGTACACGCGCACATCGGCACAGTCGCGCCACAGGGGCATGTCCAGAGTGCCACATCGACGTGGCTGTATGGATAGGACGCCCCAAAAGCAAACCGCCGCGCAGTGTGCCGCGCGGCGGTGTTCCTAGGTCAGGGGCTCATTATGCCGCGTTTGCAGCGGCATGCCCTCAGTAAAACCCGACGTGTTGTGACTTAGTGCGTCAGCAGGGCGTGCAGCTCCTGCACGGAATGCACGTCCAGGTTGCCACGCATGGCCTTCATGCCTTCCACGGCCGCTTCCGCGCCGAAGATGGTGGTGAAGGTGGTCACACGGGCCAGCAGCGCGCTGGTACGGATCTGGCGCGAGTCGGCGATGGCGTTGCGACGCTCCTCCACCGTGTTGATGACCAGGGCGATTTCGCCGTTCTTGATCATGTCCACGATGTGGGGGCGACCTTCGGCCACCTTGTTAACGGTCTGCACCTCCACGCCGGCTTCGGCAATCGCCGCCGCGGTACCGCGGGTGGCGCACAGGGTGTAGCCCATGGCCGCCAGTTCCTTGGCCACGGCCACGGCACGGGCCTTGTCGTTGTTCTTCACCGACAGGAAGACCTTGCCTTCGGCAGGCAGGTGCACGCCGGCACCCATCTGGCTCTTCACAAAGGCTTCGCCAAAGGTCTTGCCCACGCCCATGACTTCACCGGTGGACTTCATCTCGGGGCCGAGGATGGTGTCCACACCGGGGAACTTCACGAACGGGAACACGGCTTCCTTGACGCTAAAGTAAGGCGGCGTGATCTCCTTGGTCACGCCCTGGCTGGCCAGGGTCTGGCCGGCCATGCAGCGCGCTGCCACCTTGGCCAGCTGCACGCCGGTGGCCTTGGAGACAAAGGGCACAGTGCGCGAAGCACGGGGGTTGACTTCCAGCACGTAGATCACGTCCTGGCCGTCCTGCTCCTTGATGGCGAACTGCACGTTCATCAGGCCGACCACGTTCAGGCCCTGGGCCATGGCGGCGGTCTGGCGCTTGATTTCGGCGATGGTGTCGGCCTTCAGGTAGTAAGGCGGCAGGGAGCAGGCGGAGTCACCAGAGTGGACGCCGGCTTGCTCGATGTGCTCCATCACGCCGCCGATGTACACGGCGCCGGTGGCATCGCGCACACAGTCCACGTCGCACTCGATGGCGTTGGACAGGAAGTGGTCCAGCAGCACGGGCGAGTCGTTGGAGACCTTCACGGCTTCGCGCATGTAGCGCTCCAGGTCGCGCTGCTCGTGCACGATTTCCATGGCACGGCCACCCAGCACGTAGGAGGGGCGCACGACCAGGGGGTAACCCAGACCGGCGGCCTTTTCCAGGGCTTCACCTTCGGTGCGCGCCGTGGCGTTCGGTGGCTGGCGCAGGCCCAGGTCGTTGAGCAGCTTCTGGAAGCGCTCGCGGTCCTCGGCAGCGTCGATCATGTCGGGTGTGGTGCCGATGATCTTCACGCCTTCGGCTTCCAGGCCCAGGGCCAGCTTCAGCGGCGTCTGGCCGCCGTACTGCACGATCACGCCGTCGGGCTGTTCGACATCGACGATTTCCAGCACGTCTTCCAGCGTCAGGGGCTCGAAGTACAGGCGGTCGGACGTGTCGTAGTCGGTGGACACGGTCTCGGGGTTGCAGTTGACCATGATGGTTTCGTAACCATCTTCGCGCATGGCCATGGCGGCGTGCACGCAGCAGTAGTCGAACTCAATGCCCTGGCCGATGCGGTTCGGGCCACCGCCCAGCACCATGATCTTCTTCTTGTCCGTGGGTGCGGCTTCGCACTCCTCGTCGTACGTGGAGTACATGTACGCCGTGTTGGAGGCGAATTCGGCCGCGCAGGTGTCCACGCGCTTGAACACGGGGCGCACCTTCAACGCCTTGCGCGCTTCGCGCACGGCCTTGTCGGTGGTGTGCAGCAGCTTGGCCAGGCGACGGTCGGAGAAGCCCTTTTGCTTCAGCGTGCGCAGCGTGGCGGCGTCCAGCAGGGACAGGGCCTTGTCGCCATGGGCTTCGAAGTGCTGGTCCAAGTCCAGCTCGATCTTGACAATCTCTTCGATCTGCACCAGGAACCACTTGTCGATCTTGGTGATGGCGTGCACTTCGTCCAGCGACCAACCGGCCGCGAACGCGTCACCCACGTACCAGATGCGGTCAGGACCGGGCTCGCCCAGTTCCTTTTCCAGGATTTCGCGGTCCTGGGTCTTTTCGTTCATGCCGTCCACGCCCACTTCCAGACCGCGCAGGGCCTTCTGGAAGGATTCCTGGAAGGTGCGGCCGATGGCCATCACTTCGCCCACGGACTTCATCTGCGTAGTCAGGCGGTTGTCGGCCGTGGGGAACTTCTCGAACGCGAAACGTGGGATCTTGGTGACCACGTAGTCGATGGTGGGCTCGAACGACGCGGGGGTGGCACCGCCCGTGATTTCGTTCTTCAGCTCGTCCAACGTGAAGCCAACGGCCAGCTTGGCCGCGATCTTGGCAATCGGGAAGCCCGTGGCCTTGGAGGCCAGCGCCGAGGAACGCGAGACGCGGGGGTTCATCTCGATGACGATCATGCGACCGTCCTTGGGATTCACCGAGAACTGCACGTTGGAACCGCCCGTGTCCACACCGATCTCACGCAGCACCGCCAGCGAGGCGTTGCGCATGATCTGGTATTCCTTGTCGGTCAGCGTCTGGGCGGGTGCTACGGTGATGGAGTCACCGGTGTGTACGCCCATGGGGTCCAGGTTCTCGATGGAGCAGACGATGATGCAGTTGTCCGCGGTGTCGCGCACCACTTCCATCTCGTACTCTTTCCAGCCCAGCAGCGATTCTTCGATCAGCAGCTCGTTGGTGGGCGAAGCCTCCAGACCACGCTTGCAGATGGTCTCGAATTCTTCGGCGTTGTAGGCAATGCCACCGCCCGTGCCACCCAGCGTGAAGCTGGGGCGGATCACGGTGGGGAAGCCGACGCGCTTTTGCACTTCCCAGGCCTCGTCCATGGAGTGGGCGATGCCGGAGCGCGCGGAGCCCAGACCGATCTTGGTCATGGCGTCCTTGAACTTCAGGCGGTCTTCGGCCTTGTCGATGGCTTCGGGCTTGGCGCCGATCAGCTCCACCTGGTACTTGTCCAGCACGCCGTGCTTCCACAGGTCCAGGGCGCAGTTCAGCGCTGTCTGGCCGCCCATGGTGGGCAGGATGGCGTCGGGGCGTTCCTTGGCGATGATCTTCTCGACCGTCTGCCAGGTGATGGGCTCGATGTAGGTCACGTCCGCCGTGGCAGGGTCGGTCATGATCGTGGCGGGGTTGCTGTTGATCAGGATGACCTTGTACCCCTCTTCGCGCAGCGCCTTGCAGGCCTGCACGCCGGAGTAGTCGAATTCACAGGCCTGGCCGATCACGATGGGACCGGCGCCGATGATCAGAATGCTTTTGAGGTCGGTGCGCTTAGGCATTGTTGTGGCTCTCCATCAGCGCGGTGAAGCGGTCGAACAGGTAGGCGATATCGTGGGGACCGGGCGAAGCCTCGGGGTGGCCCTGGAAGCAGAAGGCGGGCACATCGGTGCGCTCCAGGCCCTGCAGCGTGCCATCAAACAGGCTGACGTGCGTGGCGCGCAGGTTGGCCGGCAGCGTTTCCAGTTCCACCGCAAAGCCGTGGTTCTGGCTGGTGATGCTGACGCGGCCCGTATCCAGGTCCTTCACGGGGTGGTTGGCACCGTGGTGGCTGTTTTGCATCTTGAAGGTCTTGGCGCCGGAGGCCAGGGCCATGATCTGGTGGCCCAGGCAGATGCCGAACAAGGGCTTCTTGGCGGCCATGATCTCTTGCGCCGCGGCGATGGCGTAGTCGCATGGCGCTGGGTCGCCAGGGCCATTCGACAGGAACACGCCATCGGGGTTCAGTGCCAGCACGTCCTTGGCGGGCGTCTGGGCCGGCACCACGGTCAGCTTGCAGCCACGCTCGGCCAGCATGCGCAGGATGTTCTTCTTGACGCCAAAGTCGTAGGCCACGACGTGGAACTTGGGGTTCTCGAGCTGGCCATAGCCTTCGCCCAGCTTCCACTCGGTTTCCGACCAGTCGTAGGCGGCTGCCGTCGTCACCTCCTTGGCCAGATCCAGGCCCTTCATCGCGGGAGCGGCCTTGGCGGCGGCCAGGGCTTCGTCGATGCGCGCCTGGGTGACCGCTTCGCCTGCGGCCAGGCCCAGGATGGCACCGTTCTGTGCGCCCTTGTCACGCAGCAGGCGGGTCAGCTTGCGGGTGTCGATGTTGGCAATCGCCACGGTCTGGTTGCGCACCAGGTACTGCGACAGGGTCTCGCCCATGCGGAAGTTGCTGGCCAGCAGGGGGAGGTTCTTGATGATCAAGCCTGCGGCATGGACTTGGTCAGCTTCGATGTCCTCGACATTGACGCCATAGTTGCCAATGTGGGGATAGGTGAGCGTGACGATCTGTTGGCAGTAGCTGGGGTCGGTGAGGATTTCTTGGTAGCCCGTGATGGCGGTGTTGAACACCACCTCACCCACTGTGGTGCCTTGCGCACCAATCGAATTGCCAACAAAGACCGTGCCGTCTGCGAGCGCCAGGATGGCGGATGGGAAGCTTCCCTGAAGAGACAAAAGCACTGGATTCTCCGGTTCTAAGTACGGTTACGCCCAGCGCGCGCCACCCGACCTAGCGTCGTGCGGCATGTTGCTTATCTACAGTGATGACGAGGAAAGCGTCGCTAGGCGTATGGAAAGAATGCTGAAAAGCCTCTCATTATAGCCACTTCCTTTCGCAGCATTCTGGCCACGCCAGGGATTCCCCTCTCCCTACCCCTCCAAGGCCTGACTTACCGCGCTGGCATGCAGGCAGATAGCGGCGGCCGCGCCGACGTTCAGCGACTCCTCGCCCCCGGGCTGTGCAATCCGCACCGACTGCGCCGCGAGCGCCTCGACCGCAGGCCCCACGCCCTGGCCTTCATGCCCCATGGCCCAGGCGCAGGGCCAGGGCAGATTCGCGCGGTGGATCAGGTCGCCGCGGTGGGAGCTGGTGACCAGCAGCGGCACCTGCAGTTGCGCCAGCACATCGGCTTCCACCCCTTCCACCAGATGCAGCGCAAAGTGCGCGCCCATGCCGGCCCGCAGCACCTTCTGGCTCCAAAGTGCGGCTGTACCCTTGAGCGCAATCACCTGCCGAAACCCGAAGGCCGAGGCACTGCGCAGAATGGAGCCAACATTGCCGGCATCCTGCACCCGATCCAGCACCACGCTGGGCACACCGGATTGCACGGTCACACTGGGCGACCAAGGCAGGAGGTAGCCCATGCGGGCCGGCGACTCCAGACCGCTGATGTCCGCAAAGAGTGCATCCGCCAGGACTACAACTTTGGAAGCGCATTGCGCCCATTCCACGGGCACCTGCGGCCAAAAAGACTCCGCAAACACCGCCACACTGGGTTTCAGGCCACGCGCCAGGGCCGCACGACAGAGGTGGTCACCCTCCAGCCACACCTGCCCTTGCCTGCGATACACACCGCTTTCGCGCGATAGGCGGCGCAGGTCTTTGACGAAGGCGTTGTCACGCGAATGGATTTCTGTAAATTTCATGCCGTGGTGGCTGCGGTTTCACGCGCAGCGAATGTATGGATCACCTGCGCCACCGGGGCAAAGCTGCGCCGGTGGGCAGGCGTGGCGCCCAAGCCGCGCAGCGCCTGCAAATGCGCGGCGGTGCCATAGCCTTTGTGCGCGGCAAAACCGTAGCCGGGATACTCACGGTCAAAACCCTCGCACCAGCGGTCACGGTGGACCTTGGCCAGGATCGAGGCGGCCGAAATGGCCTGCACCAGGGCATCGCCCTTGACAATCGCCTCGGCCTGCACCTCCAGTACCGGCAGCCGATTGCCATCGACCTGGACCAGTGCCGGCTTCAGGCGTAAGCCATACACCGCCCGCTGCATCGCCAGCAAGGTAGCCTGCAGGATGTTGAGCCGGTCGATCTCTTCCACCGACGCTTCGGCAATGCAAAAGCACAAGGCCTTGGCGCGGATCTCGTCGAACAGCTTTTCGCGGCGCAAAGCCGTGAGCTTCTTCGAATCGGCCAGCCCGGCAATCGGGTGCAGGTCGTCCAGAATGACGGCCGCGGCCACCACCGGCCCCGCCAGGGGACCGCGCCCGGCTTCATCCACCCCCGCCACCAGGCCTGGCGCATGCCAGGGCAAGGAACCTTGCTCAGGCAGAGAGAACTTTTTGGATGGCATGGGCGGATAAGGTCGTCGTATCTTTGTGCAGGCTGCGGTGCAAGGCCGCAAACCGCTGCTCCACTACCTGCACCTTGGCGCGCGCATGTGCGCTGTCATCCAGCCACTGCGCCACGGCATGTGCCAAGGCCTGCGGCGAAGCCTGGTCCTGCAGCAGTTCGGGCACCACAAAGTCGGAGCACAGGATGTTGGGCAAGCCCACCCACGGCTGCAATTGCTTGCGTTGCATGAGACGGTAGCTCCACGGGTGCATGTTGTAGGAGATCACCATGGGCCGCTTGAACAACGCAGCCTCCAAAGTGGCCGTGCCACTGGCAATCAAGGTGCAGTCACAGGCCGCCAGCACATCGTGCGACTGGCCACGCACGATCTTGAGCCACGCAGCGACCCCCAACTCCTGGCTCAGAGCCACCAACCGGTCGTGCAGGGCCGGCACGGCCGGCAGCACCACCTGCAAATCGGGCCATTGCTGCCGCAGCAAGGCCGCGGCCTGCATGAAGGGCTTGGCGATGTATTGCACCTCGGCACGGCGACTGCCCGGCAGCAAAGCCAGGACCGGATGCTCCTGCACCAACCCCAGGCGCGCACGCGCAGCGGCACGGTCGGGCTCCATCGGAATGACCTGTGCCAAGGGATGCCCGACGTAGGTGGCCGCGATCCCATGCTGCGCTAGCAAATCCGGTTCAAACGGAAACAGGCACAGCACATGGTCGGCCGCAGCCCGGATCTTGTGGACGCGCTCCGCACGCCAGGCCCAGATGGAAGGGCAGACAAAGTGCACCGTCTTGATGCCCGCCGCACGCAGGTCCTGCTCCAACCCCAGGTTGAAATCCGGCGCATCAATCCCCACAAACACGTCCGGGCGATCCTGCAGCAAACGCGCACGCAGCTGCCGGCGGATGGACAGGATGTCCCACAGACGCATCAGCACCTCAAAGCTGTAGCCATGCACGGCCAGCCGCTCACTGGGCCACAACGCCTCAAAACCGCGCTGCTGCATGTGGTGCCCGCCAATGCCCAGGGCCTGCACCTGCGGCCACTGGCGCTGCAGACCATCCAAAAGCAAACCGGCGAGCAAGTCTCCTGACGTCTCGCCGGCCACCATGGCAACACGGGGTTGCTGTGTATCTTTGACAGACATGGCCTTAACGCGCAATTCCTCGTGTCGAAGCAGTCAAGAAAGACTGCATGAGCGCAATATCCTGGGCCGCTTCAGGCATCTCGGCCGCCAGCGACGCAATCGCCTGGACCGCGTCTTCCAGGGTCAAGCCCTGGCGATACAACAGGCGGTGCATCTGCTTGACCGCCTTCAGCCGTTCGGGCGTAAAGCCACGGCGACGCAAACCTTCGATGTTGAAGCCGCGCACCGCCAGGGGGTTGCCTTCGATCATCATGAAGGGCGGGACATCCTGGGCCACACGGCTGGCAAAGCCCGCCATGGCATGGGCACCAATCTTCACGAACTGGTGCACACCGGTCAGCCCCCCCAGAATCACCCAGTCACCCACATGCACATGACCCGCCAAGGTTGCGTTGTTGGCCAGGATGGTGTGACTGCCCACCGCGCAATCGTGGGCGATATGGACATAGGCCATGATCCAGTTGTCGTTCCCCACGCGGGTAACGCCTGCATCCTGGCTGGTGCCGGTGTTGAAGGTACAGAACTCGCGGATGGTGTTGCGATCACCAATCACCAGCTCGGTCGGCTCGCCCGCATACTTTTTGTCCTGCGGCTGCGCGCCCAACGATGCGAACTGGAAAATCTGGTTATCTGCACCGATGGTGGTGTGACCCTCGATCACGCAATGCGGGCCAATGCGCGTACCAGCCCCCACCTTCACATGGGCGCCGATGACGCTGTAAGCCCCCACAGTCACAGAAGGGTGCAGCCAAGCACCCTCATGCACGATCGCGGTGGGATGGATGTTCTCGCTCATCAGGCCTGCTTTTCAGGACCCACGTAACGCATGGTGCACATCAGCTCCGCCTCGCAGGCCACTTCTTCGCCCACGCGCGCCACACCCTTGAACTTCCAGATGCCACCGCGCACGCGGTCGATGGAAGCTTCCAGGATCAGCTGATCACCGGGCTCCACGGGACGTTTGAAACGGGCCGAATCAATCCCCACGAAGTAGTAGATATTGTTTTCGTCAGGCACCTGGCCCATGGCATCAAACGCCAACAAACCTGCTGCCTGGGCCAGCGCTTCCAGCATCAGCACACCCGGCATCACGGGACGGCCTGGAAAGTGCCCCATGAAATAAGGCTCGTTGAAAGTAACATTTTTGATCGCGCGGATGCGCTTGTTACTCTCAAGTTCAACCACCCGATCCACCAACAAGAAAGGGTAGCGGTGGGGGAGTTGCTTGAGAATTGCGTGAATATCCATTATGAATTTCCGTTATTGCTGTTTGGCGCCTTCAAGCGCGCTCTCCAGCTTTTTGATGCGCTCTCTCAGCACATGCAGTTGCTTTAAAGACGCAGCGTTCTTTTCCCACTGCTCGTTTGTCTGCAATGGAAAGATTCCAGTGTACAAGCCTGGTTGGCGAATGGAGCGTGTCACCATGGACGTGGGCGAAATACTGGTTCCGTCCGCAATCGTCAAATGCCCCAAGATGTTGGCCGCGCCACCAATCGAACATCCCTGCCCGATGCGTGCACTGCCAGCCACACCGGCATTGCCGGCGATCACTGAGTGCGCACCCACGTGCACGTTGTGGGCGATCTGGACCAGATTATCAAGCTTGACGCCATCTTCGATGACCGTATCGTCCAAAGCGCCCCGATCGATACAGGTATTGGCGCCAATTTCAACATCGTTACCAATCCGCACCTTGCCCAGTTGCTCGATTTTGATCCACTGCCCTGCCTCGTTGGCAAAACCGAAACCATCAGCACCGATGACCACACCGGGGTGCAACAAGCAACGTTCACCAATCTCACAGCCATCACTCACGGTAATGCGCGAACGCAGCACCGTCGCAGCACCGATGCGGACACCCGCCCCGACCACGCACAGCGGTCCGATATAGGCATCTGGGGCGATTTCTGCGGTCGGATCGACCACCGCCGAAGGGTGCACCCCCACCGGCCGCATGCCCTGCTGCTGCATCTTCCAGAACTGGGTCAACTTGGCAAAGTACACATACGGATTGGCCGCCACGATGCATGCCCCGCGCTGTGCTGCCAGCTCACGCATGGCCGGCGCCACAACGACACAGGCCGCCCTGGAGGCGGCCATTTGCGTTGCATACCGAGGATTGCTAAGGAAGCTGATGGAATCTGCTTGCGCTGTTTCCAGGGGAGAAATCCGGGAAATCACGATTTCCCGACCTCCTCCTACCAGCTCCCCACCCAAGGCATCAACGATCTGTCCCAGCTGAACAATCACCTTGATGTCCAAGAAGATTACTTGCCGGAATTGTTCAAGGCCTTGATCACCTTGTCTGTGATGTCGTGCTTAGGGTTCACGTACACGGCTTCTTGCAGGATCACATCGTACTTTTCAGCCTCAGCAACCTGCTGCACCACGCGATTGGCCTGCTCCAGCACGCGCGCCAACTCTTCGTTTTTGCGGGCGTTCAGGTCTTCTTGAAACTCGCGGTTCTTGCGCTGAAAGTCACGGTCGCGCTCCACCAACTCACGCTGCTTGGAGACACGCTGGCTTTCCGACAACGTGGGAGCATCGCGCTCAAACGCTTCCGATGCTGTCTTCAAGGCCTTGCCAGTGGCAACGAGTTCACGCTCACGCTTGGAGAATTCCTGCTCCAGCTTGCCCTGCGCAGCCTTGGCAGAATTCGCCTCGCGGAAGATGCGATCCGTATTCACAAAACCTGCCTTGAAGTCTTGTGCGTAAGCAGTCAGTGCCAGGCTACCCAGCAAGGCAGAAACTGCCAGTGTGCGATACATGTTTTTCATCAGAAAGACGTTCCAATTTGAAATTGAAGCTTTTGCAACTCATCACCCGGTTGCTTGCGGATAGGGTTGGCCCACGCCAGTCGCAATGGACCCAATGGTGAAATCCAGCTCAAACCAATACCCACCGAAGCGCGCATGTCGCTGAATCGAATGGGGTCATTTTCACCGTAAACATTACCCACATCAACAAAGGTGAACCAACGCAGGGTCTTGTCATTGCCCGCGCCTGGGAATGGTGCGATCAACTCGAAGTTCATCACAGCTTTTTTGGCACCGCCCAGGTAAGAGTAGTTACCAGACGCATAGGCGGTAGGGGTGCCATCAGGCCCCACAAAGGTGCTTGAACGGGGACCGAGGCTGCCCTGCTCAAAGCCACGCACAGAGCCCAAGCCGCCTGCGTAGAAGTTCTTGAAGATGGGGAAATCTTTGCCGCCCAACCCCTTGCCCCAGCCCAACTCTGCATTCGCCGCGAAAGTGATCGCCTTGGTCACCGGGATGTATTGCTGGAACTGGTAATTGGCCTTGACGTAATTCAGATCACCAGCCGCCGACCACTCGGCGTTGAAGCGCTGATAACGACCGGAATTCGGTGCCAAGGCGCTGTCACGCGAGTCACGCCCCCAACCCAAAGTCAGCGGAATGGCCGTATTGCTCTTGCCCGTATAGGGCTCGTACTGCGATGGCATGTAAACGCCACGCTTGATCGAGGTCTGCTCGAAGCCAAGACCAAAGTAGACTGTATCCTGCTCGCTGAAAGGCACGCCAAAACGCACAGACGCGCCCTTGGACACGATCTTGTACATATCGTCGGTATTCACCTCGCGCCCATCGTAAACATACGAATAGGGACGGGAAGTACGGTAGTAGGCATCAACGGTGCGCGAAATACCGTCCTGTGTGAAATATGGATCGGTCGTGCTCACCACCAGCGTACGGTTGTACTTGCTGGTATTCACATCCAGGCCCAGATAGTTGCCCGAGCCAAACGCATTTTCTTGCTTGATACCGAAGGTCAGAGAGACTTTTTCAGCGCTCGAGAAACCCGCACCCAGCGTGACCGCCCCGGTCGGCTTCTCCTTCACGCTGACGACCAGATCCACCTGGTCAGGGGCTCCTGGCACTTCCTGGGTATCCACCCCGACTTCCGTGAAAAAGCCCAAACGGTCCACGCGATCCCGCGAAAGCTTGATCTTGTCGCCGTCATACCACGAGGACTCAAACTGACGGAATTCGCGGCGAATCACTTCGTCGCGGGTGCGATCGTTGCCAGACACTTGAATGCGTCGCACATACGCACGGCGCGACGGTTCTGCACGCAGCACAAAAGCAACACGATTGTGTTCACGATCGATTTCAGGCACTGCTTCGACACGCGCAAACGCGAAGCCAAACTTGCTGAAGTGGTCCGAGAAAGCCTTCGTGGTTTCTGTCACCAAATCGGCGTTGTAAGGCTGACCAGGGCGAATTTTCACCAAGGCCTTGAACTCGTCCTCGCGCTCAAGGTAGTTGCCTTCCAACTGCACGCCAGAGACCACGAATTTTTCACCTTCGTGGATGTTGACCACCAAGGAGATTTTTTGCTTGTCGGGCGAAATCGCCACCTGCGTGGACTCAATCCGGAAATCGAGGTAACCGCGTTGCAGGTAATAGGAACGCAAGGTTTCCAGATCCGCATTCAGCTTGCTGCGCGCATAGCGGTCAGACTTGGTATACCAGCTCAGCCAGCCGCCCGTGTCCTGGTCGAACTGTTTCTTGAGGGTGGATTCGCTGAACGCTTGGTTGCCGACGATGCGAATGTCGTTGATCTTCGCGGCCTCGCCTTCGGTCACCGAGAACGTCAGGTTGACCCGGTTGCGCTCAATCGGTGTGACGGTGGTCACGACCTCCGCACCATACAGGCTGCGGTTGATGTACTGGCGCTTGAGCTCCTGCTCTGCGCGATCGGCCAGGGCCTTATCGAAAGGACGACCTTCTGCCAGGCCCACATCCCGCATCGCCTTCTGCAACGCTTCCTTGTCGAACTCCTTGGTACCGACAAAGTCCACGCCGGCAATCGTGGGGCGCTCTTCCACTACCACCACCAAAACGTTGCCATTGGCTTCCAAGCGGACGTCTTTAAAAAGCCCCAGGGCAAACAGCGAGCGAATCGCTGCGGCCCCCTTGTCGTCGTTGTATTCATCGCCAACACGCAAAGGCATAGAGGCGAACACGGTACCTGCTTCGACACGCTGCAGGCCTTCGACGCGGATGTCCTGGACCTTGAACGGCTCGAGAGCCCAAGCCCCTTGGGCCAAACAGAGCAGCGCAGCAACCGCCGTGGCAGTGCGCGCGCCAAATCGATTAAACGGGAGTTTCATGTGAGAAGCAGGCGCCAGCATTGAAAAGGAGCGGGATTTAGCCCCAAATGCGGCTGATATCGTTAAATAAAGCAATGGACATCATCACAAGCAACAGGCTAATGCCCACCCGCTGAAGACGCTCCATCCATACATCGTTGACGGGATGCCCTGTGACACCTTCCCAAAGATAATACATCAGGTGCCCGCCATCCAGAACAGGAAGCGGCAACAGATTCAGCACACCCAGGCTCACGCTGATGAGCGCAAGGAACAAGACATACTGAATCCAGCCCAGGCTGGCCGATTTGCCGGCGTAATCGGCAATGGTGAGAGGCCCGCTGAGATTTTTCAGCGATGCCTCGCCCACCAGCATCTTGCCCATCATTTGCAAGCTGAGGACCGAGACGTCCCAGGTCCTTGCCACACCCGCCGCCACGCCATCTAAGGCGCCTTTGCGCACCGTCACCATTGCGGGCATGCCACCGATATAGGCACCAATGCGACCAATCTGACCTTGCTCGGTCGTTGCCAGCTCGGGTACGACCTCCAGCGTCTGCAAACGGGACTGGCGCTCCACCACCCAGGCCTGCGCCACAGGCGGGTTCTGCGCGGCGTTGCGAATCAGGCTGCGCAACTGGGTCCCATCCACCACAGGCTGGCCATTGACCGTCTGCACCACGTCGCCCGCCTGCAGACCCGCCCGGGCGGCCGGCATATTGGCCATGACCTCTCCAACCACCGGTGGCGTCCAAGGCGCAGTAATCCCGATCGTTGTCAGCATGCTTTGATCCAGCGCTGCACTGCCCAGATCGGCCAGCTTGAGCACACCCTCACCCTGCCGGCCGTTGCGCGTATCGCGCCAGAAAAGCCGAATGTCCTGGGCATTCAAGGCCGCCTGTGTCAATTGCCAGCGCAAATCCTCGAACGATTCCACCGCCTGTGCAGGAGCCTGACCCAGCTGCACCGACTGGACCCACTCCCCCCCCTGCAGGCCCGCGGCACGCGCCAGTGACCCGGCCTCCGGCGCGGAGACGATCGCCTTGGGCTGCTCTACACCGACCCAGTTCACCACGCTGTAGAGCGCCACGGCCAGCAACAGGTTGGCCAGCGGCCCTGCAGCCACAATCGCCGCCCTCTTGCGCAAAGGCTGGCGATTGAACGCCTGGTGCAACTGCTCAGCGGGGACCGCACCCTCACGCTCGTCCAACATGCGCACATAACCGCCCAGCGGCAGGACGGCGATCACAAACTCGGTGTCCGAGCCAGGGCGCGTCCACCGCAGGAGCGGTTTGCCCATGCCGATGGAAAAGCGCAGCACCTTGACGCCACAGGCCACGGCCACGCGGTAGTGGCCGTACTCATGGATGGCGATCAGCAGCCCCAGAGCAACGATGAAGGCAACCAAGGTCAGCATGCAGTGTTTATCCTCCGTAGCCGTCGCACACGATCACGCCGCAAAACGCTCCAGCACGCCTGCAGCTACGCTGCGCGCCTCATCGTTCAATGCCAGCAGGTCCCCCACGTTTCGGGGCTGCGAGGGCGTCAAAGTTCCCAGGGTTTCCAGGTTCACGGCATGGATGCGATCAAAACGCAGCTGCCCGGCCAGGAAAGCCGCCACCGCCACCTCGTTGGCCGCATTGAGCACGGCCGTGGTGCCCTCCGGCGCGTTGAGCGCCTGCCACGACAAATGCAGGCCGGGAAAACGGTGCGCATCCGCCTCCTCAAAGGTCAAGCCTGCCAATGCCGTGAAGTCCAGGGGCGCCACGCCACTTTCGATGCGCTCCGGCCAGGCCAGACCACAGGCAATTGGCACCCGCATGTCCGGCGTGCCCAGTTGCGCCAGGATGGACGCATCCTTGAACTGCACCATGGAGTGGATGATCTGCTGCGGGTGAATGACCACCTTGATCTTTTCGGGGGCCACATCAAACAGCCAGCGGGCTTCGATCACCTCCAGGGCCTTGTTCATCATGGTGGCCGAGTCCACCGAGATTTTGCGCCCCATCGAGAAATTGGGGTGGTTACAAGCCTGCGATGGCGTGATCTCGGCCAGTGTGGCGGGATCGCGCTGGCGGAAGGGCCCACCGGATGCGGTGAGCAACAGGCTGTCAATGCGCGCGGACCAGGTGCTGCGATCTTCGGGCAGGCACTGGAAGATCGCCGAGTGCTCACTGTCGATCGGCAGCAGCGTGCATGCGCTCTGCTGCACGGTGTCCATGAACAGGGCGCCCCCCACCACCAGCGCTTCCTTGTTCGCCAGCAGCAGGCGCTTGCCCGATTGCGCGGCCGCCAGGCAGGGCGACAGACCCGCAGCCCCCACGATCGCCCCCATGACCACATCGACCTCGGGGTGGGACGCTATCTGTTCCAGAGCATCCTGCGCTTGCAACACCTGCGTTGGAAGGCCATTGGACTTCAAATCCTGCGCCAGCTGCACCGCATGGGGACCACTGGCCATCACGGCATAGCGCGGACGGAATTCCACGCACTGGGCCAGCATCAGCTCCACCTGCGTCGAGGCACTGAGCGCAAACACTTCATACTGCTGCGGGTGGCGGCGCACCACATCCAGCGTATTCGTACCAATCGAGCCCGTGGAGCCCAGCACCGTCAAACGTTGTTTCATCACTGCACCAAAGAAGTCAGCATCATGGCCAGAGGCAGGGTCGGCAGCAGCGCATCAATGCGATCCAGCACCCCACCATGCCCTGGCAGCAGCTGGCTGCTATCTTTGACCCCAGCGCTGCGCTTGATCAAAGACTCCACCAGATCCCCCACCACGCTCATGGCCGCCATGAACAGGGCCGCCAGCAACAGCAGCCACCAGCCACGGTCGAACACGCGGCTGTAAAAACTCAGCACCTGCACCTGGTTGGCACGGTCCAACGCCACCCAGACAAAGGCCAGCGCCACCACGCCCAGGGCACCGCCCCAGGCGCCCTCCCAGCTCTTGCCGGGGCTGATGGCGGGCGCCAGCTTCACCTTCGAGAAGCGCAGCCCCAGCGCCCGGCCGACAAAATAGGCGAACACATCCGCCACCCAGACCAGCACCAGGATGGAAAGCAGGAAATTCACACCCATCTGGCGCGCCTGCACCATGGCCAGTCCCGCCACCCACAGGGCCAGAACGCCGGCACTCCAGCGCACGATCAAAGGAATCTTCGCCCAGCCCGGCACGCCAGCCTTCACCAGACAGGCACTGCCCAGCACCCAGGCCGCGCCGGCCAGCAGCCACAGCACAGGGTGCGGCTGCGCCAGCCACCCCATCTGCCAGGTCGCCACGCACAGCAACGCCGCCACCACGGCCGTCGCCACCGCCCCCAGCGGCTGCAAGCCATTCAGGCGCCCCCACTCCCAGCCCCCAGTCGTTACGAGCACCAGCACCAGCAGGTTGAACGGCCACACATTCGGGTGAAACAGGGCCGGCAACAAAATGGCCAGCAAGAGGATGGCAGTGATGACTCGCTGCTTGAGCATGGGATGGTCTCCCTTCAGACAGTCAATCGCTGCTCGGATGACTGATTTATTTGTTCAGAAGTTTGGCCGAAGCGACGCTCCCGGCGTGCATATTCGGCGATCGCGGCGTCCAGCTCCGCCGTGTCAAAATCGGGCCACAGGGCGGGGCTGAAATACAGCTCCGAGTATGCGGCCTGCCACAGCAGGAAATTGCTGATGCGGTATTCGCCCCCGGTGCGAATCAGCAAGTCCGGGTCTGGCACATGGGCCATGGCCAGGGCGGCACCCAGGCTGCTTTCGGTGATAGCAATACCTTGCGCAGCCAAGCCGGCGGCAGCCTGAGCGATGTCCCAGCGCCCGCCATAGTTGAAGCAGACATTCAGCACCAGACGGTCATTGCTGGCCGTCAATGCTTCGGCCTGCAGGAAGCCCGCCACCACCTTGTCCGACAAGCTGCTGCGCTCGCCGACAAAATGCAGCTGCACCCCCTCCTGGTGTAGGCTGGGCACCTCGCGCGCCAGGGCCCCGGCCAGGAGGTTCATCAGGCCCGAGACCTCTTCCGCAGGACGGCTCCAGTTCTCGGAAGAAAAGGCAAACACCGTCAGCACACGCACGCCACGCTCAATACAGTGGCGCACGCAGCGGCGCAGCGACTCCAGCCCCTGCTTGTGACCGGCCAGGCGCGGCAAAAACCGCTTCTTGGCCCAACGGCCGTTGCCGTCCATCACGACCGCCACATGGCGCGGCACTGCAGAAGAAAAGGTCATGGGCAGTCCTGGCTGTGTCCAGCTTTCACACCGCCAGGATGTCTTGTTCCTTGGCCGCGACCAGGGCGTCGACCTCGGCAATGTGCTTGTCGGTCATCTTCTGGATGTCGGCTTCCGAGCGCTTCTGATCGTCTTCGGAAGCTTCCTTGTCCTTGACCAAGCGCTTGACCGCTTCGTTCGCATCGCGACGCAGGTTGCGCACCGCCACCTTCGAGGCTTCGCCCTCGTTGCGCGCCAGCTTGGTCATTTCCTTGCGGCGTTCTTCGCTCATCGGAGGCATGGGCACGCGAATCAGGTCGCCCATCGATGCGGGATTCAGGCCCAGGTCGCTTTCGCGGATGGCCTTTTCCACCTTGGCCGCCATGTTCTTTTCCCAGGGCTGCACACTCAGGGTGCGCGCATCCAGCAGGGACACGTTGGCCACCTGCGACAGCGGCACCATGGAGCCGTAGTACTCCACCTGGATCACATCCAGCAGTTGCGGGCTGGGACGCCCGGTACGGATACGCCCCAAGTTGTTCTTCAAAGCCTCGAGGGATTGGCCCATCTTGGTTTCGGCGTTCTTCTTGATTTCAGCAATCGTCATATTCATCACCTCTGAAAGCAAATGGCCTTCCATTGTTTACACAAGGAAGGCCTCTACTCGCTGTTAATGGATCAAGCGTGTACCAATGTGCCCTCATCCTCGCCCATGACCACGCGCAGCAAGGCGCCCGGTTTGACGATGGAGAATACGCGGATGGGCAGCTTCTGGTCACGACACAGCGCAAAAGCCGTGGCATCCATGATGCCAAGGTTACGGCCAATCGCCTCGTCGAATGCCAGCTTGGTGTAGCGGGTGGCCGTGGGATCCTTCATAGGATCTGCGGTGTAAACACCATCCACCTTGGTGGCCTTGAGCACCACTTCGGCACCGATTTCCGCGCCACGCAGGGCGGCAGCCGTGTCGGTCGTGAAGAAAGGATTGCCCGTACCCGCGGCAAACACCACCACCTTGCCTTCTTCCAAGTACTGCAGCGCCTTGGGGCGCACATAAGGCTCCACCACCTGCTCGATGCCGATCGCCGACATCACGCGCGCGGTCAAGCCCTGCTTGTCCATGGCATCGGCCAGCGCCAGTGCATTCATCACCGTGGCCAGCATGCCCATGTAATCCGCTGTGGCGCGATCCATCCCCACCGAACCGCCCGCCACGCCGCGGAAAATATTGCCCCCGCCGATCACCACCGCCACCTGCACACCCACCTTGGTCACTTCGACAATCTCGGCCACCATGCGTTCGATGGTGGCGCGGTTGATGCCGAACTGGTCGTCCCCCATGAGCGCTTCGCCAGACAACTTCAGCAGGATGCGTTTGTGGGCTGGTTGAACTTGTGTCATGAGTAACTCCGGTGTTGTAAGTGGTTATGGGTTGGAAATCGATCGAGAGCAGTCAGCGCCAGAGGGGGATCAGGCGCCCTTGGCAGCAGCCATCTGGGCAGCCACTTCAGCAGCGAAGTCGTCAGCCTTCTTCTCAATGCCTTCGCCCACCACGTACAGGGTGAAGCCCTTCACGGTGGTGTTGGCAGCCTTCAGCATCTGTGCCACGGTCTGCTTGCCGTCGGCAGCCTTCACGAACACTTGGTCGGCCAGCGACACTTCCTTCAGGTACTTCTGCACCGAGCCTTCGACCATCTTGGCGACGATCTCGGCAGGCTTGCCGGATTCGGCAGCCTTGCCTTCGGCCACAGCGCGTTCCTTCTCGATCAGCTCGGCAGGCACGTCGGCGGAGGTCAGTGCCACAGGCTTCATGGCGGCCACATGCATCGCCACATCCTTGGCAGCAGCAGCATCGCCTTCGAATTCCACGATCACGCCGATGCGCGAACCGTGCACGTACGAAGCCAGGTTGCCTTCGAAACGCTTGAAGCGGCGGAAGGACATGTTTTCACCGATCTTACCGATCAGGCCCTTGCGCACGTCTTCCAGGGTGGGGCCGAAGCCGTCTTGCTCGTAAGCCACGGCGCCCAGGGCCTCCACGTTGGCGGGGTTGTGCTTGGCCACCAGCTGGGCCGCAGCCGCAGCCATCGCCAGGAAGCTGTCGTTCTTGGACACGAAGTCGGTTTCGCTGTTCACTTCGATCAGGGCACCCACGTTGCCGTCGATGAAGGAGGTCACCACGCCTTCAGCCGTCACGCGCGAAGCTGCCTTGCCAGCCTTGGTGCCCAGCTTCACGCGCAGCAACTCTTCGGCCTTGGCCATGTCGCCATCGGCTTCGGTCAGGGCCTTTTTGCATTCCATCATGGGCGCGTCGGTCTTCGCGCGCAGTTCAGCCACCATGCTTGCGGTAATTGCAGCCATCTTGTTTCTCCGTATTCAGTTCAAATCGTTACAGGATTTCAGCTTAAAAAAAGGGGGCTACCGTGAGCCCCGCTTTCTTATCGCGACAAGTCGCGCAGCCAGCTCTTAGGCAGCGGATTCATCCACTTCCACGAACTCGTCAGAGCCTTCGCCGGCAGCAACCTTGGCCACATCGTTCAGGCGGGCTTCGCGGCCTTCCAGGATGGCGTCAGCGATGGCGCGGGCGTACAGAGCCACAGCCTTGGCCGAGTCATCGTTACCGGGGATCACGTAGTCCACGCCTTCGGGATTGTGGTTGGAGTCCACCACACCGATCAATGGAATACCCAGCTTCTTGGCTTCGGAAATAGCGATCTTGTGGAAGCCCACGTCGATCACGAAGATGGCGTCAGGCAGGGTGTTCATGTCTTGAATACCGCCGATGTCCTTCTCCAGCTTTTCCAGTTCGCGAGCGAACATCAGCTGCTCTTTCTTGGACAGGGACTCCAGACCCGCTTCTTGCTGAGCCTTCATGTCCTTCAGACGCTTGATCGACGTCTTCACGGTCTTGAAGTTGGTCAGCATACCGCCCAACCAACGCTGATCCACGTAAGGCACGCCTGCGCGCTGGGCTTGCTCAGCCACCAGCTCACGAGCTTGGCGCTTGGTACCGACCATCAGGATGGTGCCGCCATTGGATGCCAGTTGCTTGGCAAACTTCTGGGCGTCCTGCAGCATGGGCAGGGACTTTTCCAGGTTGATGATGTGGATCTTGTTGCGGTGACCGAAGATGAACGGAGCCATCTTAGGGTTCCAGAAACGAGTTTGGTGACCGAAGTGGACACCAGCTTCCAGCATTTCGCGCATGGTAACGGACATGTTTTTTCTCCAAAAGGTTGGGTCTTAAATGCAGCTCGATTTTGCAAACCTCCAGGTTTGGCAACACCTTAAGAGAGCTGATTTGCGATTCACTTAGGCAGCCCCGCCCAGTGTTTTACCGGACAGTCAACTGCAAAGCCGAAAAATTTTAGCACAAGCCAGACCGCCCTCCAGCGCTGCGCTGTGGATTCACCCTTTTGCACCCCATCCGCCACCCACATATTTCACCCAACCGCCCCGCCCGCAGCCCCACTGACCCACACTTGATATTTCTTTGCGAAGTGGGTGCTTGACGACTGCAATTGCGCGTCAAAATCGCGGGTTCACGAATTGCGCCCGACACGCCATGAATATCGCCATCGTGGGAGCCGGTATCACCGGCATCTCCACGGCCTTGGAACTCGCCCGCGACGGGCACCAAGTCACCGTCTATGAACAAATGAACGCCACCGCCGAGGAGGCCAGTTTTGCCCCGGGCGGCTGGCTGTCACCGTGCATGGCGCCCAGCCTGTCGGCACCCGGCGTGGGCATGCCGCTGAAACAGCTGCAAAAGGGCAGCGGTCTGCTGCAGGCCTCGACCTTTCTGGGCAGCAACACCTGGCGCTGGATGCGCCAGTGGAAAAAGCACGAAAAACAAGCCCTCAAACAGGGCACCCATCCCCTGTTCTCCGCCTTGCAGGCCCTGTCCAGCTACAGCCAAGACCTGCGCTGGCAAGACTGCGAGGATCCGGAATCGATTGCCGAGCAACGCCCCGGGGCACTGATCCTGCTGCGCAACCCGCAGGAACTGGAGTTCTGGCAGCAGCGCCTGCCACTGTTGCAGGAACAGGGGATTGCCTGCCAACTGCTGAGCCCGCAGCAGGCCCTGGGCATCGAACCCAGCCTGGGTCAGGACATCGCCTGGCTGAGCGCACTGCACTTCCCCCAGGGCGAGTCCATCAACCCCCGGCTGTGGACCCACCTGCTGCGCATGCAGGCCCAGCACCTGGGCGCGCACATCCACACCGGCGTGCCCATTCAGCGCATCAGCACCCAGCCACTGGGGGTGCAAACCGCCCAGCAGTTGCACCTGCACGATGCCATCGTGCTGTGCACCGGCGCGCACCAGCAACTCAGCAGCCAGGCCCTGGGCCTGCAACTGCCCCTGATGACCAACTGGGGCTACAGCGTGACCGCCCCCGTGCGCGACGCCCTGCAGGCCCCGCGCGGCAGCGTCATGGACTGGGCGCAGCAGGCCACCATCACCCGGATGGGGCAACGCGTGCGCATCACCGCCGGACTGGAACTGGACAGCACCGCCAGCACCCCGCACCACACCGCTACACTGCAACGCATGTACCGTCTGCTCAACGACTGGTTCCCCGGTGGCGCACACCTCTCCTCCCCGCAGGTACAGGTGTGGCGCGGCGTGCGCGGCCACCTGCCCGATGGCCTGCCCGCCGTGGGTGCCAGCGGGCGTCCCGGGGTGTGGCTCAACCTGGCGCACGGCAGCCACGGCGCCAGCCTGGCGGCAGGCTGCGCCCGGGCCCTGGCCGACATGCTGGCCGGCCGCCCCACCGCCATCGACATGCAGGCCTTCAGCCCCCTGCGGTTTTAGGAGACACCATGCTGCAGCGCATTCACTGGCACGCCACCACATCACGGCCCCTCTGGAATGCGCAAGCCAGCCGCAGCATCGAGCAGGCTGCACTGACCCACCCCCAACACCCCAGCCTGATGCAGCGCGCCGGCCAGGCCATCGCCGACCTGACCCGCACCGTGGCGCCGCAGGCGCGCCAGGCCTGGGTGCTGTGCGGGCCGGGCAACAACGGTGGCGACGGACTGGTGGCAGCCAGCCATCTGGCGCGGCGCGGCTTGAAAGTCGGCGTGCACTGGCTGGGCAACCCAGACGCGTGCAGCGACGACACCCATGCCGCCTGGCAGCAGGCCCGGCAAACGCCGGTGGAGTGGCTGTCGCCCCACGCCACTCCGTCGCTGACCACCGAAGATGTGGTCATCGACGCGCTACTGGGACTGGGCCAGCGCTCCCGCAGTGATGCCGATGCCACGCCGCTGCAGCAGTTGCTGCAGCGCAGTTACACCAGCGCCGGGCATTCGATCGCCGTCGATCTGCCCACGGGCCTGGACACCGACCACGGCACCTGGCTCCCCGGCTACACGCCCCCCGAGACCTGGCAGCCCAGCAGCCGCCACACCCTGAGCCTGCTGACCCTGAAACCCGGGCTGTTCACCGCCCACGGGCGCGACGCCTGCGGGGACATCTGGTGGGACGACTTGGAATGCACCGACTGGCTGCAGCAACAGCCCCCCAGCGCCTGGCTCAGCGGCCCGACACCCCAACCCAGGCGCCGGCACAACAGCCACAAGGGCAGCTTTGGCGACGTGCTGGTGATTGGCGGCGCCCCGGGCATGGTCGGCGCCGCCATCCTGGCCGCCAGTGCTGCGCTGCACCACGGCGCAGGCCGCACCCTGCTGCACCTGTTGAACACCCCGGAATTCAGCGTCTACCCGCCACTGCCCGACCTGATGCTGCCGGATGCGGACAGCGCCCGCGGCCACCTGGCCCACGCCACCGTGGTGTGCGGCTGCGGCGGTGGGCAGGCCGTGCACGCATGGCTGCCCGCCGTGCTGGAACAGGCGCCGCGCCTGGTGCTGGATGCCGACGCACTGAATGCACTGGCCCGTGACGAGACCCTGCACCACGCTGTGCAGGCCCGCCGTGCACGCGGCCACGCCACCATCCTGACACCCCACCCGCTGGAGGCCGCACGCCTGCTGCGCCAGAGCACCGCCGAGGTGCAGGCCCAACGCCTGACCGCAGCACAGACGCTGGCCGACAACCTGCAGTGCACGGTGCTGCTCAAGGGCTCGGGCAGCATCATCGCCAGCCCGGGCGAGACCCCGCACATCAACCCCACGGGCAATCCGCGCCTGGCCATCGGCGGCACCGGCGATGTGCTGGCCGGCATCCTGGCCGCGCGCTGGCAAGCCGACCTGCCCGCCCACGCCGTCGCCAGCCAGGCCGCGTGGGAGCATGGCGCCCTGGCCGACCAGTGGCCGGCCCAGCGCGCCCTGATCGCCTCCGCGCTGGCCCAGGCGCAATTACAAAGTCTTTGAATAAAAAAGAGCTGCTCGCGCTGACTAGACAAGCGTTTCAAATAGAAAACTATTCAAAACCCTTGCCAGATCTGCGCGAGCAGCTCCTGAATTCAAGGTAGCCCAGCCGATGATGCCGGGCGCCAGCCGCACAACCCACAGGGCCCCGCCCCGGGTTGCGGCAGCCTGCCTCAGCGGCGGCGCCGTCCAGACTTGCCCGCCGGCTTGTCCTCGGCGTGCGGCTTGCCGCGCACGGCACCAAAGCCAGCGGCCGCCGGATCCTGCCAGGACTTGCCGGACGCCGGCTTGGCCTTGGCTCCACCAGCACCGGCGCCGCCATAGCCGCGCCCCTTGTCCTTGCGAGCACGGGGTGTCGGCTCTTCGTGCGTGCGATCACCCTCGCCCCGCGGGGCAAACGCAGCGCGCTTGCCTCCCCGGTTGCGCGTGTTCAGCGCCTCCTGCTCGTCCTGCACGATGCGGAAGTCGATCTTGCGGCCATCCAGGTCCACGCGGCTGACCTGCACCTGCAGGCGCGTGCCAATCGTGTAGCTCACCCCGGTGCGCTCGCCGCGCAACTCCTGGCGCTGCTCATCGAACTTGAAGTAGTCCCCCCCCAGCTCGGTGATGTGCACCAGACCTTCGACATACATCGCATCCAGGGTCACGAAGATGCCAAAGGAGGTCACCGCCGTCACCGTGCCCGCGAATTCCTCACCCAGGTAATCGCGCATGTACTTGCACTTCAGCCAGGCTTCCACGTCGCGGCTGGCTTCGTCGGCACGGCGTTCGTTGGCGCTGCAATGCAGGCCTGCAGCTTCCCAGGCCTGCAACTCAGCCATCACGGCACGGCTGCGCGGCTGGATCTGCGGCTCCCCCACCCGGCTGGCCAGGCGCTTGGCCAGCTTGGCCTGGGCCTCGCCGGGCTCGGGCAGCTTGGGCAGCTTGTACTTGGCATCGTTCAGGATGGACTTGATGACGCGGTGCACCAGCAGGTCCGGATAGCGGCGGATGGGGCTGGTGAAGTGGGTGTAGGCACTGAACGCCAGGCCAAAGTGCCCACCGTTGTCCGGCATGTACATGGCCTGCATCATGGTGCGCAGCAGCATGGTGTGGATCTGCTGGGCATCGGGCCGGTCCTTGGTGGCATCGGCAATCGCCTGGAATTCCGCTGGGCTGGGCGTATCCGACACCGACAGATTCACGCCCACCGCCCTCAAATAGCCACGCAGCAAGTCAATCTTCTCGGCCGACGGCTTGTCGTGCACGCGGAACAAGGCCGTGCGCCCATTCTGTTCAATGAAGTCGGCCGCACAAACGTTGGCCGCCAGCATGCACTCCTCGATCAGGCGGTGCGCATCGTTGCGCGTTCGGGGCACGATCTTTTCGATGCGACCGTTCTCATCGCACACGATCTGCGTCTCCACCGTGTCGAAGTCGACCGCACCACGCGTATTGCGCGCCTCCAGCAAGGCGCGGAAGACGCCGTGCAGGTTCAACAGGTCCGGCACGCGCGCCTTGCGCTGCGTTGCCTCGGGTCCACGGGTGTTCGACAGGATGGCCGCCACCTCGGTGTAGGTGAAGCGGGCATGGCTGTGCATGACCCCGGGGTAGAACTGGTAGGCATGCACCTCACCCTTCGCCGTGACCAGCATGTCGCAGACCATGCACAGTCGATCCACATCGGGGTTCAGCGAGCACAGGCCGTTGGACAGCTTCTCGGGCAACATCGGAATCACGCGGCGCGGGAAATAGACACTGGTGGCGCGGTCGTAGGCATCGATGTCGATGGCATTGCCGTTTTGCACATAGTGGCTCACATCGGCAATCGCCACCAGCAGGCGCCACCCCTTGGCACGCCCGACCTTGGCCGGCTCGCAATACACGGCATCGTCGAAGTCGCGGGCATCCTCGCCATCGATGGTGCACAGCGGCACATCGCGCAGGTCCACACGGCCCTTGCGGTCCTTGGCCATGACTTTTTCCGGCAGCGCCTTCGCCGCTGCCAGACAAGCCTCCGAAAACACATGCGGTACGCCATATTTGCGCACCGCGATCTCGATTTCCATGCCGGGGTCGTCGACCTCGCCCAGCACCTCCACGATGCGCCCCACGGGCTGACCAAACAGCGCCGGCGCCTCCGTCAACTCCACCACCACCACCTGGCCCGTCTTGGCCTGGCTGGTGGCCCCCTGCGGCACCAGCACATCCTGCCCATAGCGCTTGTCTTCCGGGGCCACCAGCCACACGCCGCTTTCCTGCAACAGGCGACCGATCAAGGTCTTGGTGGGACGGTCGATGATTTCAACGATATGCCCCTCGGGGCGGCCGCGCCGATCCTGGCGCACGATGGTCACACGCACATGGTCCTTGTGCAGCACCGCCCGCATCTCATTGGCGGGAATGAAGATGTCCGCCTCACCGTCGTCACGGATGATGAAACCGTGCCCATCGCGATGCCCCTGCACCGTGCCTTCAATCTCTTTGAGCGAATTGCGTGAATTGGTGCGTTGGTCCATTTTTTTGCTATACAATCTAAATCTTTCCTGAAAGCCCAGGTGGCGGAATTGGTAGACGCACTAGTTTCAGGTACTAGCGGGTAACTCCGTGGAGGTTCGAGTCCTCTCCTGGGCACCAAGTTTAACGACAACTGCATGCAGCGTCGGAAAACAAAAAGTTCACAAACTACCAAGTGAACGTTTTGTTTGGAAGTAGAATTTGAAATTCAGAAAAATTGAAATCTAGCGTTAACCCTTAAAAGTTGACAATAGAAATCAGCCCAGGTGGCGGAATTGGTAGACGCACTAGTTTCAGGTACTAGCGGGTAACTCCGTGGAGGTTCGAGTCCTCTCCTGGGCACCAAAATTTGCGATGCATGTCTGTTCGGCATACATCAACAAAAGCAGATTGTTGAGTGCTACCTCACTTCATTAAAAACAACTGTCTTTTGCCCAGGTGGCGGAATTGGTAGACGCACTAGTTTCAGGTACTAGCGGGTAACTCCGTGGAGGTTCGAGTCCTCTCCTGGGCACCAAAAAATTTGCGGCATTGTCAATGCCAACAAAATCACACTGTCGGGTGCTACCACACCTACAAGCAAGCAGTTGATTTTGCCCAGGAGGCGGAATTGGTAGACGCACTAGTTTCAGGTACTAGCGGGTAACTCCGTGGAGGTTCGAGTCCTCTCCTGGGCACCAGACACAACCAGCCATCGCCTTATAGCTATGGCTTTTTTGTTTGCTCCTACGACTCTTCGCCATAAAAAAAGCCGCTGAATCCAGCGGCTTTTTTGCATCGACTGGGGTGACGCATGTCCACCCCTTCACACTATTACACCATCACTTGCGCATCAGCGGCTTGAGCACGTTGTGCAAACGGCGTGCCGCAGCATCCGAGTGGGCAGCAGCCAGCACCGTGGCCACGTCCTGCGACCATGTTTGGTCGGGCGTGGCTGCATTGCGGCGTGTGAGCAGTTGCAGTTGCAGCATGCGGCGGGCAGACAAGTACTCGGCAGGCGTTGGCACATCGGCCGCGATCTCCAGGCGCAGCAAGGCTTCGCCCGCATCCCCTGTCGCAGGCGCGGCCACAGCCTGCACCCAGGCATTGCGCACCTGCGCTGTCACCTTGCCACCCAACTCCTGGGCTGACGGCAAGCGCTCGGCATCACGGTGCACCCAGGCATCCACCAGATGGGACACGGCTTCGCCATGGGCTTGCGCGGCCAGTTTGCGCAAGGCGAATTGCGCCCCCTCCAGTGCTTCACGCTGGGCACGAAAAGCCGCATCTCCCAGGCGCGGACCACGCTCTGCCCGCTGCGGACGCGCATCCTTGCGCGCCGAAGCACGCAGGTCGCGCACCGGCGCAACGGCTTCTTTCTTCGCGCCCGGACGGTCATCACCGCGCACCGCCACCACGGGGCGATCTTGTTTAACCACCGCCGACGGCGATGCATCTGTATGGGAGGCTGCCTCAGTCACCGCAACGTCAGTCTCTGCAGATGGCTGTGCATGCAACGCCGCTTCCAAAGCCGCCATGGCACCCCGGATCTGCGAGGCGTCGCCAGAGGCATTCGCTGCCTGCAAGGCTTTGGCAGCTTCCAACACCGCACGATCGTGGGGAGGCAGATGCTCCAGAGAAGGCGCACGGCTGCGCTCAGCACCCTTGCGGTCGAAAGCCTCATCCAGGGGCTTGCGGAAGGTGTCCCACAACTTTTGCTCATGCTTGCGATCCAGAGGCACGGCCTGCGCCTCGGCCTGCCAGCGCTGCTGCAACGCCTTGACGGCGTCGATGCGCAGGCTGGGTGCATCGGCCAGTACCTGTGCCTCGGCAATCATGGCATGGCGGCGATCGATGCTGGCCTTTTGCGCGGCATGCAGCGGCGCTTCAGCCTGGGCCATGGCCTGCTTCCAAGCTGTCTGCAACTCGGCAAACTGCTTTTCACCCACGTGACCACCATCGCGCCAGCGTTCTGCAAACTGGCGCAAAGCGCGGGTGGCCTGCTTCCAGTCCTGGGTCTGGGCGTGTGCCGCCGCCCACGCCTTGACTTCATCGATCAGCGCTAGGCGCGCGGCCTTGTGTTGTCCGGCTTCCGCGCGCACACGCTCCAACCAGGCTTCCACCTGCTTGTAGGCACTGTTGCACGCATCGTCAAACTTTTTCCACAGCGCATGGTTGGGCGTAGCGCCTTGGTCGGCCTGCTTCCACTGCTCGCGCAACTGGCGCAAGGCCTCCTGAAGCTTGCGTCCGCCCAGGGCCTGACCTTCAGGACGGGCCAGCAAGCCTTCCGCCTTGGCCACCAGTTCTTCACGCACGCGGTCAACCTGCTGAGGCTGCCAGCCTTGCGTGTCGCCCGCAGCCAGCAGCTGCTCGTGCACTTGCTGTGCCGTGGCTGCATCCAGCCAGCGCCCTTGCTGCTTGAGCAAGGCCCGCACCTCGGCAATCGCCGCCGCCTTGTCCTGTGCCACCGCCAGCGCCTGCAACGCTGGCTGCACCGCCTGCACGGCCGCCTGCTGCTTGTGCATGGCATCAAGCTTGGCAGGCTTGCTGGCCACGGCCTTCACGGGTGCGGCCGCGACCAGCTCGGAAGGCAGGCCTCGGGCCACGCGGATTTCATCGGCCCACATGGGCACAGGCGGCAAAGGTGCCTGCTCATCGGCTGCCGCAGCCTGCGTCAGGGTGAGCGCCGACTCGAAAGCTTCCCATACCACCAGCAGCTGGGCTTGCGAGTTTTGCAGTTGTGGCGGGAAACGGTCATTCACGCTGGGCCAGCTGGCGTCGCCTGTCAGCTCGGACGCCTGGGCCTGCCAGTTGGCCACATCCGCACGCAGCCCTTCCTGGGCGGCCGCCGCGTCGTGCCACGACTTGGTGGACAACACCTCGATGCGCTGCGCCAGCAGCACCGCAGCCTCACGCTGCACCTGCACACGGTGCTGCAGGTCTTCGATGGTCTTGACCCGCTCGGCCAATTGCTGCTTCAAGCCGGCCAAGGGCTCGCGCGACAAGGGGGCTCCAGCCTTGGCCGCTTCCCGCTGCCAGGCCACCGCCTCCGCCACATTCAACGGCGCCGCGGCCAGCAAGTCCTGGGCCTTTTGCGCCCATTCCACGGCAATCACTTCCTGGCTCTTGGCACGGCGGATGTCGTCGATGCGCTCGCGCACCAGGCGTGCCACGCTCTTGTCTCGCACACTCAGTTCCTTGAAGACTTCTTGCAGTTGCTCCTCAGACGGCTGCGTGCCCAGCCATTCGCGGATGCGCGCAGCGCGATCACCCGAGGTCGCGGCAGAAAACGCACCGCCGGTCAATGCATCGAGCGGATGAGCCTCTGCTTGCTTGGCTGGGGAGGGATTCATTTCAGGTGCGTCAGACATGTGGCTGCGGATAAATTAGGAATCATGAAATAGGAAAACAGCCCTTCATCCCAAAGGTATGAAGGGCTTTGTCTTGCGCGCAAGCTGCACTCCCAGCTTGCGCGCTGGTTAGCGTGTATTTTCGCCGCTAATTGCAAAGACCCAAAGTATCACTGGACAGAAATGTTCAATAACACCGAAGGGGTCGCCGGGTTGGCAGCCTTGGTTTCCGCGTTGCCCAGAAACACGCGGCCAGGATCCACCCCCTGGGTCAACAAGTAATCGCGCACGTTCTGGGCGCGCGCGGCGGCCAGATCCGGCCAGGCGGTGGCGGGAATCACCATGTCCCGCAGGATCAGGGCCTGCATCTCCTCGGCGGGCAAGTCCTTGGGCAAGCCCAGCATGTTGCGTGGACGGTCCTTGACCGTGTTGCGATAGGCCTGCTTGAGGGCCGCCAGCTTCTGCTTGTCGCTGCGCTCGGGTGGCGCCTCGTCATCGGATTCGGCTTTGGGGCCATTCATCAACTGCTCCAGCTGGGCACGCTTCCAGCCCTCCGCTTCCGTGGCGCCATTGGCCTGGCCAACCAGGGTAAGCTTGAGCTGCGGCTTGCTGTTCATGGCCTTGGCCAATTGCTGCAAATTGCTCTGTGCCTGGGCATTGAGGCTGGCGCGCCCCGGCTCGAACGCGATGTCACTCTTGTCATCCTCGGACGCAAACGCCCCCGTCAGCAAGCTGAACGGTGCCGTCACAGCCTTGCGAATGATGTTGCCGATGATCTTGAACACCACGGGTGCGATGCGGAACTGCGGGTCGTTGAGCGAGCCACTGATCGGCAGGTTCAAGTCAATCACGCCGTGGCTGTCAGCCAGCAGCGCCACCGCGAGACGCACGGGCAAGGACGTTGGCGCCCCCTCAACCGGATCCGTGAAGGTGAGCTGGTTCAGCACCAGCTGGTTGGACGCCGTGAGCTGCCCGTCGGGCTGCACCTGGTAGCGCACATCCATGCTGAACTTGCCCTTCTCGATCCCGTGCCCCACATATTTAATAGCGTAAGGCGTGAGTGGCGACAGATCCAGCCCCTGTACCTGGGCACGCACATCCATGCTCAAGGGCTGGGCCAGGGGGTTGATCAGTCCATCGATGTGCAACTGCGCCGTGCCTTGTGCAATCCCGTCCAAAGTCAGCTTGGCCAGGGCAGGCGCCTCGCCCTGGGCGACTGGTTGCGAGGAAAAGGCCTCCAAACTGCCTTGCAGGGCGGTCAAGTCGGCCGTGTAGTTCGGGCGGATGAAAAAGTCCGAAAACTTGATCACCCCACCCTGCAAGGTGATCGGCCCCATGTCGATGCGCGCCGACGGCGCTGCGGGCGCGGCACTGGCGGCTGGGGCCTGCTCCGCAGGGGCTGGAGCAACCGCATCAGCGGCGGCGACGCCCTCGGACTGCGCCGTCTTCACCAGATTCTGCAAATTCAGCCGCCCTTCCGGCAACACCACCACCCGTGCAAAGAAATCCTGCAACTCGGTGCTGTGCACCTGGATGTGCGGTGGTTGCGCCGGCTGCAGGTTCACACGCAGCCCCTGCAGGCGCAGTTGCTTCCAGCGCAGCAGGTCTTCGGCGGCCAGGGCGGCCGCCGCATGCGGCCCCTGGACGGCGTGGGCCGCTTGCGCATCCCCCAGCAGGCTTTGGACGTGCACATCCGTCACCCGCCCCTGACCCTGGAGCTGCAGCTGCGGCCCCTTGGAGCGCTGGGCGAACTGCACCGTGCCATCAAAACTGGCCAGGGCACGCACCAGGCGGACATTCAGATGCGGCGCCATGTACGGCTCGAACGCCTGCAAGGGCAAGGCGTTGACCTGGACCCGGCCCTTGGTCATCAACGGGTCCAGCTGCACATCGCCGTCGTAGGACAAGGATCCCGGCTTGCCCCAGCCACCGCGCCCCGTGCGCTCGGCCATGCGCGCCGACAGCTTGGCCTGGGCCGTGCCCTTGACGCTGTCCAGGTTCTGCATGCGCAGCTGCACGTCCGACAAGCGGATCGCCAGCGGCATGTCGCCCAGCGAGGCATCCGTCAGCTCCACCTGCCCGGCAGCCAGCTCCATGTCTTGCACCAGCACCTGCCAGGGCTTGCCGGCCGGGGATGTGACCGTCTCGCGCCCCTTGGCCGGCGCCCCGGCCACGGGCTGCAGCCATTGCTCATACATCCAGCGGCCCTGGGCATTGCGTTGCACCCGGGCCCGTGGCGCCTCCAGCCCGACGTGCTCCACCAGGACTTGCTGCCGGGCCGTATCCAGTTGCAGGTTGCGCAGTTGCAAGCCAGTCCACGCCACTTCCGGCGCGGCCGCACGCCCCAGTGCCACCGACTCCACGGCCAGTGTCGGCACCGTGGCCTGGACCTGGCCAGACTGCCAAGTCACGTCGGCCGTCAGCGAGGCCAGGCCGCCCACCGGCAGCTTGATCCATTGCCGGGCATAGGCCTGGACCGCCTGGGCATCGAACTTGTCCACCACCACCGAGGCCTGCCCCCGGTCGATACCCCCCCTGCCGGTACTGCGCAGGCTGCCGCGCGCAGCGCGGTCTTCCCCCTGCAGCTGCGCCGCCAGTGTCCACTGGGCGTCGCTCCCCATGGGCCATGCCAGATTCCGGGCTTGCAGCTGCAACTGGTCGACGCGCAAGGCGGCCCCGACCTGCCCCATCTCATCGCGCCAACTGGCCCAACCGCCTTCCACATCCAATCGGTCGATGAGCAGCTTCCACTCAGCGCTGGCAGCTATGCTTTGTGCAGCATCCGTCGCAGCCACAGCCGGCACCACCGCTGGTGCGGGTGCGGGTGCGGGTGCGGGTGCGGGTGCGGGTGCGGGTGCGGGTGCGGGCAAGAATCCCCCATTCGCCCGGCGATGCACATGCCCGAAAGGCTGCTGCAGGCTGACCGCCGCCACACGCACCTGCTGCTGCAAGGGGCGCGTATCGCCCAGCTCGACCTTGAGCTGCGACCACCCCGCCAATGGCTGGCCCGCACGGTCTTGCAGTTGCAGGTTGGACACCTGCAGCGTGCTGCCTTGTAGTTGCACCGTCGGTTGCTCGACCTGTTCGAAGGCCACCAGCAGCTCGGCATCCAGCTGCCCCTGCTGCAGCTGGACCGGCACGCTGGCCGGCAGATAAGGCGCATACGGCGCCAGATCAAACTGCTGAATCTGCAGCTTGGCCTGCGCGCGATGCGCCTCATCAAAGGGCGTAGCCACCGCCTGGGTGGCCAGCTCGCTGCCATTCAGCCGCATGGACAACTGGGGCTGTACCTTCACCTCACGCTGCGAAGGCAGCGTGCTGATGAAGGGCAGTTGCATCTGCAGCGCTTCAATCTTGTGCTGCACCCCAGCGACCTGGTCATCCAGCTCCACGCGACCGTCTCGGATCTGGATGTTGTAGAGCGCCAGGCGCACCAGCCCCGCCTCGGGGTCCTTGGGCTCCGGGTTCTGCTGCAGCTTTTCCAGCACATCCGCAAAGTCCCAGTGGCCGGGGGCATCCTGGCGCACGCGCACGACGGGCTGGTCCAGCTCCAGCGCATCCAGCACCGGCGCCCAGCGCAACAGGCTGGTGGCGGAGGCATTGATATAGAGACGCTCTATAGAAAGTGCGGGCGCCTGACCCGGCAAGCCAGCCACTTCCAGCCCCCGCACCGCCACGGCCAGCGACCAGGGCGACACCTCGACGCTGCGCACGGTCACGGTGCGCCCCAAGGCTTCAGTGGCCTTGTCCTGCACCTGCCGTGCGATCACACCGGGCAAGGCCAGCCAGAGCCCGCCCCAAACCAAGACCACGGCGCCCGCGGCCACCGCCAGCTTGCGCCCCATCCCCATCCCCGGCCGTGCTTGTGTATTTGTCATTGTTAAACCTGCTCCGTACATAGGTGATGCCCTGCTAGAACCTTAACGCGCGCGCCGGCGCCCCGGTGAAGCCCGCCAAAAAATTAACACTGATCCAAGCAGGGATACGTCATCAATTGTCATATCCAGCGCCATTCTCAAATATTTCAACTATCAAACAGATTGATGAATTTAAAAATCAAATAAGCACACCCCCAGTTTGATAGCGCCCAAGGCATTGACAAACGCCGCAAACCCAGCTTTTACAGGCAGTTACGGCTTGTAGCCCGCATTCCACATCGCCAAATAAGATCCAAAAGTAATAAAAAACTACTTTTAAAGTATTGACTGGTAATTTGGAGCAAATTTAGAATCCGCCCTCTTCAAATCGCAAGATTGTCAATCGTTGTTACTTCAATCCCCGCCTGGGGATGTTCATGCCCTCGAGGCGCTGAGTAAGCGCATGAAACAGTAGCTATCGGATCTCAGGCTGGCGCGCAGGAACGCCCCTACGGGCACTCCACCCCAGCCTCCAGAAAGGAAACGCCATGTCCAAGCCGGGAAACTGGGTGGGCGCCGTACGCACCTTTGCGTCGGATGTCACCGAAGGCTTTTTAGAAATCATTCACAACAGCTTCGCCTTGATCGGCCTGGCGGTTGCTTTTGCCGTGGTGGCCTTCGTGGCCAAGCCCGAGTTGCGCACCCAGGGTGAAGCCCAGCTGCGCGACTGGCTGCAAGAGCGCCATGTGGCCGTGGTCGGCTACACGCCCGAACCGGAAGCCATCGAGCGCACCACAGCGGCCAACCCCAAAGAGCTGCCCAAGGAGCAGGCCGCGGTCGCCTACTGGATCAGCAAGAAGTACAAGGTCGCGGCCGAGCCGATTGCCGCCATCGTGGCCGAGGCTTTCGAGCTGGGCACGCAGCAACGGATCGACCCGACCCTGATCCTGGCGATCATGGCGGTGGAGTCCAGCTTCAACCCGTTTGCGCAGAGCTCGGTCGGCGCGCAAGGCCTGATGCAGGTGATGACCAAGGTCCACACCGACAAGTACGAGAACTTCGGTGGCAACCATGCGGCATTTGACCCGCTGAGCAATCTGCGCGTGGGCGTGGCCATCCTCAAGGACTACATCCGCATCACCGGCTCCGTGGAAGGGGCGCTGAAGTACTACGTCGGCGCCGCCAACCTGAACTCCGACGGTGGCTACGCCTCCAAGGTGATGGCCGAGCACCGCCGCCTGCGCCAAGTCGCGGGCACATCGACACCCACCACGTCCACACGCCCGGCCCTGGTGGCCAAGCGTCTGATCACCCCGGAAGCCGCCCAGGCCACGGAGGCCGTGGCCGCCAGCAACGTGCACGACGACGGCACCCTGGCGCGCAGCTCCAACCTGTAATCCCCGCCTGGATCGCGCCCGCAGCGCAAGCACCCGCAATGGCCCAGCGCCGACGCGGTGCTTGCGCTGTGTTGTTTTCCGGGCCCGGTGGCCTGGGCTACACTTGCAGGGTACGCAACTGGCGATAGGTGCGCGCCCGCCTTCCGGGCTCCGCACTGACGTGGAATCGCTGTACAGGGCGGCTTGCCGACCCTGTGCCAACCACCGGGGAGCGTACCGCCCAGACTGATCGGGCGTCTTAGCCGTTCGCCTGGGCAGCCCTTTTCAAGGGAATACAAGTTCACAGGACTGCCAAACCATGTTCCAACGCACCAATACCGTCGAGATCGTCGACCCCGAAGTTTTTGCGGCCATCCAGGCTGAAAACCACCGCCAGGAAGAGCACATCGAGCTGATCGCCAGCGAGAACTACTGCTCGCCCGCCGTGATGGAAGCCCAGGGCTCCCAGCTGACCAACAAGTACGCCGAAGGCTACCCCGGCAAGCGCTACTACGGCGGCTGCGAAAACGTGGACGTGGTGGAACAGCTGGCCATCGACCGCATCAAGCAACTCTTCGGCGCGGAAGCCGCCAACGTGCAGCCCAACTCCGGCTCGCAGGCCAACCAGGCCGTGCTGATGGCTTTTGCCAAGCCCGGTGACACCATCATGGGCATGAGCCTGGCCGAAGGCGGCCACCTGACCCACGGCATGCCCCTGAACATGTCCGGCAAGTGGTTCAACGTGGTGTCCTACGGCCTGAACGCCGAAGAAGCTATCGACTACGACAAGATGGAAGCGCTGGCGCGTGAACACAAGCCCCGCATCATCGTCGCTGGCGCCTCGGCCTACGCCCTGCGCATCGACTTTGAGCGTTTCGCCAAGATCGCCAAGGAAGTCGGCGCCATCCTGTGGGTGGACATGGCCCACTACGCCGGCCTGATTGCCGCCGGCGTGTACCCCAACCCCGTGCCCCACGCCGACGTGGTCACCACCACCACCCACAAGAGCCTGCGCGGCCCCCGCGGTGGCGTGATCCTGATGAAGGCCGAACACGAGAAGGCGCTGAACAGCGCCATCTTCCCCGGCCTGCAAGGTGGCCCGCTGATGCACGTGATCGCCGGCAAGGCCGTGGCCTTCAAGGAAGCCCTGACCCCCGAGTTCAAGGCCTACCAAGCGCAAGTCGTGAAGAACGCCCAGGTCGTGGCCGAGACCCTGACCGCCCGCGGTCTGCGCATCGTCTCCGGCCGCACCGAGAGCCACGTCATGCTGGTGGACCTGCGTGCCAAGGGCATCACCGGCAAGGCTGCGGAAGCTGCCCTGGGTGCCGCCCACATCACCATCAACAAGAACTCCATCCCCAACGACCCCGAAAAGCCCATGGTGACCAGCGGTATCCGCGTCGGTACCCCCGCCATGACGACCCGTGGTTTCAAGGAAGAGGAAGCCCGCATCACCGCCAACCTGGTGGCCGACGTGCTGGACAACCCCAACGACGAGGCCAATCTGGCGCGCGTGCGTGCCGAAGTGGCTAAGCTGACTGCCCGCTTCCCCGTCTACCAGTAATCCGGTGACCGCATGAAGTGCCCGTTCTGCAGCCACCCTGATTCCGCCGTGGTGGAAACACGTGTGGCCGAGGAAGGGGCCTTCATCCGCCGCCGCCGCCAGTGCCTGAGCTGCGGCAAGCGCTTCACCACCTACGAACGCCCCGACGTGAGCTTTCCCACCGTGGTGAAGAAGGACGGCCGGCGCATCGACTACAACCGCGACAAGCTGCAGGCCTCGTTTGCCCTGGCCTTGCGCAAGCGGCCCGTGGCCTCCGCCCAGGTGGATGCGGCCATCGAGCACGTGGAAGAGCAGTTGCTGACCGCCGGCGTGCGCGAAGTGCCCTCCAGCCGCATCGGCGAGCTGGTGATGCACGAGCTGCGCAAGCTGGACAAGGTGGCCTACATCCGCTTTGCCAGCGTCTACCGCAGCTTCGAGGACATTGACGACTTCAAGCTGCTGGTGGACGAAGTGCGCACCTGAAGCCCATGCCTCCCCATGAAAAAAGGCCGCTGCATGCGGCCTTTTTTATCTTCAGCGGATCGAAAAAGAGAGCTGCTGGCGCGCCAGGATTCAGCATTTCAGACCATTAAGACCTTGAACCACTGATTTACTCAGCGCTAACAGCTATCTTTTTCGCAGCTCTCAGGGCGCTGCCGCAGGAATCGGCGGCACCGTCCACTGCACATCGCCGCATTGCGCGCGGTGGCGCAGCGCATGGTCCATGACCACCAGCGCCAGCAGCGCCTCGGCAATCGGTGCGGCGCGGATGCCCACGCAGGGGTCGTGCCGGCCCTTGGTGCTGACTTCCGTGCTGTGGCCATGCACGTCGATCGACTCGCGCGGCGACAGGATGGAGCTGGTCGGCTTGATGCCGATGCTCACCTCCAGGTCCTGGCCGGTGCTGATGCCGCCGACGATGCCGCCGGCGTGGTTGCTGCGAAAACCCTCGGGGCTGAGCGAATCACCGTGCGTGGTGCCGCGCTGGGCGACGCTGCCGAAGCCGGCACCGATCTCCACCGCCTTGACGGCATTCAGCCCCATCATGGCGTAGGCGATGTCGGCATCCAGCCGGTCGTACAGCGGCTGGCCCAGGCCCACGGGCATGCCCGTGGCCTGCACGCGGATGCGGGCGCCGCAGCTGTCGCCGGACTTGCGCAGCGCATCCATGTAGTCCTCGAACGCCTGCACATCGGCCACGGGCGCAAAGAAGGGGTTGTGCGGCACATGCTCCCAGCTTTCGAAGCCGATGGGCAGCTCCCCGATCTGGGTCATGCAGGCACGGAATTCGGTGCCGAACTTCTGCTTCAGCCATTTCTTGGCCACCGCGCCGGCCGCCACGGTGGGGGCCGTCAGGCGGGCCGACGAGCGTCCGCCTCCGCGCGGATCGCGCACGCCGTACTTGTACCAGTAGGCATAGTCCGCATGCCCGGGGCGAAAACTCTGCGCAATGTTGGCGTAGTCCTTGCTTCGCTGGTCGGTGTTGCGGATCAGCAAGCCAATCGGAGTGCCTGTCGTCACGCCCTCATAGACGCCCGAGAGGATTTCCACCTGGTCGGGTTCCTGGCGCTGCGTCACATGGCGGCTGGTGCCGGGACGGCGGCGGTCCAGGTCCGCCTGGATGTCCTGCGCGGTCAAGGGCAGCCCTGGGGGGCAGCCATCGATAACGCAGCCGATCGCTGGGCCATGCGACTCGCCAAAATTGGTGACGGTGAAAAGAGTTCCGAAGGTATTGCCGCTCATAGTGCGCTGAATTATGCATGCGCAACCCGTCACGCCTTGGCGTGGCTTCCACAGCTTGTTACTATTTGAGAAATTTTTCAAGGAAGCCGCTTGATGACCATCTTGACACCAGCCACCCCCACTGCGGACTGGTTACAAGCGCTACACAGCAGCAACAGTGCCTGGCTCGTCACCGACAAGCAGTTGCGCGTGGCCCATGTCAACGAAGGTTTTACGCGTTTGCTGGGTTACAGCCTGCAAGACATGCAAGATGCATGGCCGCTGGAAAAGCTGCTGGGACAGGACACGGAGCTGGCGCCCCACATCCGCGACGAGCTGGAGCAGCACGGCGCCTACACGGGCGAGCTGCTGCTGCGCTGCAAAGACGGCAGCCCCCTGTGGGTCGCGGCCACGGTCAACACCCTCAACCGCCAGCCCTTCCCCAAGGTCGGCACCACGGCCGAGGTCATCGTGCTGACCGACATCGGCTTCACCAAACGCTTCGAAGCTCTGCAGCGCCAGATGCTGGAAGACGTGGTCATGGAAAAGCCCCTGGCCAACCTGCTGCACGACATGTGCGGCACGCTGGAGCAGATGATTCCCCGGTTGAAGGTCTGCGTCATGGACGTGGACGCCAGCGGCCTGCTGAACCCGCTGGCTGCACCCAGCATCGCGCCCCAGGTGCTGGAGCTCATGAAGTGCGTGCGCTCCGGCCCCGACCACGGTGCCAGCGCCTCGGCCGCCTACCTCGGCCATGAAGTGATGACCCCCGACATTGCCGAGGATGCGCACTGGGGCGCCGTCGCCACCCTGTTCACCAGCGCAGGCCTGCAGGCCTGCTGGTCGAACCCAATCAAGAACCACGAAGGCCGGGTCGTCGGCACGCTGGACTTCTACTTCGACACCCCGCGCAGCCCGAACGAGCTGCACCGCCAGCTGGTGCTGGCCTGCCTGCACCTGTGCGCCGTTGCCATGGAGCGCGACGCCAGCAAGCACCGCATCCGGCAACTGGCATATTACGACACGCTCACGCGCCTGCCCAACCGCACCATGTTCAACGAGTGTGCGGAGCAGGCCCTGCACGCCATGCGTGGCCACCAGGGCCTGCTGTTCTTCCTGGACCTGGACCGCTTCAAGCTGTGGAACGACAGCCTGGGCCACGCCGCCGGCGATGCCTTGCTGCGCGAAATTGCCGACCGCCTGGGCGGTTGCACGCGCCCCGAAGACGTGGTCGGGCGCCTGTCCAGCGACGAATTCGCGGTCCTGATGCCGCACTGCGCCCCCGACCAAATGCGCTTTCTGGCGCAGCGCATGCTGGATGCGATTGCCGAGCCCTTCAGCATCAACGGCGTGATGACCACGCCCAACGCCTGCGTCGGCGTGTGTACCTACCCCGAGGACGGCACCGACATCGAAACCCTGCTGCGCCACGCCGATCAGGCCATGTATGCCGCCAAGGGCCAGGGCAGCCAGCGCTGGGAGCGCTACCGCCCCGAGATGGGCAAGATCAGCCAGGAGCGCGCCGACATGGAGCGCGAGCTGCGCACCACCCTGGCCGCCGGCGGCCTGCAGCTGCACTACCAGCCCCAGATCTGCAGCAGTGGGGCGCAACGGCTGTACGGCGTAGAAGCGCTGGCCCGCTGGCAGCACCCTGAATGGGGCTGGGTGCCGCCGCCGCGTTTCATCGCCGTGGCCGAGGATTCGGGCCTGATCCACACCCTGACCAGTTGGCTGATTGACGCGGCCTGCACCCAACTGGCCACCTGGCGCGCCCAGGGCGTGCCCATGCCGCACGTGTCGATCAACCTGTCCACCAACAACTTCCACCTGCCCGACTTCGCCATGCAAGTGCAGCAGACCCTGCTGCGCCATGGCCTGAACGGCCAGGACCTGATGCTGGAGATCACCGAAAGCGTGATGCTGGACAGCAGCCCCGCCACGCTCAACAACCTGCAGACGCTGCACGCCATGGGCATGCGCCTGTCCATGGACGACTTCGGCACAGGCTACTCGAGCCTGAGCTATCTGCACCGCCTGCCGATTTCCGAGCTCAAGCTCGACAAGAGCTTTGTGCAGGATGTGACCGTCAGCAGTGCCGCCAGCGCCCTGACACGCTCAGTGCTCAACATCGCCACCAGCCTGGGCATGACCGTGGTCGCCGAGGGCGTGGAAACGCAGGAGCAGGCCGACTGGCTGGCGCGCCACGGCTGCCCCGTGCTGCAGGGCTACCGCTTCGCCAAGCCGATGCCGGCCACCGACATCGGCCCCTGGGTGCAGCAGCATGCCGAGCGACACGCTGCTGCACCGCTGTCCCACCCCAACGACTGAGGCCTGCGGATCGTGCGGCGGGCATGAAAAAAGCTTCCCGTGGGGAAGCTTTTTTTTCGGGGATGCCGCACCGCGCCCAGCGCGGACACGCCAGGGCTCAGCGGCCCTGGTCCTGCGAATCGCTGGGCTCTTGCTGCGGCCAGTCGCGGATGTAGGCCTTGAGCAGCTTGTTCTCGAAGTTCTGGCTGTCCACCACGGCCTTGGCCACGTCGTACAGGCTGACCACGCCCATCAACATGCGCTTGTCCATCACCGGCATGTAGCGCGCGTGGCGGTCCAAGATCATGCGGCGCACTTCGTCCAATTCGGTCTCCATGGTGCAGGTCAGCGGGGCATCGTCCATGGCCGAACGCACGCGCGTCGTGCCCAGGCTGCCGCCGTTCTTGACCGTGGCCTGGATCACCTCGCGGAAGGTCAGCATGCCGACCACGTCGCCGTGCTCCATGACCACCAGCGAGCCAATGTCTTTTTCCGCCATCACCGCCACCGCATCGGCCAGGGCATCGTCGGCCTGTGCCACATACAGGGTGCTGCCTTTGAGGCGCAGGATGTCGCTCACTTTCATGTCTTGTCTCTCCAGGAATGGCTGCCGCAGCCTGCGGCGGCGCCTGTGGCGCAATATAGCCCACATCCAGGGCAGCGCGGGCCGGATCTGCCACACGGCGGACATCCACGCTACACAAAAAATAGCTACCCACGCTTACCCACGCTCTGGAATGACCCCCCAAGCACAGCAAACACCGCCAACTGGCGCGCCAGCAGCTATGGTTTTTCAACCACGCCGCGCCCCTGCGTGCGGGGTGGGGTCTCAGGGTTTTCCGCAGGTCGCCCGGTCGCCCAATTGGCTGCTCCGTGCGCGCATCTGTGCCAGCATGTTCGGCATTTTCCTGATTGATCTGGAGACGCTTCATGCCCGGTTACGCCGATCCCGGCTTCGACACCCTCAGCCTGCACGCGGGCGCCCAGCCCGACCCCGCCACCGGCGCGCGCGCCGTGCCCATCCATCTGACGACGTCCTTCGTCTTCGAATCCAGCGACCACGCGGCCAGCCTGTTCAACCTGGAACGCCCCGGCCATGTCTACAGCCGCATCTCCAACCCCACCAATGCGGTGCTGGAGCAGCGCGTCTCGGCGCTCGAAGGCGGTGTGGGCGCAATTGCCGTGGCCAGCGGCCAGGCGGCGCTGCACCTGTCGATCGCCACGCTGATGGGCGCGGGCAGCCACATCGTGGCCAGCACGGCGCTGTATGGCGGTTCGCAGAACCTGCTGCACTACACGCTGGCGCGCTTCGGTATCGAGACCACGTTTGTGAAGCCCGGTGACATCGACGGCTGGAAAGCCGCCGTGCGCCCCAACACCAAGCTGTTCTTCGGCGAAACCGTGGGCAACCCCGGCCTCGATGTGCTGGACATTCCCACCGTCAGCGCGATTGCCCACGAAGCCGGCGTGCCGCTGCTGGTCGACTCCACCCTGACCTCGCCCTGGCTGATCAAGCCCTTCGAGCATGGCGCGGACATCGTCTACCACTCGGCCACCAAGTTCCTGTCGGGCCACGGCACGGTGATCGGCGGCATCGTCGTTGACGGCGGCCGCTTTGACTGGGAAAAATCGGGGCGCTTCCCTGAGCTGACCCAGCCCTACGACGGCTTCCACAACATGGTGTTCAGCGAGGAAAGCACCGTCGGCGCCTTCCTGCTGCGCGCGCGCCGCGAAGGCCTGCGTGACTTCGGCGCCTGCATGAGTCCGCACAGCGCCTGGCTGATCCTGCAGGGCATCGAGACGCTGCCGCTGCGCATGGAAAAGCACATGAAGAACACCGAGAAGGTGGTGCAGTTCCTGGCCAGCCACCCGCTGGTCAGCCGCGTGGGTCACCCCATGCTGGAGAGCCACCCGTCCCACGCGCTGGCCCAGCAGCTGCTGCCACGCGGCGCGGGCTCGGTGTTTAGCTTTGACATTGCCGGCAACCGCAACCAGGGCAAGACGTTCATCGAAACGCTGAAGGTCTTCAGCCACCTGGCCAATGTGGGCGACTGCCGCTCGCTGGTGATCCACCCCGCCAGCACCACGCACTTCCGCATGAGCGACGAGGCACTGGCCCAGGCTGGCATTGGCCAGGGCACGATCCGCCTGTCGATCGGCCTGGAAGACGCCGACGACCTGATCGACGACCTCAAGCGCGCGCTGAAGGCCGCGGAGAAGGCGGCCTGATGGCGCTGCAGATCCGCGCGTTCGCGC
The DNA here is from genome assembly GCF_000739875.1 of Comamonas aquatica NBRC 14918. Lineage (GTDB taxonomy): Bacteria > Pseudomonadota > Gammaproteobacteria > Burkholderiales > Burkholderiaceae_C > Comamonas > Comamonas aquatica. Next base: position 65,387 of record NZ_BBJR01000022.1, read on the forward strand.
CCGCCGATACCGAGGCCACGGTCCAGCTGTGGCAGGCCTGCGGCCTGACGCGGCCCTGGAACGATCCGTACCAGGACATCGACCGCAAGCTGCAGGTGCAACCCGAGATGTTCCTGGTGGGCACGGACGCGGACAGCGCGGTCATGGCCTCGATCATGATCGGCTACGAAGGGCACCGCGGCTGGATCAACTACCTGGCCGTGCACCCGTCGCTGCAGCGCCAGGGCCATGCGCGCCGCCTGGTGCAGCTGGCCGAGCAGATGCTGACCGCGCGCGGCTGCCCCAAGCTCAACCTGCAGGTGCGCGCCGGCAACGACGCCGTCCTCGCCTTCTACGCCAGCCTGGGCTATGTGCACGACCACAGCGTGTGCCTGGGCAAGCGGCTGATTGCCGACACCTGAGCCCCAAAATTCTCATAAAAACAGCCTCTGGCGCTTATCCACATTGCGGAGACAGCTATGTTTTTCACAGTCAACAACGCCCCCCTCTACGCCTACACCGGCGGCAAGGCCTTCGATGCCACCAAGCCCACGGCCATCCTGATCCACGGGGTGCTGTGCGACCACAGCGTCTGGGCGCTGCAAAGCCGCTACCTGGCCAACCACGGCTGGAACGTGCTGGCCCTCGACCTGCCCGGCCACTGCAGGAGCGGCGGCACGCCCCCGCTGTCGGTCGAAGCCGCCGCGGACAGCATCGCGCAGCTGATGGATGCCGCGGAGCTGCAGCACGCCGCCCTGGTCGGCCACAGCTGGGGCAGCCTGATCGCCATGGAAACCGCGGCGCGCCTGCAACAACGCATCAGCCACCTGGTGCTGGTGGGCACGGCCTTTCCGATGAAGGTCTCGCCCGCGCTGCTGGCGTCGGCCCTGAACACGCCCGAGCAGGCCATCCAGATGGTCAACACCTTCTCGCGCGCCACGCTGGCACCGCCGAATGGCGCGGGCAGTTGGGTGTTTGGCGCCGGCATGGCCCTGGGCCGCCGCGTGCTGGCCAGCAATGCCGACACCAACCTGCTGCATGCCGGCTTCACCGCCTGCGACAACTATGCCGGCGGCGAAGCGGCCATGGCGGCCATCACCTGCCCGGTGCTGTTCGTGCTGGGCAAACAGGACCAGATGACGCCGCCCAAGGCCGCCAAGGGTCTGATCCAGGCCGCCCAGGCGGCCGGCAAGGCGGTCACGGTGCAGATGATCCCGCACGGCCACAACCAGATGACGGAGTCACCGGACGCGACGCTGTTTGCGGTGCGCGATTTTCTGGCGTCCTGAATCTTCACGCCCTGGGCTGCGCGCCATGCCTTGCGGCCGGCCAGGCCGACCGGTGGCGCGGTCTGGGGTGGCCAAGTGCCTGATGGCGCCCCCGTGTGCCACGGGCAGGTCGGCGCTGGCAGGATCCGGTTGTTTGCGGTGCCGGCGTCCTGGGCGCCTGCCCAGGATCTCTGCGCCGCCGCGTTGCACAAACGCGGGAGGTGTTTGAAGCGCTGGCGCGCCGCGGGCACTGGTGCTATCCGCACAAGACCGCGTGCAGAACTTACCCGATGGCGCTCCCCCTTCGGGACAGTGGCTTGGCAGACACCCGGTCCGGGGCAGTGTGCGGCCTTGCTTTGCCGGCTGCGCGATTTCTCTGCCACGGCGTGAGGCGATCGTGGATACGCTCTTATGCTTGCGGCCATGCGCAATGCCTTTCTGCCCTCTGGCCAGCTGGCCGCGGCCTGCGCCGCCTGGGCCCAGATTCCACCCACTGCAACCCCGCCTCGGCGCCCTCTGAATCTGGCCGACACAAAAGCCGGCTGGACACAGGCTTTGTCGGCCCTCACGCGCTTTGCCGGCAGTGCGGGTTACCAGACACCGCAGGCCTTTGCAGCCCAGGCCGCACTGGAAAATTATGGGCAGTGGCAGCAGGCCGGCAAGCAGGCGCACGGGCTGCTGGTCCACGGCATCGATCTGGGCCTGAGCGGCGATGTGCTGCGCCCGGTCTATCAGGAGATCGTCGTCCTGTGGCGCGATGCGGCCGGCGTGGCCGAGCATGCCCGCACCAGCCTGCGGCAGGCCACCGGCCAGGACCATGGCGTGGCCGCGCCCATCAGCAGCCGCAGCGCCGACTACCCCATCGGCGTGCCCCTGCTGTCGCTGGCCACGCTGCTCGACGCGCAGGAAGCAGTGCCCGCCCTCGTGGAGCAGGTGCTGGCTTCCGATACCGACCAGCTGCTCGACTACCTGAGCGCCGGAGCCCTGGAGCTAGAGGAGGTCAGCGAAACCCTGTACCACCCGCGCCCCTATGGCGCGCTGCGGCCGTTTTTTGAGCAGGTGACCGAAGCCCTGCCCGAGCCGCTGCTGCCCTATCTGCACACCCAGTACCTAGAGTTCTTCCAGCGCTCGCCCCAGCAGCCGCAACAAGGGCGCCCGTGGCTGGGCACGGGCCACTGGGCGCTGGAGGTCGCAGCCCTGGCCGTGCTCTACGGCTGGGAGGACCGCGCCCTGCGCGCCAGCCCCCACTACCCGGCCGATCTGGTCGACTACGCGCGCGGGCGCCTGGATCAGGCGCAGTCAGGCGATTCTTGACAGAAAACCGGCGATGCGATTGCTGATGCGATCGGGCAACTCGCGGTGCGGCACATGGCCACCGCCGGCGATGATTTCCATTTCGCCAGGGCCTTGTGTCCAGGCACAGAGGTTCTCGGGATGCACCAGGGAGCCGAATTCATCGCACTCGCCATGGATCGCCAGCACCGGGCAGCGCACCTGCTGGCAGGCCGTGTCCAGGCGGTAGTCGGCGAAGGCCGCGCTCAGCCAGGTCTCCACCCAGGCCGCCAGCACCCAGGCGGCCTTGTCCCCGTGGTGGCGCGCCAGGCGCTCCAGCTGGCCGGGCTGGGCAAAGTGGTCGCGGGCGGCACGGATGCCCGCCAGGGTCCGGTCCTCGACAAAGCTTTGCGCCGATTCGGTGATCAAGGCCCGGCACTGCGCGGCATACGCCGCCGCCACCTGCACGGCCATGCCACCGCCCACGCTGTGGCCCAGGATGACGAAGTCGTCCAGCCCCAGCGCCTGGTGCACCGGCGTGAAACTGGCGGCCACCTCGGCTTGCACAAAACCGGGGGCCAGCCGCCCCGGGTGCGCATCGGACTGGCCAAAGCCCAGCCGGTCATAGGCGATCACGGCGCGCCCGATGGCGGCCGCCAACTGCGCTGGGAACGCGCGCCACAGGGCGACGCAACCCAGCGAGTCATGCAACAGCACGACCGGGGCCTTGCCCGCCATCACGGGGGGTTGCCAGCGCTGGACATGCAGCTGGCCCTCGGGCGTCGGCACACGGAAGATCTGGGGCGTGATCACGGCAGACAGCATGGTGGAGCGGAATACAGTCAGGAAGGTGCCACCGGCCCTGCACCGGTGGCCCGGTGGATGCTAGGCCATCCCCCCGCCCCCGGGCTGTCCGGCCAGTGACGCCGGCCGCCCTGCGCCTACAGGCCGCAGCCTGCGTGTGAAATCGGCCTCAAGTTGCCGCGCCGCCGGCCGAAAACACAGGCAGACGGCTTCGCACCAAGTCTAGGTGGTCGCCGACAGCCCCGGTTGCGCATGCACCGGGGCTTCGTTTTGTCTGCGGGCGGGCGGTGAAAAAACTCCTGAAAACGCAGCAATCAGCGTATACCCCATCTGCGCTGCACCCCGATTTCATCACTATTCAGTGCACCGCGGCAGGGCTGGTGGCGCCAGCCTGGGCCACGGGGTCCTTCCAGGGGACGTGGCTGCTGGGCAGCGCATCGCGCAGCAGGCGGTGCTCCCAGCCGGCGGAGCGCCACAGCGCATCCGTGCCCTCGGTGTGGCGGATCAGCATGTGCTGCAGCAAGGGGGCCAGCAAGGTCTGGTCGGGGTCGGCCAGCAGCACGTAGCGCGGCTCGCCCTCTTCCAGGTAGGCGGTGCCGGATTCCGGCATGGCCCCCACCCAGCGGATGCTGGTCAGGGCGGACAGCGCCGGCTCCAGCTGCAGGCGGTCGACCCGCAGCCGCTTGGCCAGGGCCATGGCGGGCAGACCGCGCTGGTCCTGGCTGCGCAGCGGCTCCAGCACGGCGATGGCCTCCAGCGCCAGCTCCAGCTCCCAGCCGGGCTCGTGCAGGCTGCGGCTGCTGCCAGCCAACAGGCTGGGCAGGTAGGCGGCCACCACCGCCCCCAGCAGAAAGATCACCCAGCAGGTGTAGATCCAGATCAGCAGGATGGGCAGGGTGGCGAAGGTGCCGTAGATCACCGAGTAGGTGGGCACGGTCGACAGGTACAGGCCCAGGACTTTCTTGGCCAGGGCCATGCCCGCGGCCACGAACAGCCCGCCGGCCCAGGCGTGGCGCCACTGCACCGGCGTATTCGGCACAAAGTGGTAGAGCGCCGCCATGGCGGCCGACAGCAGCATGAACTCCAGCGAATTGAAGCCCAGTTGCACGCTTTCCGGCAGCACCGCCACCAGCCCGCGCGAGGCCGACAGCACGTACGAGGTGGTGGCAATGCTCAGGCCCATCAGCAGCGGGCCGAAGGTGATCACGCCCCAGTAGATCAGCAGGCGCTGGCCCAGCGGCCGCATGCGCTGCACGCGCCAGATGTGGTTCAGCGTCTTGTCCATGGTCAGGATCAGGCTGACCACCGTGAGCAGCAAGAAGGCCAGGCCCACAACGCCCAGTTGGCTGGCCTTGCTGGAGAACTGCACCAGGTAGTTCATCACCTGGACGGCGATCTCGCCGGGAATCAGGCTGTCCACCAGCCAGCGCTGCAAGGTCTCCTGCAGGCGCCCGAAGCTGGGAAAGGCCGTGAACACCGACAGCAGCACCGTGAAGAAGGGCACCAGGGCCAGCAAGGTGGTGAAGGTGAGGCTGCTGGCCGTCAGACCCAGCTGGTCCTGGCTGAAGCGCGTTTGGAGGGTGCGCAGGGTGTTGCGCCACGGGAAAGACTGCAGGGTTTTGAACAATTGGCGCGTGCGCTGACGTGCTCGGTGTAAGGTGGTGACCATGCCCCGTATGATGCCACCCCGATGAATTCCGCAACCAACCCCCTTCCCGGCAGCGATGTGGCTGCCACCCGCTGGCTGGCCGTGGGCAGCCTGCTGGGCCTGATCGTGTTGAATGTGGCCTGGGAGCTGTGGCTGGCGCCGCTGCGCCCCGGCGGCTCGTGGCTGGTGCTCAAGGCCCTGCCGCTGTGCATCCCGCTGGCGGGCCTGCTCAAGCGCCGCATGTACACCTACCGCTGGGTCAGCCTGGTGGTGTGGCTGTATTTCACCGAGGGCGTGGTGCGCGCCTGGAGCGACACGGCACCCGGCCGCTGGCTGGCTCTGGTGGAAATCGCCCTGTGCCTGCTGCTGTTCGTGGCCTGCGCCCTGCACGTGCGCCTGCGCCAGAAAGCCGCCAAGACGGCCCTGGCCTAATCCGGCAGCATCCCGGCCTGGTGCGACAGGGTGTGCACCTGCGCCACCAAGGCCTCGCACAGCAATTGCGCCGCCGGAGACAGTGCCCGGCGCGGGCGCTGGATCAGCAAGGTGCGGCGCACCACCTGCGGCGTGTCCAGCACGCGAAAGCCCAGGGCCCCGCGCGCCGGGTGCTGCGCCGTCAGGGCCGGAATCAGGCTGACGCCCAGCCCCTGGCGCACGGCGTCGAACAGCAAGGCCGGGTTGGACACGCGCAGCGGCGTGTGCAGCACATTCGCCGGCATGCCCGGGGCCGTGGCCAGCAACTGGCTGATAGCGGTGTCCGTGGTCAAACCCACGAACGGCAGCTGCGACAGGTCGGCCGCGTGCAATTGCGCGGCCTGCAACAAGGGCTCATCGGCCTGCGCCACCAACCCCATCTGGTCGCTGACCAGCGGCTGCGTCAGCAGCTCGCCCCCGGCCGGGTGGGCCGCACCCACGCCAAAGTCGACCTGCCCGCTGTGCACGCGCAGCGCAATGCCTTCCGCGCTGTCCTCGATCAGATCGACCTCGATGCCCGGGTGCTCGGCCCGCAGGCGGGGCAATGCCGGCATCAGCAGCACCGCCAGCACCGAGGGCGCGGCCGCAATCCGCACCTTGCCCCGGCGCAGGGCCGCCAGATCGCTGAGGTGCTGCACGCCCTGCTCCAGCGTGTCAAAGGCATGGCGCACATCCTGCAGGAAGGCCTGGCCCGCGCTGGTCAGGCCCACGGTGCGCGTCGTGCGGTCAAACAGGCGCATGCCCAGCGCCTCTTCGAGCTGGCGGATCGACTCGGACAACGCCGACTGGGTGATGCACAGCGCGCGCGCCGCCGGGGCAAACGCGCCCTGGCGCGCCACTTCGTCAAAGGCGCGCAGCTGGCGCAGGCTGAGATTATTCGGGAAAACTGGCATAAACCTGAAATTTATTCCAATTGTTCCGCAGTCGGCAATCCCCTAGGCTTATGCTTTTGGTGCGCCCCTGCCGGCACCCGCCTGGCGGGCTTAGGATGGGGCCTGTTTCCTTTGTGACTTCTTTCGTGCGCCCTGTGCGGGCCACCTGCTTGCCATGACTTCCACTGCTTTGCTCGATACCCTGCGCCACACCGTGGGGGCCGCCCATGTGCTGACCGAGGGGGACCTCAGCGCCTATGAACAAGACTGGCGCAAGCGCGTGCATGGCAAGTCCCTGGCCGTGGTGCGCCCGGGCACCACCCAGGAGGTGGCCGCCGTGGTCAAGGCCTGTGCGGCTGCCGGGGTCAGCATCGTGCCCCAGGGCGGCAACACCGGCCTGTCCGTGGGTTCCACCCCCGACCACTCGGGCCAGCAGGTGGTGCTGAGCCTGCAGCGCATGCAGGCCGTGCGCCAGCTGGATGCCGACAACCTGACCGTGACCGTCGAGGCGGGCGTGATCCTGCAGACCCTGCAGGAAACGGCAGACAAGGCGGGCTTTCTGTTCCCCCTGTCGCTGGCGGCCGAGGGCAGCTGCACCATCGGTGGCAACCTGGGCACGAACGCCGGCGGCACCCAGGTGCTGCGCTACGGCAATGCGCGCGAGCTGTGCCTGGGCCTGGAGGTCGTCACCCCCCAGGGCGAGATCTGGGATGGCCTGACCGGCCTGCGCAAGGACAACACCGGCTACGACCTGCGCGACCTGTTCATCGGCAGCGAAGGCACCCTGGGCATCATCACTGCGGCTACCATGAAGCTGTTCCCCCAGCCCGCCGCGCAGCTCACGGCCTTTGCCGCCGTGCCCAGCATGGAAGCCGCCGTGCGCCTGCTGGGCCTGGCGCACCAGCACCTGGCCGCCGGGCTGACCGGTTTCGAGGTCATGGGCCGCTTCGCGCTGTCCCTGGTGGTCAAGCACATGCCGCAACTGCGCGTGCCATTTGCCGACATGGCCGAGGCGCCCTACTGCGTGCTGCTGGAAAACTCGGACAGCGAATCCGAAGCCCACGCCCGCGCCCGCTTCGAGCACCTGCTGGAGCTGGCCTTCGAAGAAGGCTGCGTGCTGGACGCCGTGGTGGCCGAGAGCATGGCCCAGGCCCACGACCTGTGGCACATCCGTGAAAGCATTCCGCTGGCCCAGGCCGAGGAAGGCCTGAACATCAAGCACGACATCTCCATCCAGGCGTCGCGCATCCCGGCCTTTGTGGAGCATGCCGATGCCGTGCTGCAGCGCGAGATTCCCGGTGTGCGCCTGGTCAACTTCGGCCACCTGGGCGACGGCAACCTGCACTACAACGTGCAGGTGCCCGAGGGCGAGGACGGCAAGACCTTCCTGCGCGACAAGGAGGACCTGGTCAACACCCTGGTCTACGACGCCGTGGCGCAGTTCGGCGGCTCGTTCTCGGCCGAGCACGGCGTGGGCGCGCTCAAAGCCGACAAGCTGGCGCACTACAAATCGCCCGTGGCGCTGGGCATGATGCGGGCCATCAAGCAGGCCCTGGATCCGCAAGGCCTGATGAACCCCGGCTGCGTGCTGCAGGTGCTGGACCGCGCCTAAACGGCCGGATTGCCTGCGGCAACCTGCGGGGCACCCGGCAGTGCAGATGGCTCAAGGGTGACCGCACACACGCCCCCCACCCGGGGTGGCCTTGCAGACGCTGCAAAGCCTAGCCCCTGCGGGCCCGGTTTTGCCGATCTGCGAGGCCGGCGGCCCTGTCCAACACAGGCCGCGCCACCGCGGCGCACCCTCCTCAAACCCACGCCACGCTCACCGTGGCGTGGTTGCATGGGCGGCACACCCGCACCGCGCCGGGTTCAGCCCTTGGGGGCCGCGGCGTGGTTGCCCATCAAGGTCTGCACATCCTGCGGCCAGGGCACGTTGACGCCCGGGGGGTCGAGGAACTCGCGGGTGGCACTTTCGTGCAGGATCCACACGCGCACAGCGTTCTGGGCCGCATCGACGACGATGGCGGCCGCCTCAGCCCCACCCTCGTGCGGGCGGTTGCCGGTGATGAACCAGCGGCCCCGGTCTTCGGTCAGCGGGCCCACGGTGCGCATGTTGGCCAGCAGCGTGGGGTAGTCCTTGCCCAGCAGTTGCTTGAGGCGTTCGGCCAGCACACCCTGCTCCAGAAAACTCACATTGCTGTCGCTGGGGTAGGTGCCCACGTAGCTGCGCAGCTCCGCCAGCGGCGATGCGGCGGCCTGCGGGGCACCGTCGCCATGGGGGGCGTCGGCCTTGGCCACGCTGGCGGCCACCGTGGCGGCATCGGCCCCCAGGCCATGCACCGCCTCTGTCCCGGGGCCCGCCGCAGGTGCGGGGGCTGGCGCCGGCCCGTCCAGCTTGGGCGAGGGGGCGGAAGGTTCACAGGCGGCCAGGGTGGTGGCCATGGCCAGCACCGCCAGGGTGTGCCACGGATTGAACATGCGCTTCATCAGTGTCCTCCAGGTCTGTGCGCCGAACAGCCCTCAAAAAAGAGAGCAGCCTGCGCTAGATAGATATTGGCTCACGGTCTTTTTAACCGATGCTTGTGACGATTGTCCCTGCACACTGGTGGAACGTCTGTCCGTCAAGACCGCATTTGCCCTGATGGCTGCAGCCACCCAGGCAGCGATGGCACAATGGCCTGTTGGCCGCCCGGTGCTGGTGCAAGCAAGCTTGTTGCGCACAGGGCGGTTTTGTTTTTGATTTGCAGATGCAGCCCATGACCACCACCACAGACCGCCCTGTCCGTTCGCAGTACGAAGACTTCATGCGCCATGTGTATGAACATGGCGTCAGCAAGGGGGACCGCACCGGCACGGGCACGCGCAGCGTGTTCGGCCACCAGATGCGCTTTGACCTGAGCGAAGGCTTCCCCCTGGTCACAACCAAGAAGGTGCACCTCAAGTCCATCATCCTGGAGCTGCTGTGGTTCCTGCGCGGCGACAGCAATGTGCAGTGGCTGCAGGAGCGTGGCTGCACCATCTGGGACGAATGGGCGCGTGCAGACGGCTCCTTGGGCCCGGTCTACGGCGTGCAGTGGCGCAGCTGGCCCAAGGCCGACGGCAGCCACATCGACCAGATCGCCGAAGTGGTCAAGCAGCTCACCACCGACCCCGACAGCCGCCGCATCATCGTCAGCGCCTGGAACGTGGCCGAGCTGGACCAGATGGCCCTGATGCCCTGCCACGCCTTCTTCCAGTTCTACGTGGCCGAAGGCAAGCTCAGCTGCCAGCTCTACCAGCGCAGCGCCGACATCTTCCTGGGCGTGCCCTTCAACATCGCCAGCTATGCGCTGCTGACCCACATGCTGGCCCAGCAGTGCGGCCTGGAGGTGGGCGACTTCATCTGGACCGGTGGCGACTGCCACATCTACAACAACCACTTCGAGCAGGTTGAGACCCAGCTGGCGCGCCAACCCCACACCTACCCCACGCTCAAAATCCTGCGCAAGCCCGATTCCATCTTCGACTACCAGTACGAGGACTTCGTGGTCGAAGGCTACGAGCACCACCCCGCCATCAAGGCACCCGTGGCGGTGTGACGCCCCTGTATTAAAACCAGAGCAGTCAGCGCGCGCATTTCAAGCACTTGCGATGCCAAAGCATCCAAAGTCTATGAATAACGCGCGCAGACAGCTCACTTTTTTGCACAGCTCTCTGGAAGACCCCCGTCCATGGCCATCCACCTGATCTATGCCCGCGCCGCCAACGGCGTGATCGGCCTGAACAACCGCATGCCCTGGCACCTGCCCGAGGACCTGGCCCACTTCAAGCAGCTGACCAGCGGCCACCCCGTGGTCATGGGCCGCAAGACCTGGGATTCGCTGCCCGAGCGCTTTCGCCCCCTGCCCGGGCGCACCAACATCGTCGTCACCCGCAACAGCGACTGGCAGGCCGCGGGCGTTTTGCGCGCAAGCAGCCTGGAAGAAGCCCTGCACGCCGGCGCGCATCATGGCGACACCGTCTGGGTCATGGGGGGCGCACAAATCTACGCCCAAGCCCTACCCCTGGCCGATGTGGTCGAGGTCACCATCATTCACCAGGACTTCGACGGCGATGCCCATGCCCCCGTGCTGGGTGCCGAGTGGCAGGAAGCCACGCGCGAAGACCATGTCAGCGCCCAGGGCCTGCCCTTCAGTTTTGTGCGCTACACCCGCCAGCGTTGACAGCGAGTGCAGCCCACGCGACAAAGATGAACCGACTCAGGGTGAAGACGGGTTGACGATTTTGCTGCATTGCAACAATATGGAACGCCCGTTCAATTGCCAACGGGCGTTTTTTCGTTGAAAGCCTTGCCGCCATGAGCCTGATCCAGCCCCTGCCCCCCGGCCCGCTCGACATCGTGGGAGACATCCACGGTGAGCTGTCTGCGTTGCAGGACCTGTTGCACCACCTGGGCTACGACGACAGCGGCCGCCACCCCCAGGCCCGCACCCTGGTGTTTGTCGGCGACTTCGTGGACCGCGGGCCGGACAGCCCGGGCGTGGTCGACCTGGTGCAGCGCCTGGTCGAAAGCGGCAACGCCTGCGCCATCGCCGGCAACCACGAGATCAACCTGCTGCGCCACGACCCCAAGGACGGCGCCGGCTGGTACTTCGAGGAACGCCTGGCCAGCGACACCACCAAATACAGCCAGTTCGCGCGCGCCACCAACACCTTGCAGCGCGCCCGCATCGAGACCTTTCTCAACAGCTTGCCCCTGGCGCTGGAGCGCGCCGACCTGCGCGTCATCCACGCCGCCTGGCATGGCCCCGATGTGGACAAGGCCCGCGCCATGCCCCTGGGCACGGCCCGCGCCGAGTACGACCACTGGGAAGCCCAGGCTGCCGCCGTGGCCCAGCAGCGCAGCATTGCCGAGCGCATGGCCGCGGAGAAAAGCATCTGGCCCTACAGCCTGGAAGACGGCGAACACTGCCCGCCCTTCCTGCAGGCCCACTGCGACAACGAACTCAACAAGGCCTTGTTCAACCCGCTCAAGGTGCTGACCTGCGGGCTGGAGCGCCAGACGCCCGAACCGTTTTTCGCTGGCAACAAATGGCGCTTTGTGGAGCGCATGGCCTGGTGGAACAGCTATGCCGAAGACACGCCCGTCGTCGTCGGCCATTACTGGCGCTCCACCCTGCCGGCCCAGACCACGCACGAGGGGCTGTTCCGCGGCGCGGCGCCGTTTGCATGGCTGGGCCGACGCGGCAACGTGTTCTGCGTGGACTACTCCGTCGGTGCCCGGGCCCAGGCCCGCACCTTTGGCCGTCCGCACGCCCACATGAAGCTGGCCGCCTTGTGCTGGCCCGAGCGCAGCCTGGTGTTCGACGACGGCAGCACCCACGCCACCACCGGCTTCATGCGCCCGGCCCTGGCCGTGGCCGCCTGACGGCCGGCTGGCCCTGGCCGGCCGCTTCCCAAGCGACTACCGCACCACCAGCGCCTCGGCGCAAGCACACTGTCATCAGTGCAAGGCCAGGGCATCACCAATGCCGCCAGTTGGCTGCAGTGGCGGGATACGGCAGATGCGCAAGCTGTCCTGCAAGGTGCACAACATCTGCCGACAGACACGATCAATGCTTTGCTGCAGCACTTGAACAGCGGGCAGTGCGATGTGCCATGGGTGCTGACGTTTGCAAGACGGGTGCTTGGCCAGGCCCCTGCACATGGGCACATCATGCTGGCGGTTCAGAAAATGGCCGATGCCATGAACTTAAGCGCCAAGGTTTTAGCCAGGCGCATCGCGTGGCGTGAGCGGCTGCATCAAGCATTGGAAGATGTGCCAGAGCTCCGGCTGGCGTGGTGGCAATGCGTAAAGCGCACCTTGCAGGCTCAACTGACGCATCCACGTCGGTCATAGTGCAGGCTCAAGGTGTGACGGAGCCTTTACCGCTGTCATTGGCCATACACCTACGGCAAGGACAACCCATGCTGACGACTCAGCTGCCTCGTGCGTTTGGGGCTGCACCCGCATAGCCGAATTTGACCACTATTCAACTGCGTCAAGAAGGCTGGGGATCAGGGCTGGAGCTGCGTTTGCTGTTGCGAGGTGAAGGCGTGTTGCCCACTCAACTGCAGCCGGGCATCGCCAAGCGCTGGAAAGTAGCGCAACTGCAGCAGCCCGTGTTTGCGCGCATAAGCGCCACCCAATGGGAAATCAGTTGCTGTTGGTGTGACGGGTTGTGGAAGCCTTCCGGCCTGAGCCTGGTCGACGTGACCGACTGGGCGGCTGACACTGCGCTGCCAGCGATGGAATATGTGCAACGACTCAAATCCATACTGAACGCTCATACGCCAGGTGCAACGACACGTGGCCACCCTATTCTTAAATCGCCCTCGCGCAGCGGGAACCATGTGGCTGATACGATAGAAGAAGCTAAAAGAACGACCATTTTTTGAACACTTTTTGGGGTAGCTAGCTGGGTAGCTAGAGCTAGAAACCTAAAAACAAAATACGCAACCCATTGAAATTAAATGGGTTTACATAACAATGAAACTTGCCACCTGGAACATCAACTCCCTGAACGTGCGTCTGCCCCAGTTGCTCGACTGGCTGCAGACCAACCCCGTGGATGCGATCGGTCTGCAGGAGCTCAAGCTCACGGACGACAAGTTCCCCTTCATGGAACTGGAGGCTGCCGGCTACCAGGCCGTCTGCCACGGCCAGAAGACCTACAACGGCGTCGCCATCCTGAGTCGCCACCCCATGCAGGATGTGGTGCGCAACATCCCCGGCCTGGACGATGAACAGGCCCGCGTGATCGCCGCCACGCTGCAGACCCCTCAAGGTCCTGTGCGCCTGATCAACTGCTACTTCGTCAACGGACAGGCGCCGGATTCCGACAAGTTCGCCTACAAGCTGCGCTGGCTGGCCGCACTGGAAGCCTTTGTGCAGGCCGAGATGGCGCAGCACCCGCAACTGGCGCTGGTGGGCGACTTCAACGTCGCGCCCGAAGACCGGGACTCCTACGACCCCGAAGGCCTGCGCGGCACCATCCACCACACGGCCGAGGAACGCGCACATTTCCAACGCCTGCTGGACCTGGGCCTGACCGATGCCTTCCGCATGTTCGAGCAACCTGAAAAGAGCTTTTCATGGTGGGACTACCGCATGCTGGGCTTCCAGAAGAACCGGGGCCTGCGCATTGACCACATCCTGGTCAGTCCGGCCCTCAAGGCCCTCACCACCGCCTGCGTGGTGGACCGCACCCCCCGCAAGAACAAGCAACCCAGCGACCACGCCCCCGTGGTCGTCACCCTGGGCTAGCCCCTCCCCCAAGCCGCTGACCACCAGCGGCTTTTTTGCGCGGCGATGGCGCCGCACTGTGCCCACTCCCTGCCCCTGCTCCACCGTGTCCCGTCCTCTTCCGCTCCACAACGCTGCCCTGCAGCAGCCCGGCTTCCTGCCCTTTCTGACCGCCCGCATGCTGGGGGTGTTTGCCCAGCAGATGCAGGCCGTCGTCGTGGCCTGGCAGGTATATGACATCACACGCGAGCCCATCTCCCTGGCCTACGTCGGGCTGGCCCAGTTCCTGCCCATGCTGCTGCTGCTGATCCCGGCCGGCGATCTGGCCGACCGCATCAGCCGCAAGCACATGCTGGGCGCCAGCTGGGCTGTGGCAAGCGTCTGCGCCATGCTGCTGTTGTGGCTAAGCACCCTGGGTGCGCACGGGGTGGGCGGCATCTACGCCGTACTGGTACTGTTTGGCTGCAGCCGCGCTTTCACCGGCCCCGCCATGCAAAGCCTGCTGCCGCAGATCGTGCCGCGCGAGCACCTGGCCCAGGCCCTGGCCACCAACAGCATGCTGATGCGCACCGCCGCCATTGCCGCCCCCGTGCTGGGCGGCGTGCTGTACGGCCTGGGCGGTGGCGTGCTGACCTATGCCGTCTGCGCTCTGGCCCTGGCCACCGGGGTGCTGCTGCTGTGGCGGGTGCCTGTGCGCTACGCCGCGCCGCGCCAGGCGCTGGAGGGCTCGATGTGGCAACGCGCCACGGATGGTTTCCACTTCATCCGCAGCCGCCCCATCGTGCTGGGCACCATCTCGCTGGACCTGTTCGCCGTGCTGCTGGGTGGGGTGATCGCCCTGCTGCCCGTCTACGCCAAGGAGGTGCTGCACACCGGCCCCGAAGGCCTGGGCCTGCTGCGCTCGTCCATGGCCGGCGGCGAGATCCTGATGGGTCTGTGGCTCAGCAACCGCCCCATCCAGCGCCATGTGGGCAAGGTGATGTTTGCCGCCGTGGCCGTGTTCGGGCTGGCAAACCTGGCGTTTGCGCTGTCGCACTGGTTTTGGCTGTCCATGGCCATGCTGGCCGTGGCCGGGGCGGCCGACATGGTCAGCGTCTACATCCGCTCGGCCCTGGTGCAGTTCTCGACGCCGGACACCATGCGCGGGCGTGTGAACGCGGTCAACATGCTGTTCATCAGCTCCAGCAACGAGCTGGGGGAATTCCGCGCCGGCTCCATGGCGGCCGCGCTGGGCGCCGTACCGGCGGCGATTGTGGGCAGCCTGTGCACCCTGGGCGTGGTGGCGGCGTGGATGCAGCGCTTCCCCAGCCTGCGCCAGGTGGACCGACTGGAAGATGCCGCCCCGCCGCCCAGCCCGCCCGCCGCCGTGACCACCACCCCAACTGCCCAGCCCTGACCATGTCCCCTGTCTACCGCTGGCTGGCCTGGAGCGCCTGCAGCCTAGGCCTGCTGGCCTGCAGTGATTTCCAGGAACGCCTGGGCGGCTACCCCACCACCAACACGGTGCTACACCTGGACAGCGCCAGCTCCAACCAGATCGCCGATGCCCTGAACCAGCTGTCGCGCATTGCCGTGCTCGGCGACGACTGGGAGTTTCTGGACCCGCAGGACCCCTGCACCATGCAGGTCA
This sequence comes from Comamonas aquatica NBRC 14918, assembly GCF_000739875.1. Taxonomy (GTDB): domain Bacteria; phylum Pseudomonadota; class Gammaproteobacteria; order Burkholderiales; family Burkholderiaceae_C; genus Comamonas; species Comamonas aquatica. Next base: position 80,595 of record NZ_BBJR01000022.1, read on the forward strand.
TCGACCAGCGCGCCAGCCACAACCTGGTGCTCAACCTGCGCGGCGCGCGCTTTGCCCTGCACCGCGATGCGGGCAGCGGCGACTACTACGCCACGCTGCAGCACGGCGACACCCTGGTGCGCGGGCCAGACCAGCAGCCGCTGCGCCTGTTCGAGACCAGCAGCTACCAGCACGTGTTCTTTGCCGAAGGCTATCTGCAGGCGCTGGCGCAGAAATGCGCGCTCAGCCTGGCGGCCGCGGCTCCAGCCGATCCGGCACAAAAACCATAGCTGTCAGCGCAATCCAGAAGCGCGCTACAGCGGTTTTTGAGACCATTCAACCCGCAGTGGCAGCCACGCCTTGCGGGCGGCGCACCTGCAGCCCGCCCTCCAGCGCCAGCAGCAGCACGCCGGCACCGATCAGGGCGTACATCGACTCCTGCCCGGGCTGGATGCGCTCGCCCATCAGCAGGGCGGCCACCACCAGCAGCAGCGGCTCCACATACGACAGCAGGCCGAACAGGCCCAGCGGCAGCAGGCGACTGGCCGCCATGTACAAGGCCAGCGCCACGGCGCTGAGCACGCCCAGCAACGGCACCAGCAGGTGCAGCGCCGGCTCGCCCTGGATGGCACTCCAGCCGCTAATACCCTGCGGCAGCACGCGCAGCGCCAGCCACAGGCACACGGGGGTCAGCAGCAGCACGTCCAGCCAGTGCCCGGCCAGGGTGTTGGTGTGCAGCTTGCGGCGCAGCACGAAATAGCCCGGATACCCCAGCACCACCACCCAGGTCGGCCAGGCCAGGCCACCAACGCGCAGCAGCTCCCAGGCCATGCCGCAGGCGGCCAGCACCGTGGCAGCCAGTTGCAGGCGGCTCAGCCGCTCGCCAAACACCAGGCGCCCGGCCAGCACCATGGCCAGCGGCAGCAGGAAGTAGCCCAGCGACACCGACAGCGCATGGCCGTGCAGCGGGGCCCACATGAACAGCCACAGCTGCACCCCCGCCAGTGCCGACGACAGCAGCAGCAACAGGCCCAGTGTCCACTGCGCGCGCACGCGCCGCGCAATCGCCAGCACCCCGCCCAGCTGGCCGCTGTACAGCAGCCACGCGGTGGTGAACGGCAGGGCCATCAGCATGCGCCAGCCAAAGATCTGCTCGCCATCCAGCGGCTGCAGCGCAGGCACCAGGTAGTAAATTCCGCCAAAAATGCACGAGGCCACGATCGAAGCCAACACACCCTGCACCATCTGCGCCCCTGCCCTTGTTCTGAAAATGTTCCGGCGCCCGGCCCCTGTGGCATGCACCAAACTGGTGATTCTCGGCCAAATCACCGCGCCCCGCCCTCGTATTCGCCCAAACCCGCACACGCCAGGCACGCCGCCACTACACTGGCCCGCTTTGCGCTTTCGACCGCCCCGCATGACCGAACCGACCCTGCCCCGCCCCTGCTACACCCACCCGCTGGAGACCCTCTGGCAGGACGAGGACATGGTCGTGGTCTACAAGCCCGCCGGCTGGCTGGTGCACCGCACGGCGCTGGCGCGCCATGAAACGCGCTTTGTGCTGCAAAGCCTGCGCGACCAGATCGGCCAGCATGTCTGGCCCGTGCACCGCCTGGACCAGGGCACCTGCGGCGTGCTGGTGTTTGCGCTGAAACAGGAAGCCTGCCGCCGGCTGGCCGCCGCCTTCATGGACCACACGGCGCGCAAGCACTACCTGGCGCTGGCGCGCGGCTGGTGCCCCGAGCTGGTCGAGGTGGACTACGCCCTCAAGCCCGACGATGCCCCAGAAGACGCCCCTGCGCAGGCCGCACAGACCACCTTGCGCGGCCTGGCCACGCTGGACTGGCCCGAGGCCTACGACCCGCGCCACCCCAGCACGCGCATCTCCCTGGTCGAAGCCCTGCCCAAGACGGGCCGGCGCCACCAGATCCGCCGCCACCTGAAGCACGAATCCCACCCCATCATCGGCGACGCCACGCACGGCAAGGGCGCGCTGAACCGCTGGTGGGCCGCCCGCATCGGCCTGCAGCGCCTGTGGCTGCACGCGCACGCGCTGGAGCTGCCCCACCCGCGCACCGGTGCCCCCCTGCGCTTTTGTGCCGACTGGCGCCAGCTGGGCCATCTGCCCGAAGTGCAGCAATGGCAACAGCTGCTGGCCCAGCCCGGCTGGCAGGCCACGGCCAACGGCCTGCCGGACAGCTGTGGCCTGGTGCTGCCCCTGCGCACTGATTAAACAAGAGCAGTCTGCGCACAAAAACAAAGGACTTCAGATGGATAACCATCTGAAGTCCTTGTTTGGCGTGCGCCAGCAGCTCCTATTTTAGCCAAGCCGCAGCGCTACTGCGCCCTGCACACTCAGCACCGGGCCAAGGCGCCACCGGCGGCCGACCAGGGGCGTGCAGCGATCCAGCAAGGCACGCCAGTCCGGCCCCAGGCCCTGCACGCAGGGCCGCGTGGCCGGCGCCAGCCCGCGGTGCCGTGCTCACTTCTTGGGCTTGATCCACTTGCCGTCTTCGTCAAACTCCAGCAGCGGCGCGGGCACCAGCGGGTAGCTGGCGTCCGGGTCGGCCTTGAGCTCGGCCGACAGCAGGTCCAGCAGGCGCGTGTTGTCCATCTTGAAGCCGCAGGCCTGGGCATGGCCGCCGCCGCCAAAGCTTTCGGCCAGCGGGATGCAGTTGAAGTCCGAGCGCGAACGCAGGCCCACCTTCACGCCCTTGGGGCCGGCGTGCCACATCAGCGCGAAGCTGCCGCTTTGCTTGGCCAGCAGGTCGCCCACCTGGCTGTGGAAGACGCCGGGGCTGTTGACCATCAGACCCTGGAAGCCGTTGAACACCAGCACCTGCGCGCCCGAGGCGATCTCGGCGCACAGGCTCTGGAACTTCTCGTCCATGGCGCCCCCGCGCGCCATGAAGGCCGCCTCCATCTCGGGCGTGAAGGCGGCAATCTCGGCCCAGCGGGCAAAGCTGCGCTCTTCCATGTCCAGCGCCGCCAGGAAAGGCGCGCTCTCGGCGAACTCCCACTTCCAGATGTCGCGGTCCTCGATGTAGCGGATCAGGCCAGGCACGGGCTTGTCGGGGTGGAAGAACTCCCAGGCCAGGCGCGCGCCGGACTTGTTCATGTCGAAGTGCACCACCCCGCAGCGGCACTGGTAGCCGGTCAGCTTCTCGGCCGCGCTCTTGTGGTGGTCCAGCACCACCAGCTTGCTGACCTTGGCCTCAATCTGCGCCATCAGCGCAGGTTCGAACGCGAAGTCCACCACGTACACGGCGCGCCCGTCCAGGTCGCCCAGGTCCTCGGCGGTCTGTATCTCACCATGGTCCAGGCCGCGGAATTCGGCCTGGTCCCCGTAGTACAGCCAGGCCGCCAGGGCCGCGCCATAGCCGTCCGGGCAGCGGCGGCCGTGGTAGAGGATCAGGGGGCGCACGTCATCTTGCAGCGAAGGACGCACCAGCAGTTGTAGGGGGAGGATGGTATTTTTCATGTGTGTCCGATTGTCGCCGCAGCGCGCGGCCGGCGCACAGCCCGGCCCCAGATGCACCGCCACCGTGCACTGGCCTCGGCCGGTGTCCCCCCGGCCGGCAGCCTGGCGCAACAGCTCAGTACATACCCTGAGCGGTATTGACAGGCCGTGATCAATGCAAGTTTGGAATGATTCAATTTCGCCAATTCATGCCTGAAAGCGCGGCATTTTGTGCACAAAACCCTTTGCCATCAACCACTTGAACATTCCACAGCGTCAACAAAGCACCGACAAGCCATGGTTGATTACATTCCAGGTCCGCAGACAGCCTGCGGGCGACCCCACATAATGCTTGCATCACTGTTTCAGTGACTGGCTTTGAGCCCCAACGCCAGCCACCAAGTCTGATGAACAACGTCAACGACATCGCCCCCTATCTGGGACAACTGCTCAGCTTCCGCCACGATCTGCACGCGAACCCTGAGCTGCGCTACGAAGAGCACCGCACGGCCGACAAGGTTGCGGCCTTCCTCCAGGCGCTGGGCCTGCCCGTGCACCGCGGCCTGGGCCAGACTGGCGTGGTCGCCAGCATCTACGGCCACGGCCGCTCCAAGGACAACCCCGGCCGCACCATCGGCATCCGCGCCGACATGGACGCCCTGCCCGTGACCGAAGCCACGGGCGCCGCCCACGCCAGCTGCGTGCCCGGCAAGATGCACGCCTGCGGCCACGACGGCCACACCACCATGCTGCTGGGCGCCGCCACCCTGATGGCCAAGAACCCCGCCTTCGACGGCACCGTGCACCTGATCTTCCAGCCCGCCGAAGAAGGTGGCGCCGGGGCCAAGGCGATGATGGACGACGGCCTGTTCCAGCAATTCCCCTGCGATGCCGTGTTCGCCCTGCACAACTGGCCCTCGCTGCCCCAGGGTCAGATGGCCGTGCGTGTCGGCCCCATCATGGCCTCGACCATGCGCTTTGAAATCCGCGTGCGCGGCAAGGGCGGCCACGCGGCAATGCCCCACAAGACGCTGGACCCCATCCCTGTCGCCTGCGCCATCGTCAGCCAGCTGCAGACCCTGGTGTCGCGCGGCGTCGACCCGCTGGACAGCGCCGTCCTGACCATCGGCAAGATCGAGTCGGGCACCGTGGAGAACATCATCCCGGACGAGGCCGCCATCTACGGCACCGTGCGTGCCTTGAGCCAGTCCACCCAGGACTACATGACCGCAGGCCTGCAGCGCATCGCCCACCATGTGGCCGCGGCCCACCAGTGCGAGGCCACCTACATCCACAAGCCCGGCTACCCCAACACCACCAACACCGCCAACGAGGCCCGCTTCATGGCCGAGGTGATGCAGGAGATGGTCGGCACCGACAACACCTTCCCCGACATCGCCCCCGCGATGACGGCCGAGGACTTCGGCTTCATGCTGGAGCAAGTGCCCGGCGCCTATGGCTGGATCGGCAACGGCCCGAACGGCCAGCCCGGCGTCGGCCTGCACAACCCGGGCTACGACTTCAACGACGACAACATCGAGCTGGGCGCCCGCTTCTGGGACCAGCTGGCACGCCGCTGGTTCGCGCAGCCGCGCTGAGCGCCCCACCACCCACCGCGCCCTGGCGCGGTTTTTTATGGGGAAAGCCCACGATGCCCACGAGCCACGACCTCCCCCTCACCCGCCGCCAGCTGCTGCTGGCCGGCGCCAGCCTGGCAGCCCTGCCGGCCGGCACCGCCATGGCCGCAGCGTGGCCCACCCAGCCCCTGCGGCTGATCGTGCCCTACCAGGCCGGCGGGGTGAACGATGTGGTGGCGCGCCTGTTCGGCGAGCGCCTGGCCAGAACCCTGGGCCAGCCCGTGGTGGTGGACAACAAGCCCGGGGCCGGTGCCACCATCGGCATGGCCGAGCTGGCCAAGGCCCACGACCAGCACACGCTGGCGTTTGGCGCCATCAGCCCGCTGACGCTCAACCCCTACCTGATGAAGGTGGCCTACGACCCGCTGACCGACATCCTGCCGGTGGCCAGCGTGATATACGCACCGGTCTACGTGATGGCCACCCGCGCCCTGCAGGCCCAGCGCTTCGAGGAGGTGCTGCGCCAGGCCAAGACCGCCCAGGGCGTCAGCGTGGCCACCTCGGGCTACGGCACGCTGGGCCACATCATGGTGGAGCAATTGATCCGCGCCACGGGTGGCCGCTTCGTGCACGTGCCGTACAAGGGCGGCAGCCAGCTCATCACCGACGCGGCCGGGGCACAGTTCGACCTGCTGCTGGCCAACCCCTTCGGCCCCATCAATGCCCTGATCGCCCAGGGCAAGCTGCGCGTGCTGGCCACCACAGGGCCGCAACGGGCCACCAGTTTTCCGCAGCTGCCCACGCTGGGCGAACTGGGCTGGGACAAGGCCAACCTCACCTCGCTGTTCGGCTTCTACGCCCCCAAGGGCACCGAGGCGGCGGTGGTGGCACGCCTGAATGCCGCCTTCAACCAGCTGCTGCGCAGCCAGGACATGCGCCAGCGCCTGCTGCAACTGGACAACGTGCCCCTGCCGCTGTCGGCCGAGGCCTTCGGCACCCTGATCCGCAAGGACTATGCGCTCAACGGCGTGGTGATCGAGCAGGCCGGCATCCAGGCGCAGTGATCACCAGGTGCGCAAGGCCTGCGGCCCGCTCAGGTCGGGCGCCTGCAGCCATTCCGACGCCGGCAACGGGCGGCTGAACAGGTAGCCCTGGCACAGGATGCCGGGCTCCCAGGCCTGCAGCAGCTGGGCCTGGGCCTTGTGCTCCACACCCTCGGCCACCACGCGCAGAGCGCGTCCCTTAGCCACCATCAGCAGCGCCTCCACCAGCACGGCGCCATGCGACTGCGGCGTCAGGTCGTGGATGAAGGTCTGGTCCAGCTTGATCTCCTGGATCGGCAGCCGCATCAGGTAGGCCAGGGACGAATACCCAGTACCGAAGTCGTCCAGTGCGAAGTGCACCCCAAGGGCGCGCAGGCTCACCATCTTCTGGATGGTCTGCTCCACCTCCTGCAGCAGCAGGCTTTCGGTCACCTCCAGGGTCAGCCGGCTGGCATCCACCCCCGTGCGCTGGATCAGCTCCTGCAGCTTGCGCACAAACCCGGCCTGCTGGAACTGGACCGCACTGACATTCACCGAGACGCGGTAGCCGCCTTGCTGCACCCGCGGGTCGTTCAGCAGCCGGCAGGTCTGCTCCAGCACCCAGTCGCCCACCGGCACCACCAGCCCGGTGTCCTCGGCCACCGGAATGAACTCCGCGGGGTCGACCATGCCGTTAACCGGGTGCAGCCAGCGCACCAGCGCCTCCACGCTGACCACCCGCCCCATCATGTCGACCTGGGGCTGCACGAACAGCTGCAACTGGCCCTCCTGCAGCGCCATGTGCAGGCCTTTCTCCAGTTCAATGCGCCGTTGGGCAGTGGCGGCCAAGGCCTCGGAATAGGCATGCACCTGCCCCCCGCCCTGGTGGCGGGCCTGCGACAAGGCCACGCTGGCCCGGCGCAGCACATGGTCGCCGGCGTCGGCCTGGAGCCCCGGCTCCACGAGCGGGAAGACGCTGAACCCGGCGCTGCACGACAGCTGCACGGTTTCCGGCACCTCCTGCAGGCAGGCGATGGTGCCCAGGCCATGCTGCAGCTCCTCCGCCACGGCATAGCTGTGCATGCGCGCCCGATGGCGCGTCTTGCCCACGCGCTCCAGAATCACGGCGAACTGGCTGGCCGAGGTGCGCGCCAGCCGCGCACTGGGCGGCAGCAGCGACTGCAGCCGCGCCACGAAGGCCTGCAGCAGCGCATCCGACCACTGGCTGCCGCGCGCGTCGATGAACTTCTGGAAGCGGTCGATCTCGAGCAGCAGCAGCGCATGGCACTGCTGCGGTGTACCGTCGCTGCGGCTGGCAGGTTGCTGCTGCAGCAGCATGTCCAGCCGCAACAACAGGGCCTTGCGATTGGGCAGCTGCGTGACCGCATCCACGTGCTGCAGGTGGCGGATGCGGCGCTCGGCCTCCAGCAACTGGGAGATGTCCTGGCGGATTTCCAGCAGGTGGCTCAGGTCCCCATCCGGATCGGTCACCGGGGCGATGCGCACACTTTCCGTGACCTGTACCCCATCCGGGCGGCGGCTGTGCACCACCCCCTGCCAGACCTGACCGCGCTGTACGGCATCCTGCACCTCCTGGCGCTCCTGCGGGCCCAGGCCCGCCTGGGCCAGCGAGGTCTGGCCGACGATGGCGCTGCGCTGCAGGCCGGAATGCTCTTCGAACGCCTGGTTGGCGTAAACCAGCCGGTCTTGCAGGTCGACGATCAGCACGCTGTCCTGGCTTTGCTCCACCGCCTGGAACAGCACGCCCAGCTGCTGCTTGTGGCGCCCCAGCTCGTCCAGCGAATGCCGCAACTGCAGCATCTGCGCCGAATAGCTGTGCAGCATGCGGAAGGTGACCCACAGCAGGAACAGCATCACGTAGCCGACGATGAGCACCTGCTCCCAGTGCGTGCGCCCCTGGTAGGCCAGAGCGCCACCCAGCAGCACCACGGCCCCAGCAACCAGGGTGGCTTCCGCAATCCCCATGGACCAGCCGGCAAACACCACCAGCACGGCCAGCACCAGCACGGTGCTGGCGCCAAAGAAGGCGCCTTGCCAGGCCAGAAAGCAGACCACGCTGAGTGCGGCCAGCAGCAGCAACTGGGCCGCCAGCCGCCAGCGCAGGCGCCAGCCGATCAGCAGGGTCACCCAGGCGATGGGGCCGGCTGCCAAGCACAGCCACCAGCGTTCGCCCCCGGGGCCTGAGAGGGCCGCCGCGCCCCAGCCCAGTATCCAGAACCACAGCGCCACCACCACCACGGCAAAGCGCGCATTCGCTTCGGGCGGCGGAGCAAGGCGCGGGAAGGTGCGGGACAGCATGGGGCGTGGGCAGACGGCGGCTGGGGACAATCCCCCCGAGCATCCACAGGCCGGCGCCCCCGGCGCGTAGGCGAAGGGCTTGCCTTAACGCGGCTTGCGGCCCTTTTTGCGCGACTGCGCCAGCGCATCCTTCTTGGCCTGGCGTTCGGCATCGGCCACGGCGGCCACGGCGGCCCATTGCTCGAACTCGGCCGGTGTTTCCAGCGTGATGCGGCCCAGCACATGGGTGCGGTAGTCGGTGATCACGATCTCGGCGGCCTTTTGCAGGTTCACCCGGCCGCCGCTCATCACGCAGCCACGCTTGCGGCCGATGGCTTCCAGCAGTTCGTCGTCGTGCAGGGCCTGGATTTTTTCCACCCCCAGCCCCAGTTTGAAGCGGTCTTCCAGGTTCTGCGGATAGTGCTTTTGCAGGTACAGCAACAGCTCCAGCGCCACCAGCTCCTCGTCGTAGGCGTTGCGCCCCACCGAGCCCGAGGCCGCCAGATTGAAGCCGCTTTGCGCGATGGAGATGCGCGGCCACAGCATGCCGGGCGTGTCCCACAGGTAGAAGTCGTGGTCCAGCACGATGCGCTGCTCGTCCTTGGTCACGCCGGCCTCGTCGGCGGCCTTGGCCTGCTTCTTGCCGGTCATGGTGTTGATCAGGGTGGACTTGCCCACGTTGGGCACGCCGCAGATCAGCACGCGCATGGGCTTGGCCATGCCGCCACGGTTGGGCGCCAGCTGGCGGCAGGTCTCCACCAGGCGGCGCGCGGGCGCCACTTCCTCGGCATCCATGGCGATGGCGCGCGTCTCGGGCTGGGCGTTGTACCAGTCCAGCCAGGCCTGGGTCTGGACGGGATCGGCCACGTCCTGCTTGTTCAGCAGCTTCATGCGCGGCTTGTGGCCCGTGAGTTCTTGCAGCAGGGGATTGAAGCTGGAGCCGGGGATGCGCGCATCCAGCACCTCGATCACCACGTCGATGTCTTTGACGCGCTCCTCGATGAGCTTGCGGGTGAGGTGCATGTGACCGGGGAACCACTGGATCATCTGCATGGCAAGGGCTTTCTCTGTTCTAGTTGTGGGGGGACTTGGGGCCGCAAGGATAATCGCAAGCTGTCATCCCGTCATCGCCACTTTGCCATGCCCTCCCAACGCCCCACCCCTTCCCGCAGCCCCTTGAACAACGACATGCTGGTGCGTGGTGTGATCCTGGCGCTGATCGGCCTGATCCTCATCATCGCCCCACACTTTATGGGCAACAGCCCGACGCGCGACCTGTTCACGCACGCCCAGATCCCGGCCTGGTTCTCCCTGGTGCTGGGCCTGGCCTTCATGGGCCAGTACGCCAAGCAGCGCCTCAAGGACAAGCGCGACTGAGGCCCGGGCCTGCCAAGGCCCCAGCCCAGCGCACACTGGGCATAAAAAAGCTGCCTAGCGCTTTCTGCGCCTGCGCTTTACGCTATCAAAGTTGCAGCATGTGACTGCAGCTTGAACACCGCCACCTGCTGCTCCAGGTAACCGGCCTGGTCGTGCAGGTCGGCAGCGGCCTGGTTGCTGGCCTGCACCAGGCGGGCGTTCTCCTGGGTCATGCCGTCCAGCGCCACCATGGCCTGGTGCAGCTGGGCAATGCCGGCGCTCTGCTCCTGCGCCTTGTGGGTGATGCCGCCGACCAGGCTGCTGACATGCTGCACATCCTGCACGATGCGCTGCATGCGCTGGCCGGCGTCCTGGGCCAGGCTGGCGCCGTTTTCCATCTGTTCCAGCGAGTGGGTGATCAAGGCCTTGATGCGGCGTGCCGCATCGGCGCTGCGCAGCGCCAGGGCGCGCACCTCCTCGGCCACCACGGCAAAGCCGCGCCCCTGCTCGCCGGCGCGCGCCGCCTCGACCGAGGCATTCAGCGCCAGGATGTTGGTCTGGAAGGCGATGCTGTCGATGACCCCGGTGATGGCGGCGATTTCGGCGCTTTGCGCGCGCAGCTGGTCCATGTTCTGCGCCACCCGCTGCACCACCGCTCCGCCGTCGCTGGCCGATTGCGCGGCCGAGGCCGACAGCTGGTGCGCCTGGCCGGCATCGGCCACGGCGTCATTGAGTTGCTGGCTGATCTGCTCGATGCCAGTGACCGCCAGCTGCAACTGCGCATCGGTGTGCTGGGTGCGCTGCGCCAGCTTGGCATTGCCCTGGGCCAGGTTGCTGGCGGTTTGCGACACATGGCCCACGCCGTGGCGCACCTGGGCAACGACGCCGTGCAGCTGCGCGCACATGCGGTTGAAGGCCCGCAGCAGACTGCCCATCTCGTCGCGGCGGCTGTCGGCCACTTGTTCGGTCAGGTCGCCGTGGGCGATCGCTTCGGCCAAGGCCACGGCCTGCGCCAACGGTTGGGTGATGGAACGGGTGATAGCCACCGAAATCAGCACCCCCACCACCAGCAGCAACCCGTAGACCGACAGGGCCCACAGCTGGGCCTGCTGGCGCACTGCGGCGGCGGCATCCTGTGCCGTCTGGCGCAGCTGCTGCAGGTGGTCCAGCCACTGGTCTTGGCTGGACAGATAGGCCTGGGCTGCGGGCTGCAGGGATTCCTGCACCAGCTTCTCGGCCTCCCAGGCCATGCCCAGGTCGCGGGCGCGGAAGGTCTCGGCATAGCTTTTGGCCAGCTGCTGGCCTTGCGCCTGCACCTGCTGTCCCAGCGCGCCCTGCAGTTCCATCACCTGGGTCAGGGCATCGGCCTGCGCCAGGTAGTCGCGCGCTTTGGCGGCAAAGCCGGCGATCACGGTCTCTTCGGACGAGAGCACGCTGGCCAGTGCGGTTTCCACGCCCTTTTGCGTCAGGGCCTGCCATTGCTGGGCCTGGGCCAGCTGGGCATCGTGCACCTGCAGGCTGGCGGCGGCGTCGCGCTCGACCTGCTGCAGGTAGGCGATCAAGCCGCCGGCCACCAGCACACCGCACAGCAGCAGGCCGCCGAACACCACGGCGATCTTGACCGCCACCGGCCAGTGGCGCAGGACCCCGCGGTCCGACGGTGCACGGGGATGGGCAGGCGCCGGCTGCTTCGGGTTGACGGTGCTGGGGGCAGACACCATTTCCCGCACAGGTGTGGCATGGGAAGGGACAGAGCGAACAACAAGCGACATGGCGGCCAACATCTCCAAGGGATAGCCGCAATCTAGTGCTACAAAATGTCAACACTGTGACAGCGCAATGACACCACGCCCGGCGCTCAGTCATCTGCAGTCACCAAAAACAAGAGCTGCCGGCGTTGATGTACAGCAGATTTCAAAGATGTTGCATCTTCAAGACCGCTGAGCACCAGCGCAGGCAGCTCATGTTTTTAAGGTGGGCGATGGCGCCCACCCAGGGCTTCAGCCCAGCGCCGCGGGGTCCATGTAGCGCTGGCGCCATTCCTCGAAGGTGCCGGTGTCGGCCGCCTCGATGGCCTGCTGCGCCTGCACCGAAGTTTGTGCGAACTGCACAAACTGTGCCTGCTGGGCATCGCTCCAGGGCAGGCCCAGCAGGTGCTCACGGGCCCACAGCGACTGGGTCAGGCCGAACTGCTCGAAGCTGTTGCCATGCAGACGGCGCATGTCGTCCAGCACCCGTGCGGACGGCGTGGTCTGCGGCTGGGCCACGCGCTGCCGGGCCTGGGCCAGGGCATCGCTGTAGGCCGTGGTGGCGTGGGTGGCGTCCAGCGCCGCCGCCATGGGCGCGCACTCCTGCAGCACCTCGGCGGCCCAATCGACCAGGGCCACGCGGTCCTGCCCGCGCAGCAGCTGCAGCCCGGGCTCGCGCCCGCGCTCGGCCGCCAGGTGCTGGTTGTGCTTGAGCTGGGCGATCTCCTCGGGCGAATCGGGCGGGCTGTCGGTCAGCAGGCAGTGCAGCAAAAACACATCCAGCATGCGCATGGTGGTGCTGTTGATGCCCAGGGGTTCGAACGGGTCCAGGTCCATCAGGCGCACTTCCACGTACTCCACACCGCGCTCGCGCAGCGCATGCAGGGGGCGCTCGCCGCTGCGCGTGGTGCGCTTGGGGCGGATGGTGCCGTAGAACTCGTTTTCAATCTGCAGCAGGCTGGTGCCCAGCTGGTTGTAATCCCCGCCGGGGTTGCGGATGCCCAGCTGCTCATAGGCCGGATAGGGCTGGGTCAGCGCCTGGTGCAGCGAGTTGGCATAGCCTTCCAGGCCGTTGTAGCTGACATTGATGGAAGCCTGGGCATCGCTCTGGTAGCCCAGGCGCCCCATGCGCAGCGACGTGGCATGCGGCAGGTACAAGGTCCTGCCCGAATCGCCCAGGGGCTCCAAGCGGTGCTCACGCCCCTCAACAAAGCATGTGCTCAAGGCCGGCGATGCACCAAACAGGTACAGCAGCACAAAGGCATGGCGGCGGAAATTGCGGATCAGCGCGAAATAGTCCTCGCTGCTGACGCCGGGCAGCGACCAGTTGTAGTGGATGCCCGAAATGGTCTGCATGCGACGGCCATAGCGGTGGCCCAGGCCCATGCGGTACACGCTCTTGGAGCGCCCCGAGTGCGAGGAGCCGTAGCGCCCCAACGGAATGGTCTCGTCGGTGGGCAGGTGACAGGGCATGCTGGAGGCCCAGATCATCTCCTCGCCCACGGCGGCCATGCTGCGCAGCGTGTATTGGTGGATGTGCTGCAACTCCTGCAGGCATTCATCCACCCCCAGGCGGGCGCCCGTGATCAGCTCCAGCTGCGATTCGCTGTAATCGGTGGTGATGTGCGGGTGGGTCAGGGCCGAGCCCAGCGCCGCCGGATGCGGCGTCAGGGCCAGCTGACCGGATGGCAACACGCGCAAGCCCTCTTTTTCAATACCGCGGCGTATGCCTGCCAGACGTTCGGCTGCGGGAAGGGGGTGCGACTTGGGTGTTGGATTCATTCTTGTCTGCGATTAGGGTGCAGGAAACGGAGCCACCTTAGCATGCGGCCCCCCGTGCGCAGTGATGATAGAGACAAGGCTGGCGCACCGATGCCCCCCAGGGGCATAACCACGCGGCGGCTGTGCCGCCCGGGGCGCGTGATTGCACGCTGACTTTCTAACCGCTAGGGGCGCCCGATCAGGGCGTGGCCGCGCGCGCGGCGAGGGCCTTGCCAACCTCCAGCGCGCCTTGGGCCGAGCCACTTTGCGGCACCTGTTCGTTGTGGCGGTCGCAGACCTGCGCCAGCTGTTCGGCCAGCAGCTCGGGGGCCTGCTCTCCCAGGCCGACGTGGATGCCTTCGGTCAGGGTGATGTGGGCGGCCTCAAAGCTGCCGGCCCCGGCACACAGGATGGTGCGGGTCGGGGCCGAAGCGTGCGCCAACACCAGCATAGCCGGCACCACCGCCTCGGGCTGCAGGGCGGCCAGCACCTCGGCAGACATCAGGCCTTCGGTCATGCGGGTGGCGGCCGTCGGCGCCAGCGCATTGACGTGGATGCCGTACTTGGCCCCTTCGATGGCCAGGGTCTGCATCAAGCCCACCTGGGCCATCTTGGCCGCGCCATAGTTGCTCTGGCCGAAATTGCCATACAGGCCCGACGACGAGGTGGTCATCACGATGCGGCCATAGTTCTGCGCCTGCATGTGCGGCCACACGGCCTTGCAGCAATGGGCCGCGCCCATCAGGTGTACCTCCACCACCAGGCGGAAATCGTCCATGTCCATCTTGGCAAAGCTCTTGTCGCGCAGGATGCCGGCGTTGTTGACCAGGATGTCCACACGCCCCCAGGCATCGACCGCCTGCTGCACCATGGCCTGCACGGCCACCCAATCGGTCACCGAAGCACCGTTGGCCATGGCCTCGCCGCCCAGGGCCTTGATTTCATCGACCACGGTCTGCGCCGCCGACACGGAACCGCCGGAGCCATCCACGGCCCCGCCCAGGTCATTGACCAGCACCTTGACACCACGGCGTGCCAGCGCCAGTGCGTGCTCACGCCCCAAACCACCGCCCGCGCCCGTGACGATGGCGACCTGACCTTCAAACGACAAAGATTGCATGTGCTGTCTCTCCTGTTGTAATGGCTTGCATCTGCTGGGTCCGACTGTACGCACACCGGCCACGGGCGGCATTCACGCAGGTGACTGGCAGCCTGCGCCAGCTTATCCACGGCAGGACCGCACAAGCATGTGGACAAACTTGGGATGCCGGCCTACAAGTCGATTAAGTGCTTGTTTTGCAATAGTTTTCATTAATTGCCCGTTTTTTAATCACATGCTTAAAGACTACTGAAATTTTGCCCCCAAATAGCCTGAACAATCCTGTTGATAAGTTTTCGAATTCCCTTTCAAAACAAATCCAAACCTTTGATTCACAACAAAATTCAGTGCATTGAACAAAAAATAGACAGCTTGCACAAGCTGGATCCGATCCAGCTCTGCCGCGGTGGAACGCCGCGCAATCCGCACCAGTTGCCCCCAATTTGACTGAACAACCATGTGGATAAGTGCCACCAAAGCCCACAGCCCTCGCACAAGTACTTGATCTGCAAGGACAAGCAGTTCATTGCCTATTTTTTACGCAAACCCCAACGAGTGTCACAACCGACTTAACCAGCGACAATTTCGGGTTGATCCCCGACAGGCCTGGACCTTTTCCGACATGAATGCACCCCTGACCCCCGAACTTTTCACCGCCAAACTGGAGCCCAGCGGGCAGCAGTGCGATGCCTGGGCCGACCAGACCCTGCTGGACTCCATCGAAATGGGCGGCCTGAACTGGCCCAGCTCCTGCCGCAACGGGACCTGCCGCACCTGCCTGGGCACCCTCACCGCGGGTTCCGTGCATTACAAGATCGGCTGGCCCAGCCTGACCGCCGAGGAAAAGGCCGAGGGCTGTGTGCTGCCCTGCGTGGCCTACCCGGACGGCGATGTCACCTTGCAAGACCCCGAAAACTGAGGCCTTGCGCCCACCCAATCCTGGCAGGCAGGCCACAAAGCACTAAAATGCCTGCTTTCAACTGGACCGAGCACCATCCGGCGCTTGGCTTTGCAGCGACGGAACCCGTGCGCACATGTTCTTTGGAAGCATGCAGGCCCCTGCATGCAGGGCGGGAGCCCCGATCAAAGGCAGTGCTGCCGGCAACCCGACAGGTCATCCAAGGAACCCACTCCATGAACACCCCCCTCAACCCCGTGCAAATTTCGCCGGTGGAAGACATCGTTGCCGACATGCGCGCCGGGCGCATGGTCATCCTGGTGGATGAAGAAGACCGCGAGAACGAGGGGGATCTGGTCCTGGCATCCGACCACGTCACGCCCGAAGCCATCAACTTCATGGCCAAGTACGGCCGAGGCCTGATCTGCCTGACCCTGACCCGTGAGCGCTGCGAATTCCTGAAGCTGCCGCCCATGGCTGCCCGCAATGGCACCGTCTACAGCACGGCATTCACCGTGTCGATCGAGGCCGCCGAGGGCGTGACCACCGGCATCTCGGCCGCCGACCGCGCCCGCACCGTGCAGGCTGCCGTGGCCAAGCAGGCCCAGCCCAGCGACCTGGTGCAACCCGGTCACATCTTCCCGCTGCAGGCCGTCGATGGCGGCGTGCTGATCCGCGCCGGCCACACCGAAGCCGGTTGCGACCTGGCCGCGATGGCCGGCTGCAGTCCCTCGTCCGTGATCTGCGAGATCATGAAGGACGACGGCACCATGGCCCGCCTGCCCGACCTGCAGCTGTTCGCCGCAGAACACGGCCTGAAGATCGGCACCATTGCCGACCTGATCCAGTACCGCAGCCGCACCGAATCGCTGCTGCAGCAGGTGGGATCGCGCCAGCTGCAGACCCACTGGGGCACATTCACCGCCCACGTCTTCCAGGACAAACCCAGCCAGTCCGTGCACATCGCCCTGGTCAAGGGCGAATGGAGCGAAGCCGACGAAGTGGCCGTGCGCGTGCACGAGCCGCTGTCGGTGCTGGATGCGCTGGAAGTCCAGCGCTCCATGCACTCCTGGAGCCTGGACACCAGCCTGGACTACATCCACCACCGTGGCCAGGGCGTGGTCGTGCTGCTGAACTGCGGTGAAGGCGCCGACCAGCTGCTGGCCCAGTTCGAGGGCAAGGCCCGTGCTTCCCAGGCGCCCGAGCGCGGTCGCATGGACCTGCGCACCTACGGCATCGGCGCGCAGATCCTGCGCGAGATGGGCGTGCACAAGATGCAACTGCTGGGCCAGCCCCGCCGCATGCCCAGCATGGCCGGCTATGGCCTGGAAATCACTGGCTACATCACCAAGGAATAAGACAACATGCTGCATGCAGACAAAGGCACGGCCGCACAACTCAATGGCCAAGGACTGCGCATCGGCATCGTCCAGGCGCGCTGGAACGAAGGCATCACCCAGGCCCTGGCCGAAGCCTGCCACCAGGAACTACTGGCCCTGGGCGTGCAGACCGATGCCATCACCCATGTTGTGGTACCCGGCGCCCTCGAAGTGCCTGCCGCCCTACAGGCCATGGCCGAGCGTGGCGGCTACGATGCACTGGTGGCCCTGGGTTGCATCATCCGTGGCGAGACCTACCACTTCGAACTGGTCGCCAATGAATCGGGTGCTGGCGTGACCCGCGTAAGCCTGGATTACCAGTTGCCGATCGCCAACGCCATCATCACCACCGAAAACCTGGAGCAGGCCATCGCCCGCCAGACCGAAAAGGGCCTGGACGCGGCACGTGTGGCCGTGGAAATGGCCAGCCTGCTTCGCACACTGAAATGACCATGAGCGACGAACACGCCCCCACCTCGACCGGCAAGAGCCGCCCCCCCCGCCAAAAGCGCACCGGACTGACCAGCACCGGTGTGCGCAAGGCCGCCTCCAAATCGGCGCGCAGCCGCTCGCGCGAATTTGCGCTGCAGGGCCTGTACCAGCACCTCGTGGGCCGCAACGAGGCCACCGCGATCGACATGTTCACGCGCGACCTGGCCGGCTTTCACAAGTCCGACGCGCTGCACTACGACGCGCTGCTGCACGGCTGCATCAAGCAGGAAGCCGACCTGAACGCGCTGATCGCCCCCAAGCTGGACCGCCAGCTGGGCGAGCTGTCGCCCATCGAGCAGGCCTGCATGTGGATCGGTGCCTATGAGCTGATGTACTGCCAGGACGTGCCCTGGCGCGTCGTGCTCAACGAAGTGATCGAGCTGGCCAAGGAATTTGGTGGCACCGACGGCCACAAGTACGTCAACGGCGTGCTCAACGCGCTGGCACCGGAGCTGCGCGCTGCCGAAGTCCAGGCCGACAAGGCCGGCAAGAGCGCCTGACACGCGCCCCCGGCAGCGCGCCACCGGCCGCTGCCTTTTCGATTCCCGTTTGTTCTTTCTGTCAGCGCCCCGCGCGCTGTGCCAGTCCATGAAGTTTTCCAAGCGCGCCGAAAAAATCTCCCCGTTCTACGTCATGGAAGTGGCCAAGGCCGCCCAGCAACTGTCCCAGGAAGTGGCCCACGGCCCCGAGCCGATGATCTTCCTGAATATCGGCGAGCCCGACTACACGGCCCCGGCCCAGGTCCAGTCGGCCGCGCAAGAGAGCATCGCCAGCGGCCGCACGCAGTACACCAACGCCCTGGGCCTGGAACCACTGCGCCAGGCCATCAGCGACTGGTACCGCAGCCGCTTCGGCATCCAGGTGCCGGCCCAGCGCATCGTGGTCACGGCAGGCGCCTCGGCGGCGCTGCAGCTGGCCTGCCTGGCGCTGATCAATCCGGGCGATGAAATCCTCATGCCCGACCCCAGCTACCCCTGCAACCGCCACTTCGTGAGCGCCGCAGAGGGCGTGGCCCAACTGATCCCTACCGGCGCTGCCGAACGCTACCAACTGAGCGCCGAGCACGTGGCCACCCACTGGGGCGCCCAGACCCGCGGCGTGCTGCTGGCCTCGCCGTCCAACCCCACGGGCACCTCGATCGATCCGTCCGAGCTGCGCCGCATCCACGAGGTGGTGCAGTCCAAGGGTGGCATCACCATCGTCGACGAGATCTACCTGGGCCTGTCCTACGACGAGGTCTTCGGCCAGAGCGCCCTGGCCATCAGCGACGACATCATCAGCATCAACAGCTTCAGCAAGTACTTCAACATGACCGGCTGGCGCCTGGGCTGGATGGTCGTGCCCGAAGCCATGGTGCCCGTGGTCGAGCGCCTGGCACAGAACCTGTTCATCTGCGCCTCCACCGTGGCCCAGCACGCCGCCTTGGCCTGCTTCAGCCCCGACAGCATCGTCGAGTTCGAACGCCGCCGCGCCGAGTTCAAGGCCCGCCGCGACTACTTCCTGCCCGCACTGCGCGAGCTGGGCTTCGGCATCGACGTCATGCCCGACGGTGCCTTCTACGCCTGGGCCGACTGCACGCCGCTGTGCGCCAAGCTGGGCGTCCAAGACAGCTGGGAGTTTGCCTACGCGCTGATGGAACGCGCCCACCTGGCGATCACGCCCGGGCGCGACTTTGGCACCGCGGACACCGCCCGCTACGTGCGTTTTTCCACGGCCAACTCCATGGAGCAGCTGCAGGAAGCCGTGCGCCGCATGCAACGGCTGTTCGCGTAAAGTCCGGCCACAGGGGGAACTTTCATGGCATTCACCTTTCCCATCCGGGTGTACTGGGAAGACACCGACGCCGGCGGCATCGTCTTCTACGCCAACTACCTCAAGTTCTTTGAGCGCGCACGCACCGAATGGCTGCGCAACCTGGGCGTGGAGCAGCAAAAGCTGCGCGACGAAGCCGGTGGCATGTTCGTCGTCACACAGGCAGAGTTGAACTATCTGCGGCCTGCACGCCTGGACGATCTGTTGGAGGTCACGGCCGTGCTGCAGTCGGCAGGCCGGGCCTCCATCACCATCGCCCAGCAGGCTTTTTTGCAGCCCGTGTCATCCGATGGCACGCCGCAACTGTTATGTGAAGGCAGCATTCGCATCGGCTGGGTGGATTCCGCCAGCATGCGCCCTGCCCGTATTCCGAACTCCATCGTGGAAAAACTCTCATGAACGCAGCCCAAGACATGTCCATCCTCAGCCTCATCATCCAGGCCAGCTGGGTGGTGCAATTGGTCATGTTGATCTTGGTCGTGGCCTCGGTGGCCAGCTGGGCCACCATCTTTCGCAAGGCCCAGGCGCTCAAGCAGGTGCGCCAGCTCAATGACTCCTTCGAGCAGGACTTCTGGTCGGGCCAGAGCCTGAACGACCTGTACAACAGCGCCACCCAGAACGCCAAGCACGGCGGCCCGATGGAACGCATCTTCGCCAGCGGCATGCGCGAGTACAAGAAGCTGCGCGAGCGCCGCATCAACGACAGCGGCACGCTGATGGACGGCACGCGCCGCGCCATGCGCGCCAGCCTCCAGCGCGAGATGGACGAGGTCGAATCCGGCCTGGCCTTCCTGGGCACTGTCGGCTCCGTCTCGCCCTACGTCGGCCTGTTCGGCACCGTCTGGGGCGTGATGCACGCCTTCACCGGCTTTGCCAGCATGGAGCAGATCACCCTGGCCACCGTGGCCCCCGGCATCGCCGAGGCGCTGGTCGCCACCGCCATGGGCCTGTTTGCCGCGATTCCCGCCGTGACCGCCTACAACCGCTACGCCCACAACATCGACCGCATCGCGAATGTGCACGAGACCTTCATCGAAGAGTTCTCCAACATCCTGCAGCGCAATGTGAGCGGCCCCACCGCCAGCTCCACCGCGTCCGGTTACTGAGCGCAGGAGCCACCCCATGCCCGCAGTCAGCTCCCGCGGCAAAGGCCGCCGCACCGTGGTGGAAATCAACATGGTGCCCTTCATCGACGTGATGCTGGTGCTGCTCATCATCTTCATGGTGACGGCACCCATGCTCACGCCCGGCAACATCGATGTCCCCACGGCGGGCAAGTCCTCCAAGCCGGCCGCCAAGAACATCGCCTACGTCCTGCTGGAAAAGGACGGCCGCGTGATCTTCAAGACCAAGAACACCGAGCAGCAGATCGCATTGCCGGAACTGCAGGGCATCGCCACCTCCTGGAAACACAGCGACCCCGAGCACACCGCCATCCAGATCCTGGCCGACAAGACCCTGCCCTATGAGTCGGTGGTCCAGGCCATGGCCCAGTTGCAGGCGGCCGAGGTGCGTGTGGCACTGGGCGTCAAATCTTCCTCCAACTAACCCCGCCGCCTTCTCCGACCCGCGCGCCCCATTCCTCCATGTCCCCTCGCCTCGCCCAAGACCCTTTTGCCCCACCTCGCCCGAGCAAGCGCTTGCGCAGCTGGGTCTTGGCACTGCTGGCCCATGCCACGCCCCTGGTGGCCCTGGTCTGGAACATCACCCCGCCGGTCGCTGTCGAGCAGGCCGCGGTCGAGGCCGAGCTGTGGTCGGACACTTTCGTGCAGGCCGCGCCACGTGCGGCCGCGGTCGTGCCCCCACCTGCGCCGGCGCCCACACCCGCCCCAGCGCCAGAACCCAAGCCAGAGCCGGAACCCGTTCCCCTGCCGCCGCCCCCGCCACCCGCCCCGCCCAAGCCGACGCAGCAAGAGCTGCAGTCGCAGCGCGACGCCGAGATTGCCTTGCAGGAGCGCAAGAAGCAGGAGGCCGAGCTGAAGAAGCAGCGCGAGCTGGAAGCCCAGAAGGCCAAGGACAAGACCGAGCGCGAGAAGGCCGAAAAAGCCAAGCGTGACAAGGAAAAGGCGGAAGAGGCGCGCAAGGAAAAGCTCGAGCAGGAAAAACGCGACAAGCTGGAACAGCAAAAGCGTGACAAGGCCGAGCAGGAGAAGAAAGACCGCCTGGACAAGGAAAAGCGCGAGAAGGCGGAAAAGGAAAAAGCCGCCAAGGACAAGGCCGCCAAAGAAAAGGCCGAGAAGGACAAAGCCGAAAAGGCCAAGGCCGACGCCGAGAAGAAGGCCGCCGACGACAAGCGCCGCAAGGAGCAGGCCGCCCAGGAGGCCAAGGCCGCCAAGGAACTGGAGCGCATGCGCCAGGAAAACCTCAAGGCGATGGCCGGTCTGGCCGGTGGTTCGGGCGGCACGGGCTCTGCCGAAAAGAGCAGCGGCCCCAACGGCGGCAAGGGCACGGGTGGCGGCACGGCAGGCCATTCTGCCGGCTATGGCGCGCGCGTGGCGGCCAAGGTCAAGCCCAACATCGTCTATCCGGACGTGGTCAGCGGCAACCCGCGCGCCGAAGTGCGGGTGCGCGCGGCGCCGGACGGCACCATCACCAGCGTGCAGCTGGTCAAGTCCAGCGGCAACAAGGCCTGGGACGACGCCGTGGTGCGCGCCCTGCACAAGACCGAGACCCTGCCCAAGGACACCAACGGCACCGTGCCCAGCGAGTTCAACTTCGGCTTCCGCCCGCAAGACTGATCATTTACAGAGCGCCTGACGCTGATCCAGCAAGGACTTCAGACAGATACCTGGCTGAAGTCCTTGTTCTTTCAGCGTCAGCAGCTCATTTATTGCGAGCTATCCGCCGCCGCCACACGGCCTGGGGGTACATGCCCCCACCGCCAGGACGGACAGCCGCCAATCAAGGAAAATAAGCCCCCTATGAAAGCCCCCGAACTGTTGCTTCCCGCCGGCTCGCTCGACAAGATGCGCGCCGCCTACGACTTTGGCGCCGACGCCGTGTACGCCGGCCAGCCGCGCTACTCCCTGCGCGCGCGCAACAACGAGTTCCGCATGGAGCAGATTGCCCAGGGCATCCAGGAAGCCCACCAGCGTGGCAAGAAGTTCTTTCTGACGTCCAACGTCATTGCGCACAACGACAAGATCCGCACCTACCTGCGCGACATCGAGCCCATCATCGCCCTCAAGCCCGACGCGCTGATCATGGCCGACCCCGGCCTGATCATGATGGTCAAGGAAAAGTGGCCCGAGGCCGTGATCCACCTGTCCGTGCAGGCCAACACCACCAACTACGCCACCGTCAAGTTCTGGCAGAAGATGGGCGTGGAGCGCATCATCCTGTCGCGCGAGCTGAGCCTGGACGAGATCGAGAAGATCCGCCAGGAATGCCCCGACATGGAGCTGGAAGTCTTCGTGCACGGCGCGCTGTGCATCGCCTACTCGGGCCGCTGCCTGCTGTCGGGCTACTTCAACCGCCGCGACCCCAACCAGGGCACCTGCACCAACGCCTGCCGCTGGGAATACAAGACCCACGGCGCCGATGTGGACCCCAACACCGGCGAGGCACTGGGCCAGGCCATGGAGCAGGGCTTCAACTTCGAAGACGCCAAGAACGACGCCGACAACCAGTTCACCAGCACCTGCGGCGACCAGAAGCGCCACCCCAAGGCCGACGCCATCTACCTGCTGGAAGAAAAGGGCCGCCCCGGCGAGATGATGCCCATCATGGAAGATGAGCACGGCACCTACATCATGAACTCCAAGGACCTGCGCGCCGTGGAGCACGTGGAGCGTCTGACCAAGATCGGCGTCGACTCGCTGAAGATCGAAGGCCGTACCAAGAGCCTGTACTACGTCGCCCGTACCGCGCAGACCTACCGCCGCGCGATCGACGACGCCGTGGCCGGCCGCCCCTTCAACCCGCACCTGATCACCGAGCTGGAAGGCCTGGCCAACCGTGGCTACACCGGCGGTCTGCTGGAGCGCCGCCCCGCCAACGACTACCAGAACTACGAGACTGGCACCTCGGTGCTGCAGCGCAGCCACTTCGTGGGCCAGGTGCGCGGCTACGAGAACGGCCTGGCCGAGATCGAAACCATGAACCGCTTCGCCGTGGGCGACATGATCGAAATCATCCACCCCACCGGCAACCGCACCATGAAGCTGGAGCAGATGTTCAACCTGGACGGCGAGCCCGTGCAGGTCGCCCCCGGCAACCCCGTGCGCGTGCGCATCCCGGTCGAGGGGCCGATCGAAGGCGGCCTGATCTCGCGCCTGCTGCACCCCGAACAGGCCTGATCTTTGATAGCGGTCAGCGCGCGCTGCTCAAGGATTTCCGATACTTTTCATTCTGAAACCTAGAATAGACCAGCGCCAACCGCTCCTCTTTTCAAGACCTTGTCGGTCTTGGCACAAAGGCACCCCCGGGTGCCTTTTGACTTTTCACGGCAGACCGCTACAGTGCGCCTGCCCGCCCGATTGGAACCCTGATGAACCCCGAAGAGATTGTTGTCCTGCCTGAACTCAAGGCCTATATCGACCCCCTGACCCCCGACGAACACGATGCGCTGGAGCGCAGCATCCTCGACGAAGGCTGCCGTGACGCCCTGGTGCTGTGGGGCAATGTGCTGGTCGACGGCCACAACCGCTTCGGCATCTGCCAGAAGCACGGTCTGCCCTTCCAGACCATTCAGAACGAACGCTTCCAGAACATGGAAGACATCCACCTGTGGATGATCGACCAGCACCTGGGCCGCCGCTCCGTCTCCGACTTCCAGCGCGGCGTGCTGGCCCTGCGCAAGCGCGAGATCATTGCCGAGCGCCGCGCCGCCGCTGCCGCCGCGGTGAACGCCGCCAAGGCCGAATCCAGCGCCGAAGCCCCCTGGGACGGTGACACCGACCCCGCCGTGGCCCAGGCCCTGGCCAACACCCCCAAGGTGCCCGACCAGGCCCTGGACACGCGCGAAGCCCTGGCCCGCGCCGCCCGCCTGTCGGCCGGCCAGGTCAAGATGATCGAGACCATCCAGGAAAAGGCCGCCCCCGAAGTGGTCGCCGCCGTCAAGGCCGGCGAGCTGACGCTGAACGCCGCTGCTGTGGTCGCCACCCTGCCGATGGAAGAGCAGCAGGCCGTGGCCGCCGAAGGCGCCGAGGGCCTGAAGCAGGCCGCCAAGCGCGTGCGCGAGGCCAAGAAAAAGCCCAAGGCCGACAAGCCACTCGCGGCCGACGAGGACAGCCTGGACGCCGCCGCCCCCGCCTCGCCCGAGGAACTGCAGGCCCGCGTGGCCGAGCTGGAGGCCGAGAACGAACGCCTGCGCCTGCAGGTCAAGACCCTGCAGGAGCTGCTGGCCGAACAGGCCTGAGCCCGCCGCCGCCCCTAGCCGCAGCGCGTCACCGACGGGATCGGTGGCGCGCTTTTTTTGTGTCATGCTGCGGCGCAAGATTTGCTGTGAAGGGACGCGCCCACCATGCCCGCTTTGTTCTCCCCCATCCGATTCGGTTCGCTGGAACTGGCCAACCGCATCGTCATTCCCCCGATGTGCATGTACTCGGCCGAGGAAGGCTGTGCCACCAGCTGGCACCTGATGCACTACGGCCAGCTGGCCCAGTCCGGCGCCGGCCTGCTGATCCTGGAAGCCACCGCCGTCGAGGCGCGAGGCCGCATCAGCGCCCACGACCTGGGCCTGTGGAACGATGCCCAGGTGCAGGCGCTGCGCCCGGTGCTGGCGCACATCCGCCGCCACAGCCCCATGCCCGTCTGCATGCAGCTGGCCCACGCTGGCCGCAAGGCCAGCAGCCGCCGCCCCTGGGAAGGTGGTGGCGCCCTGCCCGCCGACCACCCCGAGGCCTGGCCCACGATCAGCGCCAGCGCCCAGGGCTTCCTGCCCACCGACCCGGTGCCGGCCAGCGCCACGCTGGCAGACATCGCGCAGATCACGCAGGCCTTCGTCGATGCCGCCCTGCGCGCGCACAGCCTGGGACTGGATGCGCTGGAGCTGCACGCCGCCCATGGCTATCTGCTGCACCAGTTCCTGTCGCCCCTGTCCAACCTGCGCGACGACGCCTATGGAGGCAGCCTGGACAACCGCATGCGCCTGACGCTGGAGGTGTTCGACGCCATCCAGGCGGCCCTGCCGGCGGGCTTCCCGCTGGGCGTGCGCATCTCCGCCACCGACTGGGTGGACGGCGGCTGGGACCTGGCGCAAAGCACCCAGCTGGCCCAGGCCCTGGCAGCGCGCGGCTGCGCCTTCCTGCATGTCTCCAGCGCCGCCCTGCACCCGGCGCAGCAGATCCCCATCGGCCCGGGCTACCAGGTGCCGCTGGCCGACGGCCTGCGCCGCCACCTGCAGGGGGCCATGCCCGTGATTGCCGTGGGCCTGATCACCGACGCGCAGCAGGCCCAGGCCATCCTAGATGCCGGCCAGGCCGATGCCATCGGCGTGGCCCGCGCCATGCTCTACAACCCGCGCTGGCCCTGGGAGGCCGCCCGCCAGCTGGGCGCCCAGGTGGCGGCCGCCCCGCAGTACCTGCGCTGCGAGCCGCATGGCGCCAAGGGCCTGCTGCAAAGCGCGGCCACGGCCTAATCCGGGGCGGGGCAGTCTGGCGCTGCACAGCCCCTACACTGGGTGGCTGTGTCCACCGAACCTGCCTCTTCCCCCAGCCTGACGCGCTACGCCACCCTGGCCGCCGACATCGCCCAGTCCATCCACGCGGGCGTGCTGCAGCCGGGCGACAAGCTGCCCTCGGTGCGCAGCTGCTGCGCCGCACGCGGCGTCAGCCCGTCCACGGTGTTCCAGGCCTACTACCTGCTGGAGGCGCGCGGGCTGATCCGTGCGCGCGAGCGTTCCGGCTACTACGTGGCCTCGGGCGCCCACCACCCGCCGCCGGAGCCCGAGATCGCCCGGCTGCCGCCCCCGGCCTCGCTGACGGTGGATGTCAGCGAGCGCGTGTTCTCCATCCTGCAAGCCAGCTTCCAGCCGGGCACGGTGGGCCTGGGCAGCGCCTTTCCCGCGCCCCAGCACTTCCCGTGGAACAAGCTGGCGCAGTCGCTGGCCGCCTGCGCACGCCAGGCCCAGCCGCAGGCCCTGCTTGATGACCTGAGCACCGGCCACAGCGGCCTGCGCCGCCACATCGCCCGCCGCTACCTGGCCGATGGCATGCCGCTGCACATGGACGATGTGGTCATCACCAACGGCGCCCTGGAGGCGCTGAACCTGTGCCTGTCGGCGGTCACCCAACCCGGCGGCACCGTGGTGGTGGAGTCGCCGTGTTTCTACGGCGCCCTGCAGGCGCTGGAGCGCCTGGGCCTGAAGGCGGTGGAAGTGCCCACCCACCCGCGCGACGGCATCGACCTGCCGGCGTTGAAAGCCGCCATCACCAGCCACCGCCCGCAGGCCATCTGGCTGATGAGCAACTTCCACAACCCGCTGGGCAGCCTGGTGCCCACGGCCCACAAGCAGGCCCTGTGTGCGCTGCTGGCGCGCCACCAGGTCCCGTTGATCGAAGACGATGTGTATGGCGAGCTGTACTTCTCCGCCCGCCGCCCCCTGCCCGTGAAGGCCTACGACCGCGAAGGCTGGGTGCTGCACTGCAGCTCGTTCTCCAAATGCCTGGCGCCGGCCTGGCGCGTGGGCTGGGCGGCGGCGGGGCGCTTCACCCAGGCCGTGGCACGGCAGAAGCTGGCCACCTCGCTCAGCACCAACGCCCCGGCCCAGGCCGCGCTGGCGCGTTACCTGGAAGGCGTGGGTTTCGACAAGCACCTGCGCCAGCTGCGCCACACCCTGGCCACGCAGCGCGATGCGATGACGCAGGCCATCGCCCGCCACTTTCCACCTGGCACGCGCGCCACGCGCCCCGAAGGCGGCTATTTCATGTGGATCGAGCTGCCGCCCGGCTGCGACGCCCTGCAGCTGCACCAGCAGGCCCTGTCCGCAGGCATCAGCCTGGCGCCGGGGCCGGTGTTTTCGGCCAGCCAGCGCTTTGGCCGCTGCATCCGCCTGAATTACGGCCTGCTGTGGGACGCCCGCACCGACCAGGTCCTGCAGCAGCTGGGCAGTTGGTGCCACCGCATGCAGCAGGGCGCGGGCTGAGTGGCGCTGCGGCTCAGCGTGGCACCAGGAAGGTGGTCGGCGCGGCCACCTGGATGGCCGGGTCGGCCTGGGCGCGCACCTCGATCGCCACCGGGTGCGAGCCGCCCGCCGCCGCCCCATACGGCGCCTGCAGGCGGATGACCACCCAGCGGTCTTCGGCTGCACCCAGCACCACCGCGGTGTCTGACGCCACGCGCAGCCCGTCCAGGCCCGCGGCCGACAGCACATAGTGCTGTGGCACTTCCGTGGCATTGCCGATCTGCACGCGGTAGATGTTCTCCACCATGCCGCCGGCCACGATGCGCGACAGGGTGCCGCGGTCGCGCACCACGTCCACCTTCAGCGGCACGCGCACAGACAGGCTGGTGACCATGGCCACGGTGATGGCCAGCAGCCCCGCGCCGTACAGCAGCACGCGCGGGCGGAACACGCGGCGCAGCATCTGCGCACGGCTCCAGCCCTGGGCCAGGGCGCTTTGCGTGCTCAGCCGCACCAGGCCGCGCGCATAGTGCATCTTGTCCATCACGCCGTTGCAGGCGTCGATGCACAGGCCGCAGCCGATGCATTCGTACTGCAGGCCATCACGGATGTCGATGCCCACGGGGCAGACCTGCACGCACAGCTTGCAGTCGATGCAGTCGCCCAGGCCAAGGGCGCGCGCATCCACGCCCTTGGCCCGCGGACCACGGCCTTCGCCGCGCGCGGCGTCGTAGGTGACGACCAGCGTGTCCTTGTCGAACATGGCGCTCTGGAAGCGCGCATACGGGCACATGTACTTGCACACCTGCTCGCGCAGGAAGCCGGCATTGCCGTAGGTGGCCAGGGCGTAGAAGGCGATCCAGAAGATCTGCCACGCCCCCTGCAGCGCCATCACCTGCACCGCCAGGTCGCGGATGGGCACGAAGTAGCCCACGAAGGTGAAGCCCGTCCACAGCGACAGCAGCAACCACAGCAGGTGCTTGCCGCCACGCCGGGCCGTTTTCTCCAGCGTCCAGCCACTGCCGTCCAGGCGCAGGCGCGCACTGCGGTCGCCCTCCAGACGGCGCTCGATCCACATGAAGATCTCGGTGTACACCGTCTGTGGGCAGCTGAAGCCGCACCACAGCCGTCCGGCCACGGTGGTGAACAGGAACAGCGCCAGGGCGCTGACGATGAGCAGCGCCGTCAGGTAGATGAAGTCCTGCGGGTACAGCAGCCAGCCGAAGACGTAGAAACGCCGCTGCTCCAGATCGAACAGCAGGGCCTGGCGCCCATGGATTTGCAGCCAGGGCACGACATAAAAGAACAGCTGCGTGGCCCACACCAGGGCCCAGCGCCAGCGGGAGAACAGGCCCTGGATGGAACGCGGCTGGATCTTGGTGCGCGGCTCGTAGAACGGCACGGCATGCGGCGCGGCCTGGATGGGGATGGTCTTGCGGGGCGGCGGTGTGCCGCCGGGTTGCGGAGAGGAGTTTTCGTGGGACATAGCGGGAATGGGCAGGCCAGCCAGTACCGCCTGGCTGCGCTCAGCAACGACTGTGCGCGCGCCGTCCCTGGAACAAAAGCATCAGATTGGGGGCAAAAAGACCGAATCAGATGCACTCCATCCAAGCATCACCATATCAGTTCAGCAAAAAGTGAGCTGCCACTGCAGAACAGATGGGGTACTCGATCTCTTTAGACCCTGAAAAGCTTATCCATCCAGCGCCAACCGCTTCCTTTTTTCAGCAAAACCCGCCATCTCGACCAATGGCACTTCAGAACACCGCCAAATTGCCGACATGCCAGATAAGGCCCTGTCGGCCTGTGTTGCCTCTGGAGAGCACCATGCTGAACGTCCCCCCCCTCCCCGCCCCCGCTTCCGCTTCCCCCGACACGGCCGTGCCCGCCAAGAGCACGCCGCTGGACGAGGCGCAGAAAACCGCCACCGCCAGCAGCCAGGGCCAGCAGAACCTGCGCAATGCGCAGATCCTGGAAGCCTCGCTGCAGGTCAGCCTGCAGACCGGCAACGACAGCCTGGCCCTGCTGTACCGCACGGCGGTGGACGCCATCAACCAGGAGCTGGCGCCCGAACTGGGCCCCGACGCCATCCAGAACGCCATGGGCCAGGACCACAGCGCGCAGGCCACGGCAGGCCGCATCGTGGGCCTGTCCACCGCCATGTTCGACGCCTATGCGGCCCGCTACCCCGACAAGGCGCTGGCCGAGGTGGCCCAGGATTTTGTGGAGCTGATCCGCGGCGGTTTCGAGCAGGGCTACCAGGAGGCGGAAGACATCTTGAACAGCCTGGGCGTGCTGGGTGCGGACAGCCCGGTGGCGGCCGGCATTGCCCAGACCTACGAGCTGGTGCACAAGGGCTATGACGACTGGCTGCAGGCCAAGCTGGGCGCGCTGCGCGGGGATGCCGCACCCAGCGCCCCTGCCGACGTCCCATCTGACGCGCCAGGGCCGGCCGCCGCCACCTGAGTCCAGGGCGAACATGCAGGATTGAGGTGGGTGCACAAAATGGCACAAATCCCAGACTGTACCTACGCAGTCAGCTATGGTTTTTAATCCACAACGCGTGCGCCTGCTGGAAGAAAAGCCACCGTCCTGCATCCCTGGCGGGCCAGACTTCGACAATCGGGACACACGGTGGCCCCGTGCCACGCCCCCGCTGCATCCCCCCAGGAGGTCTGCCATGACACGCAATCCCGTTGGATGGTTCGAAATCTATGTGCAGGACATGGACCGTGCCAAGGCGTTCTATGAAAACGTGCTGTCGCGCACGCTGGAAGCCCTGGCCCCACCCGGCGCCGACGGCAACGACATGGAGATGTGGGCCTTTCCCATGCAGCCCGAGGCCGGGGGGGCGGCCGGCGCCCTGGTCCGCATGCCGGGAGCGCCGTCCGGCAATGGCGGCACGCTGATTTATTTCAGTTGCGAGGACTGCGCCATCGAAGCCGGTCGCGCGGTCGCCCAGGGCGGCACCGTGGTGCGCGACAAGATGCCGATCGGCCCCTACGGCTTCATCGCCCTGATCACCGACCCGGACGAAAACCTGATCGGTCTGCACTCGATGCGCTAGGGCCTGGCGCCTAGGACGTGGGCGCTACAAGCCCCGGCCTCAGTGCGGCGTCTGCCGCTGCTTCCAGTCGGCGTACAGGCCGGGCCGCTCGGTCAGCCGTACGGGCACATGGCGGATGACCATCGACTGCTGGGCAAACGGCTTGGCCAGTTCTTCGTAGATCGCCGCTGTGGACAGGCCAAACGGTGCGGCATCCGCATTCGAATGGGCAAACACCACCTGGCTGACACCCGCCATCCGCATGGCCGCCAGGCACATCGGACAGGGGTGGCCACTGGCATACACCACACAGTGCTGCAGGTTCGGCGAGGCCAGGTGCTGGCTGGCCCGGCGGATGGCCAGCATTTCCGCATGGTCCGTGGGATCGTTGCTGCGCAGGATCTCGTTGACGGCCGAGGCGATCACCACGCCCTGCTTGACCACCACGGCCCCGAATGGGCGCCCGCCCTGCTCGGCATTGGCATACGCCAGCGCAATGGCTTCGCGCAAAAACTGTGTGTCGTCGTGTGTCACTGTCATCTTCAATGTGCTCCTGCCCGACGCAAAATGCGGGCAATCTCTGGGTATCCATGGGCCTGGGCCAAGGCCAGGGGCGTGCGGCCCTGGGCATCGGGCAGGTTCACGTCGGCCCCGGCATCCACCAGCGCCTGCACCACCTGCTGGTGGCGCTCGCCGCCCTGGCCCAGCACCACGGCCTCGATCAGCGCGGTCCAGCCCAGGCGGTTCACGTGGTTCACATCCACACCCGCCTGGATCAGCAGGCGCACGGCTTCCACATGGCCACGCTCTGCCGCCGGAATCAGCGCCGTGCCCTGGTAGCGGTTCAGGCTGCGCACGTCCGCGCCGTGCGCCAGCGTCATCTGCAGGATGTCCAGATGGCCCCGGGCCCCGGCGTACAGGTAGGGGCTGTCCTGGATCTGGTCCTTGGCATTGACATCGGCACCGGCCTCGATCAAGCCCCGGGCGGCGGCCACATGGTTGTGATGGGTGGCCACCAGCAGTGGGGTCTGACCGGCGGTATTGCGCGCCTCCAGCGGCGCGCCGCAGTCCAGCAGGCGCCGGATCTCGGCCGGATGGTTGGCCGTGACCGCCGCAAACAGCGGCGCGGCCTGGGTGCAGGGTTCGGCCGCCAGCCCGGGCGCCACAACGCTGGCGCACAGGACCATCCCCACCAGCCAACGGATTGTTCGCAACATGCGGCTCCTTGTGTCCAACGATCTTCGAGCACCGATGCTAACGCCCCCAGCGCGGCTGCGCCGTCAACGTCCTGGTCCCCCGCAACATAGTGGGCCCTGCCCACGGCCTGCATAAAAAAAGCCTGCCGCGCGATGCGCAGCAGGCCTTGACTTGCAGCCGGAACGACTTAGGCGTTCACGCCCTTGGCCACTTCAGCGTACTCTTCGATCTGGTCGAAGTTCATGTAGCGGTAGACCGATGCCTTGTCGGCATCGATCACGCCCATTTCCTTCAGGTACTCGTCCTTGGAAGGCAGGTAACCCAGGCGCGAAGCAATCGCGGACAGCTCGGCCGAGCCCAGGAACACGTTGGTGTTCTTGCCCAGACGGTTGGGGAAGTTGCGGGTGGACGTGGAGATCACGGTCGCACCTTCGCGCACTTGCGCCTGGTTGCCCATGCACAGCGAGCAGCCGGGCATTTCGGTGCGCGCACCGGCGGTGCCGAACGCGGCGTAGTGACCTTCCTTGATCAGCTCGCTCTGGTCCATCTTGGTGGGCGGTGCCACCCACAGCTTGACGGGGATGTCGCGCTGGCCGCCCAGCAACTTGGCCGCTGCGCGGAAGTGACCGATGTTGGTCATGCACGAACCGATGAAGGCTTCATCGATCTTGGTGCCGGCCACTTCGGACAGGAACTTGGCGTCATCGGGATCGTTGGGGCAGCAGACGATGGGTTCCTTGATGTCGGCCAGATCGATCTCGATCACGGCGGCGTACTCGGCGTCCTTGTCGGCTTCCAGCAGGTCGGGCTTGGCCAGCCAGGCTTCGACCTTCTCGATGCGGCGCTGCAGGGTCTTGGCGTCCTGGTAACCGTCGGCGATCATGTTCTTCATCAGAACGATGTTCGAGGTCAGGTATTCCTTGATCGGCTCGGGATTCAGCTTGATCGTGCAACCGGCGGCGGAACGCTCGGCCGACGCGTCGGACAGCTCGAACGCCTGCTCCACCTTCAGGTCGGGCAGACCTTCGATTTCCAGGATCTTGCCGGAGAAGATGTTCTTCTTGCCGGCCTTGGCCACGGTCAGCAGACCGGCCTTGATGGCGTACAGCGGGATCGCATGCACCAGGTCACGCAGGGTCACGCCAGGTTGCATGGTGCCCTTGAAGCGCACCAGCACGGATTCGGGCATGTCCAGGGGCATCACGCCCGTGGCGGCACCGAAGGCCACCAGACCGGAGCCGGCGGGGAAGGAAATGCCGATGGGGAAGCGGGTGTGCGAGTCACCACCGGTGCCGACGGTGTCGGGCAGCAGCAGGCGGTTGAGCCAGCTGTGGATCACGCCGTCGCCAGGACGCAGGGCCACGCCACCGCGGTTGGAGATGAAAGCAGGCAGTTCGCGGTGGGTCTTCACGTCCACGGGCTTGGGGTAGGCAGCCGTGTGGCAGAAGGACTGCATCACCAGGTCGGCCGAGAAGCCCAGGCAGGCCAGGTCCTTCAGCTCGTCGCGGGTCATGGGGCCGGTGGTGTCTTGCGAACCCACGGTGGTCATGCGGGGCTCGCAGTAGGTACCGGGGCGCACGCCCTGGCCTTCGGGCAGGCCGACGGCACGGCCGACCATCTTCTGCGCCAGGGTGAAGCCGGCGTTGGACGCGGCCGGTGCCGAGGGCAGACGGAACGCGGTCGAGGCAGGCAGACCCAGGAATTCACGGGCCTTGGCGGTCAGCGAACGGCCGATGATCAGGTTGATACGGCCACCGGCTTGCACTTCGTCCAGCAGCACGTCGCTCTTCAAGGCGAACTCGGCAACGGTTTCACCGTTCTTGAGCAGCTTGCCGTCGTAGGGCAGCACGTCGATGACGTCGCCCATTTCCAGCTTGGACACGTCGACCTCGATCGGCAGCGAGCCCGAGTCTTCCTGGGTGTTGAAGAAGATGGGGGCGATCTTGCCGCCCAGGGTCACGCCACCAAAGCGCTTGTTGGGCACAAAGGGGATGTCCTGGCCGGTGGCCCAGATCACGGAATTGGTCGCCGACTTGCGCGAAGAACCGGTACCCACCACGTCACCCACGTAGGCCACGAGGTGGCCCTTCTTCTTCAGGTCTTCGATGAACTGCATGGGACCACGCTTGCCGTCTTCCTCGGGCTTGAAGGCCGCGTCGGGACGGGTGTTCTTCAGCATGGCGAGGTAGTGCAGCGGGATGTCGGGACGGCTCCAGGCATCGGGCGCGGGCGACAGGTCGTCGGTGTTGGTTTCGCCGGGCACCTTGAACACGGTGACGGTGATCTTTTCCTGGACCTTGGGACGCGAAGTGAACCACTCGGCATCGGCCCAGCTCTGCATCACTTCCTTGGCCTTGGCGTTGCCGGCCTTGGCCTTGGTGGCGACGTCGTTGAAGAAGTCGAACATCAGCAGCGTCTTCTTCAACGCATCGGCGGCCACGCCCGCCACTTCGGCGTCGTCCAGCAGCTCGATCAGGGGGTGCACGTTGTAGCCGCCCACCATGGTGCCCAGCAGCTCGGTGGCCTTGGCCTTGGAGATCAGGCCCACCTTCAGGTCACCGTGGGCCACGGCGGCCAGGAAAGACGCCTTGACCTTGGCGGCATCGTCCACGCCGGGTGGCACGCGGTGGGTCAGCAGGTCCAGCAGGAAGGCATCTTCGCCCGCAGGAGGGTTCTTGATCAGTTCGATCAGTTCAGCCACTTGCTTGGCATCGAGGGGCAGCGGAGGAATGCCCAGTGCGGCGCGCTCGGCCACATGGTCACGGTAGGCTTTCAACATGGTTCTCTCTCCATTGGTTTTCTAAGAGTAGGGCAGCGTTTGACAGCGCTTTGGTCCTGGCAAGGGATTACTTGCTCGGTGCGTCCAGCAGGCTGGGGGGCGGGCTCTTCTTGATGGCCTCGGCCACCTGAAGCTGTTCGGGGCTCATGCATTCGTCCGCCAGCCGCTGGCCGGCCTTTTGGTTCATGAGCATGGATTTGTTCGCGATCTGCAGCCACACGGCGCCGGCCTTCTGGTCTTCCAGACGCACCACGCCGGTGCTGGTCCCCACGGGGGACATGTGGAAGTTGAAACCCTTGCCGCTGACCATGAAGTGGCCAGGGTTCTGGGCGTCCTTGGACACATTCACGTGCTGGCCCAGCTCACAGGCAATGTTGCCGGTGTGCACGCGGTCGGCCAGTGCCAGCTCGTCGGCATTGAGTGCACGGGGCGCCAGCACCGCCGCCGAGGCGGCTGCGGCGGCCGCCCCTGCCCCGGCGACCTTGCGCGCGGTGGAGGGTGGCGTGGTTTTCTTCACGGCCGCGGTCTTCTTGACCGGGGTGGTGGCCTTGGCCGATTTCTGCGCCGCCGTGTCGGGGGTGGCAGCCATCGCCAGTGCGGGAGCGATCAGCACAATGGAGGCAATCAAATGTTTCATGCGGACTCCTGCAATTCCAAAAAATAGGTTCGTTGAACACCAAGGCATGCTCATGCTGCCTCTGTAACGAACCATTGTCGCGCTTCTTGCGGCAGCGGCATGGCGGTGCGGTGTGCACGCTCCAGCAACTGCCAGTAATAACGGTAACTTGCACGGTCGTGCAAGACGCCCTCGTGGCTGATCGGCGCCCAGTGCTGGGCGGCGGCGGCCACCAGGATGGTGGAGGCTTCCTGCACCTGGGCCATGGCCGGGGCGAAAGCCGCCAGAATCGGACGGATCTGCGCCGGATGGATGCTCCACATGCGGGTGTAGCCCAGGCTCTGGCTGGCCTGCGTGGCGGCGGCCTGCAAAGCGGCCGTGTCCTTGAATTCGGTCACCACGCAGTGCGAGGGCACTTTGCCAAAGGCATGGCAGGCCGCGGCGATTTCCAGCTTGGCCCGCACGACCAGCGGGTGCTCGAACTGGCCGCGCACCCCCATGGCACTGGCAGGGATGGCGCCACCGTGCGCGGAGACAAAATCCATCAGGCCGAAAGAGATGCTCTGCACCGCCGGATGGGCAGCGATCTCGAAAGCACGGTGCACGGCTGCGGGCGATTCAATCAAAACATGGAGCGGCACACGCACGCCTGTCGCGCGTTGCAGGGCTTTTTCAGCCTTGAGCACGTCCTCCACGCTCTCCACCTTGGGCAGCATGATGTGGCACAGGTGGGCCCCAGCCTCGCCGGCGATGATGTCCATGTCCTGCACAAAGGCCGGGTGGTCCACCGCATGCACCCGGGCAGCCACCCGGGCGCCAGCCACCGCCCCGCGCGCCAGTTGAGCAACCAACTGGGCGTGTGCCTGCTCCTGCCCCACCGATGCGCCGTCCTCGCAATCCAGCGTCACATCAAAGACGCAGGTGCCGAACTCCTGCAGCATCTGGGCCTGCAGCTGCAGGCTTTTGCGCATGCGCTCTTCCACCCCGCTGTAGTGGTCGCACACCGGCAGGTGCAAGGCGCCGGCCGCCTGGGCGTCCAGCAGCACCTCGGCAGGATGGGCGGTGGTAGTGGTGGTCATGCGCTACGCTGGGCAACCAGGAAAAGACGGGGGAAAGCCAGCAAACGCTGGCCGTCGGCACGTGCGGGATAGGCGGCATCCACACGGTGTTCATAGGCCTGCACGAAGTCGGCCTGCAATCCAGCAGGCAAGCCTTCGACAAATGGTTTCAGACCGGTGCTGCGCAACCATTGCACGATGGCGGCAGGCGATGCCATGGGGTGCTGGTAGATGGTGTGCCACACATCCACCGCGGCCGACTGCACCCCAGGGGCGGCCAGCAAATCGTAGTAAGTCCCGATCGGGAGAATCTCAGTGCGCAAACGTTCGACCTGCCCGATGTGGCTGGCGAACTGCGGCAGCTGTGCGATTTCGCGCATCAGTCGGTGCGAGGGCTGCTGGTGGTTGTCGGGCATCTGGATGGCCAGGACACCACCTGGCGCCAGCAGCGACAGCAACCGGGGGATCAGCACCTCATGGGCAGACACCCATTGCAGCGAAGCGTTGGCAAAAATCAGGTCCGGAGCCGGCGTGCCTGCCTGAGGAGCCCAGGTGGCGATGTCACCCAGCTCGAACCGGACCTGCGGCAGTTGTTGCCGGGCCGTGGCCAGCATAGCCGGGGAATTGTCCACACCCAGCACCTGGGCATGGACAAAGCGCTGCGCCAGCAGCTCGGTGGAATTGCCGGGGCCACAGCCCAGGTCCACCACGTGGCGAACCTGGGCAGGGTCAAGCGGCACCCGCGCCAGCAACTCAGCCGCAGGGCGCGTGCGCTCCGAGGCGAAGCGCAGGTAGAGCGCGGGGTTCCAGTCGAGCATAGGCCAGCGGATTACAGCAGGTGCTTGACGCCGTCCTGCTCGCCCTGCAGTTCAGCCAGGGTCTTGTTGATGCACTCTTGCGAGAAGGCATCGATGGCCAGGCCTTCGACAATCTTGTACTCGCCATTTTCAGTGGTCACAGGGAAGCCGAATACGATGCCGGCAGGAATGCCGTATTCGCCGTTGGAGGGCACACCCATCGTCACCCACTCACCGTTCGAGCCCAGCGCCCAGTCGCGCATGTGGTCGATGGCAGCGTTGGCAGCCGAAGCAGCCGAAGACAGGCCACGGGCGTTGATGATGGCAGCGCCGCGCTTGCCCACGGTGGGCAGGAACACGTTGGCGTTCCAGTCCTGGTCGTTGATGGTGTCCTTGACGGACTTGCCATCCACGGTGGCGAAGCGGTAGTCGGCGTACATGGTGGGCGAGTGGTTGCCCCACACGGTCAGTTTCTTGATGTCGCCCACCTTGAAACCGGCCTTGGCAGCCAGTTGGGAAGCCGCGCGGTTGTGGTCCAGGCGCAGCATGGCGGTGAAGTTCTTCGCTGGCAGATCGGGTGCCGACTTCATGGCGATGTAGGCGTTGGTGTTGGCGGGGTTACCGACCACCAGCACCTTGACGTTGCGCGAAGCCACGGCGTTCAGGGCCTTGCCTTGGGCGGTGAAGATCTGGGCGTTGGCAGCCAGCAGATCGGCGCGCTCCATGCCGGGGCCGCGGGGGCGAGCACCCACCAGCAGGGCATAGTCGGTATCCTTGAAGGCTTGCAGGGGGTCGCTGTGTGCTTCAATACCAGCCAGCAGCGGGAAGGCGCAGTCTTCCAGCTCCATGATCACGCCCTTCAGTGCGTTCTGTGCCTTCTCGTCAGGAATTTCGAGCAGTTGCAGAATAACGGGCTGATCCTTGCCCAGCATTTCGCCGGATGCGATACGGAACAACAGGGCGTAACCAATTTGACCTGCGGCGCCGGTGACGGCAACACGAACGGGCTTCTTGCTCATGGTGAAAACTCCAGATTTCGGAAATAAACAGTTGTCGGCGCACCGTCGCTCCAGCATCTGTC
Organism: Comamonas aquatica NBRC 14918; assembly: GCF_000739875.1. Lineage (GTDB taxonomy): Bacteria > Pseudomonadota > Gammaproteobacteria > Burkholderiales > Burkholderiaceae_C > Comamonas > Comamonas aquatica. The sequence continues at coordinate 118,115 of NZ_BBJR01000022.1, forward strand.
ACCAGTAGCCCGTGCTCCGTAAACAGTCGGCAAGTGTACCCCTGATTTGGTCGCCCGGTCAATTTGTCTTATGTCTTATATAAGATATGATCACCCCTCAAGCCAGCGACCTCTCGGCAGTCCAGAATTCGCATCCGGAGGCTCTGACCTTCCAACCACCAATATGTCCTCTTCGCAATCTTTTTCTGCTGACAGTGCTCCCGGGCCCACTGCGAATACAGCCCCCCCACTGACCCCAGCCTTCAGCCCGCTGTACCAGCAGATCAAAGGCCTGATTCTGCAAAGCCTGCAAGCCGGCGAATGGCGCCCCGGAGAACTCATCCCCAGCGAGATGGAGTTGGCGGCACGCTTCAAGGTCAGCCAGGGCACGGTGCGCAAAGCGATCGACGAGCTGGCTGCAGAAAACCTGGTCATGCGCCGACAGGGCAAAGGCACTTTCGTGGCCACCCACTCGGCCCAACAGGTGCAATACCGCTTTCTGAAGCTGCACCCGGACGTAGGCAACCTGGAGGGCGAAGGCCGCGCCCAGCGCACGATCCTGGAGTGCAAACGCGTACGTGCCCCCGCAGAAATTGCCCGCCTGCTGGCATTGCGCAGCGGCGACACCGTGGTGCAGGTGCGCCGCATCCTGGCATTCAGCGGTATCCCGACCATTTTGGAAGACATTTGGTTACCCGGCCATCCCTTCAAAGGACTGACTGCCGAACAGATGGCCAACTACCAAGGCCCCACCTACGCGATGTTCGAAGGTGATTTCGGGGTGCGCATGGTGCGCGCCGACGAGAAGCTGCGTGCGGTCCTGCCCGATGAGGCCCAAGCACAGTTGCTACAGGTTCCCGCCAGCACCCCGCTGCTCAGCGTGGAGCGGATTGCATACACCTACAACGACATCCCCATGGAGTTACGACGCGGTATCTACAGAACAGACACACACCACTACAAGAATGCCCTGAGCTGATTGACCACGCCTTCAGAGACAGCAACAAAAAACAATCGCGTCAGCACAGCCCGCTACCTGCGCCATTGCAATAGAATTTTGATTCTTTTGCTCCCGCGCGATTACAACGCAGTTACATCCACGAAAGTACCCCGCCATGACAGAGCTAGCAAAAAAGAAGCGGCCCGAGTTCCGCAATATCAACGTTTTTAACGACGTTCGAACCTATCGCTTACCCCCAGCAGGCATTGTTTCGATCTTGCACCGCATCAGCGGCGTGATCATGTTCTTGCTGCTGCCGTTCATCATCTGGATGTTCGATGCCTCGCTGTCGTCCGAGTTTTCGTTCGCCAAGTTCAAGGCCGTCTTCAACGAAGGCTGCGGCTTCGTTCCCGGCTGGATCATCAAGCTGGTTGCGCTGGTCATCATCTGGGCCTACCTGCACCACCTGACAGCCGGCCTGCGCCACCTGTTTATGGACGTGAACCACAACGTGGTGAACAAAGAGTTCGGCAAGTCCTCCGCCCTCACCGTCCTGGTGATCAGCGTGGGGCTGACCGTGGTACTGGGCGCCAAGCTGTTTGGCCTGTACTGAGCAACCGCACCCTCACGATAAGGAAAAGACATCATGTCCGTGAATTACGGCTCCAAGCGCACCGTGGTCGGTGCCCACTACGGCATTCGTGACTGGCTGGCTCAACGTGTCACCGCCGCCCTGATGGTGCTGTTCACCATCGTGGTCCTGGCCCAACTGATCTTCGCGCAAGGCGAGATTGGCTATGAGCTGTGGGCTGGCATCTTCGCTGCCCAGTGGATGAAGTTCGTCACCTTTGGCGTGATCATTGCGCTGGTCTGGCACGTCTGGGTCGGTGTTCGTGATGTGTGGATGGACTACGTCCAATCCGTGGGCCTGCGCCTGACGCTGCAGGTGTTCACGATTGTTTGGCTGGTCGGCTGCGCCGGCTGGGCTTTCCAGGTTCTGTGGCGTCTGTGATCGGCAACTGCCTGATCCTCCACGATTGAAGGTTAAGAATGAGCTACTCCAAAGCAAATATCACCAAGCGCAAGTTCGACGTTGTCATCGTTGGCGCTGGCGGCTCCGGTCTGCGTGCCGCCCTGGAACTGTCCCGCGCCGGCCTGAGCGTGGCCTCGCTGTCCAAGGTCTTCCCCACCCGTTCGCACACCGTGGCCGCCCAGGGTGGCGTGTCCGCGTCACTGGGCAACATGTCGGAAGACAACTGGCACTACCACTTCTACGACACCATCAAGGGCTCCGACTGGCTGGGCGACCAGGACGCGATCGAGTTCATGTGCCGTGAAGCACCCAACGTCGTGATCGAGCTCGAACACTTCGGCATGCCGTTCGATCGCAACCCCGATGGCACCATCTACCAGCGTCCGTTTGGCGGCCACACCGCCAACTACGGCGAAAAGCCCGTGCAACGCGCCTGTGCGGCCGCTGACCGTACCGGTCACGCCATGCTGCACACGCTGTACCAGCAAAACGTCGCCTCCAAGACCAACTTCTTCGTGGAGTGGATGGCCCTGGACCTGATCCGCAACACCCAGGGTGATGTGGTCGGCGTGACAGCCCTGGAACTGGAAACCGGCGACCTGTACGAACTGCACGCCAAGGCTGTGCTGCTGGCCACCGGCGGTGCCGGTCGCATCTTTGCTGCCTCGACCAACGCCTTCATCAACACCGGTGACGGCCTGGGCATGGCGGCGCGCGCCGGCATCCCGCTGCAAGACATGGAGTTCTGGCAGTTCCACCCCACCGGTGTGGCCGGTGCTGGCGTGCTGCTGACCGAAGGCTGCCGCGGCGAAGGCGCTATTCTTTTGAATAGCGAAGGCGAACGCTTCATGGAGCGTTACGCGCCCACGCTGAAGGACCTGGCACCCCGTGACTTCGTGTCGCGCTCCATGGACCAGGAAATCAAGGAAGGTCGCGGCTGCGGTCCCAACAAGGACTACATCCTGATGAAGCTGGACCACCTGGGCGCCGACACCATCCGCAAGCGCCTGCCTTCGGTGGAAGAAATCGGCCACAACTTCGCCAACGTGGACATCACCAAGGAACCAATCCCTGTGGTGCCCACCATCCACTACCAGATGGGTGGCATCCCCACCAACATCAACGGCCAGGTCGTGACCTGGGACGGCCAGCAAAACCGCGTGGTGAATGGCCTGTACGCCGTGGGCGAATGCTCGTGCGTGTCGGTGCACGGCGCCAACCGCCTGGGTACGAACTCGCTGCTGGACCTGCTGGTCTTCGGCAAGTCGGCCGGCAAGCACATCGTGCAGTTCGTCAACGGCTTCGGCGACCATGCTGCCGTGCCCGCTGACGGTTCCGACCGCACCCTGGCCCGCCTGAACCAGCTGGATGAATCCAAGGAAGGTACCTACGCCCAGAACATCGCCGGCGACATCCGCGCCGCCATGCAGCAGCACGCTGGCGTGTTCCGCACGCAAAAGGGCATGGACGAAGGCACGGTCAAGATCAACGCCATCCGCGAACGCGTCGGCTCCGTGACCCTGAAGGACAAGTCCAAGGTCTGGAACACCGCCCGCATGGAAGCGCTGGAAGTGGACAACCTGATCGAAGTGGCCCAGGCCACCATGACCTCCGCTGCCGCCCGCAAGGAATGCCGTGGTGCCCACACCGTGTACGACTACGAACGCCCTGCGGACGACGCCGAGTGCCCACTGGGTCGTAACGACAAGGAATGGATGAAGCACACCCTGTGGGACAGCGCCTCCAACAGCCTGTCGTACAAGCCTGTGAACCTCAAGCCCCTGACCGTGGAATCCGTGCCACCCAAGGTCCGCACGTTCTAATCCAGCAGCAGCCCACGAAAGAAATATCAAATGAAGCGTACTTTCAAGATCTACCGCTACGATCCCGATAAGGATGCCAAGCCCTACATGCAGACCGTGGAGATCGAACTCGACGGCCACGAACGCATGCTGCTGGACGCACTGGTCAAGCTCAAGGCCCAGGACCCCACCATCTCCTTCCGCCGCTCCTGCCGCGAAGGCGTGTGCGGTTCGGACGCCATGAACATCAATGGCAAGAACGGCCTGGCCTGCCTGACGAACATGAACACCCTCAAGGGCGACATCGTTCTCAAGCCCCTGCCTGGCCTGCCCGTCATCCGCGACCTGATCGTGGACATGACGCAGTTCTTTAAGCAGTACCACTCGATCAAGCCCTACCTGCAAAGCGACATCTACGCGACGCCCAGCAAGGAACGCCTACAGTCGCCCGAAGAGCGCGAAGAGCTAAACGGCCTGTACGAGTGCATTCTGTGCGCCAGCTGCTCGACCAGCTGCCCCTCGTTCTGGTGGAACCCCGACAAGTTCGTGGGCCCTGCCGGTCTGCTGCAGGCCTACCGCTTCATCGCGGACAGCCGCGACACCGCCACCGGCGAGCGCCTGGACAACCTGGAAGACCCCTACCGTCTGTTCCGTTGCCACACCATCATGAACTGCGTGGACGTGTGCCCCAAGCACCTGAACCCCACGAAGGCCATTGGCAAGATCAAGGAGCTGATGGTGCGTCGCGCCATCTGATCCATGAACGACATGGACGCAATCCTCGAAGAACGGGAGCGCGACCTGCTGCGGTGGCGAAGCCGCCGCGGCCTGGTCGAGAACGATCTCTACATCGAGAAGTTTTTCGCCACCCATGGCAACCAATTGACGCGGAGACACGCAATTGGTTTGTCTGCCCTGATGGACTTGGCAGACAACGATCTGATGGACCTGTTCCTGCGCCGCAAAGAGCCAGAAGGTGCATTGGACACCCCTGAAGTTAGAGAAGTGCTGCAGATGGTGCGCAAGCCCATCTGATCAGCACAGCTTGCAAAAAAGGCCGACCAGAGCCGGCCGATCAGAGAAGGAAGTTGGAAATGAAACTCGCAGACAACAAAGCAACGCTGTCTTTCAGCAATGGCGCGCCCAGCGTCGAACTGCCGGTTTACCAGGGCAATATCGGCCCGGATGTCATCGACATCCGCAAGCTGTACGGCCAGTCGGGCATGTTCACCTATGACCCGGGCTTCCTCTCTACGGCGGCGTGCCAGTCGGCCATCACCTACATCGATGGCGACAAGGGCGAACTGCTGTACCGCGGCTACCCCATCGAGCAGCTGGCCAAGAACTGCAACTTCCTGGAAACCTGCTACCTGCTGCTGTACGGGGAACTGCCCAACGAATCCCAGAAGGCTGACTTCGAGAACCGCGTGACCCAGCACACGATGGTCAACGAACAGATGCAGTTCTTCCTGCGTGGCTTCCGCCGCGATGCCCACCCCATGGCCGTGCTGACCGGTCTGGTGGGCGGCATGTCGGCCTTCTACCACGACAGCACCGACATCAACAACCCTGAGCACCGTGAAATCGCCGCGATCCGCCTGATCGCCAAGATGCCCACGCTGGTCGCCATGGCTTACAAGTACGGCATCGGCGCCCCCTACATGTACCCCAAGAACGACCTGTCGTACGCCGGCAACTTCATGCGCATGATGTTCGGCAACCCTTGCGAAGAGTACAAGGTCAATCCCGTGGTCGAAAAGGCCCTGGACCGCATCTTCATCCTGCACGCTGACCACGAGCAGAACGCTTCCACCTCCACCGTGCGTCTGTGCGGCTCGTCGGGCACCAACCCCTTCGCCGCCATCTCCGCCGGCGTGGCCTGTCTGTGGGGCCCTGCCCACGGCGGCGCCAACGAAGCCTGCCTGAACATGCTGGAGCACATCCAGGCCAACGGCGGCATCGCCAAGGTCGGTGAGTTCATGGAGCAGGTCAAGGACAAGAACAGCGGCGTCAAGCTGATGGGCTTTGGCCACCGCGTGTACAAGAACTACGACCCCCGCGCCAAGCTGATGCAGGAAACCTGCAACGAGATCCTGGCCGAACTGGGCCTGGAAAAGGATCCGCTGTTCGCCCTGGCCAAGCAACTAGAAAAGATTGCCCTGGAAGACGACTACTTCGTCCAGCGCAAGCTCTACCCCAACGTGGACTTCTACTCCGGTATCGTGCAGCGCGCCATCGGTATCCCCGTGAAGCTGTTCACCGGCATCTTCGCCCTGGCCCGTACCGTGGGCTGGATCGCCCAGCTGAACGAACAAATGGCCGACCCCGAGTACAAGATCGGTCGTCCCCGCCAGCTGTTCACCGGCTCCGTCGCCCGCGACGTCAAGCCTCTGAACCAGCGTTGATCCCACGGGCTGCCCTGGTGGCAGCCCGCGCATCCGCACCGCCAAAGCCAGCACGCCGTCCCGCCTGCTGGCTTTTTTCATAGCACTTAGCGTTTTCCAAATAAGGTTTTCAGGTGCTTTTCAGCATCAAACCCTGGATTCACGAGCGCCAGCCACTCTGTTTATTAGAGCAGGAAAACCGTGCACCCCGGGGCACTTGCCTGGGGCGCCTGCACGGCGGCCACGGCAACACGCTACAGTGTGGGCCGTTGTGTTTCACCTGCGGCCGCCGTCCTGCGGCCTACCTCCATGGCCAAACGACCCCACCGCCGCCTCCCTCCCATCCACGGCGCTGCTGACATTGCCCAATCCCGCGAAGCCGGCCTGCTGGCCGCCCGCGTGCTGGAAATGCTGACCCCGCATGTGCAGCCCGGCGTCAGCACCGACCACCTGGACCGCCTGTGCCACGACTTCATCGTCGATGAGCTGCGCTGCATCCCCGCCAACATCGGCTACCACGGCTACCCCAAGACGGTGTGCGCCTCGGTCAACGAGGTGGTCTGCCACGGCATTCCCTCGGCCCAGGAGATCCTGAAGGACGGCGACATCGTCAACATCGACGTGGCACTGATCAAGAACGGCTGGTTCGGCGACACCTCGCGCATGTACACCGTGGGTCAGGTGGCGCCCAAGGCGCAGCAGCTGATCGACACCACCTACGAGGCCATGGTGGCCGGCATCCGCGCCGTCAAGCCCGGCGCCACGCTGGGGGACATCGGCCACGCCATCCAGACCGTGGCCCACCGCGACGGTTTTTCCGTGGTGCGCGACTACTGCGGCCACGGCATCGGCCAGATCTACCACGACGAGCCCCAGGTGCTGCACTACGGCTACCCCGGCCAGGGCATGGCGCTGCAGGAAGGCATGATCTTCACCATTGAGCCCATGCTCAACGCCGGCAAGCACGACACCAAGGAGCTGAACGACGGCTGGACCGTGGTCACCAAGGACAAGTCGCTGTCCGCGCAGTGGGAACACATGGTCGTGGTCACCGCCACCGGCTACGACGTACTGACCGCCTGGCCCGAAGGCACCGGCCGCTACCCCGCACCGTGAGCGCAGAAGGCCTCCCCTCCCTGGGCAATGGCTACGGCTACCTGGGCATTGCCATCGTGGCCGAGGTGCTGGCCACGTCCTTCCTCAAGAGCGCCGAAGGCTTCACCCGGCTGTGGCCCAGCGTGATCGTGGCCGTGGGCTACGGCATCGCCTTCCTGTGCCTGTCGCTGACCCTGCGCACCATCCCCACGGGCGTGGCCTACGCCATCTGGTCGGGCGCGGGCATCGTGCTGGTGTCGGCGATTGCCTGGATATTCCTGGGCCAGAAGCTGGATGCCCCGGCCCTGATCGGCATGGGCCTGATCCTGGCCGGCGTGCTGGTGATCAACCTGTTTTCCAAGACCGCCGGACACTGAGGCCTTCCACTCACCCCTGAAAAAAGCGCTTTCGAGGAAGCGCTTTTTTCATGTTCAGCCCCCGGCTCAGAAGCCGCGCAGCTGGCCCCACTCGGCAAAGTCGGCACGCGATGCTCGCATGCTGTTGATGGGTGCGGTCTTGTCCTCGTAACCCAGGGCGATGCCATAGGTCACCAGGTAGCCGTCGGGCACCTCCACGTGCTGCTTGACCACCGCGTCGTAACGGCGCCAGAAGCCCTGGGCACAGGTGGCCAGGCCTTCCTCGGTCGCCCGCAGCATGAAGGACTGCAGGTAGATGCCCAGGTCCATCCACTGCACCGGGCCCATGCGCTCTTCGGTGAACATGATCAGCCCGACCGGGGCACCAAAAAACTGGGCATTCTTGGCCAGCTGCTGCAGGCGCCCGGCCTTGTCCTCGCGCGGCACACCAATGCTGGCGTACAGGTCTTCGCCATTCGCAAAGCGGCGGGTGCGGTAGGGCTCCCACAGGTTGGGGGGGTAGGACAGGTAGGCGGGGTTTTCCTCGCCCGGGGTCTTGGCCACGTCGGCCAGCATGGCCTGCAGGGCATCGCCGGTCAGGGCAGCCACGCGCCAGGGCTGCATGTTGCCGCCCGAGGCGGCCAGCGCCGCATCCTGCATCAGCTGTTGCACCAGTTCGGCCGAAGGCACTTGGGAGGTAAAGGCACGCACCGAACGGCGCTCGCGCAGGGCTTGGGAAACGTCCATGGGCTCAGGTCTCCAGTCTCTGGGGGTGAAAAATCAAAACGGCAAGCGTACAAGAGCACAGCCTGGCACGGCGCCACCTTGGTGACGCGCGGCGTGCTTTTTTTCAGGGGGTGGTGGACGGCAAGCACCGGGGGCCGGCCACACAGACCCGCCACCGCCGACCTGCGCGCGCCATAACGCGGCTGGGCGCGGCTGAGTGCGGCTTACTTGCCCAGGATCTGGTCGATCTTGGATTTCTCGAAGTGCCCGCCACGCTCGCTTTCGCAGGGCACACAATCTGCCTTGAGCTGGTTGGACAGCTTTTCCACCGCCTGCCACAGCAGCTGCAGCTGCTGCTCGTGCGTGGCTGCGCCTTCGGCCAGCCCCTTCATGGCCTGGCTGACGGGGTCATCCTCCTGGGTCACGCCATAGGCCGTGAACACCTGGGGCGCTGCTGCCTTGGGGGCTGCGGGCGAGGCCTCCAGCTCGGTCACATCGGCGCTTTCGCCCTGCTTGGAAGGGATGATGCGTGCCGGAATGCCCACGGCCGTCGCGCCAGCGGGCACGGGCTTGATGACCACGGCATTGCTGCCGATCTTGGCACCATCGCCCACCTCGAAGCCGCCCAGCACCTTGGCCCCCGCGGCCACGACCACGTCCTTGCCCAGGGTGGGATGGCGCTTGGCGCCCTTGTACAGCGAGGTGCCGCCCAGGGTGACACCGTGGTAGATGGTGCAGCCGTCGCCGACCACCGCGGTCTCGCCGATCACCACGCCCATCCCGTGGTCGATGAAGACGCGCTCGCCAATCACCGCGCCGGGGTGGATTTCAATCCCGGTCAGCCAGCGGCCAATGTGCGAAGTGAAGCGACCCAGCCACTTGAAGTTGTGCGTCCAGCACCAGTGCGCCGGACGGTGCCACCAGATGGCATGCAGGCCCGGATAACAGGTAATGACCTCCCAGGTGCTGCGCGCCGCAGGGTCGCGGTCAAGAATGCACTGGATGTCAGAACGCAGTCGGGAAAGCATCAGAGGCCGTCACTTGTTACAAAAAGGGCTGCCAGTTTAGTGCTTTGGGGGCGTGCTCTGCAGCATGCTTTTGGCAACACCGCGCAGGATGTGGATTTCTTCCTGCGTCAATTGCGCACGGTTGAACATCTGGTTCAGGCGCGGCATCAGCTTCTTGGGCGCAGCCGGGTCCAGAAAGCCCAGGTGGGCCAGCGCCTGCGCCCAGTGGCCCAGCATGCCGGCCACCTGCTGCATGTCGGCGCGGCTGGGGTGCGGCGTGTGTTCCACCACCGGAAAACCGCCCAGGGCCTGGCGCCACTCGTAGGCGATCAGCTGGATCGCCGCGCCCAGGTTGAGCGAGCCGAACTGGGGGTTGGACGGAATCGACAGCGCCACGTTGCAGCGGTACACGTCGTCGTTGGCCATACCAAAGCGCTCGCAGCCGAACAGCAGGCCCACGCCGGTTTCCCCGCTGGCACTGGCCACGGCTTCGGTTTCATCAACCAAATCAGCCTCTGGCGCTTGTCCAGCCTGCGCCTTCAGCTCTCCTTGGATGAGCATTTCAAAGTGCTGGCGCGGCGCCCGGGTGGGCGGGCCAAAGTCGCGCGGCGTCATGGCTGTGGCGCACAGGTGCGACAGGCCGTCCACGGCCTCGTCCAGCGACTCGACAATGCGCGCCTGGTTCAGCACATCCAGGGCGCCGCTGGCGCGTTGGATGGTTTCCTCCTTGCGCAGCACATTCGCCCAGCGCGGGCGCACCAGCACCAGGTCGTCAAACCCCATGGTTTTCATGGCGCGGGCGGCAGCACCCACGTTGCCAGCATGGCTGGTCTCGATCAGGATAAAACGGGTTTTCATTCGGAGATCGGCCCGCATTGCAGATACGGGCAGCAGAAATCGGGCAAGCCGGTTAGAATTTGCGCCCTATTGTCGCTGCCCGCATCGCCGGGCGTGCGTAAACCCGTTCATCATCCGCGTTCAGCGGTGCGCCATCCCAGGTTGTGAGAGCAGAGACAGAGAAATTGGGGAGGGCCGCGCGCTGGGCGCCAACTGCACAATTTATGTCGTCTTCCTCCCTGCACCCCATGCTCAACGTGGCCATAAAGGCCGCACGCGCCGCCGGCGCCATCATCAACCGCGCGGCCCTGGACGTTGAATCGGTCCGCGTGGCCCAAAAGCAAGTCAACGACTTCGTGACCGAAGTGGACCAGGCTGCCGAGCGCATGATCATCGAGACCCTGCTGGGCGCCTACCCCGGCCACGGCATTCTGGGCGAGGAAAGCGGCAAGGAATTCGGCGCCAAGGATTCGGACTACGTCTGGATCATCGACCCCCTGGACGGGACCACCAACTTCATCCACGGCTTCCCCGTGTACTGCGTCAGCATCGCGCTGGCCGTCAAGGGCAAGATCGAGCACGCCGTGGTCTACGACCCCACCCGCAACGACCTGTTCACCGCCACCCGTGGCCGTGGCGCCTTCCTGAACGAGCGCCGCATTCGCGTAAGCAAGCGCGCCCAGCTCAAGGACTGCCTGATCTCCACCGGCTTCCCCTTCCGCCCCGGTGACAACTTCCGCGCCTACATGCGCATGTTCGCCGAGATCACCCAGCGCAGCGCCGGCGTGCGCCGCCCCGGTGCCGCCGCCCTGGACCTGGCCTACGTGGCCGCGGGCTTCACCGATGGTTTCTTCGAAACCGGCCTGTCCATCTGGGACGTGGCCGCCGGCAGCCTGCTGGTGACCGAAGCCGGTGGCCTGGTCGGCAACTTCACGGGTGAAGCCGACTTCCTGGAACAGGCCGAATGCCTGGCCGGCAATCCCCGCGCCTACGGTCAGTTGGTCGGCATCCTGGGCAAGTACAGCAAGTTCGCCGGGGTGGAGGACAAGCTGGGCGTCGACGCCGCCGTGGCCGCCGACAAGCAGGACGACGACAGCCAGGACGACTGATCCACCGCGCCCCGACGCGCCATCCAGCCGCAAGCGCGCACGCCTTGCGGCTTTTTTTACGCCTGTACCACATGCGCCGCCGGCCTACGGCGCTGCGTCCGTGCTTGCGCCACCATGCTTGGCATGCGGCACCCGGCTGCCGCGCGCAGGAGAACCAGGTGGAATACAAGGACTACTACCGCATCCTCGGTGTGGACAAGAACGCCAGCGCCGAAGACATCAAAAAAGCCTACCGCAAGCTGGCACGCAAGTACCACCCCGACATCAGCAAGGAGCCCGATGCGGCCGCCCGCATGGCCGAAGTCAACGAGGCCAACACCGTGCTGTCCGACCCCGACAAACGCCTGGCCTACGACCAGTTGGGGGAGGCCAGCCCCCCGACCGGCGCCGGCCACCGCCCGGGCCAGAGCGCGGGTTTCCAGCCACCGCCCGGCTGGGACCAGCAGGACTTCCATTTCCACAGCACTGCCGACGGCGCCGAGCACCCCGAGTTCAGCAGCTTCTTCGAAGAGCTGTTCGGCCGCGGCCAGCGCACGCGCCGCAGCGGCCCGGCGCCAGACCTGCGCGGCCAGGACCAGCATGCCGCCATCGAACTGGAGGTGCCCGACAGCTACCACGGCGGCATGCGCGTGCTGAGGCTGCGTGGCGTACGCCTGGATGCCCAGGGCCATGCCATGGAGGACGAGCGCGAGCTGCAAGTCACCATCCCCCAGGGCGTGTACGAGGGACAAATGATCCGCCTGGCCGGCCAGGGCCTGCCGGGCTATGGCCAGGGCCCGGCCGGCGACCTGCTGCTGGAGGTGCGCTTCAAGGACGACAAGCGCTGGCACACCCAGGGCAAGGACGTCTACCAGCAACTGCCCCTGGCCCCCTGGGAGGCGGCGCTGGGGGGACCGGTGGAATTCGACACCCTGGCCGGACCGCTGGAGATCCACATCCCGCCCGGTTCGCAGGCCGGGCGCAAGCTGCGCGTCAAGGGCAAGGGCCTGCCCAGCCGCACGCCGGGCGACCTGTACCTGGTGCTCCAGATCATCGTGCCGCCGGTGTTCAACGATGCCCAGCGCCAGGCCTATGCCGCCCTGTCCCAGGCCTTTGACGGCCGCAACCCTCGCACCGGAGGCACCGCATGACCACCCCCTTCTACACCCCGCCCGATGTGCTGGACGAACAGGCCCTGAGCCTGGAGCAACTGGCCGCCGCCTGCCGCATGGCGCCGCAATGGGTGGTTGAGCGCGTGACCACCGGCGTGCTGCACTGCGACACCACCGATGCCACAGGGCACAGCAGCCCCCAGTCTTGGCGCTTCAGCACCCACACCGTGATCCGCGCGCGGCGCATCGCACAGCTGGAACGCACCTTCGAGGCCGACCCGGAGCTGGCCGCACTGACTGCCGACCTGATGGAAGAAGTGCGGCAGTTGCGCCGCCGCATCAGGGGCTGATCCCCCTCGCACGCCCGGCGCCAGCCGCATCCCGGATAATTCCTGCCTGATTTTGGCGGCCGCTTGGCTGCGACCGTCCACACCGAGGAATTTGAGCTTTGTCCACATCTGACGTTTCCACGCACACCCCGAACAACAACAGCGTGCAGACCGCCACTTCTCCGCTGACTGCCCCCATCGAGCAGCACACGCCGATGATGCAGCAGTACATCCGGCTCAAAGCGGACTATCCGGACACCCTGGTGCTCTACCGCATGGGCGACTTCTACGAGGTCTTCTGGGACGACGCAGAGAAAGCTGCCCGCCTGCTGGACATCACCCTGACCACGCGCGGCCAGTCTGCGGGCTTTCCGGTGGCCATGGCCGGCGTGCCCTTTCACGCCCTGGAAGGCTATCTGGCGCGCCTGATCAAGATGGGCGAATCGGTGGCGATCTGCGAGCAGGTCGGGGAAGTCGGCGCCAGCAAGGGACCGGTGGAGCGCAAGGTGGTGCGCGTGGTCACCCCCGGCACACTGACCGATGCCGAACTGCTGAGCGACAAGCAGGAGGCCATGCTGGTCGCCCTGCACACCGCTGGGCGCCAGCGCTGCGGCTTGGCCTGGATGAGCGTGACCCAGGGCCGCATCCACCTGGCCGAATGTGCCCAGGACGAGCTGGGCGAATGGCTGGCGCGCATCGGCCCCAGCGAGGTGATCTACAGCGCCGGCGTGACCGAGCGCTTTGAGCAAGGGTTGTTCGCCCTCAAGCACAGCGGCGCCATCGCCTGCCCCTTGAGCCCGCGCCCCGACTGGCAGTTCGATACGGGCCTGGGCGAACGCAAGCTGCTGGAGCTGCTGGGCGCCGCCAGCCTGAAGGCCTGGGAGGCCGAAGCCCTACCCCTGGCGCATGCCGCCAGCGCCGCCCTGCTCAGCTACGCCGAGCACACGCAGGGCCGCAACCTCACGCACATCCACAGCCTGCAGGTGCAGCGCGACGACCAGCTGATCAACCTGCCCCCCAGCACGCGCCGCAACCTGGAGCTGGTCAAGACCTTGCGCGGCGAGGACAGCCCCACGCTGTTTGCGCTGCTGGACACCTGCCTGACCGGCATGGGCAGCCGCCTGCTCAAAAGCTGGCTGCTGGAGCCCCAACGCGACCGTGCCGATGCCATCGCCCGCCTGCAGGCCACCACCGTGCTGCGCGGCAGCGATGCCCTGGGCGGCACCATGCCCTGGCAGGCGCTGCGCGGCGAGCTCAAGGGTGTGAGCGATGTGGAGCGCATCACCGCGCGCACCGCGCTGCGCCAGGTGCGCCCGCGCGAGTTGGTGGCCCTGGGCAAGACGCTACAAAAAGCGCAGCTGCTGGCGCAGACCACACCCTCGCCATCGCCGTATTTGAACCAGATTTTTCAGGACCTGGTGCCGCCCAGCGGCTGCGCCGAGTTGCTGGCACGCGCCATCCTGGACGAGCCCGCAGCCCTGGTGCGCGATGGCGGCGTGATCGCACGCGGCTTTGATGCCGAGCTGGACGAGCTGCGCGCCATCCAGGAAAACTGCGACGAGTTCCTGCTGGAGCTGGAAGCCAAGGAAAAGCTGCTCACCAACATCCCGAACCTGCGCGTGCAGTTCAACAAGGTGCATGGCTTCTACATCGAGATCACCAACAGCTACAAGGACGTGGTGCCCGCGCGCTACCAGCGCCGCCAGACGCTGAAGAACGCCGAGCGCTACATCACACCCGAGCTGAAGGCGTTTGAAGACAAGGCCCTGTCCGCGCAGGAGCGCGCGCTGCAGCGCGAGAAGTTCCTCTACGAACAGCTGCTGGACCAGTTGCAGCCCCACGTGCCCGGCCTGACCCGCGTGGGCCAGGCCATCGCGGCGCTGGATGTGCTGTGCACCCTGGCCGAGCGCTCGCTCACCCTGCACTGGAACGCCCCCGAATTCACCAGCGTGCCCTGCATCGAGATCGAGGCCGGCCGCCACCCCGTGGTGGAGGCGCGCATGGCCGAAACCTCCAGCGGCAGCTTCATCGCCAACCACACGCGCATGAACGTCAACACGCGCATGCAGATCATCACCGGCCCCAACATGGGCGGTAAATCGACCTACATGCGCCAGGTAGCGCTGATCGTGCTGCTGGCCAGCATGGGCAGCCACGTGCCCGCCGCGGCCTGCCGCCTGGGGCCCATCGACGCCATCCACACCCGCATCGGTGCGGCCGACGACCTGGCCAACGCCCAGTCGACCTTCATGATGGAGATGACCGAGGCCGCGCAGATCCTGCACGCCGCCACGCCGCACAGCTTGGTGCTGATGGACGAGATCGGCCGCGGCACCAGCACCTTCGACGGCCTCGCCCTGGCCAGCGGCATTGCCACGCAGCTGCACGACAAGACGCGCGCCTTCACCCTGTTTGCCACGCACTACTTCGAGCTGACGGAGCTGCCCGCCAAGGCCAAGGCCGCCGTGAACGTGCACGTGGGTGCGGCCGAGTCGGGCCACGACATCGTCTTCCTGCACGAGATCCAGCCCGGCCCGGCCAGCCGCAGCTATGGCGTGCAGGTGGCCAAGCTGGCCGGCATGCCAGCCGCCGTGCTGAACCACGCGCGCCACACGCTGGAGGCCCTGGAAGCGCGCGACGAAGCCGGGCGCGAGCAGGTGGACCTGTTTGCCGCCCCGCCCCTGCCGGCGTCCGCCCTGCAAGCCACCCCGGTCGAGGATGCGCTGGCGCAGATCAACCCCGACGCCCTCAGCCCGCGCGAGGCGCTGGAAGCCCTGTACCAGCTGAAGAAGCTGGCGCAGCGTACGTAACCCCCCAGCCCTCCGCCGACACTGCCACCCGCCAGCGGGCACTACACTTGCTTGCCCCTGCGGCTTTCCTGCCCTTATTGCCATGACCTACTGCATCGCCATCAAGCTCAACGCTGGCCTCGTCTTCCTGTCCGACTCGCGCACCAACGCGGGGCTGGACCAGATCAACACCTTCCGCAAGATGATGATCTACGAGCAGACCGGCGACCGGTTCATGGCCCTGCTGTCGGCGGGCAACCTGTCGATCTCGCAGTCGGTGCGGGAGATCCTGCAGACCCAGCACATCCGCGACGATGCGACCGGCGAGGTGATCAGCATCTGGAACGCCAAGAGCATGTTCGATGCAGCCCGCGTGCTGGGCGCCGCCGTGCGCCACGTGTACGACCGCGATGGCGTGGCGCTCAAGCGTGCCGGCGTGGACTTCAATGTCTCCATGCTGTTCGGCGGCCAGATCCAGGGTGAGGGCATGCGCCTGTTCCAGGTCTACTCGGCCGGCAACTTCATCGAGGCCACCAGCGAAACCCCGTTCTTCCAGATCGGCGAGTCCAAGTACGGCAAGCCCGTGCTGGACCGCGTGCTGCACCCCGAGCTGCCGCTGGACGAAGCCGCCAAATGCGCCCTGGTGTCCATGGACAGCACGCTCAAGTCCAACCTCTCGG
This sequence comes from Comamonas aquatica NBRC 14918, assembly GCF_000739875.1. Taxonomy (GTDB): domain Bacteria; phylum Pseudomonadota; class Gammaproteobacteria; order Burkholderiales; family Burkholderiaceae_C; genus Comamonas; species Comamonas aquatica. The sequence goes on from NZ_BBJR01000022.1 coordinate 134,272, forward strand.
TGGGCCTGCCGCTGGACCTGGCGGTGTACGAGGTCGGCAGCCTGCGCTGCGACAAGGTGGTGTGCATCGACGAGCACAACCCCTACTTCCAGATGCTGCGCAGCAACTGGGGCAAGCGCCTGCGCGCGGCCTTCGACAGCATCGAGGACCCGCAGTGGTTCGGCGGCAACAGCACCGTCCCTCTGGTGATGGACAAGCCCGGCGCAGTCAAGAAAATCACCACGCCCGAAGAAAAATTGATCTGACGCAGCCGCAGCGGCTGCGCCCTCCACGCAGAACCGGCTCCGTATGCAACCCCTGATCTTCTCGCACGCCAACAGCTTTCCTGCTGGCACCTACCGCCTGCTGTTTGCGCTGCTGCGCGAGCGCGGCTTTGATGTGCACGCCGTCGACCGCTTCGGCCACGATGCGCGCTACCCCGTCACCGACAGCTGGCCCCACCTGGTGCAGCAGCTGACCGACTTTGCCGCGCCCCTGGTGCAGCGCTGGGGCCAGCCTGCCCTGCTGGTCGGCCACTCGCTGGGCGGCTTTCTCAGCGTCATGGCTGCCGCCCAGCACCCGCAGCTGGCCAGCGGCGTGCTGATGCTGGACTCGCCCCTGATCAGTGGCTGGCGCGCGCGCTCGCTGGAGATGGCCAAGCGCGCCCAACTGGTCGGCGCGGTCTCGCCGGGCAAGATCAGCCGCAAGCGCCGCAACCTGTGGGCGCAGCGCGAGGAAGCGCTGGCGCTGTTCCAGAGCAAGAAATCCTTCGCCCGCTGGCACCCGCAGGTGCTGCAGGACTATGTGAACCACGGCCTGGCCGAGGACGCCGAGCAGCGCATCACCCTGCACTTCACGCGCGAGGAAGAAACCGCCATCTACAACACCCTGCCGCACAACCTCAGCGCCCTGCTGCGCCGCCACCCACTGCGCTGCCCGGCGGCCTTCATCGGCGGCCTGTCGTCCAAGGAAATGAAGCAGGTCGGCATGGACATGACGCTGCGCATCACCCACGGCCGCATCATGATGCTCGACGGCAGCCACCTGTTCCCCATGGAGCAGCCCGAAGTGACGGCCGCCGCCATCGAAGCCAGCTGGCTCAACCTGCAGGCCGCAGCGCGCAAGCCCTGACGCGGCAATCCTTAAAAAAGAGAAGCAGCCCGCGCCTGTTAAACCTTGCTTTCAACGCGCTTTATATCCACAAGCCAATTGAATCCAGCGCTGACCGCTATTCTTTTATTTATTGTTTGAACACGGCACCGCCATGGCACTGGATTACCTGGATTTTGACTACAGCGAAGACGAAGACGGCAACGGCACCTGGGACGCCATGGCCAGGGTGGCCGACGGCCGCTGGACCGCGCTGCTCGAGGAAGTGCGCCAGGTGCTGCACTGGGCCAGCCACGACTTCCGCGGCCGCCGCGCACCACTGGAGGACGGCGGCGACTGGGACTACGACCTGAGCGCCCAGGACGACGACCACGGCCGCGCCCTGCGCATCCGCTGGGACCGTGCGAACGACGCGTTGCAGGCCGAGGGCCCGCAACCCGGGGGCTATGGCACCGTGACGCTGACCCTGACGGGCAACACCGCCTTTGGCGACGCACTGCGCCAGGCGTTTGATCTGGAATGAGGGAGAAAGCAGCGCCACGAACGGGCAAAGGATGGAGCGGGTGATGGGAATCGAACCCACGTATCAAGCTTGGGAAGCTGGCGTTCTACCATTGAACTACACCCGCCTTGCAGCTGGACTGCCGGTTGACGGCAGTGCGCAAAGCGGACGCTAATCTAACACAAATGCATGCTGCCTCCCGCGCAGTCTCTGCGCATTTTCGGCCTCCCGTATGACCAATGACCTTCACCCCCTGCCCTACGCCGTTCTGATGGTCTGCATGGGCAACATCTGCCGCAGCCCCACCGCCCACGGCGTGCTGCGCGACATGGTGCACGCGCGGGGCTGGAGCGCCTGGCTGCGCGTGGACTCGTGCGGCACGCACGCCTACCACGTGGGCGAAGCGCCGGACCGCCGCAGCCAGAAGCACGCCCTGCAGCGCGGCTATGACCTCAGCGATCTGCGGGCGCGCCAGCTGACGCGCGAGGACTTCGAGCAACACGACCTGGTGCTGGTGATGGACCACGAGAACCTGGCCCGTGCCCAGGCCCTGTGCCCTCCGACGCAGCGCCACAAGCTGCACCGGCTGACCGAGTTCTGCCGCGAGATGCGCAGTGCCGTGGTGCCCGACCCCTACTACGGCGGCGACCAGGGCTTCGAGCATGTGCTGGACCTGATCGAGGATGCCTGCCAAGGCGTGCTGTCCCACGTGCACAAAGAGCACTTGACACGCTGAAGCACGTCCATGTCGCCGCACCGGCCGGGCTGGTGCCTGGATGGCACAGGTCTTTTCAGGCGGACGTCAGCCCCGGCAGGCCTGCGCCACGGCGGGACTGCCTCCCACCAAAGGCAGCCCAGGCATGAGGTCTCTGCCCGCAGGCCGCGGCAATCCCGTTAAGGTGCGCCCTTTGCTTTTTCGATCCAGGTATTCCGGTTTTCCGTGCATCACATCCAACTTCACTACAGCCTGCAAGACAGCGCCTCCAGCCACATCATCCAGCACCCCTTGCTCGACATGCTGCAGGCGGTGGCCGACCAGGGCTCCATCTCCGGCGCGGCCCGGGTGCTGGGACTGTCTTACCGGCATGTCTGGGGGGCCCTCAAGAAGTGGGAAGCGCAGCTGGGCCGGGAAGTGATCCTGTGGGGCAAGGGCCATTCGGCCCAGCTCAGCCCCTTCGGGCTGCGCCTGCTGCTGACGGAACGCCAGGCCCAGGCGCGCCTGGCACCCCACATCGAAGCCGTCCAGGCCGAGCTGGAGCGCACCTATGCGCTGGGCTACGACGAGCACACCCCCATCCTGTCGCTGCACGCCAGCTACGACAGCGCCTACAGCCTGCTGCGCCAGTTTGCCGGCGCGCACCCGCAGCACGCCGTGCACCTGGACCTGACGCCCTGCGTCAGCGTGGACGCCCTGCGGGCCCTGCACGAGGGCCGCACCACCCTGGCCGGCTTTCACGTGCTGCAGGCGGCGGGCAAGCACTCCATGGCGGCGCACATCTACAAACCGCTGCTGCACCTGCAGCACTACCGCTTCATCCGACTGGGCCTGCGCGCCCAGGGGCTGATCGTGGCCGCCGGCAATCCGCACCAGCTGCACAGCCTGCAGGACGTGGCGCGCCAACAGGTGCGCTTTGTCAACCGCCCGCTGGGCACCGGCACCCGCGTGGTGCTGGCCGACCTGATGGCGCAGGCCCAGCTGCAGCCGGGCGACATCCTGGGCTTCGACGATGAAGAGCCCAGCCACAACGCCGTGGCCCAGGCCGTGGCCCAGGGCCAGGCCGATGTGGGTCTGGGCATTGCCTCCGCAGCACAGGCCAAGGGCCTGGACTTCATCCCGCTGTGCCAGGAGCACGACCTGCTGATCTGCCATGCCACGCTGCTGCAGCACCCGGCCCTGCAAGCGCTGTGCACCCTGCTGCGCACGCCCGCCTGGCAAAACCGCCTGCACAGCCAGGGGGGCCACGACAGCACCGGCTGCGGCGACATCTACACCCTGGACCAGTGCCTGCCCTGGTGGACCTGCGCACCTGCCACAACCGCAGCCAACACCTAGTAAAAACCCTGTATTTCACCCCATCCAGGCGTTAAAAATCCTGGATTTACACCTTCCCGTCACAAAGCCGTCAGCAACTGAGGGGTGCGCTCCGTAGAATCGCGCGACTGTGCATTCCTACACGTCTGCAAGAGGCGTCGGCCACACGTCGGCAGCCCACTTGCGGCACACATCGCGCTTTTTGGAGACACCATGCAAGCACTCTTACGACTCTCACGGGGTATCGACGGGCTCAACGCCTGGGTCGGTAAATATGTCATCTGGCTCATCCTTGCGGCCACCGTCATCAGCGGTGTCAACGCGGTGGTGCGCAAGGTCTTCCACACCAGCTCCAATGCCTTCCTGGAAGTGCAGTGGTACTTCTTTGCAGCGTCCTTCCTGCTGGCCGCAGGCTATACGCTGCTGGAAAAGGAACACGTCAAGGTGGACGTGATCAACGCCCGCCTGTCCCTGCGCACGCGGGTCTGGATTGACGTGCTGGGCTTCGCCCTGTTCCTGACCCCCATGTGCGCCCTGGTGCTGTACTACGGCGTGCCCTTCTTCCTGCAGGCCTGGAACACCGGCGAAATGTCCAGCAACGCTGGCGGTCTGATCCGCTGGCCCGTGTACCTGATGATGCCCCTGGGCTTTGGCCTGCTGCTGCTGCAGGGCCTGTCCGAGCTCATCAAGCGCATCGCCTTCCTGATGGGCCTGATCGACGATCCGACCGTGAAGATCGTGGAAAAGACCCCCGAAGAAGAGCTGGCCGAAGTCATCCGCAAGGCGGAAGAAGAAGCCGCGCGCAACGCCGCCAAGAGCGCCTGATCGCGGAGGGAGACATAGCTATGGAATTCATTGCAAACAATATGGCCCCGATCATGTTCGCGGGCCTCATCTGCTTCTTGCTGCTGGGCTTCCCGGTGGCATTCAGCCTGGGCGCCTGCGGCCTGTTCTTCGCCGTGGTGGGGATTGAGCTGGGCGTGCTGCCCGAAGCCCTGATGCAGGCCTTGCCGCTGCGCATCTACGGCATCATGCAAAACGAGACGCTACTTGCGATTCCGTTCTTCACCCTGATGGGGTTGATATTGGAACGCAGCGGCATGGCGGAAGACCTGCTGGACACCGTGGGCCAGTTGTTCGGCCCCATCCGTGGTGGCGTGGCCATTGCGGTGATTCTGGTGGGTGCCATGCTGGCGGCCACCACCGGTGTGGTGGCGGCGTCCGTGATCTCCATGGGCCTGATTTCGCTGCCCATCATGCTGCGCTACGGCTATGACCGCCGCATCGCCTCGGGCGTGATTGCCGCCTCCGGCACGCTGGCACAGATCATTCCGCCATCCCTGGTGCTGATCATTCTGGCCGACCAGCTGGGTCGCAGCGTGGGCGACCTGTACAAGGGCGCCTTCGTCCCCGGCTTCATGCTGGTGGGCTTTTACATGCTGATGATTTTCGCCATCGCCATCTTCAAGCCCGCGATGGTGCCGGCCCTGCCGCCCGAAGCGCGCAGCCTGAAGGAAAAGGACGGCTCCAGCGGACTGACTTCGCTGCTGCTGCTGACCATCCTGTGCGTGGGCGTGTCGGTGTTTGCCGCCCACAACATGGAAACCATCCACACCTGGTTCACCGGTGAAGTGGTGGAAAAAGTGGCCAAGGACGAGACCATCGTCTTCGCGATGTGCTTCGGCGTGGCGCTGGCCTTCGTGGCAGCGTCCATCAACCGTGTCACCGGCCTGGGTCTGCTGTCGCACGTGGCGGAAAAAGTCACCTTCGTGCTGATCCCCCCGCTGCTGCTGATTTTCCTGGTGCTGGGCACCATCTTCTTGGGCATTGCCACGCCCACTGAAGGCGGCGCCATGGGTGCCCTGGGCGCCATGATCCTGGCCGTCAGCCGCAAGCGCCTGAGCTACCAGTTGCTGCGCCAGGCCCTGGTTGGCACCACCAAGCTGTCGTGCTTTGTGCTGTTCATCCTGATCGGCGCCACCGTGTTCGGCCTGACCTTCCAGGGCGTGGACGGCCCACTGTGGGTGGAGCACCTGCTTTCGGACCTGCCAGGCGGCCAATTGGGCTTCCTGATCCTGGTGAACGTGATGGTGTTCTTCCTGGCGTTCTTCCTGGACTTCTTCGAGCTGTCCTTCATCGTCGTGCCGCTGCTGGCCCCCGTGGCCGACAAGCTGGGCATCGACCTGATCTGGTTCGGCGTGCTGCTGGCGGTGAACATGCAGACCTCCTTCATGCACCCCCCGTTCGGCTTTGCGCTGTTCTTCCTGCGCTCGGTTGCGCCCGACAAGGAGTACACCGACAAGGTCACCAAGAAGCGTATCGCACCGGTGACCACCATGCAGATCTACAAGGGCGCAATTCCGTTCCTGTGCATCCAGCTGCTGATGGTGGGCCTGATCATTGCCTTCCCGGGCATCGTCTCCAGCGGCCTGGACGAGAAGGTGGACTACGACCTGGACGCCATCCGCGAACAGATGGAATCCTCCATGCCGGCACCGATCGACTTCGACAATCCGTACATGGAGCAAAGCAACGGCACGGGCAGCGCCCCCGCCGAGGACGATCCACTGAAGGCCTTGCAAGACTCGCTCAAGTAAGCGCCGGTTTCGCACCGCTCCCAGCCCCTGCCGCTCACGCCGCAGGGGCTTTTTTCATGCCCGCAGGCCGCAAAAAACATAGCAGCCAGCACTCGCGCAGCAGCTCATCCCTTGCGAAAACGCTTGGAAAGCTTGATACAACAAGCGGCAAATGCTCCTATTTTTCAAGGATTTACCCTGATTTACCTCGAAAAATCGGGCCCCTCACCACCGTCCCGGCGGTGTCTTTGGGTACACTGCGCCCCGGGTGCCCGCCACATGCGGTGGTGATGGCAGGTGAATGTTCATGTGCAAGTCGGGCCGCTTGCATGCACTCAGCGAAAGTCCGTCCGTGCACCCCCATGACCCCCAGGGCCAGGCCCCCCTGCACCCTCAATTTCCCGCGCCCAGCGCGCGCATCCCCACCCTGCAGACCGTGACCGACAAAGCCTCCGCCGGCTTTGCCCGCATGCTGCATATCGAATCCATGAGCGGCATCGTGCTGCTGATCGCCGCCGCCGTGGCCTTGCTGTGGGCCAACTCGCCCTGGGCCGCCAGCTACTTTGACACCTGGCATGCGCCGCTGTCGCTGACCCTCGGCCCCTGGTCGGTCAACACCGACCTGCACTTCTTCGTCAACGACGTGCTGATGACCATCTTCTTCCTGGTCGTGGGCATGGAGATCCGCCGCGAGATCCACAACGGCGCCCTGTCCAACCTCAGCCAGGCCGCGCTGCCGGTCATCGCCGCCATCGGCGGCGTGGTCGTGCCCGCACTGATCTATGTGGCGCTGGCCGGCAACGATCCAGCGCTGCTCAACGGCTGGGCCATACCCACGGCCACCGACATTGCCTTCGCCGTGGGCGTGCTGGCCCTGCTGGGCAAGTCCATCCCCGGGCCGCTGCGCATCTTCCTGCTGGCATTGGCCATCATCGACGACATCGTGGCCGTGCTGATCATTGCCTTCTTCTACTCCGGCGGCCTGGACTACAGCGGCTTTGGCGTGGCCTTGGTCGGCCTGCTGCTGGTGCTGCTGTTCAACCGCATGGGCGTGGCGTCGGCGTGGATGTACGTGCTGCCCGGCGCCGTGCTGTGGCTGGGCCTGCTGCAGACCGGGGCCCACCCCACGCTGGCCGGCGTGGTGCTGGGCCTGATGACCCCTGTCGCCATGCGCCCCGCCCCGCGCCACCACCTGGAAGTGGCGCAGACGGCCCTGGCACGCGTGCACCTGCACGCCCGCAGCGGCGACTTTGACGCCACGGTGCTGCGCCACGAGCTGAAGATTGCCACCCTGGCCCAGCGCGACCTGCTGCCGCCCGTGTTCCGCCTGCCCATGATGCTGCACCCCTGGGTGGCCTTCGGCGTCATGCCCATCTTCGCGCTGGCCAATGCCGGCGTGCAGTTCGGCGGGGTGGACCTGTCGGCCAGCGGACCCGCCACCGTGGCCCTGGGCGTGATGGTGGCCCTGGTGCTGGGCAAGCCAGTGGGCGTGCTGCTGGCCACCTTTGTGGCCGTCCGGCTGCGCCTGTGCACCATGCCCCAGGGTGTGACCTGGCCCGGCGTGCTGCTGGTCGGCATGCTGGCAGGCATTGGCTTCACCATGGCCATTTTTGTCGGCGGACTGGCGTTCAGCCAGCCGGAACTGCTGGCCGCAGCCAAGATGGGCATCCTCGGCGCATCGGGCGCTGCCGCCCTGCTGGGCCTGCTCTACGGCTTTGCCATGCGCAAGCGCCTGGGCGCGACCGAGGCGGCCTGAGCCCGGGGCTGTCAGGCTGCTTGCGCGGCTCTCTCTGACCCAGGGCATGCCGCGCCGGCACTGGCGCCGCCACCCTACAAAAAAGCCGGAGTGCCTTGCAGCCACCGGCTTTTTTATGGGAATCCCCGGCACTCACTCGTGGCGCAAGGCCTCGATCGGGTCCAGCTGCGCAGCGCGGCGCGCCGGGAAGTAGCCAAAGACCACGCCAATCGCCGCCGAAAACACAAACGACAGCAGATTCACCGTGGGGTTGAAGACAAACGGCACCTGCATCAGCTGCGCCAGCGTCACCGAGGCCACGGCCGCAATCGCGATGCCGATCAAGCCCCCCAGCGCCGCCAGCACCACGGCCTCGATCAGGAACTGCAGCAGCACCTCGCGCTCCAGCGCGCCAATCGCCAGGCGCAGGCCGATCTCGCGCGTGCGCTCGGTCACGCTGACCAGCATGATGTTCATGATGCCGATACCCCCCACCAACAGACTCACCGCGGCCACCGCGCCCAGCAGGGTGGTCATCACCTTGGTGGTGCCGGCCATGGTGTCGGCCAGTTGCTTGGTGTCCAGCACGTTGAAGTTGTCCTCGTCCATGGGTGCCAGCTTGCGCAGATCGCGCAGCAGGTCGCGCAGGCTGCTCTTGACGCGCTCGGGATCGCTGTCTTCGGCCATGGACACCAGCAAAGTGTTCACCCGGGTGTTGCCCGTGACCCGGCGCTGCAGGGTCTTGAGCGGGATCAGCACCATGTCGTCCTGGTCGTTGCCGAAGGCCCCCTGGCCCTTGGAACCCAGCAGGCCGACGATCTCGCACGAGAAGGCTTTCACCCGCAGGTGCTGGCCCAGGATGTCCGGGCTGTTCTGAAACAGTTCGCGGTGCAGGGTCGAGCCGATGATGCACACGGCCGCACCGGCGCGCAGCTCTTCGGGCGTGAACACGCGGCCCTGCTCCAGCTTCCAGTTGCCGGTCTGCAGCCAGGCGTTGGTGCTGCCGATCACGCTGGACGACCAGTTGCGGCCGTTCGCCACCAGGGTGGTGCCGGAACGCGCCTCCGGGGCCACGGCGGCAATGCCGCCGATTTGCTGGGCAATAGCATTCGCGTCCGTGTCCTTGAACGCCGGTGCGGCCGTTGTCCCGGGCCCCATGCGCTGCCCCGCGCGGATCTGCAGCAGGTTGGTGCCCAGGCCCTGGATCTGCGTCTGCACGGCCAAGGTGGCGCCATTGCCCAGGGTGACCATGGTGATCACCGCGCTGACCCCGATCACGATGCCCAGGATGGTCAGGAAGGAGCGCAGCAGATTGCGGCGGATGGATCGCAGCGCCAGCAAGATGGTGTTGCCAAACATCAGCCTTCCCTCCCTTGCGCCAGGCCATCGCCCGCAGATGGCGCCGCGGCACGCAGCATGACCGAGGCGTTGGGCACATCCGTGTCCAGCAGCCCGTCCTTGAAGCGCACGATGCGGCGCGCGTACGCGGCCATCTCGGGCTCGTGCGTCACCATGAGCACGGTGATGCCCTGCTCATGGTTGAGCTTCCACAGCAACTCCATGATTTCCTCGCTGCGCTGGGTGTCCAGGTTGCCCGTGGGCTCGTCGGCCAGCAGCACCACCGGGTTGCTGACGATGGCGCGCGCAATCGCCACGCGCTGCTGCTGCCCGCCCGACAGTTCGGCCGGCGTGTGGTGCTCCCAGCCGTTCAGGCCCACGGCCTCCAGCGCCCGGCGCGCCGCCTGGTGGCGCTGCGCGGCCGATTCGCCGCGGTACAGCAGGGGAAGTTCCACGTTTTCCTGCGCCGTGGTGCGCGGCAACAGATGGAAGCCCTGGAACACAAAGCCGAAATAGCGCCGACGCAGCCGTGCGCGCTCGTCACGGTCCAGGCCTTCGACGTGCACGCCCTTGAACAGGTATTCGCCCGCCGTCGGCCGGTCCAGGCAGCCCAGGGTGTTCATGGCCGTGGACTTGCCCGACCCGCTGGGCCCCATGATGGCGACGAATTCGCCCTGCGCGATGTCCAGGTCCACGCCCTTGAGCGCCTTGAAGGCCAGGCCGCCTTCGCCATACACCTTGACGATGTTGCGCAACCGGATCAGCGGTGGGCTGGCGCCGCCGTCAGCAGCCTGCGGTGCGGCCTCGCTCATCGCGCGGCCCCGCTGCGCTGGTCGGTGATGACCTGGGCACCTTCGGCCAGCTTCTCGCTGTCCACCTCGGTCATGCGGCCATCGCTGATGCCCGTCTTGACCTGCACGGCCACAGGCTGCTCGCCCTCCAGCACCCAGACGTAGCGGGTCTGGCCCGGGCCCATGGCCTGCGCGCCACCCGCGCCGCCACGGCTCATGCGGGGACGCTGGGGCATCAGCTGGCCCATGATGCCGCCGCTGTTGCCCCCCGAGGCGCCCTGCGGGCGGGGGTTGCGCTCTGCGCCAGGGCCGCCCGATCGCTCGGCGGCGGGGGCCGCGCCCTCCACCGCCGGAGCCTGCATGCCCACCGGCGTGAAGCGCAGCGCCGAATTGGGCACCAGCAGCACATCGCTGCGCTCGTTGGCGCGGATGGACGCCGATGCCGTCATGCCGGGGCGCAGCGACAGGTCCTCGTTGCGCACATCCAGGCGCGCCAGGTAGGTCACCACGTTGTCGGTCTTGGTGGAACCATAGTCCACGCGCGTGACCTTGGCCGGGTAGGTGCGCGAGGGGTGGGCGCTGACCGTGAAGCTGGCACGCTGGCCGGTCTGCACCTGGCCGATGTCGGCCTCGTCGACCGAGACTTCCAGCCGCAGCTTCTTCAGGTCTTCTGCCACGGTGAACAGGGTCACGGCCTGCAGCGAGGCAGCCACGGCATTGCCGGGGTCCACGGAACGGGTCAGGATCACACCGTCGATGGGCGACTTGATCGAGGCCTTGGACAGGTTGGTCTCATCGGTTTGGAGTGCGGCGCGCGCATCGTCGACCGAGGCACGGGCGGCGGCTTCATCGGCCACCGCACGATCGACCGAGGCACGCCCGGCATCCATTTCGGCGGCGGACGGCACCTTGCCTGCGGACAGGCGATGGACCTCTTCCTGGCGGGCGAAATTGGAGCGCGCCTCCTTCAGGGTGGCCTGGGCCTGCTGCAGGCGCGCCAGCGCCGAGGCCACGGAGGCCTTGGAGCGGTTCAACTGGGCATTCAGCTTGTCCGTGTCCAGCACCACCAGCACCTGGCCCTGCTTGACCTCGTCGTTGACATCCACCAGCACCCGGCGCACCGTGCCGGACAGCTCGGACCCGACGTTCACCGTCCGCGTCGGTTGCAAGGTGCCGTTGGCCGACACCGTGATCGACAGATTGCCGCGCTTGACCGCCTCGGCCACATACACCGGCTTGGCGTTCACCTGTTGCTGGTGCTGCCAGTAGGCATAGGCACCGGCGGCACCCACGATCGCCACCACGCCGATCCAGACCGTGGGGCTTTGCCACCAGCGGCGTGCCAAGCCGTCACCCAGTAATTCCTGGACCTCCTTGGAGGTGCTTGCGGAGTTTTTCTTGTTCATCGCTTTGTCCGTTCCATCTCTCACAACGTGGCGGGGGTGCTGCTGCCCACCCGCTGTCCATCCGTGTCCAGGGGCTGCCAGCCGCCGCCCAGCGCTTTGTACAGGCGCACATGGTCGGTGCTGATGGCCGCGCGCGTACTCGCCACGCTGTCTTGCGACGACAGCAGCGTGCGCTGGGTATCCAGCACCGTCTGGAAGTCCACCAGCCCGCTGCTGTAGCGCTGGTTGGCCAGCAGCGAGGCATTGCGTGCGGCCTCCTGCGCCACCAGCAACTGGACCAGCCGCTCCTTGTCGCCCTGCAGCTGCGCCAGCGCATCCTCGACCTCCTGCAAGGCCGTCAGCACCGTGGAACGGTAGGCGATGCGCGCCTGCTCCACCGCCGCCTGCTGGGCGCGAATCTGGGCGCGGTTGGCGCCGCCATCGAACAGCGGCGCAGACAGGCCGGCCGCAATGCTGGCCGCCACCGACGCGCCATTGGTCAGGGCCCCCACCGTCAGGGCGCCCAGCCCCAGCGAACCGCTGAGGCGCAAGCTGGGGAAGTTGACCCGCTCTTGGGCGGAGAGATTGGCCATGGCCGCCACCACCTTGTGCTCCTGCACGCGCACATCGGGGCGCTGGCGCAAGGTATCGGCCGGCAAGGCCATGGCCAGCTGCTCGGGGGCCACTGGCAGAGGCTGGACGGTTTGCAGCTGGGCATCCAGGGCCCCGGGCGGCTGCCCGGTCAAGATTGCCAGTGCATGGCGCGACTGGGCCAGGGAACTTTGCAGCGCCGGAATCTGCGCGGCCGTCTGCGCCGTGGATTGCCGGGCCTGCTCGGCCTCCAGCGAAGTCACCAGCCCCGCCTGCAGGCGCCATTCGGTGATCTGCTGGTTTTCGCGCTGGATGGCCAGGTTGTCGCGGGCAATCTGCAGGCGTTCCTGCAGGCTGCGCAGCTCGATGTAGTTCAGCGCCACCTCGGCGGCCAGGGCCACATGGGCCCCTTCCAACGAGGCCACGGCGGCCTGCACGTTGGCATCGCCGGCCTGGACGGCATTGCCCTGGCGGCCCCACCAGTCGGGCTCCCAGCTGGCGTCCACGCCCACGGAGTAACGGTTGCTGGCATCGTTGTTGCCCGAGCGGCTGCGGGTGGCCCCCGCGCTGCTGCCCACACTGGGCAGCAGGCCAGCGGCCTGCACATCGCGCTGGGCCCGCGCCTGGCGCAGCACGGCCTGGGCGTTGAGCACGCTCGGGTTGGCGGCCAGGGCCTGGTCGATCAGCGCCGTCATCGGCGCGTCGCCAAAGCGCTGCCACCAGCGGCTCAGGTCTTCGGGCGATGCCACAGGGGCGGCCTCGGCGCTGCGCTGCCACTGCGTGGGCACCGGCACGGGCTGACTCTGTCCGGCAAATTGCGAGGTGTGGCTACAGCCGGCCACCAGCAAGGCCGTGGCCAGCGCCAGTGGCGTGACCCAGGCGCGCGCCGGGTGGCGGTCGGAAATGGAGAGAAGCTGGTTCTGCATAAAATGGGAGAAAAACCGCGTGTTCGCTTGTTTCTACCCCGCGATTGTGCAGAGCCTGTGTAGGGCCCGGGCAAAAGCCCTGTGAAGCTTTGGTAAAGCTGCCTGCGGGCCTAGGCCGGCTCCACAATCGCGTCCAGCGGCCAGCGCGGTTTCACATCAAACGCATAGTGCTTGTCGGCCTGCTGCTGGCCAGCCTGCATGCGCATGGCCGCGGCCATGGCAATCATGGCGCCGTTGTCGGTGCACAGGTGCAGCTCCGGATAGTGCACGCGGATCTTGCGCTTGGCGCAGGCTTCGTTCAGTTGCTGGCGCAGCAGCTGGTTGGCGCCCACGCCCCCCGCCACCACCACGCGCTGCATGCCGGTCTGCTTGAGGGCGTTCAGGGTCTTCTTGACCAGCACGTCCACGATCGCCGCCTGGGCGCTGGCCGCCAGGTCGGCCTTGCGCGCTTCCAGCTCGTCCCCCAGTTTCTTGGCCTGCGTCAGCACCGCGGTCTTCAGGCCCGCAAACGAAAAGTCCAGATCGCCGCTGTGCAGCAAGGGACGCGGCAGCTTGAAGGCCTCGGGGTCACCGCTTTCCGCCAGTTTGGACAGGATGGGGCCGCCGGGGTACGGCAAGCCCATGACCTTGGCGGATTTGTCGAAGGCTTCGCCGGCGGCATCGTCGATGGTTTCGCCCAGAATCTCGTAGCGGCCGACGCCATCCACGCGCATCAACTGGGTGTGCCCCCCCGAGACCAGCAAGGCGATGAAGGGAAACTCAGGGGGATCGGCGCTCAGGAAGGGCGACAGCAGGTGCCCTTCCAGGTGGTGTACGCCCAGCACGGGCTTGTCCAGGGCCGCCCCCAGCGCGCAGGCCACCCCGGCCCCCACGAGCAGCGCGCCAGCCAGGCCGGGCCCCCGGGTGAAGGCGACCACGTCGATGTCCTGCAGGGTCTGGCCCGCATCGTCCAGCACCTGCTGCGTCAGCGGCAGCACGCGGCGGATGTGGTCGCGGCTGGCCAGTTCCGGCACCACCCCGCCATAGGCGCGGTGCATGTCGATTTGACTGTGCAAGGCGTGGGCCAGCAGCGTCGGCACACTGCCGTCGGCCGGCATGCGCACCAGGGCCACGCCGGTTTCATCGCACGAAGATTCAATACCCAAGATCAGCTGACTCATAGGGCGCAAGTGTAGGTCTGCGCACCACGGCGCAGCGTGGGCCCGGCCAAAAGCCTTGTGCCCCAGGCCAGAAAAAAGCACCCGCAGGTGCTTGGCAGATGGGGCGACAGGCGTTCAGCGGCGGTTGTTGAGGAAGGCACTGCCCAGCTTGAACAGGTCCGAGGCCCCCAACTTGCCATCGCCGTCCTGGTCCAGCAGGCTGCCCAGCAGCCCACCGCCCAGGCCCCCGGCGTTCTGGGCCTGGGTGCGTTCCTGTTCCAGGCTTTGCCCCAGGCTACCCGCATCCATGTGGCCGGCTTGCGCACGCTGGGCCAGGAACGCCATGACGATGGGCGCCAGCATGGACAGCAACTGCCCCACCGTCTGTCCGCCCAGCCCGGTGGCCTGGCCCAGGCTGTCCTGCGCTTGCTGCTGGCTGCCACCCAAAATGTGGCCCAGGATGGCCGCGCCCTGCCCAGCGGGGCTGGCCGCGCCGCCCGCGCCCCCGAACACGGCACCCAGCAGGTCGCCCAGACCGCCCAGCCCCTGGGGCAAGGCCGCAGCGTGGTCGCGCTGCAGCGCCCCCATCAGGTCGGCGGCGCCCTGGGGCTGTGCGGCATTGCGACCCAAGGCGCCCAGCAGCAAGGGCAATGCTGCCCCCACCGCGGTCTGGATTTGCTGGCGGTCTGCGCCCAGTTGCTGCGCCATCTGCTGCATGGGCGCGCCCTGCAGTTGCGCCATCAATTCGGACACCAAAGATTGCTGTGGATGCATCACTCACTCCTGTCGGCGGGCGGCTGGTGCCGCCCCTGGGGCGTCAGTATGCGGCAGCGCGGAGGAGCCACCGGCCATGGCGTGCACGATGCGGCAAAGCCTGACAGCACGGCAGCGGGCGACAGCGGGCAATCAGACGCAAACGCCATGCTCATATAAGAAACAGATATAAAAAACCATTCAAAATACGGCGAATACTTTTATAGATACCCCATGAGCATCCAGCAATACCTCAAGGAAATCGGTCGCGGCAAAGACGGCGCACGCCCGCTGTCGCGGCCGCAGGCCGCCGAGCTTATGGGCTGGTTGCTCGACGGCCAGGCTCACCCGCTGCAGGTGGGGGCCTTCTGCCTAGCCATGCGCATCAAGGGGGAAACCGCTGCCGAAATGGCCGGATTCATGGACGCCGTGCACGCCCGCCTGCCGCTGACCGAGGCCCCGGCCAGCCCGGTCGTGGTGCTGCCCAGCTACAACGGCGCGCGCCGCCTGCCCGTGCTGACCCCGCTGCTGGCGCTGCTGCTGGTGCGCGAAGGCCTGCCCGTGCTGCTGCACGGCGCCACCACCGAAACCAGCCGCACCACCGCCACGCAGGTGCTCGCGCACCTGGGCCACAGCCCCGAAAGCCGCCTGCGCGCGCCAGATCCCGGCGAGCTGCTGCTGATGGGACCACGCCAGCTGCTGCCCGGCCTGGCCGACCTGCTGGATGCGCGCGCCACCATCGGCCTGCGCAACCCCGCCCACAGCCTGGTCAAGCACTTCAACCCGCTGGGGCGCGGTGGTTTCGCCAGCCTGGTCGTGGGCTGCTATACGCACCCGGAATACGCCCTCAGCATGGCCGCAACGCATGCCGAAGCCGGGGGCCACGCGCTGCTGCTGCGCGGCATGGAGGGCGAGCCCGTGGCCGATCCACGGCGCCAGCCGGCCATGCGCGCCATCCTGCACGGCCAGACCGTGCAGGCATGGACCGCCGAAAGCGGTACCATCCCCACCCTGCCGGAGTTGCCGCCGCACCTGGACGCTGCCGCCACCGCCGCCTTCACGCGTGAAGTGCTGCAAGGCCAGCGCCCGCTGCCCGCCACCCTGGCCACCCAGGTGCAGGCCATTGTGGCGCTGCACCGCCAGTTGCAGACCGCCTGCCCCGCCGCCTCACCCGCCCTGCCTGTCACCCCCGGAGCCCACGCATGAACAGCGCCCCCCTGTCCCCCACTGGCACTTGCACCCTGGTCGGTGCCGGCCCCGGCGATCCGGAGTTGCTGACCCTCAAGGCACTGAAAGCCATCCAGACCGCGACCGTGCTGCTGGTGGACGACCTGGTGTCCCAGGCCATCGTGGACTTTGCCGCGCCCGACGCGCGCATCATCTATGTGGGCAAGCGCGGCGGCTGCAAGAGCACGCCCCAGGCCTTCATCGAGAAGCTGATGGAAGCCGAAGTGCACAAGGGCGAACGCGTGGTGCGCCTCAAGGGCGGTGACCCTTTCATCTTCGGCCGCGGTGGCGAAGAGGTGGAACACCTGCGCGCCGCCGGCATCGAGGTGCAGGTGATCAACGGCATCACCGCCGGCCTGGCGGGCCTGAGCAGCCTGGGCGCGCCGCTGACCCACCGCGACCACGCCCACGGCGTGGTGTTCATCACCGGCCACGCCAAGCCCGGCGATGCCGGCACGGACTGGCAGGCCCTGGCGGCCACGGCCACCGCAGCGCGGCTGACCCTGGTGATCTACATGGGCATCAGCTCGGCCGAGCAGATCACCGCCGGCCTGCAGGCCGGTGGCCTGCCCGCGCATACGCCCGCGGCCATCATCCAGCACGCCAGCCTGGCGCAGCAGCGCCACGCCATCACCACCCTGGGCGCGCTGCCCGCCACGCTGGCCGCGCAGCAACTGGGCAGCCCCAGCGTGCTGGTGATTGGCGATGTGGTGCGCGGCGTGGCCCAGTGGGCACGGCACAGCCCGGCCCCAGAGGCCACGGCGCAGGCCCTGGCCAGCTGAACGCCCTGCGCACCGGCAGACCCACCGCCGTGCGGGCCGCAGCCCGGAAGGCCTTCGGACACGCCCCAGTGCCGAGGCCCAGCCGGTCGGGCTGCACCCCTGGCGCCCTTCGGGCCCGCGGCGGCCCTGCGGCTCAGACCCACCAACGCTCTTCATTTCAAAGCATTTAACACACGTGGCGGCTTACTTTCAGGCATATAAACACCTGAAACCAGCGCCAAACGTGCGCCAATCGCTCACTTTTTGCCAGCTGCCACGGCGGCGCTGCCCCAACAACAAGGGCTGACACAGCCACCACTGTGTCAGCCCTTGTCATGCCCCCAGCCCGGGCGGGCAGGACGCATGTCTTTGCACGGCGCGCCTCAGCTGCCGATCACACCGCCATCGTCCTTGGTGATCACCACCGTGGCCGAGCGCGGAATGCTGTTGCCGCCATCGGGCCAGTGGCTGTCGCCCTCTTCACCGGGGTGCTGGATGTTGATGAACATGGTCTTGTGGTCCGGGGTGAAGGTGATGCCGGTCACCTCGCACTCCTTGGGGCCCACCAGGAAGCGGCGGATTTCCTTGGTCACGGGGTCGGCGCACAGCATCTGGTTGTTGCCCTGGCCGGCGTAGTCCCCCTTGTTGCTGTACTTGCCGTCGGTCTGGATCCACAGGCGGCCGTCACGGTCGAAGGCCAGGCCATCGGGGCTGTTGAAGGTGTTGTCGGCCGTGATGTTGGCCGAGCCCGAGCGCAGGTCCTTGCGGTCCGTGTGCACGGTGGGGTTGCCGGCCAGCACGAAGATGTCCCACTCGAAGGTGGTGGCCGCGGCGTCGCCCCCGGCTTCGCGCCAGCGCACGATCTGGCCGTAGACGTTCTTCTCGCGCGGATTGGCGTCGTCCACGGTCTTGCGGCCGCTGTTGTTGGTCAGGGTCACATAGACCTCGCCGGTGCGGGGGTGCACGGTCACCCACTCGGGGCGGTCCATCTTGGTGGCGCCCACCACATCGCCGGCCAAGCGGGCATGCACCAGCACGGCCGCCTGGTTGGCAAACTGGGCATCGGCACGCAGCTGGGGGTTGGCCTGCTTGTCCAGCAGCAGCCAGGTGCCGGTGCCGGCAAAGTCGCCCGTGGCGGCACCCGCATCAAAACGGGCCACGAACAGCTGGCCGTCGTCCAGCAGGCGGCTGGTGTCGCCGCCGGGCACGTACTTGTGGTTCGAGACGAACTTGTAGATGTAGTCGTTGGCCTGGTCGTCACCCATGTAGATCACGGGACGGCCATCCTTGGTCAGGGCGAAGGCGGCGTTCTCGTGCTTGAAGCGGCCCAGCGCCGTGCGCTTTTGCGGGATGCTACCGGGGTTGAAGGGGTCGATCTCGACGATCCAGCCAAAGCGGTGGGATTCGTTGGGCTCCTTCACATAGTCAAAGCGCGCCTCGTGCTTTTCCCACTGGAACAGGCTGCCCTTGGGCGACAGGCCGTAGCGCTTTTGCGCGGCGTTGCGGCGGTCTTCACCGGCGCTGGTGCCGAAGTAGTTGTTGAAGTTTTCCTCGCAAGTCAGGTAGGTGCCCCAGGGGGTGAAACCATTGCCGCAGTTGTTGAAGGTGCCTTGCGCGCGCGTGCCGCTGGCATCGCCGCGGGTCTTGAGCAGGGCATCGCCGGCGGCAGGGCCGCTCATCTGCATGGCCGAATGCGCCGTGATGCGGCGGTTGTAGACGCTGCCCGGCACGATGTCCCATGCGCCCTTGGCGTTGCGCTTGAGGTGGATCACCGACACGCCGTGCGCGTTCATGGACTTGTGCACGTGGTCGCGACCCCATTGCTTGGCCACGTCGCCGCCCTTGCGGCCAAACAGCCAGACGTAGGCGCCGGTCTTTTCATCGACCGTGCAGTACTCGTGGTTCATGACCAGCAGGCCTTCGTCGTTCTTGCCGTCCAGGGCGAAGAAGTGGATGCCGTCGTGGTTGTCGCCCACCTGCTGGGCCTGGGTGGCGGCGTCCTCGCTGCCATCGCCCTTGAACTTGGGGGCCCCGTCCAGCAGCGGTGTGCCCCAGGGGGCCAGCACCTTGGCACTGTAGCCGGGAGCAATCTTGATGCTGTCGTCGGTCGAGATCGGAATGGCCTGGAAGCCGATCAGCGGCTGGCCGCCCTGGCTGCCCGATGTGGCGCAACCGACCAGCCCCCCGCCCAGACCCAGGAACATGGCCGCCGACAGGCCAGTGCCGGTGCGCAAAAAGCCACGGCGCGACACGGCGCTGGCCACCACGGTCTGGAATTCCGGGTTGGCGCTGAGGTTGGTGGGAACATCTTCGCTGTCGAGGGTGGCAGCTTGCAGATTCATGGTGGGCGTCCTTGAGGTCGTCGTGGGGGTTTCAAAAGCCCGGCCAGTGTCTGCAAACACTGTGTCAGCGACGTGACGGTTGCGCGGCATTTGCATGACAGCGCACCGCCGCGTTGTGCCACGGCCCCAAGGCTTGCAGGGCCGTGACAAACGGGCGCCGGCTGCGCGTTGACCGCCATCCCAGCGCCCGAATCACAGCGCACAATGGCAGCACGCCCTCAACCACCGCGAGGTATTTCGATGCGCTTTGCAAATCTGAAAATTGGCACCAAGCTCGGCCTGGCGTTCGCGTCCATGCTGGCCCTGACCCTTCTGCTGGGCAGCGTGGCCCTGTGGCAGGTCGAGCGACTGAACCAGGCCTTCCACGGCATCAGCGAGAACGCCCTGCCCAGCGTGGCAGAGACCGGCAACATGCGGTCGCAATGGAACCGCTACCGCCGCCTGGAAAGCCACTTGCTCACGCCGCAGAGCGAATCGGCCGCCCAGACCCTGGATCAGCAGTCGCAGTCGGTACTGGCCTTGATCTCCGAGTCAGAGCAACGCTACAAGGCGCTGGAACAATCGGCACAAGAGCAGCAACTGCTGCAGGCCTACCAGCAGCAGCGGGACACCTACCTGGCCGTGCACCAGCGCTTCACGGAGGCGGCGTTGACCCTGCACCGCAGTGGCAACACCGACCCCGCCGCCCTGGTGCAGTTGCAGTCCATGTACACCCAGGAGGGCGAACCCGCGTTTGCCGCGCTGGCCGAGACAGTGGGCAAACTGTCGAGCATCAACCAGAACAATGCCGAGGTGCTGCGCACGGACAGCGCCACGGTCAAGACCTCGGCCATGTGGTGGGTGCTGGGCAGCATGGCCAGCAGCGCCGCCCTGGCGCTGCTGTTCGCGGTGCTGGTCACACGCTCGCTGGCCCGCCCGGCCCACCAGGCGATGCAGGCCGCCACGCAGATTGCGGCCGGGGATCTGACCCACCCCATCCAGGCCCTCAGCAGCGATGAGATGGGCACCCTGATGGCCACCATGGAGCAGATGCGCCACAGCCTGAGCACGGTAGTGCAGCGCGTGCGCAGCAACGCCGAGTCGGTGGCCACCGCCAGCGAAGAGATTTCGAGCGGCACCACGGACCTGTCCTCGCGCACCGAAGAGCAGGCCAGCGCGCTGGAAGAGACCGCCGCCTCGATGGAGCAGCTCTCGTCCACCGTGCGCCAGAACGCCGACAGCGCCCTGCAGGCCAACCAGCTGGCCCTGAGTGCCTCACAAGTTGCCCAGCAAGGCGGCGAGGTGGTCGGCGAGGTGGTGGAAAGCATGCGCAGCATCACCGAAAGCAGCCACAAGATTGCCGACATCATCGGGGTCATCGACGGCATTGCCTTCCAGACCAACATCCTGGCCCTGAACGCCGCTGTCGAGGCCGCGCGCGCCGGTGAACAAGGCCGCGGCTTTGCCGTGGTGGCGGCCGAGGTGCGCAGCCTGGCCGGCCGCTCGGCCGAGGCGGCCAAGGAAATCAAGCAGCTGATCCACAGCAGCGTCTCGCGCGTGGAAGCCGGCAGCGCCCTGGTGGAGCGCGCCGGCCACACCATGTCCGAGGTGGTGGGCGCCATCCGCCGCGTGACCGACCTGGTCGGCGAGATCAGCGCCGCCAGCACCGAGCAGAGCCAGGGCGTGGCCCAGGTCGGTGAAGCCATCACGCAGATGGACACCACCACCCAGCAGAATGCGGCCCTGGTCGAGGAAAGCGCGGCCGCCGCCGACAGCCTGAAGCGCCAAGCCCAGGAACTGGTGCAGGCCGTCTCGCACTTCAAGACCCAGGGCGGCACTGCACCGGCGGCTGCCCCTGTCCGCGCGGCCACGCCGGCCGCTGCGGTGCCCGTGGCTACGGCCGCTCCCCGCACGCCGATGCCAGCACCGCGCAGCCCCGCCGCGGGTGCGGCGCGCACAAGCATCCACCCCAGCCACCTCGGCGCCCGCCCTGGCCCGCCCGGCCAAGCCCTCCGCCCCGCCCGCAGCGCCATCCGGCGACAACACCGACGACTGGGAAAGCTTCTAAACACAGCTCAGCTGCGCCACCAACCGCTGGGGTCGCGTGGTCCTGGCCAGCATCGGCCCCGGCTGATGCTTGGCCCCTGCGCCAGCGGCACACCCCCAGCCCCCATGCAAAAAGCCGTGCCCACAGGCACGGCTTTTTACTTGTGCATCGGGCGCAGCGCGCCGGGAATCACACCACGGTCGAAGAGGCCTGGCGGGTTTCGGCAAAGCGCTGGGCCACTTCCTTGCGCATGTCCTTGCGGATCAAGGCCGCCTGCCAGCGGCGCTGCTGTTCCTCGGTCTCGGTCTGCAGCGCAGGCACCGGCACGGGCTTGCGCGCATCGTCCACCGCCACCATGGTGAAAAAGCAGCTGTTCACATGGCGCACCACCTGGGTGCGGATGTCCTCGGCAATCACCTTGATGCCGATTTCCATGGAAGAATGGCCGGTGTAGTTCACGCTGGCCAGGAAGGTCACCAGCTCGCCCACATGGATGGGCTGCAAAAACATCACCTGGTCCACGCTCAGCGTCACGCAGTAGCGACCGGCATAGCGGCTGGCGCAGGCGTAGGCCACTTCGTCCAGCTTCTTCAAGATTGCGCCCCCGTGCACATTGCCGGAAAAATTGGCCATGTCAGGGGTCATCAGCACCGTCATGCTGAGTTGGTGTGCAGGCAAGTTCATGGCGGTGGATTGTAGGAACGGATGGTGGCAGTGGCACGACAGCCGCCGGGCAACCCGCAGCCCCTGCGGGGCTTGGCCGCTTGGCTACACTGCCGGGGCCGCCCGTCTGTGTGATGGGCGTTGCTTTTTGGCCCCCATTCACGTACTTGCCGCCCCATGACTGCTGCCCCTGCCCTGCCCGCCACCACCGCCTTCGACGCCATCATCCTGGGCGCCGGCGCGGCCGGGCTGTTCTGCGCCGCGCAAGCAGGGCAGGCGGGCCTGAAGGTGCTGCTGATCGACCACGCCGAGAAGGTGGCCGAGAAGATCCGCATCTCCGGCGGCGGGCGCTGCAACTTCACCAACCGCGACCTGGACGTGCGCGCGCCGCACAAGCACTACGTGGGCCAGAACCCACAGTTCTGCCGCTCGGCCCTGTCGCGCTACACCCCGGCCGACTTCATGGCGCTGCTGGAGCGGCACGGCATTGCCTACGAGGAAAAGCACAAGGGCCAGCTGTTTGCCAGCACCAGCGCGGAGGACATCATCCGCATGCTGCTGGCCGAGTGCGCCACCGGCCAGGTCGAGCACTGGCAGCCCTGCGCCGTCAAAAAAATCAGCTTTTTGCCTTCCAGCGCAGATGCAGCAAGCGCCGGCAGCTATGAAATTTCCACTGACCGGGGCGTGGTGCGCGCGCCGCGCCTGGTGCTGGCCACGGGCGGCCTGTCCATCCCCAAGATCGGTGCGACGGACTTCGGCTACCGCATCGCCCAGCAATTCCAGCTGCCGCTGGTGGAACGCCACCCCGGCCTGGTGCCGCTGACCTTTGACGGCGCGGCCTGGCAGCCCTACGCCCAGCTCGCAGGTCTGGCCCTGCCGGTGGAAATCAGCACCGGCCGCAAGAAGGAACGCATGAGCTTCCACGAAGACCTGCTGTTCACCCACCGCGGCCTGTCCGGCCCGGCGGTGCTGCAGATCTCCAGCTACTGGAAAGCCGGCACGCCCCTGCAGATCAACCTGCTGCCCGGCACCGACCTGGCCGCGCTGCTGCAACAGGCCAAGGCCCGCTCGCGCAAGCTGGTGGTCAACGAACTGGCGGCCTTGCTGCCCGCGCGCCTGGCCGAAGCCTGGGTCAGTCAGCAGCCCGAGCTGCAGCGCCCCATCAACGAGGCCAGCGACAAGGCCCTGGGCAAGCTGGCCGAGCAACTGAGCCGCTGGGAGATCACGCCCACGGGCTCGGAAGGCTACAAGAAGGCCGAAGTCACCCTGGGCGGCATCGCCACCCAGGCGCTGTCGCAGCAGACCATGGAATGCAAGACCCAGCCCGGCTTGTACGCCATCGGCGAGGTGGTGGACATCACCGGCTGGCTCGGCGGCTACAACTTCCAGTGGGCCTGGGCCAGTGCCTTTGCCTGCGCCCAGGCCATGGCGCAGCAGCAGGCCGCGCAGGCCTGAAGCCCCAGTCCGCCAGTGGGCGAAGCGGCCACTGCAGATACATTTCCAAAAGTCGTTATAATGCTCGACTTTGCTGGCATATCCCCGTCGGCCATACTAGTTAATAGAGACGGGGAACAACCGCTGCTTATGGCTCTCAGGCCCGATCTTCCCGAGAACCCGCTGACAGCACAGATATATCTGGAAACTGAATGACTACCATCCGCGTCAAAGAAAACGAACCCTATGAAGTTGCCCTGCGCCGCTTCAAGCGCACCATCGAAAAGCTGGGTCTGCTGACCGACCTGCGCGCTCGCGAGTTCTACGAAAAGCCCACAGCCGAGCGCAAGCGCAAGAAGGCTGCTGCCGTGAAGCGCCACTACAAGCGCGTTCGCAGCATGCAACTGCCCAAGAAGCTGTACTAATCGTCGATTAGGATCAGTCGGCCGTCAAACGCCGCAAACCCGCGCTCGGGACGCCAGGCGCGGGTTTTTTGTTTTCTGGCCACTGCCCGCACGGCGCAGTGACCTCTCGGTGCCCGGCCCTCGCAGCAGCGGCCACGGCGCCCTACCCAGGAGAGATGTATGAGCTTGAAAGCCCAGATTACCGAAGACATGAAGACCGCCATGCGCGCCAAGGACAGTGCGCGCCTGGGCACCATCCGCCTACTGCAGGCTGCGATGAAGCAAAAGGAAGTGGACGAACGCATCGAGCTCGATGACGCCGCCGTCATCGCCATCGTCGACAAGCTGATCAAGCAGCGCAAGGACAGCATTGCAGCCTTCGAAGCCGCCAACCGCGCCGACCTGGCCGATGTGGAAAAGGCCGAGCTGGAAGTGCTCAAGGTCTACCTGCCCGAGCGCATGGGCGAGGCCGAGATCACCGCCGCCGTGCAGGCCATCGTGGCCGAGCTGGGTGCCAGCGGCCCGGGCGACATGGGCAAGGTGATGGGCGCCGTCAAGGCCCAGCTGGCCGGCAAGGCCGACATGGGCCTGGTGTCCGCCGCCGTGAAGACCGCGCTGAGCAAGTAATGGCGGACCGCGCTGGGCGCGGACTGCTCCAGGGTGTGGGCGCCACTGTGCGCTCACACCCTTTATTTTTGGGGGGCTTGCACGACCTGCTGCATGGCCTGCTTGATCCCGGCTGGCTGCGTGCGGGCAAAGAAGGCCTGCAGAAACTCCACGCACACGCGCACCTTGGCGGAGCGCTCCAGCCGCGTCGGGTACACGGCCCAGATGTTGGCGCTTTGCTGCCAGTCGGGCAGCACCTGCACCAGGCGCCCGGCGGCCAGCTCGGCCGCCACATCCCACAGCGAGCGCAACACCACGCCGTGGCCGTCCAGCGCCCATTGCACGGCCATTTCGCCATGGTTGGTGGACAGCGGCCCAGTCACCTTCACGCTGCGCTCCTGGGCGCCGCTGCGCAGCTTCCACACGCCAAACGGGTGGTCGCGCTCCTTGATCACCAGGCAGTCGTGGGCGGCCAGCTCGTCCACGCTGCGCGGCACGCCGCGGCGCTGCAGGTAGGCGGGCGCGGCGCACAGCACGCGGCAGTTGTCCGCCAGGTGGCGCGCAATCAGGTGCGGCGCGATCTCATCGCCAACGCGCACATCCAGGTCCAGCCCCTCGGCCGCCACATCCACCAGGCGGTCGAACACCTCCAGCCGCAACTGCAGCCCGGGGTAGCGCAGGGCCAGCTGAGACAACGCCGGTGCCACCACGTTGCGGCCAAAGCCAAAGCTGCTGCTGACCCGCAGCAGGCCCCGCGGCTCGCGGCGCGTGATCTGGGCTTCCTGCAGCAGGTGCTCCATGTCGTCCAGGATGCGCTGCGCCCACAGGAAGATGCGTTCGCCCTCCTCGGTCACCACCACGCGGCGCGTGCTGCGGTGCAGCAGCTTGACCCCCAAGGTGGCCTCCAGCAGGCGAATGCGCTTGCTCACATAGGCGGGCGAAGCCTCCAGCGCCGTGGCCGCCGCCACGAAGCTGGATTTGCGCACCACGGTGATGAAGACACGCAGGTCTTCCGGCGCGGGCATGGTGTGCACGATGGGCGTCTCCGTTCCACAAAACGGCCGATTGTAGGCAGGGCGCGGCGCGCCTACAGGCTCATGCCGCTGTCCTGGATCACCTTGCTCCAGCGCTCCAGGTCCTTGGCGATCAGCTCGCCGAACACCTGGGAGCTGCTGGGCATGGGCTGTGCACCCTCGCTTTGCAGGCGCTCCAGAATGGCCGGGCTTTGCAACGAGGCATTGATCTGCGCATTCAGTTGCTCCACCACGGCCTTGGGCATGCCCGCCGGGCCGACGATGCCATACCACTGGTCGGCCTCGAAACCCGGCACGGCCGCCTCGGCCACCGTGGGCACCTGCGGCAGGATGGCCACGCGCTGCGGTGAAGACACGGCCAGGGCCTTGACCTGCCCAGCCTTGAGCTGCGCCAGCACTGCGGGAATGCCGGTGAACAGCGCCTGCACCTGGCCGGCGACCAGGTCGTTGACCGCCGGGGCGGTGCCCTTGTAGGGCACATGCTGCATGCGCACCCCGGTCTGCTGCGCCAGGTAGGACATGGTCATGTGCGCCGCGCTGCCATTGCCGCCGGAGCTGTAGTTGATCTGGTCCGGGTGGGCCTTGGCGTAGGCGATGAAGGATGGCAGGTCGGTCACCGGCAGCGCGGGGTGGACCACCAGCACATTGGGCACGCGTGCCACCCAGGCGATCGGGGTGAAGCTGCGCACGGGGTCGTAGGGCAGCTTGGGGTACAGCGAGGGCGTGATGGCCAGGGTGCCCACATGCCCCATGAGCAGGGTGTAGCCATCGCCGGCCGCCTTGGCCACGCGGTCGGCGCCAATGCTGCCGCCCGCACCGGCCACGTTCTCCTGCACCACGGACTGGCCCCAGGCCTTGGTCAGCTCATGCCCCATGGCGCGACCCAGGATGTCGGCCGAGCCGCCCGGCGTGAAAGGAATCACCATGCGGATGCTCTTGCTGGGATAGGCGCCCGGCGCCTGGGCCCAGGCGGCGGTGCCGCAGGCGAGCATGCCGGCCAGCAGGGCTATTGCCCCTGTCCGGCAGCGCTTCAGTGTAGAAACTGCGGGTGACGGTGATCGGTGCTTGTCCATCGGAACTCCTTGAAAGCGCAGGGACCTGGAAGCCGAATGTCCGGCCTGGCCAGGCATTTGTGCTTTGGGATTTGCCCGCACCCGCTGTCGCCAAGGCTGCGCCCTGCAAGCAGGGTGGCGCCATCACCCCTTCATTGCTACAACCCCAGGAGGTTTCATGCACGTCAATCGCCGCCGTTGGATTCTGAGCACCACCAGCCTGGCCGCTGCCAGCTGGCTGTCCGCCTGCGCCAGCCGCCCTGCCGCGACCAACACCGCCGCGCTGGGCTACCAGCACCAGACCATCGGACAGGCCCGGGTGACGGCCGTGAGCGATGGCGTCACCCGCCGCCCCCTGGATGCCGGCTTCGTCAAGAACGCCCCGCTGTCCGAGGTGCAGGCCGCCCTGACGGCCGCCGGACTGCCGACCACGCACATCGACGTGCCCTACACCTGTTTCGTGGTCGACCTGCATGGCAAGCGCTATTTGCTGGACACCGGCTTTGGCGACAACGGTGCGCCGGGCACCGGACAGCTGCACCGCCACCTGCAGGCGGCCGGCATAGACCCGGCCAGCATCGATGTGGTGGTCATCAGCCACCTGCATGGCGACCACATCAACGGACTGCGGCGCAAGGATGGCAGCCTGGTCTACCCCCAGGCCACGGTCTATGTGCCCCAGCCCGAGGCCGCGCACTGGCTGGACGACGCCCGCATGAACGCCACCCCGGAAGCCGCACGCGGCGGCTTCCGGGCGGTGCGCCGCGTCTTCGACGGCTACCCCGCCGCACAGCTAAAGCTGTTTGCGCCCGGCAGCGCGATTGCTCCCGGCCTGGAGACGGTGGCCGCGTTCGGGCACTCCCCGGGCCACACGGCCATCGCCGTGCAATCGGGTGGCGAACGCTTCACCTTCATCGGTGACGTGGCGCACTACCCGGCCCTGTTCGTGAAGCACCCCGACTGGCAGGTGCAGTTCGACATGAACCCCGAGCAAGCGCGGGCCACGCGCCACGCCCTGCTGGGCCGCCTGGCCCAGGAAGGGGGTTGGGTGGGCGGCTACCACTTCCCCATGCCGGCCCTGGGACGCCTGCGCGCTGCAGGCCCGGGCTACGACTGGGTGCCGCGCGCCTGAGCGGCCATCCCCCGCGGCAGCCCCGGCCATGGCCGGGGCTTTTTGATGCCGCAATTGCGCACACTACGTAAACAATCAACGCACATTTTGCGGATTGCATGGTGCGCAGTCTGACTCAACAATGCCGCATCCCGTTGACAGAATTTCAGAAGGATTTGAGATGTCCACACCCCGCAAGATCGCAGTCATCGCCGGCGACGGCATCGGCAAGGAAGTCATGCCCGAGGGCCTGCGCGCCCTGGAAGCGGCCGCCCAGCGCTTCAACCTGCCGCTGGAGTTCCACCACTTCGACTGGGCCCACTGCGACTACTACGCCGAACACGGCCAGATGATGCCTGACGACTGGAAGGCCCAGCTGTCCGGCATGGACGCCATCTTTTTCGGCGCCGTGGGCTGGCCCGCCACCGTGCCCGACCACATCTCGCTGTGGGGCTCGCTGCTCAAGTTCCGCCGCGAATTCGACCAGTACATCAACCTGCGCCCGGTGCGCCTGTTCGAAGGCGTGCCCTGCCCCCTGGCCGGCCGCAAGCCCGGTGACATCGACTACTACGTGGTGCGCGAGAACACCGAGGGCGAGTACACGGCCCTGGGCGGCATCATGTTCGAGGGCACGGACCGCGAGATCTGCATCCAGGAGTCGGTGTACTCGCGCAAAGGCGCCGACCGCCTGCTCAAGTACGCCTTCGATCTGGCCCAGAGCCGCGCCAAGAAGCACGTGACCCTGGCCACCAAGAGCAACGGCATCGCCATCAGCATGCCCTGGTGGGACCAGCGCGCCGACGATGTAGCCAAGGACTACCCCGAAGTCACGCTGGACAAGCAGCACATCGACATCCTGACCGCGCGCTTCGTGCTGCAGCCGGGCCGCTTCGACGTGGTCGCCGCCACCAACCTGTTCGGCGACATCCTGTCCGACCTGGGCCCGGCCACCACCGGCACCATCGGCCTGGCACCGTCGGCCAACCTCAACCCCGACCGCACCTTCCCCTCGCTGTTCGAGCCCGTGCACGGCTCGGCGCCCGACATCTATGGCAAGAACATCGCCAACCCCATCGCCATGGTCTGGTCCGGCGCGCTGATGCTGGACTTCCTGGGCCGCAGCGAAGGCGCCTGGCGCCAGGCCCACGACCACATCGTGGCCGCCATCGAGAGCACCATCAAGACCGGTCCACGCACGCCCGACCTGGGCGGCACGGCCAGCACCACCGTGGTGGGCCAGGCCATCGCCGCCGCCATCGCCCAGGCGTGAGACCGCCGCTGGCCCCAGCCCGGGCCAGCGAATGCTCCTGAAACCAAAGCACTCCACACTTACTGCATCTGCGCTGGAGTGCTTTTTTATGTAAATTCATCGCCACAAGGTGAGCCCCGAAGGCCATACCGCCCCCGTGTGCTGCGTGGGTCGATACACTTTGCGCTTCAACAACCACCCCACTTTCCGGCATGCGCCTGACCGCCCTGTTGCGCCCCTGTGTCATTCTGGGCCTCACCGCCCTCACGGCCTGCGGCAGCCTTCCTCCCCGCACTGCGGACACCCCCGCCACCACCACCTCCGCCCCGCCCTCGGCACCGCTCAAGATCGGCATCGCGCTGGGCGGCGGCGCCGCCAAGGGCTTTGCCCACATCGGCGTGATCAAGATGCTGGAGGCCAATGGCTTCGCCCCGGCCGTAGTCTCCGGCACCAGCGCCGGCAGCGTGGTGGGTGCGCTGTATGCCAGCGGCATGAATGCTTTTGAGCTGCAGGAAAAGGCCGTGTCCCTGGACGAGGCCAAGATCCGCGACCTGCAGCTGTCGTCCGGCGGCCTGGTGCAGGGCCAGAAGCTGGCGGACTATGTGAACCAGCAGGTGCAGCGCAAACCGCTGGAGCAGCTGTCCAAGCCCTTCGTGGCCGTGGCCACGCGGCTGGAGGACGGCGCGCGCACCGTGTTCGCCCGCGGCAACACCGGCCAGGCCGTGCGCGCATCCAGCAGCGTGCCGGGCGTGTTCCAGCCCGTGCGCATCGGCAAGCACCACTATGTGGACGGCGGCGTCGTCAGCCCCGTGCCGGTCGATGCCGCACGCCAGCTGGGCGCCGATGTGGTGATCGCCGTGGACATCTCCAGCAAGGCCCGCGGCAAGACGCCGGGCGACATGCTGGGCACCCTGAACCAGTCCATCGCCATCATGGGCCAGAAGCTGGGCCAGGCCGAGCTGGAGCGCGCCGACGTGGTCATCCGCCCCCAGGTGCTGGACATCGGCGCGGCCGACTTCAGCCAGCGGGCCAGCGCCATCCTGGAAGGCGAGAAGGCCGCCCTGGCGGCGATGCCGCAGATCCGCCAGCGCATCGCCCAGCTGCAGGCCGAGCGCGACCAGGCCGCACACACCGCGCAGCAGCAGGCTGCGGCAGCCCAGCGCCAGGCCTGCCTGGACCAGCGCTCACGCCTGCAAAAGCTGGCCGGCATGGCGGGACTGGACGCCGCCTGCGCAGCCCCCTGACCCGGCGCTGAACCGGTAGCGCGCGCCAGTGCTGGCCACCGGGCTCAGCCGCCCATGCCGTCGATGATCACGCGGTTGCGCCCCAGGGCCTTGCCGCTGTACATGGCGGCATCGGCGCGGGCGATGGCGGCCTCGACCGGCTCGCCGGGCTGGTACTGGGTGGCCCCCACGGTGCAGGTCACGGTCACAGGCTGGTCCACCAGGCGGTCCCAGGGCATGTCCTGCGTGCGCTGGCGCAGGCGTTCCAGCAGCACCAGGGCCTGGGGAATGTCGGTCTCCGGCAGCACCAGCAGGAACTCCTCGCCACCGTAGCGCCCGGCCACGTCGATGGCACGCATCTCGGTCGACAGCAGGCTGCCGAAGGCGCGCAGCACCGCATCGCCACAGCCATGCCCGTACTGGTCGTTGATGCTCTTGAAGTGGTCGATATCGAGCAGGGCAATGCTCAATGGCGTGCCGTGGCGCTGCACGCCCTCCAGCGCCAGGTGCAGCCGCTCCAGCACGCCACGGCGGTTGGCCACGCCGGTCAGCTCGTCGTAGCGCGCCAGTTGTTCGATGTGGGCCAGGGCCGCCGCCAGCTTCTGGTTGCTGGCGCTCAGTCGGTACTGCATGCCGCGGAAATAGGTCACCAGCATGCTGCAGCGCACCACTGCGCCCAGCATCACGGCGGCCGTCAGCAGCTGGCCGGCCAGGGTATCGGTGACCATGCGCATCTGTGGCCCGCGCCAGCAGATGACCACGGCCACCAGGGCCAGGGTCAGGCCCCAGGTCAGCCAGAAGCTCGTGCGCCGCCGTGCCAGAAAACCGTCGGCACTGAACACCAGCAGCATGACCAGGGCCTGGAACGCCACCTGCGGGGCCACCACCAGCAGCCCTAGCACCCCGGAAATCGACATCAGCTGGTGCTCCAGGAACAAGCCAGGATCGCGCCGCTTCTGGCTCCAGCCGCTGGCATAGGCCCAGGTGATGAAGGCCATGCCCACGGCAATCCACAGGCCGTACCACAGCACGGCGCTCAGCGGTGCATAACCGGCCCAGGCATGGCCCAGGAACAGCGCCAGCGCATACAGGTGGCTCAGCCCCACCGACAGGTGCAACTGCCAGGTGCGACGGCGCCAGCGCTCGAAATGCGCTGCCTCACTGACCAGGGGCGAGGCCGATTCGAGCCCCCACAGGAGAGGGCCCTCGTTTTTCTTCGGAGGTGGGAGGCTGGGTGTCATGGAAAACGCGTGTGGGTGCGCATTGTGCACCGCAGCCATTGTGGCGCAGATGCCCGGCCGGCCGGCGCCGCCAGGCGCTCAATCGCCGGCGCGCAGCGTCGCGGCCACCGCGCGCAGGCACTCCAGCAGCAGCCCGGTGGTGGGGGTCAGCGGCTGGCCGCGCAGCGTGATCAGGCCGACGGAGGGCAACTCGATCAGCACAGCAAGGTCCAGCACGGCCAGCGTGCCCAGGGCCGCATGGTGGCGGGCCACGCTGCGCGCCATGAAGGCCACGGCGCCCCGCTGGTGCACAAAGGTCAGCTGCGACAGAAAGGATGCGGTCTCGACGATGTCGGCCGGTGGCTGCAGGCCGAGACCACCACAGCCCTGGCCAACCTTGAAGCCATCTGCGCCGTGGACGGTGTGCACGGCGTGTTCATCGGCCCGGCCGATCTGGCGGCTTCCATGGGCCACCGCGGCAACCCGGGCCACCCCGCGGTGCAGGCCGCCATCGAAGGCGCGATGCAAACCATCATCGCCAGCGGCAAGGCCGCGGGCACGCTGACTTCGGACCCGGTGCTGGCCCAGCGTTACCTTCAACTTGGCTGCAGCTTTGTGGCCGTGGGCGTGGACATGCTGATGTTCGTGAACGCCGCGCGCAAGCTGCGCACCCAGTTTGCCGGCACCACGGTGGTGGCCCCGGCCACGCCCGGCGCGGCCTACTGAGACCGGGCGTCTGGACGGCTGGACGGCTGGGCGGCACCCTGCAGGTGAATAGAACCCACCGGGAATGCCCCGAATTTCATAGCTGTTGGCGCAGTCCACACCTGCGCCAACAGCTATTTTTATGCCGATTCCTCGCCGTGCACCGGCTGGTCGGCGCTGGCTTGCGCGGGGGCCATGCGGGCCACCAGCCAGCGCTCCAGATCCTGCGGGGCCAGCGGCCGGGCGAACAGAAAGCCCTGGGCCACGGGGTAGCCCTGCTCGCGCAGCATGATGTTCTGCACCGGGGTTTCCACGCCTTCGGCGACCACGGTGAGGCGCAGGCTCTGGCCGATGCCCAGGATGGCGCTGCTCAGTGCGCGTGCGGCCTCGTCGTGCTCCAGGTCGGCCACGAAGCTGCGGTCCAGCTTGAGTTCGCTGACCGGCAAGCGGCGCAGGTAGCTCAGGCTGGAGTAGCCCGTACCGAAGTCGTCCATGGACAGGCGCACGCCATGGGCATGGACCTCTTCGATGGTCTTCATGGTGCTGGGGTTGGTGTCCAGCAGGATGCTTTCGGTCAGCTCCAGCGTCAGGTCCTTGGGTGCCAGCGCGTGGCGGTCCAGGGTGTCGGCAATCATGCGCGGCAGGTCCAGGTTGTGGAAGCTGGACGGCGACAGGTTGACCGACACAGCCGGCACCGCCAGCCCTTGGGTGCGCCACGCGGCCAGCTGGCGGCAGGCCTCGCCCACGGCCCAGCGGCCCAGATCGGCAATCAGGCCGCACTCCTCGGCCAGCGGGATGAAGCGCGCCGGGGAGATTTCCCCCAGCTGCGGGTGCGTCCAGCGCGCCAGCGCCTCGACCCCATACAGCTGGCCGCTCGCCAGGTCCACCTGCGGCTGGTAGTGCAGGCGCAGCTCACCGCCCTGCAGCGCCTTGCGCAAGGCGTTTTCCAGCGCCAGGCGTTCCTGCGCCAGGCGGTTCATCTCGCTGCTGAAGAAGCTGAAGCGCCCGCGGCCACTGCTCTTGGCCTGGTACATGGCCATGTCAGCACGGTGCAGCAGGGTCTCCATGTCGCGGCCATCGGCAGGGAACATGGCAATCCCGATGCTGGCGGAGATGGCCAGCGCATTGTCGGCCAGCACCAGGGGCTCGGCCAGTTGCTCCTGCAGGCGCTCGATGGTGTTCGTGACACGCTCGGCATCGCACTGCGGCAGCACCGCCACAAACTCATCGCCGGACAGGCGGCCGGCGATATCGCCAGGGCCCAGCACTTTCTGCAGGCGCGCCGCCACCACGCGCAGCAGCTCATCGCCGGCCGGGTGACCCATGGAGTCGTTGACCTGCTTGAAGCGGTCCAGGTCGATGAACAGCACGGCCAGTTGCTCGTCGTTGCGCGCCGCGGCGGCCATGGCCTGGTCGGCATTGGCCTGCAGCAGGCTGCGGTTGGGCAGGCCGGTCAGGCCGTCGTAGAACGCCAGTTGGCGAATGCGCGCCCGGGTGTGCTCGCGCTCCAGGGCCAGGGCGCACAAATGGGTGCAGGCATCGACCAGTTGCTGGTGGTAGGCCGAGGCCACGCCCGCCGTCACATCGCGGTAGTAAAACGCGAACGTGCCGATGGGCTTGCCCGCGGTGCCGCAAATCGGCGTGGACCAGCAGGCCTGGTAGCCCAGCGGCAGGATCAGGTGCTTGTAATCCCTCCACAGCGGATCGGTCGCGATGTCGGTCACCAGCACCGGGGCATTGCGCCACGCCGCCGTACCGCAGGAGCCGACCTCGGGCCCGATTGCGACGCCATCCAGCAGCGCGGAATATGAACTTGGCAGGCTGGGGCTGGCCAGGGGGTGCAGCAGGCCTTGCGCATCGACTTCCAGGATGGAGGCCGTGACCTCCGGCGCGATGCGCTCGACCTCCAGGCACACCATGTCCAGCACTTCGGACAGCGGCTGCTCGCGCGCCATGGCCTCGAGCACACGGTGCTGCAGGGCCTCGTGCATCTTGGAGCGTGTGATGTCCGTCAGCACGGACACCGTGCAGCTCCAGACGCCCTGGTCGTTGATGACGGGGTTGCTGGTGACCTTGGCCCAGTAGCGCTGGCCGTGCTTGCCCACCACGATCTCCTCGCTCCACACCGGCTTGCCGCCGCGCAGCTCAGAGCGGTACTGTTCGGTGAAGGTTTCCTGCATCTGCGGGGCCAGCAAGGCGATCGGGGCCTGGTCCAGCACCTCCTCCTGGGTCCAGCCGAACATGCGGCTGAAGCCACCATTCACATAGACGATGCGCGACTGGCTGTCGCTGATGATGACCGCCGCATCGCTGGCATCGGCCACCAGCGACAGGCGCTCCAGGTGCTGCTGGTGGGCCTGTTCCTGCAGGTGGCGCTGGGTGACGTCGGTGGCCACCTTCAGGATCTGCGTGAGCTGGCCCTGGGCATCGCGCACAGGGGTGTAGGTGGCCTCCAGCCAGCAACTGCTGCCATCGCTGCGCACCCGCTCCACCACGCCCGAATGGGCCTGGCCAGCGCGCAGCTGGCTCCATAGCGCGGCATGGGCGCCGCTGTGCACCTGGGCGGCCGTGCAAAAGCTCTGGTGGCTGCGACCCAGGGCCTGGTCCTGCGGCAGGCCCAGCAGCTGCAGGTAATTGCGATTGGCATGGCGCAGCACCCCGTCCAGGTCGAAGCTGGCCATCGCCATGACCCGGTCCAGGGCCTGGAACTGGGTGCGCTGCACTGCTTCGGGCAGCCCGTCGTTCGATTCTTCTCGCATCGCCAATTCCTTGAGTTTGTTGGTTTTTTTGTCTTTGTTGCGAGCCCTGTCACCACGCCCCTGCGTGCAGGTGCCCGAAGCGGCCTCCCCGGTTGAGGATTCCATAATAAGGATGAACCACTTGTGAGCAACAGTATGAAACAGTCGGATTTGCCGCTCGGGCAGCGGCCCACAACGTGCCTGATGGGGACAAAAAAAGCCCGGGGCATGCGGGCCGCCGGGCTGCAAGGGTGACAACGACAGCGCGCGCCGGGGGTCAGCGCCGCAGCCAGCGGCCGCCAAACTGGTTGACCACCATGCCGACCAGCACCCCCAGCGTGCCCACCCATTGCCACATGGTGGGACGCTCGCCCAGCAGCAGCAAAGCTGACAGCAGGCCGATGACTGGCACCAGCAAGGACAGCGGGGCCACGGTGCTGGCCGCATAGCGCTGCAGCAACTGCGTCCACAGCCCATAGCCCAACAAGGTGGACAGCAGCGCCAGATAAGCGATGACGCCCAGCTCGCGCCAACCGATGCCCTGCAGCTGCAGCGCCACGGCGTCCACCCCATCCACCCCCACCGACAGTGCCAGCAGC
The DNA here is from genome assembly GCF_000739875.1 of Comamonas aquatica NBRC 14918. Lineage (GTDB taxonomy): Bacteria > Pseudomonadota > Gammaproteobacteria > Burkholderiales > Burkholderiaceae_C > Comamonas > Comamonas aquatica. The sequence goes on from NZ_BBJR01000022.1 coordinate 169,523, forward strand.
GGCACGATGGGGAACAGGCTGGTCCAGACGATGAAGCCCACCGGGGTGTAGGCCCCGTATTGCGCGGCCTTGCGCGTCAGCAGGTTGGAGCTGGCCCACATGGCGGCGGCCCCGACGGTGATCAGAAAACCGGCCAGCGTCATCTCGGCAGGGCTGTCGCCGTGGGCGGCACCGATCAGCGCCAGCCCGGCGATCGCGCACACCAGGCCCCACCACTGCCAGCGCTGCGGTTTTTCGCCCATGAAAGCGGCCGCCAGCAGCATGGTGATGAAGGCCTGCACCTGCAGCACCACCGAGGCCATGCCCGCCGGCATGCCCAGCTTCATGCCGGTGAACAGCAGACCGAACTGGCCCACCCCCTGCACCAGCCCATAGGCGGCCAGCAGCCACCACGGCAGCGCCTGCGGGCGCCGCACGAACCAAACAAACGGCAAGGACGCCGCCACAAAGCGCAGCGCGCACAGCAGCAGGGGCGACAGCGTGGCCAGGCCCCACTTCATGACGACGAAGTTCAGCCCCCAGACGACGATGACGACCAGGGCGCTGAGCCAGTCACGCTGGCTCATGCCGGCAGAAGGGAGGGGGGAAGCCAAAGACATAGAGAGGACACCTGTGCACGCACGCAAAAACCAAGGCGTGAGTATCACCCGGCCAGGCCCTGCCCGGCCGCAGCCGCAGTCACCCAGGTGGCGCCCGTCCAGCGCCCACCCCGCAGCGGGGCTGTCCGGGTCGGGCAGAAATTTTGATCAAAACAGCCTCCAGCGCTTGCTGGGTCAGCGCCAACAGCTCCTTTTTTAGCACAGGCTTGGAGGGTGTGCCAGCCCACGGCCGGCATGAAAAAAGCAGCCCGCAGGCTGCTGGGTGAGAGGCAGGCCTGCCGAATCAGCTGCCGGCCACCTTCATGCGGTTGATGAGGATGGAGCCCACGGTCTTGGCGCCGTAGTTGTAGGCATCGGCCCCCACGGCCTGGATGCCCTTGTACATGTCCTTGAGGTTGCCGGCGATGGTGATCTCCTGCACGGGAAAGGCGATCTCGCCGTTCTCCACCCAGAAGCCCGAGGCACCGCGCGAGTAGTCGCCGGTCACATAGTTCACGCCCTGGCCCATCAGCTCGACCACCAGCAGGCCGGTGCCCAGCTTCTTCAGCATGGCGTCCAGATCGTCGCCCGGCTTGGTGCGCGTGGATGTCAGCGTCAGGTTGTGCGAGCCACCGGCATTGCCCGTGGTCTTCATGCCCAGCTTGCGCGCCGAATAGCTCGACAGGAAGTAGCCCTGCACGCGGCCGTCTTCCACCACCATGCGCTGCTGCACCTTGACGCCTTCGTCGTCGAAGGGCGAGCTGCCCTTGCCGCCGAGGATGAAGGGGTCTTCCTCGATCTGGATGTGCTTGGGGAAGATCTGCTTGCCCAGGGAGTTCAGCAGGAAGGAACTCTTGCGGTAGAGCGAGCCACCGCTGACCGCCTGCACAAAACCGCCCAGCAGGCCCGCGGCCAGGGGCGACTCGAACAGCACCGCGCATTCGGTGGTGGGAATCTTGCGGCTGCCCAGGCGGCTCAGGGCGCGTTGCGCAGCGTAGCGGCCAATCGCCTCGGGTGAGGCCAGGTCCTGCGCATTGCGCATGGAGCTGTACCAGAAGTCGCGCTGCATCTCGCCATGGCGGCCGGGCAGCGAGGCGATCGGCGCCACCGACACGCTGTGGCGCGAGCTGGCGTAGCCGCCGGCAAAACCCCGGGTGTGGGCGCTGAAGAAATGGCTTTGCTGGGCCGAGACGCTGGCCCCCTCGCTGTTGGTGATGCGCTTGTGCGTGGCCATGGCGGCGGCCTCACACTCCACCGCAATGCGCGCGGCCTCTTCGCTGCTCACGTCCCAGGGGTGGAACAGGTCCAGCTCACGGTGCGTGGCACGCGGGGCGATGTCGTCCGCGTCGGGCAGGCCGGCCGTGGGGTCCTCCGCCGTGAAGCGGGCGATGTCATACGCCGCCTGCACCGTCTGCTGGATGGCGGCCTCCGAAAAGTCCGAGGTGCTGGCATTGCCGCGGCGCTGGCCGATGTAGACCGTCACGCCCAGCGACTTGTCGCGGTTGCGCTCCACGGTCTCCAGCTCGCCCTTGCGCACGCTCACGCTCAGGCCACAGCCTTCCGAGGCATCGGCCCCGGCGTCGGTGGCGCCCAGCTTCTTGGCATGGGCCAGGGCCTGGTCCACCAGACCCTCAAAAAACGAACGGCTGTAGCTGAAGCCGGAATCGGCCTGTGCGGCGGTGGTGCTTGTGGCGCGGGAGCGAGGTTTATTCATAGCGGCGGATATGATACCCAGCACTGCGGCGCACCCTGCGCTGCCACCCTCATTCCCCCAGACACAACATGTCACGCAAACCCAAAAAAGGCTATTACGTCAAAGGCGTTTTCGTTGCCGAAGGCAGCGACCGCGACCTGGAACTGAAGGCCGAACTCAAAGGCACATGGGACGCGACCCGTACCGACCTGAAGAAAGAAAGCGACGCCCTGCAAGACCTGGGCGAAGCCCTGCTGGGCCTGCGCCCCAAGCTGCTGGAGCGCCTGCAACTGCCGGAAAAACTGGTGGATGCCCTGGCCGAACACAAGCGCCTGACCAACTTTGAAGCCAAGCGCCGCCAGATGCAGTTCATCGGCAAGCTGATGCGCAAGCTGGACGAGTCCCAGGTCGAAGCCGCCAAGGCCGCGCTGGAAGAGCAACGCACCGGCGTCAGCCGCGAGCAGACCCACATCCTGGTGGCCGAGCAGTGGCGCGACCGCCTGATCGTCAGCGACGACCACCTGGGCGTCTGGCTGGACCAGTTCCCCGCCACCGATGTGCAGCAGCTGCGCACGCTGATGCGCCAGGTGCGCAAGGACGATGCCACCGCCATCGCCAAGGCCAAGGAGGCCGAGGCCAAGGGCCACATCCTGCCGCCGGCCAAGAAGGGCAAGGCCTACCGCGAACTGTTCCAGCTGCTGCTGGCGCACATCAACGGCACGGCCGGCACCGCAGAGCCCGCCGTGGACGACGACTTGCTGGACGACGAGGACGAGACATGAGCCTGCACGACGCAGTGAAGATCGGCATCGTCTCGATCAGCGACCGTGCCAGCAGCGGCGTGTACGCCGACCAGGGCCTGCCCGCGCTGCAGGACTGGCTGGCACGCGCACTGCACAACCCGATCACCTTCGATGCGCGCCTGATCCCCGACGACCAGGCCACCATCAGCCAGACACTGGTGGAGCTGGTGGATGCCGGTTGCAGCCTGGTGCTGACCACCGGCGGCACGGGCCCGGCCCTGCGCGATGTGACGCCCGAGGCCACGCTGGCAATTGCCGACAAGGAAATGCCCGGCTTTGGCGAGCAGATGCGCCAGATCAGCCTGAAGTTCGTGCCCACGGCCATCCTGTCGCGCCAGGTGGCGGTGGTCCGCGGCCGCAGCCTGATCATCAACCTGCCCGGCCAGCCCAAGGCGATTGCCGAAACGCTGGAAGGCCTCAAGGACAGCAGCGGCCAGCAGCTGGTGCCCGGCATCTTTGCCGCCGTGCCCTACTGCATCGACCTGATCGGCGGGCCCTACCTGGAAACCCAGGACGCTGTGTGCAAAGCCTTCCGCCCCAAAAGCGCCCAGCGCGTGCGCCCGTCGTAAACTGCGACCCAGCACCTGACCACCCAGGCACATGCGGCGCATGTGCCTTTTTTCTTGGGGCCCCGTCAATCGCGGGGCCACCGCCAACCGCTCTGCATGCCACGTAACCTCTCTCTGACCTTTGTTCTCGCACTGTGCACCATGATGGGTGCCCTGGGCATCGACACCTACCTGCCCTCCTTCCACGCCATCGCACAGGAGTTTGCCGTCAGCCCCGCGGCCGTGCAGCAGACCCTGAGCGTGTACGTACTGGCCATGGCCATCACCATGCTGTTCTACGGAACGCTCAGCGACACCTTCGGCCGCCGCCGCGTGCTGGTCTTCGCCAGCCTGGGGTTTGCCATCACCTCCACCGTGGCGGCCCTGGTGCAGAGCATCGAGGCCCTGATCGCCGTGCGCTGCGCCCAGGGGGCTATGGCAGGGGCCGGCATGGTGATTGCGCGTGCCATCGTGCAGGACCGCTTTCACGGCGCCGACGCGCAGCGCATGATGAGCATGGTGATGTTCTGCTTTGGCCTGGCGCCGGCGATTGCGCCGGTGTTCGGCGGCTGGCTGCAAGCCCACGGCGGCTGGCGCGCAGCCTTCTTCTTTCTGACCGGTTTTGGCCTGCTGCTGACACTGCTGTGCTGGCGCGTGCTGCCCGAGACCCTGCCCGCCGACAAGCGCGTGCCGCTGCACCTGCGGGTGATCGCCGGCAACTACCTCACCGCCCTGCGGCACCGCCAGTTTCGCCGCATGGTGGCCGGCCTGGCCCTGATGGCTGGGGCCAATGCCATCTACATCAGCGCGGCCGCCGAGTTCGTGATGGGCATCCTCAAGCTGGAGGAAACCTCCTTCGGCTGGCTGTTCATCCCACTGATCGGTGGCTCCATGCTGGGCTCGGCCATCTCCGGCGTGCTGGCCAAGCAGATCGCACCCCGGGTACAGCAGCGCATCGGCTACGGCGCCCTGCTGCTGGGCTGTGCCAGCAATGTGCTCTACCACCTGCTGACCGACATGCCGGTCGTGCCCTGGGCGGTGCTGCCCATCGCCTGCTACACCCTGGGGCTGGCGCTGCTGATGCCCATCCTGTCGCTGCAGGTGATGGCCCTATTCCCCAACATGCGCGGCCTGGCCTCGTCGCTGCAGGGCTTCACGCAGATGAGCGTGTTCGCCATCATGGCCGGGGCCGTGGTGCCACAGTTGTTTCACAGCGGGCTGGCGCTGGCTGCAGGCCAGGCCATCACCGTGGCGCTGGGCACGCTGGTGTGGTGGTGGTCTTTGAGGTCACACCCTGCAACGGCTGCATCAAATCAAAAATGATAGCTTCAAGTGCTTTTTAGATAAGCGCCTCAGGCCATTTTTGCCAAAAATTCCACGCTGTGCAGTGCTGGCCATCCCAGAGAAGACGATGCAGACCCCGTCATCATGCTGGTGATTACAAGGCATCAAGCCCTGCAACGCATACGGCACCTGCACTGCACGCTCACCTTTTTGAGTCATGATAAAAAAAGCCACCGCAAGCGGTGGCTTTTTTGCGGGCGGCAAGCGCCAGGGATTACAGCTTTTGCGTCGACATGAAGTTGTCGAAACGGCCTTCTGCAAAACGGAACCACAGCACCTGGTCGCGCTGGAAGTTGCGGTAGTCGGCGTAGATCTTCTTCCAGTCGGGGTTGCTGTTGTCCAGGTCGGCGTACAGGTCCATGGCGCTCTTGAACGAGGCTTCCAGCACCTGCTGTGGGAAAGGCAGCACCTTGGCCTTGGCCGCCACCAGCTGCTTGAGCGCGCCGGGGTTGCGCGAGTCGTAACGCGCCTGGCAGGTCACGTGCGCCTCCATGGCGGCCGCGCGCACGATGGCCTTGTACTCGTTGCTCAGGCTGTTGAAGGCCTTGTCGTTGATGTACAGCGACAGGTTCAGCGAACCTTCCCACCAGCCGGGGTAGTAGTAGAAAGGAGCCACCTTGTTCAGGCCCAGCTTCAGGTCGTCGTAGGGGCCGATCCACTCGGCCGCATCGATGGTGCCCTTTTCCAGCGACTGGTAGATTTCACCGGCCGGAATGTTCTGGGGCACGCCGCCCATGCGCTCGATCACCTTGCCGGCAAAGCCGCCCACGCGGAACTTCAGGCCCTTGATGTCCTCGGTGGACTTGACTTCCTTGCGGAACCAGCCGCCCATCTGCGCGCCCGTGTTACCGCATGGCAGAGGCACGATATTGTACTTGGCGTAGAACTCCTGCATCAGCTTGCCGCCGTTGCCATCGACCATCCACGAGGTCAGCTGGCGCGAGTTCATGCCGAAGGGAATCGCACCGCCAATCGCAAACACTTCGTTCTTGCCGAAGAAGTAGTAAGGCGCTGTGTGCGCCGCTTCCACGGAACCGTTTTGCACGCCATCCACCACGTTGAACGCGGGCATCAGCTCGCCAGCCTGGTGGACAGAGATTTCAAACTTACCGCCGGTTTGCGCCTTGACCGATTGTGCAAACACATCGGCCGCACCATAAATGGTGTCCAGCGACTTGGGGAAACTGGAGGCAATGCGCCAGCGCAGTGCAGGTTGTGCGTGCACGGCTGGGGCTGCGGCGGCAGCCAGAACACCGGCGATACCGGCATTTTTGAGCATGGAACGACGATCCATTCGGGGTCTCCTTAGGGGTTGTAAAACGAACCTCTCCCTCCTGCATCGCTTCTTTGGCGATGTACAGGCGAAAAAAAACCGGTGCTGTCGCGCCAGGGCGCGCATATCCGCCGGTTCCGGGAAGGCTGCCAATGCATGAGGGTATTCATAGCTTGGCAGCGGATATCACAGGCTTAGAGCTTGACCGAGGTCATGTACTGGTTGTAGCGCAGCTCCGAGAAGCGCTCCCACAACAGCTGATCGCGCTGGAAGGCGCGCATGTCCTGGTGGATCTTCTTGAACTCGGGCGACTTGGCCTCGTGCTCGGCAAACACTTCCATCGAGGCCTTGAAGCCGGCGTCCATGACGTCCTTGGGGAAAGCCTTGAGCTGGGTCTTGTCGGCCACCAGCTTCTTGATCGCGATCGGGTTGAACGCGTCGTACTTGGCGGTCATGTCGCGCGCAGCCACGCGGGTGGCGACATCGACGATTTCCTTGAACTCGGGCGACAGCGCGGCATAGGCCTTGGCGTTCACGAAGAACTCCAGCTCGGCGCCACCTTCCCACCAGCCGGGGTAGTAGTAGTAAGGTGCGACCTTGTTGAAGCCCAGCTTCTGGTCGTCGTGCGGGCCGACGAACTCGGTGGCGTCCAGCGTACCCTTTTCCAGTGCCTGGTACACATCGCCGGCCGGCATGTTCTGCGACACCACACCCAGCTTGGCCATGGCTTCGCCGAACAGGCCGCCGCCCAGGCGCATCTTCAGGCCCTTGAGGTCGGCCACGGACTTCATTTCCTTGCGGTACCAGCCGCCCATCTGCGTGCCGGTGTTGCCGGCGCTGTAGCTCTTGATGTTGTAGTTGGCGCAGAAGGCATCGAACAGCTTGCGGCCGTTGCCGTGCTCCATCCAGGCATCCATCTGGCGGGCGGTCAGGCCGAAAGGCACGGCGCAGCCAAACGCGAAGATCGAATTCTTGCCGGTGAAGTAGTAAGGAGCGGTCTGCGCCATTTCAATGGTGCTGTTTTCCAGCGCGTCCACCACGCCAAAGGCGGGCATCAACTCACCAGCTGCGTGCAACGACACTTCGAACTTGCCACCGGACAAGGCCTTGACGGTTTGGGCAAATTTTTCAGCACTGCCGAAGATGGTGTCCAGCGACTTGGGAAAGCTCGATGCCAGACGCCAGCGCACGGCTTGTTGCGCATGCACGGCTGGTGCTGCAGCGGCAGCCAGGACACCAGCAATACCAGCATTTTTGATGAGGGAACGACGGTCCATTTTTTCTCCTTAGATACGCAAACACAGCTGCCGCAGGCAAAGCTGCCCCTGTGCGCAAACGGTCCAGGGGGTGTGCAAAATTCTAGGAAGGGAAAAGGAGAAAACCGTTGGGGGTAAACCCCCGAAACCGGCGAGTCTTCAGCCAAATGTCAGACAGGCATGGACCCGCGCGGCCCTCCGGACACCTTAGGCTTGGGTCTGCAAAAAGCGCTGGCGGATGGCCCGCTCGATCCCCGCGGCATCCAGCCCTTGCAAGGCCAGCAGCTTGGCGGGATCCCCGTGCTCGATGAAGCGATCCGGCAGGCCCAGGTGCAGCACCGGCAGGGTGATGCCGGCGGCCGCCAGGGCCTCGGACACCGCCGCGCCCGCACCGCCGTGGATACAGCCCTCCTCCACGGTCACCAGCACATCGTGGCCCTGTGCCAGCTCCCGCACCAGCGCCTCGTCCAGCGGCTTGGCCCAGCGCATGTTGGCCACCGTCGCATCCAGCGACTGACCGGCCTCCAGGGCCGGGTACAGCAGGGTACCAAACGCCAGGATGGCAATGCGGGGTGCCATGCCCGGCTCGGTCTGGCGTGGTGCCGCACTGTAGCGACGCACCTCACCCTTGCCGAACGGCAGCGCGGACAGATCCAGTAAAGGCTCCACGCCCACGCCGGCGCCACGCGGATAGCGCACGCACACCGGGTGATCCTGCTCGTAGGCCGTGGTCAGCAGTTGGCGACACTCACGCTCATCGGCGGGGCAGGCCATGCTCATGTTCGGGATGCAGCGCACAAAGGCGATGTCGTAGGCCCCGGCGTGCGTGGCACCATCGGCCCCCACCAGACCAGCACGGTCCAGCGCGAACACCATGGGCAGGTTCTGCAGAGCCACGTCATGGATCATCTGGTCATAGGCGCGCTGCAGGAAGGTGGAGTAGATCGCCACCACGGGCTTCACGCCTTCGCAGGCCATACCGGCCGCAAAGGTCACGGCGTGCTGCTCGGCAATCCCGACGTCGTAGTAGCGATCGGGAAAGCGCTTTTCAAACTCCACCATGCCCGAGCCTTCGCGCATGGCTGGCGTGATGCCGACCAGGCGCTCGTCCTGGGCCGCCATGTCGCACAGCCACTGGCCGAAGATCTGGGTGAAGGTGGGCTTGGCAGGTGCACCACTCTTGACGATGCCGACCTTGGGGTCGAACTTGCCAGGGCCGTGGTAGGTGACCGGATCGGCCTCAGCCAGCTTGTAGCCATGGCCCTTCTTGGTCACCACATGCAGAAATTGCGGGCCATCCAGGCTGCGGATGTTTTCCAGCGTGGGGATCAAGGAATCGAGGTCGTGGCCGTCGATCGGACCGATGTAGTTGAAGCCGAAGTTCTCGAACATGGTGGCCGGCACCACCATGCCCTTGGCATGCTGCTCCAGCCGCTTGGCCAGCTCCAGCAGCGGAGGCACCTGCTTGAGCACGTTCTTGCCGACATTGCGGGCTGCTGCGTAGAACTGGCCGCTCATGAGCTGCGCCAGATAGCGGTTCAGCGCCCCCACCGGCGGGCTGATGCTCATGTCGTTGTCGTTCAGGATGACCAGCAGGTTGCCATCCAGCACCCCGGCGTTGTTCATGGCTTCGAACGCCATGCCCGCAGTCATCGCCCCATCGCCGATCACCGCAATCGCCCGGCGATCTTCGCCCTTGCGCTTGGCGGCCATGGCCATACCCAGGGCCGCAGAAATGCTGGTCGACGAATGCGCCGTGCCAAAGGTGTCGTACTCGCTTTCGCTGCGCAGCGGGAATCCGGAAATACCGCCCAGTTGGCGCAGCGTGGACATGCGGTCACGGCGACCGGTCAGGATCTTGTGCGGGTAGGTCTGGTGGCCCACGTCCCACACCACGCGGTCGTGCGGGGTATCGAACACATAGTGCAGGGCCACCGTCAGCTCGACCGTGCCGAGGTTGGAGCTGAGGTGCCCACCGGTCTTGGACACGCTGTCCAGCACATAGGCCCGCAGTTCCTCGGACAGCGCCTTGAGCTCGCTGCGGGACAGGGTCCGCAGGTCAGACGGTGCATTCACTTTCTGCAGCAAAGGGTAAGCGTTTGTGGTCATCGGCTCATCAGGGGTAGGCGGCGGAGGGCATGGCGCACAGTGTGTGCAGACCTGCGCCACCAATCAATAGGAAAAATTCGACGTTGGCAGGCACGCACTCAATGCGAGCGCCCCACCACCATGTGGGCCAGGGCACTCAAGGCTTGCACATTCTGCAGGCCACTGCCCGCCAGGGCCTGCAAGGACTGCTGGTACAGGGACTGCGCGTAGGCCCGCGCAGGCTCCAGCCCCATCAGGGAGACATAGGTAGGTTTGTCATTGTCGGCATCCTTGCCCGGCGTCTTGCCCAGCGTGGCGGCATCTGCCACCACGTCCAGCACATCATCGACCACCTGGAAGGCCAGGCCCAGCAACTGGGCGTAGCGCATCAAGGCCTGCTGGGCCGTTTCAGAGACAACCCCACAGGCCATGCCCATGGCCACGCTGGCTTCCAGCAAGGCACCGGTCTTGAGGCTGTGCATGCGGCGTAGTTGCGCCTCCGTCAGCGACTGGCCGACACTGGCCAGGTCAATGGCCTGCCCGCCTGCCATGCCATGCGCCCCGGCAGCACGGGCCAGCAAACGGCACAGTTGGGCCTGCATGCTCGCGGGCACCTGCGCATCGGCGGGCGTCAGCAGCTCGAACGCCAGCACCTGCAGGGCGTCGCCGGCAAGCAGGGCCCGGGCTTCTCCGAACTGCACGTGCACCGTGGGCTTGCCACGGCGCAGCACATCGTTGTCCATGCAGGGCATGTCGTCATGCACCAGGGAATAGGCGTGGATCAACTCCACCGCGCAGGCCGCGCGGGTGGCGGCCTGCGGCAGCCCTTGCACCGCCTGGGCGGCCGCCAGCACCAGCAGGGGACGCAGGCGCTTGCCACCATCCAGCACGGCATAGCGCATGGCATCGCCCAAATCTGCCGGGGTATCCACGCCCACCCACTGGGACAGTGCCTGCTCCACATGGTGCAGCTGCACCTCCATCCAGGACGTGAAGTCGAACTCGGAAGCCGCGGGGGAAAAGCGAGGGGAAGTAGTCAAAATCTGTGGTTCCATGTCTGGCCGTCAATCATGCGACCATTGCTTGATCTGCCCCTCGTCCAAGGCACGGATCTGCGCCTCCACGGTATCGAGTTGCTGCCGGCAGAACTCCAGCAGGAAAGAGGCGCGGCGATAGCCCTGCATCATCTCCCCCAGGGGCAGTTGACCGGACTCCATGGCCACGGCCAGTTCTTCAAGCTCCGCCAGCGCCAGCTCGTAGCTTTCAGGTGGCGTGCATATCTCGGAGACGGCTTTGGTCTTCGCCTTGGGCATGGGAATGTTCGCGGGATTGGAAAGCCTTTGATTTTAGGCTGCCAAGGCTTGCGACCACCCCGGGGAACGCACACCCCGGCCCGCGGGAGCAAAATTTGACCGTGCCACGGCCCAAGCGGTTGATATAAATACACATAACCGATCGGCGGGAATAACCCCACCGCTTACAATCCCATTCCCGTCCAACCGGCCCTCCGCCTTGTGCATTGACGGACAAAGCTTCATGCATCTGTCCTGTTGCGCTGTGGCATGGCCGGTTTTATTTTTTCACCCGTGCACGATGCACCTCCCTGTGGGGAGTCTTTAGGTCAGGTCACCCATGTCTGATTTAAGTCTTCAACTGCAGCAGGCCGCAAGCCAACTACCAGTTTCAAGCTATTTCGATGCCGCGCTGTTCCAGCGCGAGATGGAAACCATCTTCCAGCAAGGGCCCCGCTACGTCGGCAGCAGTGTGTCGGTGCCGGAGATCGGCGACTACTACGCCCTGCCGCAGGAACACGAAGGCCGCGCCCTGGTCCGCAACGACCAGGGCCAAATCGAGCTGATCTCCAACATCTGCCGCCATCGCCAGGCGGTCATGCTCAAGGGCCGGGGCAACCTGAAAACCGAAGGCAAGGGCCACGCCGGCGGCAACATCGTCTGCCCGCTGCACCGCTGGACCTACAGTACCAGCGGCGAGCTGCTGGGTGCGCCGCATTTCAGCCACGATCCCTGCCTGCACCTGAACAACTACAAGCTGCGCGAGTGGAACGGCATGCTGTTCGAGGACAACGGCCGCGACGTGGCCGCCGACCTGGCCGGCATGGCACTGCGCGAGCAACTGAGCTTTGACGGGCTGGTGCTGCACCACGTGGAAATGCACGAGTGCAACTACAACTGGAAGACCTTCATTGAGGTCTATCTGGAGGACTACCACGTCGGCCCCTTCCACCCCGGCCTGGGCAACTTCGTGACCTGCGACGACCTCCAGTGGGAATTCGCCAAGGAGTACTCGGTGCAGACCGTGGGTGTGGCCCCGACCTTCGGCAAGCCCGGCTCCGCGGTGTACAAGAAGTGGCACGACGTGCTGCTGCAGTACCGCAACGGAGAGCTGCCCGAGCGCGGCGCGATCTGGCTGACCTACTACCCGCACATCATGGTGGAGTGGTATCCGCACGTGCTGACGGTCTCCACCCTGCACCCCCTCAGCCCCACCAAGACCATGAACGTGGTGGAGTTCTACTACCTCGAGGAAATCGCGGCCTTCGAGCCCGAATTCATCGCGGCACAGAAGGCGGCCTACATGGAAACCGCCATCGAGGACGATGAGATCGGCGAGCGCATGGACGCCGGGCGCCGCGCCCTGATGGAACGGGGCGACAACGAGGTCGGCCCCTACCAAAGCCCCATGGAAGATGGCATGCAGCATTTCCATGAGTGGTATCGCCAAACAATGGGCGCGCACCTGCCACAGCGCTGAGCTTTTTTGCTACGCTCTCCAGAGCTGCCAACGCCCGCCAACCGGGCGCTGGCAGCTTTTTTCATAGGCAAGAACGGCGGGCCGTTCTGCACAACACAACAGTCAGGGACGGCGCTCATGCAAGTGCTATGGATGGTGGTGGGGGCGTTTCTGTTCGCCACCATGGGGGTCTGCATCAAATACGCGGCGGTGCATTTCCACACCACAGAAATCGTGTTCTACCGCGGCCTGATCGGCATGCTCGCCATGTGGCTGCTCAGCGCCTCCCAGGGCGTGTCCCTGAAAACCCGCCACCCCTGGATGCACGCCTGGCGCAGCCTGATCGGCGTTACGGCCATGGGCTGCTGGTTCTACGCCATCACCCAGATGCCGCTGGCCAGCGCCATGACCCTCAACTACATGAGTAGCATCTGGATTGCCGTGTTCCTGCTGGCCGGGGCCCTGTGGTCGCTGCACCCGCGCAGCGGCCGCACACCGCAACCGCTGAATGTGCCGCTGCTGCTGACCATCGTGGCGGGTTTTGTGGGCGTGGTGCTGATGCTGCAGCCCAGCTTTGCCCAGGAGCAGACCACGGCCGCGCTGATCGGCCTGGGCTCCGGGGTGCTGTCGGCCATGGCCTATATGCAGGTCGTGGCGCTGTCGCGCATGGGCGAGCCCGAATCGCGCACCGTGTTCTTCTTTGGCCTGGGCTGCACCCTGCTGGGCCTGGTCGCCAGCGGCATCACCGGTTTTTCCGCCTGGCCCGGCTGGCAAGCCAGCCTGTGGCTGCTGCCCATCGGCCTGCTGGCCGCCGGCGGCCAACTGTGCATGACGCGCGCCTATGCCCAGGCCAAGACCGCACGCGGCACCCTGGTGGTGGCCAACCTGCAGTACTCCGGGATTGTGTTTGCCGGCCTGTACAGCCTGTTCTGGTTCCACGACAGCCTGGGCTGGGAAGGCTGGCTGGGCATGCTGCTGATTGTGACCAGCGGCATCGCAGCCACCATCTTCCGCGCACGCGGCGCAGCAGCGCCAGCCAAGGCCGCAGGCCGGTGAACCCAAGACCTGTGCCACAGGGCCCAATCCGTCCCACAATGTGCGCTGACAGAACTTTGAGAACACGGTCATGACCTATACCACCCTGATCACCCCAGCCCAGTTGCAAGCCCTGGCAAGCAGTGGTCAACCCCACATGGTGTTCGATTGCAGCTTTGATCTGGGCAACCCGCCGGCCGGCCGGCAGCAATACCTGCAGGCCCACATCCCGGGCGCCGTGCATGCCGATCTGGACCAGCACCTGAGCGCCCGCCACGGTGCCCCCGGCAAGGACGGGCAGGTGCACACAGCAGCCACCGACCAGCCTGCCTCCGGCGGGCGCCACCCCCTGCCCAGCCGCGAGCGCTTTGCCCAATGGCTGTCGTCCATCGGCTTTCGCAACGACATGCAGGCCGTGGTCTATGACCGCCAAGGCTGCAACTTCTGCGGCCGTCTGTGGTGGATGCTCAAATGGGCCGGCCATGACGCCGTGGCCGTGCTGGATGGCGGCCTGCCCGCCTGGACCGCCACGGGCGGCGCCACCAGCCAGGGCGACGAGCCCTCGCACTTCCAGTCCAACTTTGCCCTGCAGGACAGCCTGCGCCAGTTGGTGACGGCCGACGAGGTCGAAGCCCACCTGCAGCAGCCCGAGCGCCAGACCCTGATCGATGCGCGCGCCCCGGCCCGCTACCGTGGCGAGGTCGAGCCCCTGGACCCTGTCGCCGGCCACATTCCCGGCGCGCTGAACCGCCCCTTCGCCGAGAACATCGCCCTGGATGGCCGCTTCAAGCCCCAGGCACTGCTCAAGGCCGAGTTCGATGCCCTGCTGCAAGGCCGTGACCCGGCCACGGTGGTCCACCAGTGCGGCAGCGGTGTCAGCGCCCTGCCCAACCTGCTGGCGATGGAGGTTGCCGGATTTCCACCGACACGGCTGTTTGCCGGGAGCTGGAGCGAATGGTGCAGCCATCCAGCACGCCCGGTCGCCAAAGGTTAACAACTTTTTCCCTATGAAACAGGGGGGTGTTTGCACCTTTTTCAGGAGCATCACCCCCTGCAAAATAGGGCACCATACATATATGCACTGATTAAACGTGGTTAACAATTAAAGTGTTTGGAAAGCTGCTTTTTCCCAGCTAGATTGCCACTTCAAAAGTGGCACAAAACAGTTACATTTACTGCACTGCACGCCATGTGCAGGGTTTTGTGTAAGAAAAAATCCTACATCCTGTTGGCAACAACCAGACATGGCCTGGATGCCAACCAGACACTGCGCACCGGCGCACCCCGACTCCATTTCCTGCAGGCCCGGCCGCAGAATTCATTCCATCAGATCGCCACTTGCTTGCAAGCACAGGCGACAGCCCCTCGAGGCCCATTTGAAGCTGGAAGCTGGAAAAGGATGTAGCCATGAATGACGAACAACTGCTCGCTGAGATCCGCGAAGCCAACCTCACCTACCTGATGCTGGCGCAGACAATGATCCGCAAGGACAAGGCCGAAGCCGTGTTCCGCCTGGGTCTGAGCGAAGAAGCCTGTGACATTCTGGGCACCCTGTCCGCAGCCCAAGTGCTGAAGATTGCCTCCCGCAACACCTTGCTGTGCAGCTTCCGCGTTGACGATGAAATGGTCTGGAACCTGCTGACCAACCACAGCAGCAACAAGATCGGCAACGAAGCCACCAACGCCCTGCACGCCAACATCCTGATGGCGGCGTTG
>NZ_BBJR01000021.1 GCF_000739875.1 Comamonas aquatica NBRC 14918
TCATTCTGCGAGAATTCATTCTTTAATGATGCCAGCCTGTAATACAAACTTGCAACCAAAAAGCTTTGCCTTATCTCTGCTTTACCATCAATTATTTTATAATCGCTTTTTATTCCATCTAGAACTTTAATAAGATGCGCAGCTCTTCCTATAACGCCAGTTCTCTTTTCTAGTCTGATTTTTTGACATGATCTAGCACCTGTATTGAAAAGAACTTCTAAGTTTGTTGCTTGAGCTAATCTGGAGGCATCCTCTGCTGATTCCTTCAAGTTCTTTTTTGCTTCAGCAGCCTTTGCATCATCATTCCATATTTCGGAAGCCATTGCTCGAATATCCTTATGAATTTCAATCACACCCTCTTTTATCGGTTTATATTGAGCCACTCCAGTAATAATTGAACCTACAATACCCCAAACCGTTATTGTTGACTTTAAACTACCTTCTTCAAAATCTACAACAACATCAATATCGTTACCGAACAAAAATTTTGCTCTTGGCTCTACATAGCTCTTTATTATTCTTTCAAGATTTTCTCTTTGATTCTCGTCTTTAAAAAAATCGATATCTAAGTGAGAATAAGCTTGACCAAGGATTTCTTTTCCTTCGACTTTTGTAATGTAATCTGCCATTTGCCATCCATTTTTAAAGAAAAAATTTTATGCTTGAAAAATAATTAAAACAAAACTCATGTATGCGTAACACCACACCCTTCTAACTGCGCCGAGGCGCACAGCCTGCGGGGTGGCGTGTGTGCCGCAGGACACACACGCTGCGTACATCTGACCCGCCGCAGTTGTTTGAACGCAGCGGCACAGCCGCGCAGTGAGTTCTGCGGCGCACCCCGCAGGCGAGCACCGCAGGTTGCCCGCTTGGGTTTGGCGCAGCCAAGCCCAAAGGGACGCAGGTAGCAGGGTCGCCTTTCTTTTGGTTCCTTTTCTTTGGTGAAGCAAAGAAAAGGAACTCGCCCCGGCGCGATAAGCCGGTTCAGACATCAAAGCCCGCGCAGCGCATAAACGCAAAGCACTTTTCAATATGCATAGCTACTAGCGCAAGCTAGACAAGCGCTACAGCCACATTGGACTCACAAGTCCTTCTAGCTGTGCCGGCCGCACACCCTGGCAGGCGTGTGGATAGAAAACCGCCACTCAGTCCACCGAAGCCCCCGACTGCTTCACCGCCTGCCCCCACTGCGTGATCTCCGCCGCCACAAAGGCGTCCATCTCCGCCGGGGTGGTGGGCACGGCCTCCGAGCCGCGGTCGCTGATGAACTTGCGCATCTCGGGGCTGCGCAGGATGGCCACGGTTTCGCGGTTGAGTTTGTCGATGATGTCTTTGGGGGTGCCCTTGGGTGCCATCAGGCCCAGCCAGCCCACGGCCTCGAAGCCACGGAACTCGGACAGGCCGGATTCGGCGATGGTGGGCACCTCCGGCAACTGGCTGGATCGGGTGCTGGAAGTCACGCCCAAAGGGATGGCCTTGCCAGCCTGGATGTTGGCCAGGGCGGCGGTGACCGAATCCACCATCAGCGGCACCTGTCCGCCCAAAAAGTCAGCCTGCGCAGGGCCGCTGCCCTTGTAGGGGATGTGCTCGATCTGCAGCTTGGCGCGCGCCTTGACCATCTCGCCGCTCAGGTGCTGGGTACCGCCAATGCCGGCACTGGCGTAGTTCCAGCGCCCGGGCTCTGCACGGGCCTTGTCCACCAGGTCTTTCATGCTGCGCACGCCCACGCTGGGGTGGGCCAGGAAGACCAGGGGCACCTTGGCAATCAGGCTGATGCCCACCAGGTCCACACGCGGGTCGAAGTTCACCTTTTTGTACAGCGTCTGGTTCACGGCCATGGCGCTGCCGGCGACCAGCAGGGTGTAGCCGTCCGCGGGGCTGCGCACCACCTGCTCGCTGCCGATGTTGCTGCCCGCACCCGCCTTGTTTTCCACGACCAGGGGCTGGCCCAGGGATTGGCCCAACTTTTCAGCCAGGGCGCGGGCAAAGATGTCGGTCGCCTGCCCGGGCGGGAATGGCACGATCAATTTGATGGGTTTGTCGGGGTAGGCCGCAGCCACCGGAGCCGCAAAAGTCGTGGCCGCGCAGGTCGCAGCCGCCAGAAGCAGGGTTTTGTGCATCGTGTTGTCTCCTGCCATCCAGCTTAGTCCGTCGCCCACGCGGCCGCATCGCGACAATCCCGCAAGCGCCAGGGCAGGATGCATCCCGCAGAATTGCTGGCTGTTTTGCCACCTTGCCCCATATCAGCAGGCATCAACCGCTGTCCATCTCGCTGCGATCGACGCGACAGCGGATGGGTCACGCGGCCCTCTGATGTGTAGGGCACTTGGATTGGACGCGCCCCACATCAGCTACACCGCCGGGAGCCTCTCGACCACAGCCAGACCACCAGGCAAGTCGCCTCCAAAGCCACCCTCCACAGAACTTTTCCCTTTCCAGCCCGCCTAATACGGGCAACGTCTGCGCTTCGCCCTGGCCCGTACAGGGCCTCATCCTTCAACGCCTTCGCGAGAACCCCCACCCTATGGACTCTCTGACCCAAGCCGTGCTCGGCGCCAGCGTGACCGTGGCCGTCATGGGCCGCCGCACGTCCTTTGCCAAGGCCGCCCTGGTGGGCGCCGTGGCGGGCACGGTGCCCGACCTGGATGTGCTGATCGATCATGGCGACGATCTGCTGAACATGGTGCGCCACCGGGCCGAGTCGCATGCGCTGTTCTTTCTGACGCTGGCGGCGCCGCTGTTCGGCTGGCTGACGCATAAGCTGGTGGACCGCAAGGCCCCTGCGGGTGCGCCGAATTTGACGGCGCGCTGGAGCCTGGCCTGGCTGCTGGCGCTGCTGACCCATGTGGGCATCGACGCCATGACCAGCTATGGCACGCAGTTCCTGCAGCCCTTCACCGACCACGCGTTTGCCGTGGGCAGCGTGTTCATCATCGATCCGCTGTACACCTTGCCGCTGCTGCTGGGCCTGCTGTGGTCCGGCCTGCGCGCGCGGCGCGGGGTGGACTGGCGGGGGCCCAACCGCTGGGCGCTGGTCTTCAGTTGCTGCTATTTGTTGTGGAGCGTGGGCGCCCAGCACCAGGTGCGCAGCGTGGCGCAGCAGGCCCTGGCCGAACAAGGCGTGCCGGATGCCCAGCTGTTTGTCTATGCCACGCCGTTCAACACCGTGCTGTGGCGGGTGCTGGCGATCACGCCCACGCACAGTTACGAGGGCTTTTACAGCCTGCTGGACCAGGGGCAGCACATCCCCCTGACGGCCACGCAGCGCGGCCAGACCTACCTGCAGCGCTGGGCCAGCGTGCCAGCGGTGCAGGCCATGCAGCGCTTCACCCAGGGCCCCATCCGCATGGAGCTGCGCGACGGCCGCGTGCTGCTGACCGACCTGCGCATGGGCCATGAGCCGCACTACAGCTTTGTCTTCGACCTGGGCACGCCCACGCAGCTGGATGCGGGGCAGACGCAACCGCACAAGGTCAGCGCCGTGCTGTCGTCCGGCTTGGACCTGGCGGGCCTGGTTGATCGCATGCTGGGGCGTGATCTGCGTGCCCCCGCTGCGACGGCGCACCCATAAGCGCAGGCCGCACAGAGAGCAGTGTTTTCTAAAAAGTGAGCTGCCGACGCAGGCTGGATCAGCGCCAGCTGCCCATTTCATCCAGATTGGCGAACACCACCCTCGGTAGGCCGTGGTTGCGCCTGGCCGTACCGGGCGTACGGTCTGCGGCTTCACGCCTTGTCGCTACCGCCCACCTGTGGTGGGCGGGGTGGTGTTGGCCACGCTAACAACCTGGTCGCCCCGCCAGCGCCACCGGTTCAACACCCCGTAGCGGACATCCCAGCCCCAGCGCGTGCGCGCGCCAAGACGCGCACGCCACTGGCAGCCCTTCTGATTTCCGGCAGTGGTTTGAACGACGCGGCGCAGGCGCGCAGGGCGTTCGGCCGGGCCGCCCGCTGTCAGCGTCGTCTTGTTTTGGGTCTCCACGCACATGGCGGCGCACGATGCGTGGCACCCCGCGCAAGCGCGAACCCCGGCTTCTTTGGGTGCAGCAAAAGAAGGCGACTCGCCGCCGGGCGACTCCCAGCCTCCGCCCACACGCCCGTGCAGCGCCCAAAGCACACCCCGGACCGCATCCACGCGCCGCTGCCAACTGGTGCGGCCTGCCACAGCGCCGCCACCGCCCCAAGGCATACTCCCCCCTCTGCCCCAAACCGTCCCGCCCGCCCCCTCGCATGTCTGCCACGCCCCTGCCAACCGCAGCCCCTGCCAGCGCCAGCACCATGGCCTCCCTCAACCGCCTGGACGATTTCCTCCTGCACCCGCCGCGCCACTGGCAGCCGCGCGGGCTGCAGCGCGCGGGGCTGGAGTTTCTGTGGTTCGGCATCAAGGAGGCGCGCAGTTGCCTGTTTGTGGGCCTGTTCTTCTTGGCCGTGTTCGCCGTGCCGCGCGCGGGCGTGCTGGGCCTGCCGCGCTACGACGTGCTACTGCTGGCGGCCCTGGCCATCCAGATCGCCATGGTGGCCACCAAGCTGGAAACCTGGGACGAGCTGAAGGCCATCTCCCTGTTCCACATCGTGGGCTTCGCGCTGGAGGTGTTCAAGACCTCCAGCGGCATCAAGTCCTGGGCCTACCCCGACTTCGCCTACACCAAGCTCTGGGGCGTGCCGCTGTTCTCGGGCTTCATGTACGCGGCCGTGGGCAGCTACATCATCCAGGCCTGGCGCCTGTTCGACCTGCGCATCCGCCACCACCCGCCGCACTGGATGGCGGCGCTGATCGCGGTGCTGATCTACGCCAACTTCTTCACCCACCACTACATCGGCGACTACCGCTGGTACCTGGCCGCCTGCGCCCTGGGCCTGTACGCGCGCACCACCGTGGTCTTCCGCCCGCTGGACCGCGACCGCCAGATGCCGCTGCTGCTGGCCTTTGTGCTGATCGGCTTCTTCATCTGGCTGGCCGAGAACATCTCCACCTTCGCCGGGGTCTGGAGCTACCCCAACCAGCTGGGCGCCTGGTCGGCCGTGCACGTGGGCAAGTGGAGTTCGTGGTCCATGCTGGTGGTGATGACCTTCACCATCGTGGCCAACCTCAAGCACATCAAGACCAAGATCCACGTGCCGCACTGAGGCGCTGCTGCGCATCTGGAATGGCCGTGGGTCCGGCCACCCGCGTGGATGGTGTGCTGCAAAGTTCTTTTCAGCCACCGCCGGCGCGGTGGCGCGCGACGACCCGGTTAGAGGCCAAGGGACTGGTTCCTTGTCGGACCGGCTGCAAAGGGCTTTGCAGCAGGCATGCCCCAGCGCATGGGCGTGCCAAGACACCCTGGCGCCAGGCGGTTCTTTGTCCTGGAGGCGGTTTGTCTGCAGGCCGTACCGCCGCAGTGCAGTCCTTCCCACGGCACTGCCTGCGGCCACCGTTGTGTGGTCGGGGACCCTCACACGTGCGGCGGCGCATTCGGCATTCCCCCCCGCGCCAGGGCGCCCTGGGGTCTGTGGACACCGCTTCAGCCATCGGGGTAGCGCCAAGCGTTTGCCTTGTTCGCTCCACCCCATCGCGCCACAGCCACCAGCTCCGGCACGGTGGCCCACCCACAGGCATCACACGGACCACGTCCTGCGCCCGGTCACTGACACGCATGCCATGGCCTGGACCCGCGCTGAGGGAGATACCGACCACCGCTCGCTTGCCAAGCCCTGCGCACCCGCCACAGAATCGCCGCATCTTCATCCCGAAAGCCACCGTGGAACTGATCTTGCTGCGCGCCCAGGATGCGCACCCGCTCTGGGTGTTGGAAACCACGCACCGCGCCTACTTCGAAAGCTGGGTCAATCCCCGCCCCGACAACTTCTACACCCCCGTCGGCTTTGACCACGCCCTGCAGGCGGCCCTGCAGCTGCAGGCCGCAGGCCAGGCCTTCCACTACCTGATCTGGCTGGGTGGCGAGCTGGCAGGGCGCATCAACCTGACCCAGGTGCGCCCCGCGCCGTACCACAGCGCGTCGCTGGGCTACCGGATTGCGCCCACACACAGCGGCCAGGGGCTGGCCAGCGCCGCCGTGCAGGCGGTGATGCACAAGGCTTTTCAGGTGCACGGCCTGCAACGGCTGGAGGCCACGGCGCGGCCGGAGAACCCGGCCTCGATCCGGGTGCTGGAGAAAAATGGTTTTCACCGTTTCGGCCACTCGCGCTGCAGCATCCAGCTGCACCGCCAGTGGTTCGACCTGCTGTACTTCGAGGCCCACGCCCAGCCCCAGGCGCCCGCCGCCCCGGTGTGAGCGACGCGCCCCCCCTACCCATGCCGCAGTGCCCGGGCGGGGCGGCGCGGGCCCGCGGCGCTCAGAACAGCACGCGGCAGCGGATGGTGCCGGTGATCTCGGCCAGCTGCGCCAGCGGCAGGTCCTGGGCTTCGGCGCCGATGTCCATCACCACATAGCCCAGCTTCTCGTCGGTGCGCAGGTACTGGCCGACGATGTTCAGGCCATGCTGCGCAAACACCTGGTTGATGGCCGACAGCACGCCAGGCACGTTGTGGTGCACGTGCAGGATGCGCTTTTGCCCGGGGTGGGCCGGCAGTGCCACTTCGGGGAAGTTGACGGCCGAGGTGGTGGTGCCGTTGTCGCTGTACTTGACCAACTTTTCCGCCACTTCCAGGCCAATGTTGGCCTGCGCCTCCATGGTCGAGCCACCGATGTGCGGGGTCAGGATGACGTTGTCCAGGCCACGCAGGGGCGAGGTGAACTCGTCCTTGTTGGTGCGCGGCTCGACCGGGAACACGTCGATGGCCGCCCCCAGCAGCTGGCCCGCGCGCAGGGCGTCGGCCAGCGGGTCGATCTCGACCACCGTACCACGCGAGGCATTGATCAGGATGGCGCCGGGCTTCATGGCGGCGATTTCGGCGGCGCCGATCATCCATTGCGTGGACGGCAGCTCGGGCACGTGCAGGCTGACGATGTCGCTGGTGGCCAGCAGCTCCTGCAGCGAGGCGGCCTGGCGCGCATTGCCCAGCGGCAGCTTGGTGACCACGTCGTGGAACACGACCTGCATGCCCAGGCCCTCGGCCAGCACCGACAGCTGGGTGCCGATGGAGCCGTAGCCGACGATGCCCAGGGTCTTGCCGCGGATTTCATAGGCGTTGTCGGCGGTCTTGAGCCAGCCGCCACGGTGCGCCACCGCGTTCTTGGCGGGAATGCCGCGCAGCAGCAGGATGGCTTCGCCCAGCACCAGCTCGGCCACGGAACGGGTGTTGGAGTACGGGGCATTGAACACCACCACGCCATGCTGGCGCGCCGCGTCCAGATCGACCTGGTTGGTGCCGATGCAGAAGCACCCGACGGCCACCAGCTTCTGGGCGGCGGCAAACACCTCGGCCGTCAGCTGGGTGCGCGAGCGAATGCCGACAAAGTGCACGTCGGCAATCTTGCGCAGCAGCTCCTCGGGCGGCAGCGCCCCGGACACCGTTTCGATGTTGGTGTAGCCCGCGTTGTGCAGCACCTGCAGGGCGCTGGGGTGGATACCTTCCAGCAGGAGAAACTTGATCTTCGACTTGTCCAGCGACGTCTTGGGGGTCATGACTTGGCTCCGATTGCTTAATTCCCCATTACAGCGGATTCGCGATACCGCTACGCGGGATAGGTGCTCCGCCGACCCGCCGCAGCCTGGCACAGGGGCCCGGGGCTGCTTGGAGCGGGCGGGCGTACGTTCTCATAAAAAAGAGCTGCCAGCGCTGGTGGGACAAGCGCTGGCAGCCATTTTTATGCCCAACACACCGTGCATGCCCCGAAGGGGAGATGCGGGCCATGCAGGCGGTCCAAGCTCAGAAGGTTTCCCAGTCGTCCTCGGCCGTGGTCGCCGGGGCCTTGGCCTTGCGGGCGGCAGCGGGCGCCGCTGGGGCGGGGGCGGAGGCCGCACTGGGTGCCAGGGCCGGGGACCGTGGCGTGGTCGCTGCCGCAGCGCTGCGGGCCGGCGCGGCCGGTGTCGACGGGGCCCCACGCGGCGCCAGCACCGGGCTGCGCAGCGGGTTCACGGGGCCGCCCTGCAGACGGAAGATGGAGACGGCGCGCACCAGTTCCTCGGACTGCTTGCGCAGGCCTTCGGTGGCCCCGGCCATTTCCTCGACCAGGGCGGCATTCTTCTGCGTGGTCTGGTCCATGTGGGTGACGGCCTCGGCCACCTGGGCCACACCGTTGCTTTGCTCGCCGCTGGCATGGCTGATGTCGGTGATCAGCTGGGTGACCTTCTCGATCTCGGTGATGGCCTGCTCCATGGTCTCGCCGGCGTGCGCGGCCTGCTGGTTGCCGGCATGGATTTCGGCCACGCTGTGGCTGATGAGCTGCTTGATTTCCTTGGCGGCCTCGGCGCTGCGGCCGGCCAGGGCGCGCACCTCGCCCGCCACCACGGCAAAGCCACGGCCATGCTCGCCGGCGCGCGCGGCTTCCACCGCCGCGTTCAACGCCAGGATGTTGGTCTGGAATGCGATGCCATCGATCACGCCGATGATGTCGGCAATCTTCTTGCTGCTGGCGTCGATGCCCTGCATGGTCTGCACCACCTTGCGCACGGCCTGCCCGCCTTCGGTGACCACGCGCTGGGCTTCGCGCGTGCGCTGGTCGGCGGACTGGGCGTGGTCGGCGTTGTGGGCCACGGTGGAGCCCAGCTCCTCCATGGCGGCGGCGGTCTCTTCCAGGGCGCTGGCCTCGCTTTCAGTGCGGGTGGCCAGGTCCTGGTTGGCCTGGGCGATTTCGGCGCTGGCCAGGGCCACGCTGTGGGCCTGCTCGTGCACGGTGCTGACCACGCGGGTCAGGCCGGTGCTGGTGTTGTTCATGGCCTCCAGCAGGTGGCCGATCTCGTCCTGGCGGTCGCTGCGGATGCGCACGGTGAGGTCGCCTTCGGCAATCGCATCGGCCATGCGGCTGGCTTCGTTCAAGGGGCGCACGATCATGCGGCGGATCAGCCAGAACCACACGGCCGCCAGCACCAGCACCGCACCCAGGCCCATGGCGGCGAACTTGATGATCAGCGCCTGGGTTTCGGCGGTGAATTCATCCACGTAGGCGCTGGAGGCGAACACCCAGTTCCACGGCGCGTAGTGGCCGAAAACGGCCAGCTTCTCGCGCGCCTGGCTCTCGCCGGGGTTGGTCCAGGGGTAGGTGATGCTGCCCTGCTTGCGGTCCAGCATGTCGCGGATGAAGAAATGGCCGTCGCTGTCCTGCGAATCGCTGATGTTCTTGCCTTCCTGCGCAGGGTGCACCACCAGTTGGCCGCGCTGCGGGCCATCTTCGGCGCGCAGCACGAAGTAGTAGCCGCTCTGGCCGACCTGCAGGCTGCGGATCGAGGCCTTGAGGTGGTCCAGCAGCTCCGAGAAATCCTGTCCCACAAAGGCGATGCCGACGGTGGCGCCCGCAGCGTCCTTGAGCGGACGGTAGTGCGTCATGTACTGGCGGCCGAACAGGTTGGCCAGGCCCATGTAGCTCTGCCCCGCCTGGATGGCAGCGTAGGCAGGGTGGGCACGGTCCAGCAGACTGCCCAGGGCGGCTTCGCCCTGCTCGTTCTTCAGCGTGGTGGCGATGCGCAGGAAGTCACCCTGGCCCTGGGCCGCGAACACGGTGGCCACGGCGCCGGTGCTGCGTGTGAAGCCCTGAATGTGCACGTCGTTGCCGTTGAGCAGCTCGCCATTCAGGCTGAGCAGCGGCTCGCTGCCGCTGCGGTCCAGGATGAGCGTGCCCTGCAGGCTGCGCGCCAGGCTGTCGGCCAGGAACTGGGTGCGCTGGCGCAGGTCCTTGTCGTTGGACTCAATGAAGCGGTGCAGCATCTGGATGCCTTGCTGCATCTCGCTGTGCATCTTGGACTGCAGGGAATGGCTGACGCCCCAGGCAATGCCCAGGACCAGCAGCCCCAGGATGGACGCGACCCAGACAAAATTGGTGATCGCCAGCTTGGCGCCCAGCCCTTGGCGGCGCCAAAAACGTTGGCCGATGTGCATCGGTCATCTCCTTCACGGCGTTCCACGCCGTTGTTGTGTGCGCACGGGTGTGGAATGCCGCTGCACAGCACCCCCAGTCATGCGTTTGCGCAAAAGCATGCTGACCAAGCGCAAGGCTTAGTGAATCTGGGGCTGGAGCGTAGCGAGACT
Organism: Comamonas aquatica NBRC 14918; assembly: GCF_000739875.1. GTDB lineage: Bacteria > Pseudomonadota > Gammaproteobacteria > Burkholderiales > Burkholderiaceae_C > Comamonas > Comamonas aquatica. The sequence continues at coordinate 10,127 of NZ_BBJR01000021.1, forward strand.
GCCGCAACCCGCCCTTGATGTCGATCAAGCGGTAACCAAGTGTTGCAATCTGTGGCTCAGGGTTTGTCCGGCGCCGTTTGCAAGCTGCATGCAAGCTGGCGGAAAGCGGGCCGGTGCCGCGCCAAGGGCATCACACGCCAAATTGCGCTGCAGCGCGCGTCCTTGCTGCGCAGGGCGCTCTCAAATTGTCTCAATGCGAGCCCTGCGGCTCAGGCGGCCTCGGTCGCCACCTCATCCACGCCCACCTGGCCGGTGCCGCACTCCTTGGCCTGGTAGAGCAACACATCGGCGCGGTGCATGGCAATCGCCAGGGTGTCAGCCTCGCGCACCATGGCCAGGCCAAAGCTGGCACTGACCGGCTCCGGCGCGCCCGCCTCGGGACCCACCCAGAGTTGCTCCTGTACCTGCAGGGCGATGCGCTGCACCAGGGCCTGGGCATTGGCCATGTCGATCTGGCGCAGGGCCAGGGCAAAGGCCTCTTCGCCCAAGTGGGCCACATGGTCGCCCTCGCGCACGTTGGCGCGCAGGATCTGGGCAAACCGGCGCTGCACCTGGGCGCGCGGTCCCCGCTGCGCCGGCAGGTGCTCCACATCGCACAGCGCCAGCACGCGGATCTGGCGTTCAAACGGCCGCAGCCCGCAGGCAGCCTCGAACGCGTGCCGGTCGGCCAGACCGGTGTCGCTGGCGGAGCGGCGGTCTGCCCCCCCGCTGCGGTGGCGCGTGTCGGCCCAGACGCAGGCCAGCATGGTGGCGGTCAGCAGCCCGGCGCCGACCAACAGCTCCAGCACGCCCACGCCCCAGCCGGGCACATAGGCCAGCCCCCATCGGCCCACCCAGGGCTGGGCCAGGACGCCCAACAGGCCCAGCAGCCACACGCCCAGCAAAGCGGTATCCCCGCGGTGGCGGATGGGCGCGCGCCACGCCCCTGGCAGGCCATGGCCCAGCACCACGGTCAGGCCCAGGGCCTGCAGCTCTCCACCGGAGACACCGGGCAGCAATGGCCCCCCAAGCAGGCCCGCCAGCACCAGCGCCGCGCACGCCACGCACCCCAGCCACTGCACCTGGCGGCCAAAGCGCTGGGCCAGCGCCTGGGCCGCAGCCACCACAGCACCCAGCGCCCACAGCGACGCCCACCCAGCCACATCCCAGGCCCCCAGCACCGAGGACGGCAGCATCGACATAGCCGCCAGGCACAGGCTGGCCGCCAGCCACAGCAGTTCACCATGGTTGCGGCGCCGCCACCAGACGGTGGCACACACCAGCGCAGCCACCACCAGCAGCCCCGAAGGAACAAAAACCAGGCTCATCGTGCCTCACACTGCGCGAAACAAAAGGGACCGGCGTGCACACCGCGCAGCACACACCATCCAGCCCCAGTATTGGGGCGTGGCAAGCGTCCACGCCACGTCGCAGCAATGCCTGCCTGCACGCCAGACAAGGGCGCAACTTGGCCGCGCCAGGGCGGACGCCCAATACGGGACGGTGCGCTGCGGACGTGCATGAGCGGCCCACTGTCGCGCGACGTGGGGCCACCCCAGCCCCCTTGTGGCGAACCGCAAGCCATGCCACAGTCAAGGCCATGCCGACTTCGTTGGATTTTTTTTGAGGAGACAAGCCATGACCAGCAGCCCCGCCCCGATCAACCTCGACAAGCTGCGCAATGCCGTGCAGCGGTTTGGCCGCATGAGCTTCACCACCTCGCAACTGGCCGCGGATTACCACCGCGGCGATGAGAGCATCAGCGCCCCGGAGACGGCACTTTTTGACGAGCTGCTGCGCCGCCACGCGCCGCTGCTGGGGATTGCCCCCCAGCCATCCAGCGCCGGTGGCGATACGGTCTGGCTGGCCTTGTAAGCCCGCCTGCGGTTTTCATGGGCATGCCCGCGCGGCATGCCTTTTTTATGGGCGCGGCGGCGTGCCCGCCTGCGGGTTCCACAGCGGCTGCAGGCGTTGCAGCTCGGCATCAAAGCGGTTGTGCATGCGCCGGACATCGTCCTGGTGGCCCTGCAGCAACAGGCGCTGCTCCTGCATTTCCTGATCGACCTCCTGCATGCTGGTGCGCAGGCGGGCCGGCGCCTTGCCGGGGTCCTTGGCGTAGAACTCCAGCTCCTGCTGCAACTGCACCTGCTCGCGGCCCAGCAAGCCCAGGCGCTGCTGCACCATGGCCTGCTGCTCCTCAATGGTCTGCAGGCTGTCGCGTCGCGCCGCATCATGGCTGCGGCGGTCTGGGTAGCGCGCCAACAGGGCCGCATCGCGGCGGCGCTGCTCTTTTTCACGTTGCTGTAGCAAGGCAGCCTGGCGGCGCTGCTCCTGACGCTCCGCCATCTCGGTCTCGGTCAGCGCCGGGCCGAGCCGTGAGCGCTCCATGCCGCTGGGGCCCAGCACGCGCTGTTCACGGTCCTGGCACTGTGGGATGGGGCGGTCCGAGGTCAGGTGCTGCCCCGAAGCGTCCGTGCAGGTGTAGACGCTGGAGCTTGGCGCTTTTTGCGCCATCGCCGCGGCCGTCAATCCAAGGTTCCAGAAAATCAGGCATCCAATGTATCGAGCAAGCCGCATGCGGTGATGAAGGTGTATCAGTCGTTCACTCCATAGCGCTGGCGGTAGGCGAGCACCCGTTCGTGGTGCTGTGCCATGTCACCCTCGCCCCCCCGGGCCCCCAGGAAGGACAGCAGGTCCGACAGCGTGGCAATCGCGCAGACTTGCAGGCCCAGCTGGTTGCGCACGTATTGCACGGCACTGTGGTCCACATCTTTGCCATTCTCGGTGGCTTTTTCCTGGCGGTCCAGCGCAATGGCCACGGCGTGTGGCGTGGCGCCTGCAGCCTGGATCAAGGCGATCGATTCGCGGGCGGCCGTGCCCGCGCTCATCACATCGTCGATGATGAGCACGCGGCCGCGCAGCGGGGCACCGACCAGGGTGCCACCTTCGCCATGGTCCTTGGCTTCCTTGCGGTTGTAGGCAAACGGCACGTTCTTGCCCAGGCGCGCCAGCTCGACCGCCACGGTGGCCGCAAGGGGGATGCCCTTGTAGGCGGGACCAAAGACCATATCGAATTCCATGCCGCTGGCCACAATGGCTTTTGCATAGAATTCGGCGAGACGTGCCATCTTGGCACCGTCGTCAAACAAGCCGGCATTGAAGAAATACGGGCTCATGCGCCCTGCCTTGGTCTTGAATTCACCAAACCGCAGGACCCCTGCATCCACCGCAAACTGCACAAATGCTTGCGCCAGTTGATCGTTCTGTTCCTGCTGCGCGCCACTGATAGACATGGATTCTTCCCTTTTCAAATTGACCAGCCTCAACCTCAACGGCATCCGCTCTGCCGCGTCCAAAGGTGTGGAGGACTGGATCGCGGCGACCGGCCCGGATTGTATTTGCGTGCAAGAGGTCAAGGCCCAAGCTGTGGATATCGAGGGCAAGTTCGACACCCTGGCAGGCATGCCCGGGGTGTTCCATTTTGCGCAGAAGAAGGGCTATTCCGGCGTCGGCATCTACAGCCGCCACGAGCCCAGCGATGTGATCGTCGGCTTTGACCCCGAAGAGTTCGATGCCGAAGGACGCTACGTGGAAGCGCGTTTCGACACCCCTGCGCGCAAGCTGTCCATCATCAGCAGCTACTTTCCCAGCGGTTCGTCCGGCGAAGACCGCCAGGCCGCCAAGTTCCGCTTTCTGGCCAAGATGCACGCCCACCTGATGCGCCTGAAGGGCGAGCGGGAATTCGTGCTGTGCGGGGACATCAACATTGCCCACCGCAAGGAAGACCTGAAGAACTGGCGCAGCAACCAGAAGAACAGCGGCTTCACGCCCGAAGAGCGCGCCTGGATGGATATGCTGCTGGCCGAGACCGACACCGGCGGCATCAAGGACGTCTACCGCTGCCTGCAACCCGATACCACGGACACCTGCTACACATGGTGGAGCAACCGGGGCCAGGCCTATGTCAACAACGTGGGGTGGCGGCTGGACTACCACCTGGCCACCCCGGCCCTGGCCGCCCTGGCCCGCGCCGAGTCGATCTACAAGGGCGAGAAGTTCTCAGACCACGCGCCGGTCACGGTGGGTTACGACCTAAGCCTTTGACACCAAGGCCTTGATCCGATTGATCTGCTGGCGCAGCCAAACACGGATCTTGGATTTCTTTTTATTGGCGTTGGGGTTGGCCATGCTCACGCCTTCGCCAATGTGCGTACACAGGCTTTGCGTCGCATACGCCACAAAGTGCCCATGCTTCTTCATATGCTCAGAAACATGGCGTTCTTTCTTGAATCGAACAAAATCGCCAATATTTCTTATTTTCTCTATCTTGATCAAATGGGGATTAAAGCTGTAGCCATACCATTCTGGATGCACGTGGCCTAGATTGTAGTAATTAACGTCTTGTGCAGACTCTGCGTTTATTTTATTTCGTTCTGTCTCTTGCAAAAAATCGGCGGGATTTCTCAAGCAATAAGACGTCACTTTTTTATTGGCATCCAAGAATTTCTTGATTTTCTCAAATGAAATTTCATCAGAAAAAATCCAGTCATCTTCGGTGTGAAAAACATAGGGCGTCTGGATGCCAGCATACAGTTTATCAATCGCGCCATGGTGCCCGCGTTTGATGCCGTCAGACAGCAGGACACCATTCGGATAGATGGACTTGAAAACATGGTCACAGCGTGGATCTGCAAAATCATTGATGGCCACCACCTGCGCAAACTGCCATTTCTCCTGAATGCTTCTCAAAGACTGCTCCAGCAAATCTGGACGTCCTCCCATGGTGAGGCACAGCGTAATATCTGAAAAATCTTGAGGCTTAGGCATTTTTGACGTTCATCTCCAAAGATTTCATGGCAGAGAAGAAAAACACCATGGAGAATATGTAAAACATATGGCCGATGCTGAGATCAAAAAAAGTCTCCGTCAATCCATAGATCACATAGCATACGGGCACGGACAAACCGGCAATCCGTAAAGCCAGATAGTGCGGTCTATCCTGCAATGCCACCTTGGCCAACCGCTGTCGTGTGGGATAGAAAATAAATGCTGGCACCGCATAAATCCCCAACAGCATCAGCACACCCAACGCGCCGCGACGTGACCACATTTCTAAAAATTCATTGTGCGAATGCGCCATTTCCAGCATATACGGGTGCGCTTCCCCGCGCTCCACATAGGCGCGCTTGCCTTCTTTGACGCCTTTGTCGCCCCAACCCATCAGGGGTTTATCCAGCCCCAGCTGCCAAGACAATCGCCAATGCTCAAGGCGAGCCCCCACAGAAGTTTGTGCCTGCTCTCCACCTTTTTCAACATAGCTCTGCACCTCCTTGACCCCCGCCTGGACTCGGATCTCTATGCTGGGCACTTGCAATGCCGCCCAACACATCAGCACCACACCCACCATCAAGCACAGCCCCAACTTGATTCTTGTCTGGATTTTTTCTACGAACAAGATCCATAGCATAGGAAAAACTGCCAGCACCAACCACCCCCCACGGGACAAGGAGAGCAGCGAAGCCAGACACGCGGCCATCGCACCGACCACCAACAGCAAGCGCTCCCAAGTTGGCTGATTTCTCAACGTCGCGAAACAGGCACAAGCAAACGCAATCGAAAGGGCGATATCACCAAAACGAATCGCATTCGTAAAGCCCTCAGCACGACCCACAGTTTGATGCTGAAAAATCGCCAACACGGCAGCCCCTAGGGCGCCGACGATCAGCCCCCAACGAAGAAACTTGGTGTTGACAAAGATTGCGCTGCTGGCGACCAAACACAACGCTCCCAAACCATACCGCAGCCCAGCATCGTTGTTGCTGCTCCAGGTCCACCATCCATCAAAAGAGTGGCTCCATAGCACCCCCACGGCCAAGAAAAAAAACAGAAACAACTTGGCATCGGCATCTAGTGTTTTTTTACGCCATGTGGGAATACCACACACGGCCGCCAGTACAGCGACCAAAGCGCCGACCGAATATCCGCCCGGCAAAGACAGGCACAATGCAAAAAATAAAAAAACTGCACTGTTTTGCAAAAAACTCAAATTATTGATCGACATACTTGGATTCACTTAGCCACGTTTTTTGGCTTGCTCCAGAAAATCTCGATCAATCTCGAGCGCAACATATCGGAAAAAGCACTCCAGGGCGACAAAGAAACTGTGCAAAAACCCCGCACGCCCACACAAAAATCCTCGGTGGAAGAAATACAGGCGAATGAAATTGGCGATCGCTGAACCTATGCCACGCAGCACGCCCCCGCGTTTGCCGGCCTGCATGCGTTTGTAGGCGCCCAACTGCACATACTGGGCCAGTTTCTGCAGACTGCCGTAAATCGTCTCGCGCGAGTAATGCGGCAGGCGCTGTTTCAGCAGGCGCACCGGCAGCGCCGGGTCTTTCAGCTTCGCGCCTTCGTGCACCACGCCTTCGAATTGCAGGATCTGCGCCCGCGGGAACAGGCGCGGGATCCCGCCCGAACTGCGCATGCGGCCCAGCGACTGGCCATAGGCGATCTGCTCCCAGGCCACCTCCCACACACACGCCACATTCGCATCGACGATGGCACGCATTTCCTGCGCCAAGGCCGGCGTGACCACCTCGTCGGCATCGAGAAAGAAAATCCAGTCCCCGGTGGCATGCTGCAGGATGCGGTTGCGCTGCACCGCAAAGCCCTGCCAATCGGGATAGCTGTAAACCTCCACGCCCTTCGCCGTGGCGATCTCCACCGTCGCGTCGCTGCTGCCGCTGTCGACCACAATGATCTGGTCGGCAAATGCCGCGCTGTCAATGCACGCCGCAATGCGACGCTCCTCGTTCATGGTGAGGATGCCAATGGTCAAAGTTGCCATGTGAAATTTTTGTCAGTAACGGGTGGGCGCGCCCCACAGGCCGCGGATGCGCCCCCACAGGCGCGAGACATGCTTGGGCGAAGGGGCCACAATGCGCAGCGCCAGCAGCGCGAGCGCGCCGGTCAGCGATTGCAGGCGGTGCGCCGCCGCCGCTTGGGGCCCCTGGTGCTTGGCCGTGAACAGCACCTTGGAGCGGGCATGGTGGTAGCCACGACCATACTCCACGCGCAGCGGACGCGGGCCACGCACCGAGCCGCGGTTTGAGTGCGCCACACGCACGGCGGGCTGCACGATCACCGGCTTGCCGGCATGCAACAGGCGCAGGCACATGTCCTCATCCTCGTAGTAGAGGAAGAAGCGCTCGTCGAACCAGCCTTCGGCCGGGGCCTGGTCCATGCGCAGCAGCATGGCCGCACCACAGGCATTGCCGACACAGGTCACGCCTTCGGCCGCCGGTCCCTTGGACGACCACCAGTCACGCACCCAGCCGTAGTTGACCTGCAGCCGGCCGTCACTGCCCACCAACTGCGGCACGACGATGGCGGCATCCGGCCATTGCTGCGCCGTGTCGAACAGGGCCTGGGCATCGTCCGACTGCAAAGCGCAATCGGGATTGATCATCAGGCAGTAGGGCGTGGTCGCCGCCTGGAACCCGCGGTTGTTGGCCACGCCAAACCCCATGTTCTGCGGCAGGGCGATGATCTGCGCCTGCGGCAGCACGGCGCGCATGCACTCGGGCGTGCCGTCGGCGCTGCCGTTGTCGACGATGGTGACATGCGGCCAGCCGCGCAGCTGGGCCCCCAGGGCCTCGGCACAGTGGGCGCTGTTGAAGGTCACGATCACCGCCGTGATGTGCGCCAAAGCAGGACAGCGCTCCCTGAGAGCGCTGTCCTGAAAATCTGTCACGGGGTGCGTAGCAGCGGTCATTGAAAAAGCTTAGTGGCCACCGGCAAACACTTCGCCGGCCTTGAGCTTGTAGACCGTGCCGCAGTACGGGCACTTGCCTTGGCCGTCGTGCGCCACATCGATGTACACCTTGGGGTGGCTGTTCCACAGCTTCATGTCGGCCTTGGGGCTGGGGCAGTAAACACCGCCTTGCTGGTTCAGGTCCTTGGCAGCCAGTTCGACGACGGCAGTAGTACTCATGGTGGGTGTCTCTCTCGCAGGTGGCGCCGCTGGTGCGTGCCAGCGGCTTGAACGTCAAAATCGGTGGGGTCGGACCCCTTCGGCCGGGATTTTAAAGGCCTTGGGCGCCGTCTGGTTGCTTGTCGGCCTGCCCCGCCTCGGCGGGGCTGGGACGCACCAGGGTCCACTGCACCAGGCGACCGTGCACGAACTCACAGGTCACATGGGAGTCCGTGCCGTCGGTCCAACGGTAGATTTCCGGGTCTTGCCCCTCTTCGGACAGGCGCTGCCCCAGCGAACGGGTCATGGCCACCACGTGCATCAGGTTCACCTTGGGCTTGAGCTTGGCGTTCAGCATCACGGCGCTGCCGACATAGCCCATGGGCCGCTCGGAGGCCCGGCGCATCACCGTCATCAGCCGCGTGAAATGCAGCAGCAGCCACATCACGATGCCGCCGCCCACGGCGGCCACGCCCATCCAGCCCAGCGCGTCATAGGCCAGGTACAGCAGGACCGCCAGGCCCAGGGGAATCACAACATTGCGCATATTCATGGGCGTTATTGTCTTATGGAGCGCGCAGGCCCTGCGTGCGGGCAGTGCGTATGGGGTTTTACGCCCTGCCGGCGCGCTGGCGTCAGCCCATGGCGCGCACGATGTTCATGGCCTCGTCCACGCGCTCCACGGCGTGCAGGGTCAGGCCGGGGATGGGCTTCTTGGGCGCATTCGCCTTGGGCACCACGGCCACGGTGAAGCCCAGCTTGGCGGCTTCCTTGAGCCGGTCCTGGCCGCGCGGCGCGGGCCGCACCTCGCCGGCCAGGCCGACTTCGCCAAAGGCGATAAAGCCCTTGGGCAGCGCCTTGCCGCGCAGGCTGCTGGTGATGGACAGCATCACCGCCAGGTCGGCCGCTGGCTCGCCAATGCGCACCCCACCCACGGCGTTGACGAACACGTCCTGGTCGGCACAGGCCACGCCGGCATGGCGGTTGAGCACCGCCAGCAGCATGGCCAGCCGGTCCTTGTCCAGGCCCACCGACAGGCGCCGCGGCGCCGGGCCGCCGCCATCGACCAGGGCCTGGATTTCCACCAGCAGCGGGCGCGTGCCTTCCAGCGTCACCATCACGCAGCTGCCGGGCACGGGCTCGGTGTGCTGGCTCAGGAAGATGGCGCTGGGGTTGCTCACGCCCTTCAGCCCTTTTTCGGTCATGGCGAAGACGCCGATCTCGTTGACTGCACCAAAACGGTTCTTGATGGCGCGCACCAGGCGGTGCGGGCTGTGGGTGTCGCCCTCGAAGTACAACACCGTGTCGACCATGTGCTCCAGCACGCGTGGACCGGCCAGCGCGCCTTCCTTGGTGACGTGGCCGACCAGGATCACCGTGATGCCCGTGCCCTTGGCCATGCGCGTCAGGTGGGCCGCACACTCGCGCACCTGGGCCACCGAGCCGGGGGCGCTGGTCAGCTGGTCGGAATACATGGTCTGGATGGAGTCGATGACCACCACGGCGGGCTGCGTGGCCTCCACCGTGGCCAGGATTTTTTCCAGCTGGATCTCGGCCAGCAGGTTCACCTGGCTGCCGTCGATGCCCAGCCGCCGCGAGCGCAGCGCCACCTGGGCGCCGCTTTCCTCGCCGGTCACATACAGCGTGGGCAGGCCGGCGCGCTGCAGTGCGTCCATGGCCTGCAGCAGCAGGGTGGACTTGCCGATGCCGGGGTCGCCGCCGATCAGCACCACCCCGCCCTCCACCACGCCGCCACCCAGCACGCGGTCCAGCTCCTCGATGCCGCTGGGCGTGCGCGCCACGTCCTGGGCCTCGATGGCGGCCAGCGGCGTCACGGGCTGGGCATTGGCCAGGCCGGCATAGCCCTGGGGGGCGCTGAGGCGGTTCTTGCCGCCCGAGGCGGCCTCGGGCACGCTTTCGATCAGGCTGTTCCAGGCGCCGCAGTTCGGGCATTTGCCCAACCAGCGCGGCGTGGTGCCGCCGCAGGCGTTGCAGGTGTAAATGGTTTTGTCTTTGGCCATGCCCGCACTATATCGGCGGCACCCAGTAGCGCTGGGCTGGCAACGGGTACCCCGACGGGTCGCACCGATGGAGCGGCGGCAGGGGCGGGCGCCGCCGGGTACGGCCGTGTCTGCGCACGCTGGCGGGCGCCAATTTCTAAAAAGAGAGCGGATTGCGCAAGTGCTCTGCGACTTTCAGCAACCAAAGTCCTGCAAACAATGATTGGGCAAGCGCCAGGCGCTCTCCTTTGGGGAGTGGCGTGTGAGGACGGATGGCGTGCCGCCTGGACCGCACCCCGCTCAGGGCCGCAGCGCGTCCTCGTCGCTGACCACGGGCACGCGCGCGGCCACGGCGCACATCAGCTCGTAGCCCACGGTGCCCGCGGCGGCGGCCACTTCGTCGATCGACAGCACGCTGCCGTGGCGCAGCGAGCGCCCCCACAGCACCACCTCGCTGCCCAGCTGCGCGTCGGGCACGGGCGTCAGGTCCACACAGACCATGTCCATGCTGACGCGGCCCAGCAGGCGGGTGCGCACGCCATTGACCAGCACCGGCGTGCCGGTGCCGCACAGGCGCGGATAGCCGTCGGCATAGCCGCAGGCGACCACGCCCAGGCGCAGGTCGCCCTCGGCCGTGAAGGTGGAGCCATAGCCCACGGTGTCGCCGGCATGCAGCTGCTGCGTGCCGATGATCTGGCTGGTCAGGCTCATGGCCGGCTGCAGGCCCCAGTGGTCCGCCGTGTGCGTGGGGTAGTCGGGCGAGCTGCCGTACAGCACGATGCCGGGGCGCACCCAGTCGCCGCGCACGGCCTCGCGCGTGCCCTGCAGCAGGGCCGCGGCGCTGTTGCTCAGGCTGCGCTCGCCGGGCAGGTCGTGCGTGGTCTGCTCGAACACCTGCAACTGGTGCGCCGTGCCGCGCGGGCCGTCGGCGTCGCTGAAGTGGGTGATGAAGGAGATCTCCTCCACCTGCGGCAGCGCGTTGAGGCGCGCCCAGGCGCTGCGAAAGCGCTCGGGCGTGAAGCCCAGGCGGTTCATGCCGCTGTTCATCTTCAGGAACACGCGGTGCGGCACCTGGGTCTTGTGCGCGGCCAGCCAGTCGATCTGGGCATCGCAGTGCACCGTGTGCCACAGGCCCAGGCGCGAGCACAGCTCCAGATCGCGCGGCTCGAACACGCCCTCCAGCAGCAGGATCGGGCCGCGCCAGTCCAGGGCACGCAGGCGCTGGGCCTCGGCGATCTCCAGCACGGCAAAGCCATCGGCCGCACGCAGGCCCTGGAAGGCATGCTCCACCCCATGGCCATAGGCATTCGCCTTGGCCACGCACAGCAGCTGGGCGTCCGGCGCGGCGCGGCGCACCTGTTCCAGGTTGTGGCGCAGGGCTTGGGGGTGGATGGTGGCGAGAATGGGGCGCGGCATGGCGAAAAGTTTCCTGAGGGCAAACGACAGGCATTCTGGCACTGATGGCTAAGGGCTGCGTGATATAACCGCCAGTCGTTTGCCACTGGGACAACCCTTTTTCGTGCACTGGCCCCCGTGGCCGCGCGTGCGCACAGCATTTCATGAAGCGCGGTTTCTACACCATCATGTCAGCGCAGTTTTTCAGCTCGCTGGCCGACAACGCCCTGTTCGTCACAGCCGTGGAGCTGCTACGCACCGGCGGTGCGCCCGAATGGCAGAGTGCCGCCCTGGTCCCCATGTTCGCCCTGTTCTACGTGGTGCTGGCGCCCTTTGTCGGCGCCTTTGCCGATGCGCTGCCCAAGGGTCGGGTCATGTTCATCAGCAATGCCATCAAGGTGGTGGGCTGCCTGCTGATGCTGTTTGGCCACCACCCACTGCTGGCCTATGCCGTGGTGGGTCTGGGGGCCGCGGCCTATTCGCCCGCCAAGTACGGCATCCTGACCGAGCTGTTGCCCCCGTCCCAACTGGTCAAGGCCAACGGCTGGATCGAGGGTCTGACCATCACCTCCATCATCCTGGGCGTGCTGCTGGGCGGCCAGCTGGTCGGCCCGGTCATCTCCGGCCACCTGCTGGCGCTGAACCTGCCCGGCGTGGACAACGCCGCCGAAGCGGCAATCGGCGTGCTGGTCTTCGTCTACGCCCTGGCGGCGGCCTTCAACCTGCGCATCCCGCGCACCACGGCGCCCCTGGTGCCGCTGCGCCAGGACCCGACCCAGGGCCTGGTCGGCAATACCCTGGCCCTGCTGCCCGACTTCCGCGACTGCAACCGTCGCCTGTGGCGCGACAAGCTGGGCCAGATCTCCCTGTCCACCACCACCCTGTTCTGGGGCGTGTCCGGCAATCTGCGCTACATCGTGCTGGCCTGGGCCGCCGTGGCCCTGGGCTATGGCACCACCCAGGCCTCGGCCCTGGTGGGCGTGGTGGCCATCGGCACGGCCGTGGGTGCGGTGATGGCCTCGATGCGCATGCGCCTGCAGCACGCCACGCGCGTGATCCCCATGGGCATTGCCATGGGCCTGCTGGTGATCTGCATGAACTTCATCAGCAACCTGTGGGTGGCCGTGCCCTTTCTGATCGTGCTGGGCGGGCTGGGCGGCTTCCTGGTCGTACCGATGAACGCGCTGCTGCAGCACCGGGGCCACAACCTGATGGGCGCGGGCCGCTCCATCGCCGTGCAGAATTTCAACGAACAGGCCTGCATCCTGGGCCTGGGCGCCCTGTACGCCCTGAGCACCCTGTGGGGCCTGTCGGCCTACGGCGCCATCACCGGCTTCGGCGTGATCGTGGCCTTCACCATGTGGCTGATCGGCCGCTGGTACCGCCACAATTGCCGCAAGCACGGCGGTGAGGTGCGGCGCCTGCTGAGCATTGCCCGCTACGATCACCACCACTGAGCGCCCCACGGCCCCTCTCCTTCATTCTTCATAGCACCCGGCGCAGGTAACACCTGCGCCGGAACCATTTTTGACATGCATTTCTGGCCCTACCTCGCCCTGTTGTTCAACGCCATGGTCTGGGGCCTGGCCTGGTGGCCGTTCCAGACCATGCGCGCCGCCGGCCTGGCCGCGCCCTGGGCCACGGGCATGATCTACAGCGTGCTGGCCCTGGGCACCATCCTGTGCCTGCGCGGCAGCCTGGCGCAGTTTCTGCGCCACCCGGTGCTGTGGCTGCTGGCCCTGTCCTCGGGGCTGACGAATGTGTCGTTCAACACCGCGGCCTCGACCGGCGACGTGGTGCGCGTGATCCTGCTGTTCTACCTGATGCCCGCCTGGACGGTGCTGCTGGCCTGGCGCTTCCTGGGCGAACGCCCCACGCCCCAAAGCCTGCTGCGCCTGGTGCTGGCCTTCAGCGGCATGGCCCTGGTCATCGTGCCGCCGGGCGCCACCTGGCGCAGCCTGACCGCAGGCCTGGGCCTGCCCGAGTACCTGGCCATCTTCGGCGGCCTGTGCTTTGCGATGACGAATGTGATCCTGCGCCGCTGCTTTCACACGCCCAGCATGGCGCGGGTGCTGGCCATGTTCCTGGGCTGCATGGGCATGGGGCTGGCGACCGCCACGGCCGGCTACCTGGGCGGCCAGTTCCCCGGCATCCCCGCGCCGGCGCCGGGCTGGATCGCCTGCGCCGTGGGCATGGCCGTGCTGGTGGCCATCGGCTCGTGGGCGCTGCAATACGGCGCCTCGCGCATCCCGACCAGCACCACCTCGCTGATCATGCTGTCGGAGGTGCTGTTCGCCAGCATCTCGGCCTGGCTGCTGGGCGCCACCGAACTCACGCCGCGCATGCTGCTGGGCGGGGCCCTGATCGTGGGCGGCGCCCTGCTGGCCGTGCTGCAGCACCGGCGCCCGCACTGAGGCGGGGCCACGGCCGCAGGCGCTGTGCTACAACCACAGTCCCCGCTTGCACCCCGAGGCCCGCATGCCCCAGCTGTCCGACTTCTCCGCCACCCGCATCGACGGCCACCCCCAGCCCCTGTCCGCTTACGCAGGCCAGGTGGTGCTGGTGGTCAACACCGCCAGCGCCTGCGGCTTCACCCCGCAGTTCGCCGGGCTGCAGCAGCTGCACCAGCGCTACGCCGGCCAGGGCCTGGTGGTCCTGGGCTTTCCCTGCAACCAGTTCGGCCAGCAGGACAAGGGCAGCAACAGCGAGATTGTCGGCTTCTGCCAACGCAACTACGGCGTGGACTTTCCCATGATGGCCAAGGTGGACGTGAACGGACCGCAGGCCCACCCGCTGTTCCAGTGGCTCAAGGCGCAGGCCCCGGGCATCCTGGGCACACAGTCCATCAAATGGAACTTCACCAAGTTCCTGATCGGCCGCGATGGCCAGGTGCAGGCCCGCTTCGCACCCCGAGACACCCCGGCCACACTGGTCGAGGCCATCGAGGCCGCGCTGGACGCGCCGGCACCCTGACCTCACAGGCGCCCGCGCGCGGCCCGTCGTGGCCCCACGCAAAGCAGTTACACTCGCTCACTATTAGGTGGCCCGTGGGCTCCAAGTGACAGTGCCCATGCGCCAGTTTTATGACTGGTCATCCCCCCCGCGCCCCCGCCGGCGGCGGTTAGTAACTCGCATGGTCCGATACCTTCTGGGCGCACAGCCGTCCACTGCCACCCTGGCAACCTCTCCCCGGGTGACCGCCCCCCTCAGCGGCGCAGCCTTGCAGGCACGCCTGCGGCTCAAACGCTCCTCGGCCTATATCCAAGCCATCACCCGCCTGGATGCCGGCGGCCATGTGCACAGTCCGGCCGCCACCCAAGCCCTGATCGACGCCATCCGCCAGGAACTGCCCGACGTGTCCGTTGACGCCCTGCCCCACGGCATCGTCGCACGCTGCTACCTGGGTGCGCCCTTTGAAGTCCACACCCTGGATTGCAGCGGCCAGATCATCCAGCACTACAAAACCCACGAGTCCCTGCCCGCGCTGCTGGAACGTGCCCGCAGCCTGGCTCTGCACCCTGGTTATGCCTTTATCGAGGTGTATGCCAGCCGCCTGATCGCCGTCAGCGCCTCCGGGCAGACCGCGATCATTGATGTTTGACCTGTCCCACCCCCTTCCATGAGTTCTGAACGCATCATCCAGGTCGCCGACCTGTCCCTGATCCTCGGTTCGCTGCGCAGCCTGCAAAGCGACATCGGCACGGTTTCCAACCAGGTGGACAACGTGGGGCGCGACCTGTCGCAGACCCGTTCCGAGTTGTCGCGCTTGGAGCAGGCCTTCGCTGATTTTGTGGAAGCCGACCTCAAAGCCAAGGAGCTGTCCTTGGCAGAAACCCGCCAGGTCAAGATCCGCCAGGAAATCGAAAACACCTTCGGTCAGAACGCCGTGGTGCGTCGCCAGGCCACCGGCATTCTGCAGGCCTCGGACATCCAGCTGGTGCGCCAGGAAACCCTGCGAGGCGCCACCGAGGAACTGATGCTGTCCACCCCCCGCTACTGGCTGGCCCCGGCCCTGGTCGCCTTGGCGGCCTGGCTGGGCGACAAGCAGGACCTGGCCCAGCGCGCCCTGGCCGAAGCCCTGCGCCGCGACGACGAAAAAACCTCGCTGTTCTTTGCCCTGATCGCCCGCCGCGCCAGCCGCAGCGAAGCCAACCGCACCTGGCTGGATCGCTATTTCGGCCTGCAAAACCCCTTCCAGCTGGACCGTCAGACCGTGGTCATGGTGGATGCCATGGCCAATGGGGTGTTCACTGCGGACACCACCCAGCTGTGTTCCAAACGCATCACGGCCTGGATCGAAGAGCTGTCACAACAGGCCGGCTTCGCGGAAACCCAGCGCAGCCAGTGGAGCGATGCCCTGCGTTCCAAAACGCCGAACGAAGACCATGCGGGCCGCTACCCCCACCTCTCGCGGTTTTCCCCGACCTGGCCTGCGCTGAACACCAGCCTGAACGCCGCCGCCATGCAAGGCGCCGTGCTGCAACACTTCGAGGGCGTATTCCAGGGCGAGATCAAACCCGCCAGCAGTGTGCTGGTGGCCGTGGACGATTTGCTCACCACCCTGGTCACCCGTTTCGACGACGAGGAACTGCCCCTGCGCCGCCAGGAAGAGCTGTGCCGCCTGATCATCGAGGAAAGTGGTGACAAGCGCGCCGCCCAGGCCCGCTACCAGCTGCAGGCCAAGACCCTGGACGAGCAGGTGGACTTCACCCAGCTGCTGACCAATGCCGCGATGCACCCCGAGACCTCGCACGTCACGCGCGCCACCCAGCGCTTTGCGATTGCACACTCGCGCGACTGGATCCTGGATGCCCACAGTGACGTCACGGCCCGCGCGCGCCAGGCCGTACCCACCCAGGTGGACATTGCCATCGAGGACTGGACAGGCCAGACCAGCCAGGGCGACAACGAGGCCGCCCTGCTGACCGACCTGGCCGCCCACCTGGACCGCCGCGAGGCCGAGGCCCTGGCAGAGGCCAAGCTGGGCCTCAAACACTGGGGTGCCATCGCCCTGGGCGTGATCCTGATCTTCATGGGCTTGGGCAGCGGCATGGTGGTCGCCCTCATGGGCCTGGCCGCCCTGGGCTGGGCCTACCTGGGCTACCGCCAAGTACAAAAACTGCGCGAGAAGATCCGCAGCGACTTTGCCCGCCTCAAGGAGCAATCGGCCCAGGCCCTGCGCGCCTGCCTGGCCGAGCTGGTGGAACTGCGCCGTGATCTGGCTCGCCGCGATGCGGTGTCCGCCGCAGTGACCGCGCTGCTCGAAGGCATCAGCCCCGAGCAGCACCTGCTGTCCAGCCACGACAGCGTGCGCCGTGTGATGGCCGCCGCCTAAACCCAGGAGATTGACCCATGGTCCGTGAAATCTTGCCCCCCTCCAACCCCAGCGATACCGCCCCCACGCCCCCCGCGCAGCCCCCCCTCGCACCTGCCGCGACCGTCCAGCCCGTGGCGCACGATGCCCTGGCCGGCGCCCTGCCCAGTTGGGACCTGCTGCCGGCCTCGCCTTTTGTGCGGCGCATCAAGTGATGTGGGGGTGGTTGCGCCGCCCGGCCTCCGGGCCAACGGACACCTCCCACACGGAGGCCGCCCCTCAGAGCTACGCCCAGTGGAGCACCTGGCTGGACCGCCTGGCCCAGGGCGATGACGATGCCCGCTGCCTGGCCCAGCTGCACCAGGGCCAGCTGTCCTGGAGCGGGGGCGTGGCTCCCTTGTTTGTGGAGCGCATCAGCACGGAAGTGCAGCGCCGCCTGGGCCTGTGCGCCGAACGCCTGACACGCAATCTGCGCCTGGGTGCCGATGAAAGCCTGGTGGTGCGGGCCTTGCTACAGGCACGGCACGAACTGGCCTTCATCCACCAGCTGTGCCTGCTGCCGGCGGTGCCAGAAAGCACCCGCAGCCAGCTCGGGGCCGAAGTGCGTAAGTTTGCCGAACGCTCCCAGCAGTCCCTGCTGGACACGGCTCAGAGCGACCGCAGCGGTCGCCTGGCTTCGCTGCTGCGCCACAACGCCCTCACGCGGTACGCCAATCCGCCCGCGCAGAACGAGCTGCACGACACCCCCGCCCCCACCACCGTGGAGACGGCCGCAGGCGCACCCCGCCGCCGCAACATTCTTTCCTAGCCTTGGTCCATGGACACCACCGAATTCAAAGCCACGCTCACGCGCTACCTCAAGGCACGCATCCCTTTCATCTCCATCCGCAGCGCCGAACGCAGCCGCGTCCTGGAATTGCTGCGCGAGGTGGGCACCAACCTGCAGGCCCCCATCTTTGTGCACACCCTGTCCCAGGGCACGCGCGAACTGGGCAGCAACCGCGGCGTGAACGACGACCGATCGGTCACCGGGGCCGTGGACTTTGCCAGCCAACAGTTTGCCCAGCGCCAGAACCTGACGGTCGTGCTGACCGAAGTCTCCGACATCGAGGACGACACGCCTGCCGCCCGCCACCTGCTGGACGTGGTCATGCTGGCGGCCGAGCACAGCGGCTCCGTGGTGGTTATCACCACCAAGCCCGTGTGGGGCCAGCTGCAGCGCGCCGGCATGTCGCTGGTGCTGTCGGCCCCCAGCGAAGACGAGATGCTGGCCATCGTGCAGGAAAACCTGTCGGCCTACCGCGCGCACTTTCCGATTGAGTGGGACGAAGCCGATGAGCGCCGCGCCGCCGCCGCCCTGGCCGGCATTTCACGCATCGAGGCCGAAAACATCATCGCCACCCTACTGGCCAATGGCCGCATCACCAAGGCCGACATGGTGGAGGTGATGCACGCCAAGGACCGCATCTTTGCCGACATTTCCGGCATTGAACGCGTGAACGTGCGTGGCACGGAATTGAACGTGGGCGGCCTGGGTGGCCTCAAAGCCTGGCTGGACAAAGAGCAGCCCCTGCTCACCGCCGATCTGCGCGAACGCGGCATCCGCCCGCCACGGGGCGTACTGCTGGTGGGGGTGCCGGGTTGCGGCAAATCGCTGTCCGCCAAGGCCATCGCCGCCAACTGGAGCCTGCCGCTGTATAGGCTGGACCTGTCCACCATCCACGGCCAGTACCTGGGCCAGAGCGAAACCCGCCTCAAGGACGCCCTGTCGACGGCCGACCATGTGGCACCCTGTGTGCTGTGGATCGACGAGATCGAAAAAGGCCTGGCCGGCGCAGGCTCCAGCAGCGACGGCGGCACGGCCACACGCCTGGTGGGGCAGTTCCTGTACTGGCTGCAGGAATCGCGCGCCCGGGTGTTTGTGGTGGCCACGGCCAACGATGTCTCGCGCCTGCCCCCGGAACTGCTGCGCCGCGGCCGCTTTGACGAGCTGTTTTTTGTGGATTTACCAACGCCGGCCGAGCGCCGCGAAATCATCGAGATCTACACCCAGCGCGGCCTGCGCCAGGCGGTGGAGCCCACCCTGCTGGACGAACTGGTGCAGTTGTCCGAAGGGTTTGCGGGCTCCGACCTGGAGTCTGCGGTGCGGGAAGTGGTCAAGGAGGCCTATTTGCGCGGGGATGCTGCGGCGACACCGGACCTGTTCCGCCGCAGCTTTGTCAATGTCGTACCCCTGTCCAAGACCGCGCCCGAACAAATCGAGAACATCCGCGCCTGGGGCCGTGAGCGAGCGGTTCCGGCCTCAGGGCAGCCGATTGGCCAGGCCAGCCCGCAAGCACGACCACGCCGCCAGGTACTCAGCTGACGCGCGCTGACGAGCTCAGGCCTCGCCAGCTTGGCGGGCCGCCTGCAGCTGTCCGGCGCGGTGCAGCTGGCGCATCACCGTGTGGGCGTTCATGCCATACATCTCGGCAAACGCGTGCACATCGCCCGAACCGCTGGCCACGTAGGCGCGGTGCACGGCTTCGGCCTTGGCGTCCTGCTCGGCCACCTCATCCAGGGCAGCGTCCAGCAGGGCCTGGGTGTCGGCATCGCGCACCTGCAGCGATTCCAGGTAGGCCTCGCGCGTCAGGCCAGAGTCGCTGAAGGCCTGGGCCATGCGGCGGCGCAGCTTGGCCTGCAGGTCCTCGCCGTCGCGCGGCTTCTTGCGCTTGAAGACCTCGACCAGGGCGTGGAACACATGGCCGGGGGCCATGGCTTCCACCACGGTGCCTTGCAGGTCGTGGCGCGGCACACCGGCGGCCACGGCGTTCAGGTAGCGGGTCGAGCGCGTGTGGATGGCCAGTGCCACCTTCAGGCCGGCCTTGTCCAGGGCTTCGCCATGCAGGGCCAGCAGGTCCTGGTAGATGCCGCGCTTCAGGGGCAGGACCGTGGCGCCGAACAGCGTGGGGTGCAGCGTGGCCAGTTGCGCCAGCACAGGGTGCACGGCGCGCGCGGGGCGGACAGCGGCCGGCGCCGCAGGGCGGCCACGGCCACCGCGCTGCTGCGGGCGACGGTCTGCGCGGGCAGGCGCTGGCGCCGAGGCACAGGGCACGGAGTTGTCAACGGTGGAGGACACGGATTCGGTCATGGGCGGGAGCCAGTGCAGGAAAAATCAAACCCGCGATGATGCCAGCATTGCACGGTCTGTGTGAACCCCCGGCACTTTGGCCGCACGCGCCGCCCCCTCAGGCCAGGGCTTCGTCCAGCACTTCCACCCAGTGGCGCACCGGCACCGGGGTGCCGCTTTGCAGGTGGACGATGCAGCCGATGTTGGCCGACAGGATCGCCGCCGGCTGCGGCGCCACCTCGTCCAGGGCCTGCAGCTTGCGGTCGCGCAGGGTCTTGGCCATGGCCGGCTGCAGCACCGAATAGGTCCCCGCCGAGCCACAGCACAGGTGGGATTCGGTGCGCGCCGTCAGCAGCTGGAAGCCCAGCCGGGAGAGCTGCGCCTCGACCACCCCCTTGAGCTTTTGCGCGTGCTGCAACGTGCACGGCGGGTGGTAGGCCATGGGCTGCGCCGGCACCCGGGTCTTGCCCTGCAGCTTGTCGGCCAGCTCGGGCAGCAGGGCAGGCAGCAGCTCGCTCAGGTCGCGCGCCAGGGCGCTGGTGCGGGCCGCCTTGTCGGCGTAGTCCGGTTCATCGCGCAGCACATGGCCCCAGTCCTTGAGCATGGCCCCGCAGCCCGAGGCATTGCTGACGATGGCCTCGACCTCGCCGGCCTCGATCAGCGGCCACCAGGCATCGATGTTGGCGCGCATCTGCGCCTTGCCGCCGTCGTGGTCATTGAGGTGGTATTTCACCGCACCGCAGCACTGCGACTGCGCCACCACCAGGGTCTGGATGCCCACCGCGTCCAGCACGCGCGCCGTGGCGTAGTTGATGTTGGGCAGCATCGCCGGCTGCACGCAGCCCTGCAGCAGCAAGACCTTGCGCGCATGGCTGCGCGTGGGCCATGCGCCGTGCTCGCCCTTGGGCGGCACCTTGGCCTGGATGGCGGCAGGCAGCAGCGTACGCACGGCCTGGCCCAGCTTCATTGCCGGGGCAAACAGTGGCGACGTCAGGCCTTCCTTCAAGGCCCAGCGCTGCAGGCGCTCGCCCAACGGGCGCGGCACCTGCGCATCGACCACCTTGCGACCGATGTCCACCAGGTGGCCGTACTGCACCCCGCTGGGGCAGGTGGATTCGCAATTGCGGCAGGTCAGGCAGCGGTCCAGGTGCTGCTGGGTGGCGCGCGTGGGCGCCTGCCCTTCCAGCACCTGCTTGATCAGGTAGATGCGGCCCCGCGGGCCATCCAGCTCGTCACCCAGCTCCTGGTAGGTGGGACAGGTGGCGGTGCAAAAGCCACAGTGCACGCATTTGCGCAGGATGGCTTCGGCCTCCTGGCCTTCGGGCGTGCCACGGTATTGCGGGGCGAGGTGGGTTTGCATGGTGGGGTGTCTCTGGAATGGTTTTGATGGGGTGCCGGGCCGTGCGGGCCCCGGTTCACGCCATGGTGCGCCCGGGGTTGAAAATGCCCACCGGATCGAAGGCCTGGCGCAGCTGGGCCTGGATGCGCTGCACCGCCGGGTTTTGCACATCAAATATCGGGCTGGCGCTGATCTGGCCTGCACTTTCAGCTCTGAATAGCGAAGCACTGCCACCCACGGACTGCGCCAGCGCCTGCAGCGCCGGGCCCTGGCTGCGCGGGGCCTGCACCCAGCGCTGGCCACCGTGCCATTCGATCAGCGGGGCGCCCACCCCGTGCGGCAGCGCCACCACCGGCGCGGTCTGCGGCACCGACAGGCGCCACAGGACGTGGTCGGCCGCGCGCTGCGCAAACCAGGGCAGGGTCTGCTCGCGGCAGGCCTGCCAGTCGGCGGCCGTGGCGGCATCGTCCAGGCGCACCCCGCCCAGGCTGCGGCAGGCGGCCTCGACAGCGGCGCGCGCGCCGCGCAGGCGCAGATACAGCGTGCCGGTGTCGGCACCCGCCGCGTCGGGCACCCAGCAGCTGGCATTCAGCGGCAGTGGCTGACCGCCCCACTGGTTCAGGCGCTGCAGGGCCTCGGCCTGCGACAGGCCGTCAAAGCGCAGCGTGGTCTCGCCCGGCGCCACCGGAAGCACCTTGAGGCTGACTTCGGTGATCAGCCCCAACGTGCCCCAGCTGCCCGCCATCAGGCGCGAGACGTCATAGCCGGCCACGTTCTTCATCACCTGACCACCAAAACGCAGCAACTCGGCGCGCCCATTCAGGATTTCCACGCCCAGCACGTAGTCGCGCACCGCGCCCACGCTGGCGCGGGACGGGCCGGACCAGCCGGTGGCCACCATGCCCCCGACAGTGGCAGCGCCGAAGTGCGGTGGCTCGAACGCCAGGCACTGGCCCTGGGCGGCAAGCACGGCCTCCAGCTCGGCCAGCGGCGTGCCGGCGCGCACCGTCACCACCAGCTCGCTGGGCTCGTAGCTGACGATGCCACGCCAGTCGCGGGTGTCCAGCAGGTCCCCCTGCAGTTGCAGGGCGTGGAAGTCCTTGCTGCCACCGCCGCGAAGCCGCAACGGGGTGTGGTCAGCAAGGGCGGCGCGTACGCGCTCGGTGATCTGGAAAAGGGCTGCGTCCATGGCCGTGCATCGTAGCCGTGCTGCCGGAATTTGCCAGTCGCCGCCGTGTGAATTTTTTGAACGCCGGGTGTGAATCAGCAGGACGCGCAGCGCCCTGGGCCTGCGGCGGCCATGCATCTCAGGCACCACGCCCCACCGCAGGCGATCACCCGCCCGCCAGGGGGGAGCTGGACCACTGGGGGCGGAGCGGCCATGAAAAAACCGCCCCGAAGGGCGGTTTCAGCTTGCGCGGGGGCGGGGGTGCCGCCCGGGCGCCTTGCTCAGCGGTTGTAGGCCGACTCACCGTGGGTGGTGATGTCCAGACCTTCGCGCTCAGCATCTTCAGCGACACGCAGACCCACCAGGACATCTGCGACCTTGAAGCAGATGAAGGAGACCACACCGCACCAGACCATGGTCACGATCACGCTCTTGAACTGCACCCAGACCTGCGCACCCATGGCGAAAGTGTCGGGGGTCAGACCACCCGTGCCGCCCAGGCTTTGCGAGGCGAACACACCGGTCAGGATGGCACCCAGGATACCGCCCACACCGTGCACGCCGAACACGTCGCAGGTGTCGTCGACCTTCAGCATCTTCTTCAGGCCCGACACGCCCCACAGGCACAGAGGGCCAGCGATCAGACCCATGACGATGGAACCCATGGGGCCCACGAAACCGGCGGCAGGGGTGATGGTCACCAGACCCGCCACGGCACCCGAGGCGGCACCCAGCATGGAGGCCTTGCCCTTGTGCAGGGCTTCGGCCACGATCCAGGACACAGCGGCGGCGCCGGTCGCCAGAATGGTGTTGATGAAGGCCAGGCCAGCGATGCCGTTGGCGGCACCGGCGGAGCCGGCGTTGAAGCCAAACCAGCCCACCCACAGCAGCGATGCACCCACCATGGTCAGTGTCAGGCTGTGCGGGGGCAGGGCTTCTTTGCCAAAGCCGATGCGCTTGCCCACCATGTAGGCGCCCACCAGGCCGGCCACGGCCGCGTTGATGTGCACCACCGTGCCGCCGGCGAAGTCCAGCGCGCCATCGGCCGCCAGCAGACCACCACCCCAGACCATGTGGGCCATGGGGATGTAGCTGAAGGTGAACCACAGCACGGAGAAGATCATCACGGCCGCGAACTTGATGCGTTCGGCAAAGGCACCCACGATCAGCGCCACGGTGATGGCGGCAAAGGTGGACTGGAAGGCCACGAATACGTATTCGGGGATGGTGGGCAGCATGGCCGACAGGGTGTCGGGCGTGATGCCGGCCAGGAACAGCTTGTCGAAGCTGCCGAAGAACTTGCCTTCACCGCCGAAGGCCAGCGAGAAGCCGTAGATCGCCCACAGCACGGTGATCAGCGAGAACACGGTGAACACCTGGGCCAGCACGGACAGCATGTTCTTGGAGCGCACCAGGCCACCGTAGAACAGGGCCAGGCCAGGGATGACCATCAGGATCACCAGCATGGTGGAGGTCAGCATCCACGCGGTGTCGCCGGCGCTCAGGACGGGGGCAGCAGGCGCGGCCGCTTCGGCGACGACTTCGGCCACCACCGCCACGGCGGGGGCAGCTTCTTGCGCAATGGCACCGGTGGCGGCGGCCAGCAGGCCCAGACCCAGTGAGATGGCAGGGAGCGATTTTTTCATGTCAGTCTCTTGCATTAGGGGGTGGGTTACAGGGCTTCCTTGCCGGTCTCGCCGGTGCGGATGCGCACGACCTGCTCCAGGTCGTAAACGAAAATCTTGCCGTCGCCGATCTTGCCGGTGCGGGCTGCGCCTTCGATGGCTTCGATCACCTGCTCGAGCACGGCATCGTCGACCGCGGCTTCCAACTTCACCTTGGGCAGGAAGTCGACGACATACTCGGCGCCGCGGTACAGCTCGGTGTGACCTTTTTGGCGGCCGAAGCCCTTCACCTCGGTCACGGTGATGCCCTGTACGCCAAGCTGTGACAGTGCTTCGCGCACCTCGTCGAGCTTGAAGGGCTTGATGATGGCTGACACCATTTTCATAAGACGTTCCTCCGGGAAGCTGGCAGTTGTAAAAAGTGTTGTGACAAGCCCTTTAAGCATGGAGCGTGCCAACCAACGGCCTTGCAGCGGAGCAGGCCCGCGTTCTACAGTGCACATCTGGAAACATCGCGCGTTGCACCACTTTAGTGCAAACCCACGGTGGCATGTGCTGCTTTTTTGTGCGCCTTTTGAGGGAGGACCGCCCCATGAGCCTGGCTTGCGTCCAAAGTCGTGCCCTTTTGGGGCTGCAAGCGCCCGCCGTCACCGTGGAAGTGCATCTGGCCAACGGCCTGCCCAGCCTGGCCCTGGTGGGGCTGGCCGACGTGGAGGTCAAGGAAGCCCGCGAGCGCGTGCGCTGCGCCATCGTCAACAGCGGCCTGGAATTTCCAACCAACAAGCGCATCACCGTGAACCTGGCGCCGGCCGACCTGCCCAAGGACTCCGGCCGCTTCGACCTGCCCATCGCCCTGGGCATCCTGGCCGCCAGCGGGCAGATCGATGCGGCGCGGCTCCACGGCTGGGAGTTCGCGGGCGAGCTGTCGCTGTCCGGCGAGCTGCGCCCGGTGCGCGGGGCCCTGGCCACCAGCCTGGCCCTGCCCTGGGGCCAGACCCCGGCACGCCTGGTGCTGCCGCTGGACAGCGCCGCCGAGGCGGCCTGCGCCCCGCAGGCCGAGGTCTATGGTGCCGCCCACCTGCTGGATGTGGTGGCGCAACTGCTGCCCCCGGGTGCCACCCCGCATGACCGCGCCAGCACGGGCTGGCAGCGCATGCTGCCGCCACCGCGCCAGGCGCCCCGGGTCCTGCTGGATCTGGCCGAGGTCAAGGGCCAGGTCCAGGCCAAGCGCGCCCTGGAGATTGCCGCCGCCGGCAGCCATGCCGTGCTGCTGGTCGGCCCGCCCGGGTCGGGCAAGTCCATGCTGGCCCACCGGTTTGCCGGCCTCCTGCCGCCCATGACCGAGCAGGAAGCCGTCGAAAGCGCGGCCATCGCCAGCCTGTGCGGGCGCTTCCAGGCCACGCAGTGGGGCCAGCGCCGCACCGCCCACCCACACCACACGGCCAGCGCTGTGGCCCTGGTCGGCGGGGGCTCACCGCCCAAGCCCGGTGAGATCTCCCTGGCCCACCATGGCACGCTGTTCCTCGATGAATTCCCCGAATTCAGCCGCAGCGCGCTGGAGGCCCTGCGCGAGCCACTGGAGACCGGCTGCATCACCATCGCCCGCGCCACGCACAGCGCGGAGTTCCCGGCGCGCTTCCAGCTGATCGCGGCCATGAACCCCTGCCCCTGCGGCTTCTGGGGCAGTGCCCAGCGCAGTTGCCGCTGCACGCCCGACCAGGTGGCGCGCTACCAGGGCAAGCTCAGCGGCCCGCTGCTGGACCGCATCGACCTGCACGTCGAGGTGCACAGCCTGCCGGCCGAGCAACTGCTGGCCAGCACCGAGGGCGAACGCAGCCAGGCCGTGCAGGCCCGCGTGGCCCAGGCGCGGGCGCGGGCCCTGCAGCGCCAGGGCTGCAGCAACCAGCTGCTGCAGGGCGACGCGCTGGAGCAGCACATGCAGCTGGAGGACAGCGCCGCCGCCCTGGTGCGCAAGGCCGCCGACCGCCTGGGCTGGTCGGCCCGCGCCACCCACCGCGCGCTGCGCGTGGCGCGCACCATCGCCGACCTGGCCGGCAGCCCCCACATCGCCAGCGCCCACGTGGCCGAGGCCATGCAGTACCGCCGCACCTTGGTGCCCGCCCGCCCCTGAGCACCGCCTCAAAAAAACCTGCCAAATTGGCCTGCAGCGCTTGCTGCGCCTTCGCAGGGCGCTATGTCATCAGGAGTTCTTCGGCTTCGGCCATGGCCTGGGTCGGTGCCACGGTCTCGTGCAGCAGCTGCACCCAGGCGCGCAGCGCGGGTGACCAGCTGGCCTCGGGGCCGGTGACCAGGCAGGTGTCCACCCGGGCGATGTCGGTCAGCCCCTGGGGCAGCGCGCAGCCCTGCACGCCAAAGCGCGCCTGCTGGGCCTGCACCACGGACTGGGGCAGCAGCGCATAGCCCATGCCGGCGGCGACGCAGCCCAGGATGGCGTCCAGCGAACCCAGCTCCATGATGCGCGCCGAGGTGATGCCCTGGCTGGCCAGCAGCAGCTCGATGCGCTGGCGGTAGCTGCAGCCCTGGCGGAAGGCCAGGAAGGGCTGCTGGCACAGCTGCTGCGGCGTGGGGAACTGCGCCAGCGGCGCGCTGCCGACCAGCACCAGGGTTTCGCGGAACACCGGCCAGGCCTGCAGCCGCGGCTGCGGTGGCTGGCCGGCGACCAGGGCGCAGTCCAGCCGACCGGCCAGCATCTCATCGACCAGAAAGGCCGTGGGGCCGGTGCGCAGCTCCATCACCATGCCGGGATGGCGGCGGTGCAGTTGGGCCAGCAGCGGCGGCAGGCGCAGCGCGGCCGTGGTCTCCATGGAGCCGATGCACAGCGCCCCCGGTGCCGCCTGGCGGCCCTGCAGCAGGGCCAGCACCTCGTCGTGCGAGGCCAGCATGTGCCGCGCATGGCCGCGCAGCAGCCGCCCGGCCGAGGTCGGCACCACCGGGATGCTGCGCTCCAGCAGTTGCGCGCCCAGCTCTTCCTCCAGCTTCTTGATGTGGGCCGTCACGTTGGACTGCACGGTGTGCAGCTGCTGCGCGGCCGCGCCGAAACTGCCGGTCTCGCACACGGCCTCGAAGATGCGCAGGGATTTGAGTTGCATGCCACCACCTCATCACGAAAGAAGATTTTCTCCTTCATTTTGAATCATTGGACAAGATGCAGCACGCCGCTAAGCTGTGGACTCCTGCCACCCGACCCTGCGCGCCGTGATCCAACGCAACGAACTTCCGCTTTTCCTCACCGGCTTTCTGGCCACGCTCAGCGGCGTCGGGCTGGCGCGCTTTGCCTACACCGCGCTGATGCCGCAGATGGTGCTGGCCGGCTGGTTCACCGGCGAGCAGGTGGCCTACCTCGGCGCGGCCAACCTGCTCGGCTACCTGATCGGGGCGCTGGCCGCCGCACCGCTGGCCGAACGCCTGGGCGCCGTGCGCGTGCTGCAGGGCTGCTGGATCGCGGTGACGCTGAGTTTTCTGGGCTGCAGCATGGCCCAGCCCATGGCCGTGTTCTTCGTCTGGCGCCTGGTGTCCGGCATTGCCGGGGCGACGCTGATGGTGCTGGGCCCCTCGGTGGCCATGGCGGCCACGCCGCTGGCACGCCGTGCGGCGCTGGGGCCGCTGATGTTCAGCGGCATCGGCGTGGGCGCGCTGCTGTCGGCCACCCTGGTGCCGGCCCTGGCCCAGCAAAGCCTGAGCGCCGTCTGGTGGGGCCTGGCCCTGGTCTGCGCGGCCACCACCTGGTGGGGCGTGCGCCAGGCGCGCCAGCTGCCGGCGCCCGTGCCCATGGCGGTGACGCCCGGCCCCCAGGTGCCGAGCCCGCCCGCCCTGGTGTGGAGCCTGCCGGTGGTGCTGGTGTTCCTGGCCTACACCACGGATGGCTTCGGCTTTGTGCCGCACACCGTGTTCTGGGTGGACTACCTGGCGCGCGAGCTGCACCTGGGCGCCGGCTATGCCTCTACCCAATGGGCCATGTTCGGCCTGGGCGCCGTGGCCGGCCCGCTGTGCGCTGCGCTGTGTGCCACGCGCTGGGGCTGGTGGCGCACCACCACCGGGGCCTACGCCCTCAAGGCGGTGGCCATCGGCCTGCCACTGGTCTGGGCCGGCTTTGCCGGCCATGCGGTCTCGGGCTTCATCGTCGGGGCGCTGTCGCCCGGCATGGCGGCCATCACCTCGGGCTACCTGATGCAGCTCATCGGCCCGGCGCGCCACAAGCGCATGTGGGGCTATGCCACCGCCGCGTTTGCGCTGCTGCAGGCCACGGCCGGCTACCTGATGGCCTATGTCTACGCCAGCACCGGCAGCTACCGCAGCCTGTTTGCCCTGGGCTGCACGGCCCTGGCGCTGGGCACGCTGCTGGTGGCGTTTTCACGACCAGAAACCGCGCCTACGCAGGCTTGACAAGCGCTGACCGCTTCTTTTTTTGCATCTCACTGAGAACCCACCATGCAACTGTTTCTGAACGCCACCTCACCCTTTGCCCGCGTGGCCCGCATTGCCGCGCTGGAGAAAGGCCTGGCCGAACGCGTGCAGCTGGTCTGGTCCGACCCCTGGAACCACGACCCGGCCCTGCTGGCCGTCCACCCGCAACTGCGCATCCCGGTGCTGGTGACGGACGAGGGACAGGCAATCGCCGAATCCCTGCTGATCGCCCAGTACCTGGACCAGATCGGCACCGGCCCGGCCCTGGTGCCCCCCGCGCAGTGCGCCGCGGTGCTGGCCCAGGCCAGCGTGGGCTACGGCCTGATGGAGGCCGCGTTTGCCGTGGTGATTGCGCGCAAGTACCAGGGCGCCGAGGCCGATGCCAGCGTGCTGGGCCAGCGCCGCCTGGCCGCCCTGGGCCGCACCCTGGCGCAGCTGGAGCAGATGCCGCCGCGCTCCGTGGGCGCTGACTTCAGCCTGGACCAGATCACCGTGGCCGTGGGCCTGGAGTACGTGCGCTTTCGCCTGCCGGCGCTGCTGCCCGCCGAGACCACCCCGCGGCTGCACGCCTGGCTGGAAGCCGCCCGCCAGCGCCCCAGCCTGCACGCCACCCGGTTTGAGTGAGGGCCTGGCCCCGGCACCGCCGCTACGGGGTGCTGTCACACCCCACCGCGCCCCATAAATCGATAGCTACTTCCGCAGGCAGCACAGGCCCTCCGGTCTTTTTTCATGCCCCCGTCTACTACACTGGCCCATTGCTAATTTTTTGGGATGGTCTTGTGTCTTCTTCTGTTTCTGCCTGCGTTTCCCGCCGCCACTGCCTGCTGGCGGGCTTGTTCACCGCCTCGGCCCTGGGCCTGGCGGGCTGCGCCACAGCGCCGGCTGACACCGCCGCCCCCACGGCCACCCCGGAGGAACTGCAGGATGCCCTGGTGCAGCGCTTCTACCGCGCGCTGGCCGATGGTGATTTCGACCGGAGCATCAGCATGGTCTCGGCACGCAGCCTCTCCAAAGAGCAACTGGCCGAGTTGACCCCCAAGCTGCGCCAGATGCTGGCTGGCGCCAAATCCAAGGTCGACGCCAAGGGCGGGCTGCAAAAGGTGGAGATCGTGGAACGCGTGCCATCTGCCACCCGAGAGAACGTCATCCAGCTGCGGGTGCTGGTCACCTACGGCGATGGCAGCACCCGCCGCGAACGCATGAACCTGTTCTTGGACGACGGCATCTGGAAAGTCGAAGTGTGAGTGCGTGGTGGCGCCACGGCGCCGCCTTCGGTCTGGCCCTGCTGGTTGGTGGGCATGTCGGGGCCACCCCGCCACAGCCCGCGCAGGCCGCTGCCGGCGACCTGCTGTTCCGCCAGGGCACAGAGACCATCAGCCACCTGGTGCGCGCCGTCGACACCGGCGACTTCAGCCACGTGGGCCTGCTGGTGGCACCGGCCGATCCCTCCGGCCCCTGGCAGGTGCTGCACGCCACCCCGTCCGAAAAGCCCGGCCAGCCCGATGCCGTGGTGCTGGACACGCTGGACTTCTACCTGGACCCGCAACGCGCCCGGGCCTACCAGCTGTACCGGGTGCCCGCCAGTGCCCCGGCCCGCCAGCAGGCCGTGGCCTGGGCCCTGGCCCAGCAGGGCCGCGCCTTCGATCTGGTGGATGCCGAACGCGGCCTGTACTGCACCACGCTGGCGGTGCAGGCCTGGCAGCACGGCGGTGTGGCCCTGGACGTGGCCTACACCGAGGTGACCCTGCCGCTGCTGCGCGGCCACTACCTGCTGCCCAGCGGCCTGCGGCGCGCGCCCCAGCTGCAGGCCCTGACGCCCGTGCTGCCGGTCACGCCGTAGCGGGCCACGGCTCAGAGGAACATGCCGCCCGAGGCCTCGATGCGCTGGGCGTTGATCCAGCCCGTGCCCGGTTGCAGCAGCGCGGCGATCACCCCGCCGATGTCGTCGGGCTGGCCGACACGGCCCAGGGCCGTCTGGCTGGCCACCATGGCATTGAGCTGGGCGTTGTCGCGCACCGCCCCACCGCCAAAATCGTTCTCGATGGCGCCAGGTGCCACCACGTTCACGGCAATGCCGCGCGCGCACAGCTCCTTGGCCATGTAGCGGCTCAGCACCTCGATGCCGCCCTTCATGGCCGCATAGGCGGCGTAGCCCGGCAGCGCAAAGCGCGCCAGCCCGGTGGACACGTTGAGGATGCGCCCGCCATCGTTCATCAGCGGCAGCAGCTGTTGCGACAGGAAGAACGTGCCCTTGAGGTGGATGTTGACCAGCTCGTCGAACTGTTCCTCCGTCGTCTCCATGAAGCTGGCGTGGATGCCGATGCCGGCGTTGTTCACCAGAAAGTCGAAGCGCTCGCGCTGCCAGTGGGAGGCCAGCGCGGCCTGCACCTGCTGGGCAAAAGCGGCAAAGCTGCGGCTGTCGGCCACGTCCAGCGGCAGGGCCAGCGCGCGGCGGCCCAGGGCCTCGATCTCGGCCACCACGGCCTGGGCCTCGGCGGCCTGGCTGCGGTAGGTCAGGATCACGTCGGTGCCGGCGCGGGCCACGTGCAGCGCAGCGTTGCGGCCCAGGCCACGGCTGCCGCCGGTGATCAGGGCGATGGGGGAAAAGCTCGGGGAGGGGGTGGTCATGGACAGCTCCTGGGGGGTGACAAGGTCGATGGCTAGACTCTATTGATGACCACCACCCAGATAAATCCCGCAAAATCGATTACATCGTTCACAACCGACGAACAATGAATCCCTTGGAGCGCATGCGCATCTTCACGCGGGTGGCCGAGCTGGCCAGCTTCACCCAGGCCGCCGACACCCTGGGCCTGCCCAAGGCCAGCACTTCCACGGCCGTGCAGCAGCTCGAAACCCAGCTGGGCACCCGCCTGCTGCACCGCACGACCCGGCGCGTGCAGCTCACCCAAGACGGCCAGGCCTATTACGAACGCTGCAAGGACCTGCTGGCCGACCTGGACGAGCTGCAGGCCATGTTCCAGCACCGCGAGGGCGGCCTGCAGGGCCGGGTGCGCATCGACATGTCCACCGGCATGGCGCGCAACGTGGTCGTGCCGCGCCTGCCCGAGCTGCTGGCGCGCCACCCCGCGCTGGAGCTGGAGCTGAGCAGCAACGAGCGCCGCGTGGACCTGGTGCGCGAGGGCTTTGACTGCGTACTGCGCACCGGCGCGGTGGTGGATGCCAGCCTCGTCGCCCGCCCGCTGGGCCAGGCGCGGCAGGTCAACTGCGTGAGCCCCGGCTACCTGCGCCAGCACGGCACCCCGCAGTCGCTGGACGATCTGGGGCACCACCGGCTGGTGCACTTCGTCAACACCCTGGGCGCACGCGCCACCGGCTTCGAAGCCGTGGTGAACGGCGCGCTGCTGGTCCTGCCCATGCCGGGCGCCATCACCGTGAACAATGCCGAGGCCTACATGGCCAGCTGCCTGGCCGGGCTGGGCATCATCCAGGTGCCGCGCCTGGGTGTGGTCGACCTGCTGGCGCGCGGTGAACTCGTGGAAGTGCTACCGCAGCACACCGCCCCGCCCATGCCGCTCACGCTGATGTACGCCACGCACCGCCACCTGCCGCGCCGGGTGCGGGTGGTCATGGACTGGCTGGCTGCGGTGGTGGCCGAGCACCTGGCGGCCGAGGCGGCGGCCGGCTGAAGGTTGCGCAAAGGCAACAAAGCGGCAGATACACGCCCGGCTGTCGCCGGCGGCGCCGCACTTTGTAACAAAGCTCCTACACTCCCGCGGCCCCTGGTCTTCTCGCTTGCTTCACCATGCCCTCCCATTCGGCTTCCTGGCTTGCCAGCACCGCCCGTGCCTTGCTCCTGGCCTCCTGTGGTCTTTTCCTCGGCGGCTGTGCCTCCGTCTATGTGGACACCGCGACCCGCGACGTCCCGGCCGCAGACATCCAGCCCCCCGCGGCGCCGGTCCCCGCCCGGTTCACGTTCGAGTTCCAGACCCAGGGGGCGCCCAATGCCCAGGCCACCCAGTTGCTGGCCGCGCAGGTGCGCGCCCAGGTGGCGGCCAGCGGCCTGTTCCAGGAACTGCGCGACACGGCCGGTGACGGCGGCTGGCTGCAGGTCACGCTCAACAACGTGCCCATCACCAAGGACGCGGCCCAGCAGGGTTTTGTGACCGGACTGACCTTCGGCCTTGCGGGCTCCGCCGTGACCGACGGCTACATCTGCACGGTGAGCTACTTGCCGCCCGCAGGCGGTGCGGCCGTGGTGGCCTCGGCCCGCCACGCCATCCACACCACCCTGGGCAATGCCTCGGCCCCGGCTGAAGCGGTCAAGGCGCAGAACATGGAAGACGCCGTGCGCACCATGGTCCGCCAGGTGCTGGCCCATGCCTTGCGCGACCTTTCGCGCGAACCGCGCTTCCAGCAACCCTGATGCGTGCACCCGCGCCTGGGTCACTGTCCATGCATTGCGCCACCCGGCGCTTCGCCCTCGCCGGCATGCTGCTCACCACCGGCTGCGCCCAGATCACCATGGTCCCGCCCCAGCCCTCCATGGAAAACACCCAGGCGCTGCGCGGCAGCCCGCTCGCGCCCGCCCAGGTGGGTGTCTTCACGCTGGAGGCCGGCAAGCCGGCGGTCATGGACCGCCGCCACGCCCTGCGCGGTACCAACTCGGTGCAATCGCCCATCCAGGGCTCCTTTGCCCAGTACCTGCGGGAAAGCCTGGTGGTCGAACTCGATGCCGCCGGCCTGTTGCGCCCCGGTGCGCAGACCGTGATCACGGGCACGCTGCTCCACAGCACCGTCGATCCGGCCATGGGCACGGGCACGGCCTCGCTGCAAGCCCGGTTTGTGGTGACGCGCAGCGGGCAGCAGCGTTACGCCAAGGAACTGGGCGCCCACGCCGAATGGGAGTCGTCCTTCCTGGCCGCGGTGGCGGTCCCGCTTGCGGCGGCCCACTACCAAGGCCTGTACCGCCAGCTGGTGGGCCAGCTCGTCAGCGACCCGGACTTCCGCCGCGCC
This sequence comes from Comamonas aquatica NBRC 14918, assembly GCF_000739875.1. Classification (GTDB taxonomy): domain Bacteria; phylum Pseudomonadota; class Gammaproteobacteria; order Burkholderiales; family Burkholderiaceae_C; genus Comamonas; species Comamonas aquatica. Next base: position 43,433 of record NZ_BBJR01000021.1, read on the forward strand.
CTCGCGCCGTGACAGCGCCCGCCGCCTAGACCCCCAGGTACTGCTGGCGCACGGCGGCATCGCCCGCCAGCGCCGCCATGGCCCCAGACCAGACGATCTGCCCCTTCTCCAGCACATAGGCGCGGTCGGCCACAGCCTGGGCGAAGGGCAGGTTCTGCTCGGACAGCAGGATGCCGATGCCCGCCTGCTTGAGCTGCAGGATGGTGCGCGCCATCTGCTCCACGATCAACGGGGCTACGCCTTCCGAGGGTTCATCGAGCAGCACCACATAGGGCTGCCCCATCAGCGTGCGCGCCACGGTCAGCATTTGCTGCTCGCCACCGCTCATGCGGCCGCCCAGGCGATCGGGCATTTCGCCCAGGTTCGGGAACAGTGCAAACAACTTTTCAGGCGTCCAGTGCGGCACCGCCGTCCCGTCGGGCCAGGTGCGCGGCGGCTGGCGGCCGACTTCCAGGTTTTCCAGCACCGTCAGCTCGGTGAAGATGCGCCGGTCCTCGGGCACATAGCCCAGGCCACGCTGGGCGATCTGGTGCGCGGCCTTGCGCGCCAGGTCCTCGCCCCTGAAAAGAATTTTTCCTTCGCGGCGCGACACCAGGGCGGCAATGCTTTTGAGCGTGGTGGATTTGCCCGCGCCATTGCGCCCCATCAGCGCCACGACCTCGCCGCGCCCGACCTGCACCGACACGCCGTGCAGGATGTGCGCGGCGCCGTACCAGGCGTGCAGGCCGTCGACCTGCAGCAAGGGTGTTTGAGGCTGTTCACGCCCGTCCTGCTTGCCCATGCTGCTCTCTATTTCCATCATTTCTGTGCCTCCAGCACCCAGCCCGTGCCCAGGTAGGCCTGCTGCACCCGCGCATCGTCGCGGATGGCCTGCGGCGTGCCTTCGGCCAGCAGCTGGCCGCGCACCAGCACGGCCACGCGGTCGGCCAGGCCAAAGACCACGTCCATGCTGTGTTCGGTGAACAGCACACCCATCTGCCGCGCCCGGGCCAGGTCGCGCGTCAGCTGCATCAGCGCCACGCGCTCGCCCGGCGCCATGCCGGCCGTGGGTTCGTCCATCAGCAGCAGCTGCGGGTCGTGGGCCAGCGCCAGCGCCAGCTCCACGCGCTTCACGTCGCCATAGGCCAGTTCGCTGCAGGGCCGGTCGGCCTGCGCCGCCATGCCCACTTGCTCCAGCAGGGTCAGCGCATCGTCCCGGCGGTGGGCGGCGGCGCGCGGCCACCAGCGGAAGGTGCGCCGGTCGTGCGACAGCAGGGCCAGCTGCACGTTCTCGACCACGCTGAACGAGGCAAAGGTCTGCGCGATCTGGAAGGTCCGCCCCACGCCCCGTCGCCAGATGGCGCGCGGCGCCAGCCCGGCGATGTCCTGGCCGCGCAGCAGCACGCGGCCACGGTCGGGCACCAGTTGCCCACCGACCATGTTGAATGTGGTGCTCTTGCCCGCGCCGTTCGGCCCGATCAGGGCCAGCATCTCGCCGGCCTGCAGCGCCAGGGACACGCCCTGCACGGCCTGCACGCCACCAAAGGATTTGCTCAGTTGTTCGACCTGCAGCAGTGTCATGCCCCACCTCCGCGCCGCGCCAGCCGGCGCCCCAGCCACTGCGCCGATCCGGCCAGCCCCTGCGGGAACAGCAGCACCAGCAGCAGCATGATGGCGCCCATCAGCGCGCGCCAGTAATCGGTGTTGCGCGCCACCGTGTCGTGCAGCCAGGTGAAGGCCGCCGAGCCGACCACCGGCCCCGCCAGGGTCTGGACCCCGCCCAGCAGCACCATGACCAGCGCATCCACGCTGCGGGTCACGCCCAGGCTGTCGGGGGCCACGCTGCCCTTGGAAAACACGAACAGCGCCCCGGCCACGCCCGCAAAGCCCGCGGCCACCACCAGGGCCGTCCACTGGATGCGGCGCACGTCCAGGCCAATCGCATCGGCGCGCACGGCGGAATCGCGCGCGGCGCGCAGTGCATAGCCCAGGGGCGCAAACAGCAGGCGGCGCAGCAGGTACAGGCCCGCGGCGCAGACGGCCAGCGCCAGCCAGTAGAAGGCCACGCCTTGGTCGGCCCAGGCCGAGGGCCAGACCCCGGTCAGGCCGTTGCTGCCGCCGGTGACCGCATCCCACTGGAACACGATGGCCCAGGTGATCTGCGCAAACGCCAGGGTCAGCATGGTCAGGTAGACACCCGACAGGCGCACGCAGAACCAGCCATACAGCAGGGCACCGGCCACGGCGGCCAGGGGGCCCAGCAGCAGGGCCACTTCCATGGGCAGATCCAGCGCCCGCACGGCCAGGGCCGCCCCATAGGCCCCCAGGCCGAAGTACGCCGCATGGCCGAACGAGTGCAGCCCACCCGGGCCCAGGATGCAGTGCAGGCTGGCCGCAAACAGCGCGGCGATCAGCATGTCGGTCAGCAGCACGGTGGCATAGCTGTCCTGGCCGGCGGCCAGCGGCAGCAGCACCAGGCCCAGCAGCAGCACAGCCCAGGCGGTGCGGCCGGCGCCCCCGGCGGGGCGCAGCGGCTGCTCGGGCGTGCCTGCCACGCGTGCCGGGGCCTGGGGCCGGCCCAGCAGGCCCCAGGGGCGCCAGATCAGCACGGCGGCCATGACCAGGAATTCCACCACCAGCGTCAGCTTGGAGAACGACACCGTCACCCCCAGCACCTCCTGCACGCCCAACCAGATGCACACGGCCTTGATCTGCGCAATCAGCAGCGCGGCGATGAAGGCACCCGGGATGCTGCCCATGCCGCCCACCACCACCACCACGAAAGCGGCGCCGATGGTGGTCATGTCCATCTCCAGGCTGGCCGGCTCGCGCGGCAGCTGCAGCGCACCGGCCAGGCCCGCCAGCAGCGTGCCCAGGGCGAACACCGCCGTGAACAGCCAGGCCTGGTTCACGCCCAGCGCGCCGACCATCTCGCGGTCCTGCGTGGCTGCGCGCACCAGGATGCCGAAGCGCGTGCGCGTCAGCAGCAGGGTCAGGCCCAGCAGCACCAGCGGGCCAACGGCGATCAGCAGCAGGTCATAGGTGGGAAAGCTGCGGCCCAGGATGTCGACTGCGCCCTCGAAGCCCGCGGCGCGCGGACCGAACAGCTCCTCCGGCCCCCACAGCCACAGGGCCGCGTCCTTGATGACCAGCACCAGCGCAAACGTGGCCAGCAGTTGGAACAGCTCGGGCGCCTGGTAGATGCGGCGCAGCAGCAGCATTTCGGTCAGCGCGCCCAGCACGCCGCAGACCAGCGGCGCCAGCAGCAGCGCCGGCCAGAAGCCCAGGCTCGGCGCCAGGGTCTCGACGCTGGTGAACGCCAGGTAGGCGCCCAGCATGAAGAACGAGCCGTGCGCGAAATTGATGGTGCGCGTGACCCCGAAGATCAGCGACAGCCCCACGGACACCAGGAACAGCGACGACGCGCTGGCCAGCCCGTTGAGCAATTGGGCCAGCAGGCCAGATGCGCTCATGCGGCAATGCTCCTCAAACTCAGGATTGCTGTGTGGCAGGTGTGAAAAAGCCACCCGGGCGCCCAGGCCCGGGTGGCTGTTCGCCCCGGTGGCTTATTGTGCGCTGGCGGGACGCAGCTTTTTGACCTCGGCGTCCGAAGGCTGGTAGTCCTTGCCATCGGCATAGTAGAAGTCCACCATCACGCCACGCTGCAGCTCCTTGCTGTAGGTGGTCTTGCCCACGTAGGCGCCCATGGTGGACTGGTGGTCCTGCGGGCGGTAGGTGATGGGGCCCCAGGGCGTGTCCACGTGCAGCCCCTGGAAGGCGCGAATCAGGGCCTCGGTGTCGGTGCTGCCGGCCTTGCGGATGCCCGCGGCCAGCGACTGGATGGCGTTATAGCCGACGATGGTACCCAGGCGCGGATAGTCCTTGTACGCGGTCTGGTAGGCCTTCAGGAAGGCATCGTGCGCCGGGGTCTTGATGGCGTACCAAGGGTAGCCGGTGACGATCCAGCCCTCGGGCGCTTCCTGGCGCAGCGCATCCAGGTACTCGGGCTCGCCCGACAGCAGGCCCACCACCTGGCGGCCCTTGAACAGGCCACGGGTGTTGCCTTCGCGCACGAACTTGCCCAGGTCCACCGAGAACAGTACGTTGAAGATGGCATCGGGCTTGGCATCGGCCAGCGCCTGCACCACCGCGCCGGCGTCAATCTTGCCCAGCGGGGGCGCCTGCTCGGCGACGAACTCGATGTCCGGCTGGGCCTGCTGCATCAGCTGCTTGAAGGTGGCCACGGCCGACTGGCCGTACTCGTAGTTGGGGTAGACGATGGCCCAGCGCTTCTTGTTCAGCTTCTTGGCCTCCTGCACCAGCATCGCCGTCTGCATGTAGGTCGAGCCGCGCAGGCGGTAGGTGTAGCGGTTGCCATTGGCCCACACCACCTTGTCAGTCAGGGTTTCGGAGGCCAGGAAGAAGCGCTTCTTCTGCCCGGCGTAGTCGGTCAGCGCCATGCCCACGTGCGACAGGAAGGAGCCGGTCAGCACGTCGATCTTTTCACGCGTGTACAGCTCTTCGGCGGCGCGCACGGCGTCGCCGGGGTTGCCGTTGTCATCGCGCACCACCAGCTCCACCTTCTTGCCCAGCAGCCCGCCCGCGGCGTTGATCTCCTGCACCGCCAGGTCCATGCCCTTCTTGTAGGGCTCGAGGAAGGCCGGCATGGCCTTGTAGCTGTTGACCTCCCCAATCTTGAGCACCCCCTGCGCCCAGGCAGGAACAGCGGCCAAGGCCATCAAGGGCAACGCCCAGCGCTTTTGCATATGTCGTCCTCCACGGCGCCACCCGGTGCAGCTCTGCGCGTCTGCTGACGGATGCCACCAATTAATACTCAAATTGAGTATTTATGACCAAAAAAAAGTGCCGCCACGGCGTGCACGGGCATTTATGCTAATTCCGAGCATTAATCCTTGTCAACCCAGACAGGCAGGTGCTTATTACTAATCCATATCAAATCTAGGACGGCAACCGCACCCGTGGGACCGCATTTCTCGGACAATAGCGGTCTACCTTATAAGAAGCCGGCCCGCTATACCCGCTGTGCATATGCGCAGCACCCAAGGTTCGCCACCTGGCTGCTAACGCTCGGGCAGGCTGTGCCCATTTTTGCTTTACCCGTCTTTTGTCATCATGAGTGCTTTCCTCGAAGAACGCGTCCTGTCCGTGCACCACTGGACCGACCGCCTGTTTTCCTTCACCACCACCCGCGACACGTCGCTGCGCTTTTCCAACGGCCACTTCACCATGATCGGCCTGAAGGTCGACGGCAAGAATCTGTTGCGCGCCTACTCCATCGCCAGCCCCAACTACGAGGAGCACCTGGAGTTCCTGTCGATCAAGGTCGAGGACGGCCCCCTGACCTCGCGCCTGCAGCACATCCAGGTCGGTGACACCATCATCGTCGGCAAGAAGCCCACGGGCACGCTGCTGATCGACTACCTGCTGCCCGGCAAGAACCTGTACCTGATCGGCACCGGCACCGGCCTGGCGCCCTGGCTGGCCGTGGCGCGCGACCCCGAGACCTACGAGAAGTTCGACAACGTGGTCGTGGTGCACGGCGTGCGCGAGGTCAAGGAACTGGCCTACCAGGAGATGTTCGAGCAACTGCCCGAGCATGAATTCCTGGGCGAGATCGTCAAGGGCAAGCTGCACTACTACCCCACCGTGACGCGCGAGCCCTTCCGCAACCAGGGCCGCATCACCGACCTGATCAACAACAACGTCTTCCCGCAGAACCTGGGCCTGCCCGCGCTGAACCCCGAGACCGACCGCGTCATGCTCTGCGGCAGCCCCGCCATGCTGGCCGATCTGAAGCACATGATGGAAGTGCGCGGCTTCAAGGAAGGCAACACCACCACGCCCGGCGACTTCGTGATCGAACGCGCCTTCGTCGAGAAGTAATCCCGCTCTCTCTGCCCAAGGCCCGCCGCGGTTCGCCGCGGCGGGCCTTTTTGTTGGCGAAAGCCCTGTGGCGCCGCGCGCCGGGGGTTTCCATAATCCAGGGCATGCCTGCCCTTCGCGACCCGGCCCTGCCCGCCGCCCCCGACCGCAACTACATCACCGCCCTGGCACGCGGCCTGGAGGTGCTGTCGTGCTTTCGTTCCGGCGAGAAACTGCTGGGCAACCAGGACATCGCGCGCCGCTGCGGGCTGCCCAAGTCCACGGTCTCGCGCCTGACGCACACGCTGACCGCGCTGGGCTACCTGATCCACGTGCCCGAAGAAGGCAAGTACCGCCTGGGCACGGCCACGCTGGCCCTGGGCAGCGCCATGCTGTCGGGGCTGGATGTGCGCAAGATCGCACGGCCGCTGATGCAAAAGCTGTGCGACCTGACGCAGGCCGAGGTGGCCCTGGCCGCGCGCGACCGGCACAGCATGGTCTACATCGAACACTGCCCCAGCCCGCTGCCCATGGACTCGGACCTGGACATCGGCACGCGCCTGCCGCTGGGCACCACGGCCGTGGGCCGCGCCTGGCTGGCGGCCTGTCCGGTGAAGGAACGCCTGCAGGCGCTGGATTACCTGCAGGCCCATGCGCCCGAGCAGTGGGCCGCCGTCCAGCCCCTGGCGGCACAGTGGCCGCAGCACCAGGAGCGCCCCCACCCCTGGCTGACCACCTCCTTCGGCGACTGGCTGCCGCACGTCAACGCCATCGCCCTGGCCTTCTCGCCGGGCCGTGGTCTGCCGCTGATGGCCATCAGCTGCGGCGGCCCGGCGCGGCTGATTTCTGCCGACCTGCTGATGTCCCGCGCCCGGCCCGAGCTGGAGCGCATGGTGCGCCGCCTGCAGCAGGCCATCTACCAGGCCTAGCGCTGCGCCGGCGACAGTTACCGAGACGACAGCGCCGCCGCGCCGCCTCTCCTAGGATGTTTGCTGGAGCGTTCCGCGCTGCGGCCCCTCCAGTCCACACCAACAAGCAAGGAGACACGGCATGAGCGTCCGACAACTGTTCAACCTGGCCGGCAAGACCGCGCTGATCACCGGGGGCTCGCGCGGCCTGGGCCTGCAGATGGCCGAGGCCCTGGGCGAGATGGGGGCCCGCCTGGCCATCACGGCGCGCAAGGCCGACGAGCTGGCCGCCGCCAAGGCCCACCTCGAAGGCCTGGGCATCCAGGTCGCCACCTTCACCAACGACCTGCAGCAGTTCGACGCCATTCCGGCGCTGGTCGATGCCGTGCTGGCCGAGCTGGGCACCATCGACATCCTGGTGAACAACGCCGGCGCCACCTGGGGCGCCAAGGCCGAGGACTACCCCGACGCAGCCTGGCACAAGGTCATGAACCTCAACGTCTCCGCGCCCTTCTTCCTGACGCGCGAGGTGGCCAAGCGCGTGATGATTCCCAAGGGCCAGGGCAACGTCATCATCACGGCCTCGGTGGCGGCCTTCAAGGGCACGCCACCGGGCATGCACACCGTGGCCTACAACACCTCCAAGGCCGCCGCCGTGCACCTGGCGCGCACCCTGGCGTCCGAGTGGGGGCCGTACGGCATCCGCGTGAACGCCATCTGCCCGGGCTTTTTCCCCAGCAAGCTGGCCAACGGCCTGATCGACCAGCTGGGCGACCAGTTGATCGCGCGGGCACCGCTGCGCCGCATCGGCGGCGAGGAGGACCTGAAGGGCGCGGCCGTCTACCTGGCCTCGGACGCCTCGCGCCACATGACCGGCCAGGCCCTGGTGCTGGACGGCGGCGCCAGCCTGATCTGATTGAAATTAGGAGCAGTTAGCGCTTACCATTCAACGATTTCAGACACAAAACACTTTGAAATCATGGTGGGACAAGCGCAAACTGCTCTTCTTAATGAATATTCCATGGTCGTGATGGCCCAACAAAAAGCGCACCGAGGTGCGCTTTTTGTTGGGGTGTGACCGACCCGTCGGTTTATTTCTTGTCGGTGCTGATCACGGTGATCTTGCCGTCCTGCACCGCCCCACCGCGCTCGCGGGTCAGGGTGCCGCCCTTGTCGTCCACGCCCAGCACGCCGCCGGGGTTCACCTGGGGCGACAGCGCCTTGTAGCCCGCATCCAGCTTGGCGTGGATGGCCTTGGCATCGGTGGCCGAGCCGGCCAGCTGCATGGCCTTGGCCGTAGCGTGCACGGCGGTGTAGTTCCACAGGGCCTCGGAGCCGGGCACGCGGCCCGCGAACTTCTGGCCGAAGCGCGCGATGAAGGCTTGGTTGTCGGGCGAGGGGTCGGCCGACACGGGCAGCACGCCGATGGCGCCTTCCAGCACCTCCAGGCCGCCGACGACGCGCGCCATCTCATCCAGCTTGGCCTGGTCCATGACCAGAAAGCCACCCTTGAAACCCAGCTCGCGCGCCTGCTTGACGACCAGGGCCGTGGGCTCGGAGGCCCCGCCGACAAACAGCACATCGGGCTTGGCCGCCAGCGCCTTGCTGACGCCGCTGTAGAAGTCGGTGGCGCGGTTGTAGCTCATGGGGTTCTCGGCCACCACGCTGCCGCCCAGCTTTTCCCAGCCGGGCTTGAAGGCCGCGGCCCAGGCCTTGGCGTAGTCGTGGTCCGCTCCCACCATGGCCACCTTCTTGCCGTAGCGCTGCATCAGGTAGCTGGAGAAGGGCTCGATGTAGGTGGTGAACTCCGGCGGAATGCGCAGCGTCAGCTTGTTGCCGCGGTTGGTGATCTGCGGCACCGAGCTATAGGCCAGCACGATGAAGTTGCTGCGCTCGTTGGTGGTCTGCACCGCGAAGATGCCGCCGGAATGCGGCACCAGGATGGCCGCCGTCTTGTGCTGCTGCACCAGGCGCTGGGCGTTGATGGCGGTCTCCGACGGGTTGTACTTGTCGTCCAGCGGCACGATCTCGAACTTCACCTTCTTGCCGCCCACCTCCAGGTTGGCGGCATTGAGTTCGTCGGCCGCCAGCAGCATGCCGTCCAGCGCATTCTTGCCGTACTGCGCGGCACCGCCCGACAGCGGCCCCGAGTAACCGATCTTGACCACGTCCTGCGCCATCGCCGGCGCAGCCCAGGTGGCCGCACAGGCCAGGGCCAGCCCGGTCAGCTGGCGGCGATTGAGTCGAGAAAATGCACGCATGGTTGTCTCCTTGTGTGTGGTGTGTCTTGCGTTGCGGAACCAGAACTGCGCACCTCGGCGCAGTGAAAATCACTCACTTTCGCGGGGGACATCGCGCCGGGGCCGCCCCGCAGCGCTGGTGTCGTCCCCCTTGGGCGGGCCCCACCAGAGCGGGGGAAGGCACCCAGCGCCTCAGGGGGGGTCATGCCCCGATGTACGCCTTGCGGATCGAGTCATCGGCCAGTAGCGCCGCGGGCGCGCCTTCGCGCACGATGCGGCCGTTTTCCAGCACGTAGGCGCGGTGGGCGATCTTCAGCGCCGCAAACGCGTTCTGCTCGGCCAGCAGCACCGTGGTGCCGGCTGCATTGATGCGCTGTATGACCTCGAACATCTGCTTGATCACCAGCGGCGCCAGGCCCAGCGAGGGTTCGTCCAGCAGCAGCACCCGGGGGCGGCCCATCATGGCGCGGCCGATGGCCACCATCTGCTGCTGCCCGCCCGACAGCGAGCCGGCCGGGTCGTGCTGCTTGTCGCGCAGGATGGGGAACAGGGCGAACACCTCCTCCAGCGTCTGGCGGCTGGGGCTGGGGTCGCGGCGGTGCACGTAGGCGCCCAGCTCCAGGTTCTTGCGCACGCTCATCTGCGGGAACAGCTTGCGCCCCTCGGGGCACTGCACCACGCCGGACTGCACGATGGCCGAGGGCTTGCGGCCCACCAGTTCCTGGCCGTTCCAGGTGATAGAGCCGCCGGCGGCCTTGTGGATGCCGCTGGCCGTCAGGAACAGCGAGCTCTTGCCGGCGCCGTTGGCGCCCAGCAGCACCACCAGCTCGCCCTGGCCGGCATGCAGGCTGACCTGGTCCAGCGCCAGGAAACTGCCGTATTTCAGCGAGACGTTCTCAAACTTCAGCATGCTCGCTCCCCAGGTAGGCGTCGATCACCGCCGGGTTGCGGCGGATCTCGTCGGGCGTGCCTTCGGCGATCTTCTCGCCATAGCTCAGCACCAGGATCTTGTCGGCCAGGCTCATGATCATGCCCATCTTGTGTTCGATCAGCGCCACCGTCATGCCGTGCCGCACGAACTTGCGGATCAACTGGGCCAGGCCCTCGGTCTCCTCCGGGTTCACGCCGCCGGCCGGCTCGTCCAGCAGCAGCAATTGCGGGTCGGTGGCCAGCGCCAGCGCAAAGGCCACGCGCTTGCGCTCCTCCTGCGTGATGTCGCCCGCCAGGCGGTGGGCGATGTGCGACAGGCCGACGAAGTCCAGCGCATCGCGCGCCTTCTCGCGGCACACGCGCTCCTCCTCGCGCAGGCGGCTGGAGCCGCGCAGCACATCCCACAGCCCGGAGCGCGTGCGCAGGCGGTGGCCGACGATCAGGTTGTCCAGCACCGAGGCCTTGTCGAACAGCGACGTGGCCTGGAAGGTGCGCGCCACGCCCAGCTGCGCCACCTGGTCCGGGCGCAGCGAAGTCACATCGCACCCGTTGAAGGTGATGGTGCCGCTGGTGGGCTTGTGCATGGAGCTGATCAGGTTGAAGAACGTGGTCTTGCCAGCACCGTTGGGGCCGATGATGGCGTTGATCTTGCCGGCCTCGATCACGGTGCTGACGTCGTTGACCGCCGCCAGCCCGCCGAAGCGCTTGGTCAGGTGTTCAATCTTGAGCATGGGGCCGGCCCTCCTTGGCCGCACGGCGCGCGCGCCACGCCAGAAAACTGCCCACGATGCCGTGGGGCAGGAAGATGACCAGCGCCACCAGGATGGGGCCAAAGACGATGAAGCGGTACTCCTGCAGGAACTGCAGCGACTGCGTCAGCCACGGCATGCCGATGGCGCCCAGCAGCGGGCCCAGCACCGTGCCCAGGCCGCCGACGATCATGAAGATCATCATGTCGAAGGTGTGGTGCGTGCCGGCCAGGTCCGGGCCGATGAAGCGCACGAAGCCCGCGTACAGCCCGCCCGCCATGCCGGCGTAGAACACGCTGAGCATGAAGGCCAGGGTCTTGTTGCGCATCAGGTTGATGCCCAGCGCCTCGGCCAGCTCGTCGCTGTTGCGGATGGCGATGAAGGTGCGCCCCAGCAGCGACTTGACGATGCGGCGCATGGCCCAGACGGCCAGCACCAGAAAGCCCAGCGTGAGGTAGTACAGCGCCAGCGGGGACTCGAAGCTGATGGCGCCGATTGGCTCGGGCGCGGGGATGCCCATGATGCCCACCGTGCCGTGCGTCAGGCCCTCCCACTTCTCGATGATGAGGAACATGATGTAGCCCACGCACAGGGTGAAGATGGCAAAGAAGTGCCCCTTCAGCCGCAGCGACAGCAGGCCCACGCCATAGCCCAGCACCACGTTCACCACCCCCGCCATGGGGAAGGCGGCCCAGAAGCTCCAGCCATGGTCCACGGTCAGGATGCCCACGGTGTAGGCACCGACGGCCATGAAACCGGCATGCGCCAGGTTGAGCTGGCCGGTGTAGCCCGTGATCAGGTTCAGCCCCAGCGTGGCGATGGCGAAGATGTAGGCCGTGCTCATCACCGTCAGGTGGTAGTCGTTGCCCGCCACCCAGGGGAAGGCCAGGCTGGCTGCCAGCAGCAACCCCCAGGCCAGTTTGCTATCGATAAAAGATTGCATCTCAGCGCCCCCTCTTTGCAAACAGGCCCTCGGGGCGCATCGACAGGATCACCACCAGCAGCACGAAGGCGATGATGTCCTTGTAGTCGGTCGAGATGTAGTAGGCGCCGAAGCTCTCGGCAAAGCCGATGATCAGCCCGCCCACGATGGCACCGGGAATGCTGCCCATGCCGCCCAGGATGATGATCACGAAGGCCTTGGTGATCACCAGATGGCCCATGGCCGGGTAGACCAGGTTGATGGGCGCGTACAGCGTGGCCGCCACGGCCGCCAGCACGCCGGAGATGGCAAAGGTCAGCATGGCCACGCGCTGGGCGTCGATGCCGACGATGGAGGCCCCGTCGCGGTTCTGCGCCATGGCGATGATGGTCGAGCCCACCACCGTCCGCGTCAGGAACAGGTGCAGCGCCACCATCAGCGCAAAGGCCGCGGCAATGATCAGCAGGCGCTGGGCCGGCGCGGTCACGCCGCCCAGGTCGATGATGCTGGTGTAGGGCGTCTGCATGCGCTGGAAATCTGCGCCCCAGAGCGCCTGGGCCGCCGCCTCCAGGAACAGCAGCACGCCGATGGCGGCCACCATGGGGTGGATGCCCGAGGCGTTGCGCAGCGGCGTGAAGACCAGCCGCTCGCTGACCACGGCCATCGCCGCCACCACGCCTGCGGCCACCAGCATCGCCAGCCAGTAGCCCAGGCCCCAGGCGTTCATCGCATGGAAGGCGACGAAGGCACCGACCATGTAGAACGCACCGTGCGCGAAATTGGGCACGTGCAAGATGCCGTAGACCAGGGTCAGCCCCAGCGCCACCAGCCCGTAGATACCGCCCAATGTCAGGCCATTGAGCACTTGCTGCAAAAGAACGTCCATCACGCCCTCCTGCCCTGGTGGCCGTCGCGCACGCCTGCGCCAACGGCCGTGGTGTTGTTCTGCATCCCTGTCTCCTTGATCGGTTGGCAGCGATGGCCGGCACCCCGCTGTCAGTCCAGACTAGGGCCAGCTTTTGCAAATAAACAGTGGGAAATTCCGCTGTGCAGAACAATTCCGGGCAAACCCCGAAGGTTTGAAGGCCCGCGCAGTAACCTAGTTGACGCGGCCTGCGGGGAAACCTTATGAGGGCAACCACGGTGACCTGTCAGGGATTGGCGAAGCGGGGACAATGGCGCCATGAGCGATACATCCACCACCTTGCGCCACCACCTGCAGCAACTGGAAGCCGAACTGCGCGCGGCCGCCTTGTGGGGCGCGCAGCCGCCGTCGGAACAGGCACTGGCATCGACCATGCCCTTCATGTACGACACCCTGCAGATCGAGGAATGGCTGCAGTGGGTGTTCGTGCCGCGCCTGCATGCGCTGCTGGACGCCAACGCCCCCCTGCCGGGCAACTGCAGCGTGCACCCGCTGGCCGAGCACGAATGGAACAGCCGCTTTCCCCAAGGCCCCCACGCCACGGCCTTGCAGGTGTTGGCCCGGATCGATGCCACGCTGACCGTGGCCGCCGCGGGCTAGGCCACACCCGGGCATCCCCCCAAAAACAAAGCGCTGCCTCGGCAGCGCTTTTTGCAGGGTGCGGCGCCGTGCGCTCAGGTCACCGGCGCCGGGTTGAACAGCACCAGCTGGTTGGCCAGCTTCCACTGTTCGGCCCAGGTCTTCTTGCGACCACTGGCCACGTCCAGCATGAACTGGAACATCTCCCAGCCCACGTCGGCAATCGTCTTCTCGCCCGTGGCGATGGTGCCGGCATTGATGTCCATGAGGTCGTGCCAGCGGCGCGCCAGATCGTGGCGCGTGGCCACCTTGATCACCGGCACCTCGGCCAGGCCTTAGGGCGTGCCGCGGCCCGTGGTGAACACGTGCAGGTTCATGCCAGCCGCCAGCTGCAACGTGCCAAAGATGAAGTCGCTGGCCGGCGTGGCCGCATAGGTCAGGCCCTTGCGCTGCAGCTTCTCGCCGGGCGAGAGCACGCCCGTGATGGGGGCGCTGCCGCTCTTGACGATGGAGCCCATGGCCTTCTCGACGATGTTGGACAGGCCACCTGCACCGCTAAATGCACCCGGGCTCAGGGCGGCGCTGCAGAACTGAGGTCCAGCGCCTTGGCCACGCTGGCGGCCAGCAGCAGGATGGCGGACGTCACGTAAATCCACATCAGCACCACCACCAGCGACCCCGCCGCGCCATAGGCCGAGACCACGGCCGCCGTGGACAGGTACCAGGCCAGGGCCTGCTTGCTCAGCGTGAACAGCGCGGCCCCGACCACGGCGCCGCAGACCAGGTGGCGCAACGCCGGGCGGATCCCGGTACCCAGGCGCATCAGCCCCACGAACAGCACCGTGACCACGGCAAAGGACACGGCTTCGTTGAGCACGCTGATGAGCAGCCCCGGCGATGCCATGTCCAGCCAGGCGCCGGCCAGTTGGGTGAACAGCTTCAGCGCGGTGGACAACAGCATGGTCACCAGCAGCAAGAAGCCCAGCACCAGCACATAGGCCAGCCCGCGCAGGCGCAGCGTGGCCAGCTTCCACCAGACTTTGCGCGGTGGCGGGGCATCGCTGCGCCCATAGCGCCACAGCTTGTCCAGGGCGTTCTGCAGTTCCACAAACACACCGGTGGCGCCCGACAGCAGCAGCACAAAGGCCACCAGCGATGCCAGCCGCCCCTCGGCGGGCCGCTGCGCGCTGGCCATGGCCGCCTGCACCACGCTGGCGCCGCGTTCGCCCATCACGCCGTGCACCTGCTCCAGCAAGGTGCTTTCGACCACGCTGCGGTCCATCCACCAGCCCAGCAGGCCGACCACCAGCAAGACCAGCGGCGACAGGCTGAGCAGGCCATAGAAGGTCATGGCCGCGCTCATGCGCAGGCCGTCGGCATCCAGCCACAGCCGCACGGCGTCGATCAACGGGGTGAAGGGGCGCGCCAGTCGTGCCGCGCCAGCTATCCAGCGAGAAAGTGCAAAGGCCATGCCGGCGATTGTGACCGCCACCGTGGTCGGCCCCGTGTCAGCCCATGCCGTCGCCGCGCCCACGGGGTTGGCCTGCGCCGGTTTTTGGGGGCGCCCGGCGTGGACCAAAGCACGGCTGGCACCCTCTGCGCCACCCGCGTTTTCCCTGATCAACTACGCTGGCATTGGGCTGGGGCTTGTGTTTCACTGCGGGTTGCCACCTAAGGTGCAACCCGAAAAAAGACAACAAGGCGCACATGCAACGACAGTGCCGCCGTGGAGACCGCCCCTATGCACACGACTTTCACCCACGCTTCCCCCGCGGACCGCGTGCTGTGCCCCGCCCTGCGCGAACGCATCATGACGGCCGACCAGGCAGCCAGCCTGATCCAGTCCGGCATGACGCTGGGCATGAGCGGCTTCACGCCAGCCGGCGCCCCCAAGGCCGTGCCCCAGGCGCTGGCGCGCCGCATTGAAGAACAGAACGCGCAGGGCGGCAACTTCCGCATCAGCCTGTGGACGGGGGCCTCCACCTCGGCCGAGCTGGATGGCGCCCTGGCCAAGGTGCACGGCATCGAACGCCGCCTGCCCTACCAGTCCGACCCGACGGTGCGCAAGGAGATCAACGACGGCCGCATGCAGTACGTCGACATCCACCTCTCGCACGTGGCGCAGTACGTGTGGTTCGGTTTTCTGGGCCACCTGGACGTGGCGGTGATCGAGGTGGCGGGCATCCTGCCCGACGGGCGCCTGATCCCCTCGACCTCGGTGGGCAACAACAAGACCTGGCTGGAGCAGGCCGACAAGATCATCCTGGAAGTCAACAGCGCCCAGCCGGCCGAGCTGGAGGGCATGCACGACATCTACTACGGCGCCGCCGTACCGCCCAAGCGCAAGCCGATTCCCATGGAGCACCCGTTCGACCGGATTGGCGCCCCCTACCTGCACTGCGACCTGAGCAAGGTGATTGCCGTGGTGCCCACACAGCAGCGCGACAAGCTGGCCGGCTTCACGCCGCCCGATGCCGACTCGCAGCGCATTGCCCAGCACATCATTGACTTCCTGCAGCACGAGGTGCAAGTGGGCCGCCTGCCGCCCGAGTTGCTGCCCCTGCAGTCCGGTGTGGGCAACATCGCCAACGCCGTGCTGGCCGGCCTGAACCACGGCCCCTTCGACCACCTGAACGCCTACACCGAAGTGCTGCAGGACGGCATGCTGGACATGCTGGAATCCGGCAAGCTGGATACGGCCTCCACCACCTCACTGGCGCTCAGCCCCGCCGCCATGGAGCGCTTTCTGGCCAACATCGAGTACTACCGCCAGCGCATCATCCTGCGCCCGCAGGAAATCTCGAACCACCCCGAACTGATCCGCCGCATGGGTTTGATTTCGATGAACGCGCTGATCGAGGCCGACATGTACGGCAACGTCAACAGCACGCACGTGATGGGCTCGTCCATCATGAACGGCATCGGCGGCAGCGGCGACTTTGCGCGCAACGCCTACCTGTCCATCTTCATGACGCCGTCCATGGCCAAGGGCGGCAAGATCAGCTGCATCGTGCCCATGGTGTCCCACGTGGACCACACCGAGCACGATGTGCAGGTCATCGTCACCGAGCAGGGCCTGGCCGATCTGCGCGGTCTGGCGCCGGTGCAGCGCGCGCGCTTGATCATCGAGAAATGCGTGCACCCCGACTACCAGGCCGCGATGACCGACTACCTGGAACGCGCGCTGCGCGAGGCGCCGGGCAAGCACACGCCGCACCTGCTGGACGAAGCCTACGCCTGGCACCAGCGCTACCTGAAGACCGGCAGCATGCACGCGCCCGCCCCGATCCTGCGCGCCGCCTGAGTGGCAACGCCACGCAATTCAGCACCTCATTGGCTTCTAGCGCTTGCCCCATCAGCGCTAGAAGCTATATTTTTAGAAGAATATATTCCGCACCCAGGGCGCCGCCAGCACATTCACGGCGCCGGCAATCATCATCACCAGCGAGGCCACCACGGCCTGCACCTCGCCGAACTGGCGCGCCTTGGCCACACCGCTGCCGTGGGCCGCACCGCCGAAGATGGCCCCGGCCGCCAGCTTGCTGCGCACGCGCGGCAGCAGGCGCAGCACGGTCTCGCCCATCAGCATGCCGCTGACGCCGGTCAGCAGCACGAACAGCGCCGCCAGATCGGTGGGGCCGCCCAGCACCTTCTCGGCCTCGATGGCGAAGGGCGTGGTGACGGAGCGCACGGCCAGGCCCTTTTGCAGTGCTTCGGACAGGCCGAACAGATCGGCAAACGCGATGGTGGTGGCGATGGACACCGTGCTGGCCACCAGCACGCCGGTGGCGATCGACATCCAGTGCTTGCGCAGCAGCTGGCGGTGTTCGTGCAGCGGCAGCGCAAACGCCACCGTGGTCGGCCCCAGCAGCCACACCAGCCAGTGCGTCTGGGCGATGTACTGCGGGTAGCTGACCCGGGTCAGCAGGGCCAGGCCGATCAGCACCATGGGCGTGGCGACGATGGGCATCAGCAGCGGGTGCGGGTGCTGGCGGTACAGGCGCTTGTTGAACGCGTAGCAGGCCACGGTGGCCAGCAAGGACAGCACGCCGATGACTTCGTTCGACAGCATGGCTCAGCCCCTCCCTGGCGCGCTGGTCTCGCGCGAGGACCGGCGCCGCGCCAGCCACAGCTCGAAACGGTAGACCCGGTCCACGGCCAGGGCGGTCGCGGCCATCACGCAGGCGGTGCTGGTGACGATGACCGCCAGGATGCGCAGGCCCTGGTGGCGGATCAGGTCGGGGTATTCGGTGACCACCAGCATGGCGGGCACAAAGAACAGCAGCATCTCGGCCAGCAGCCAGTTGGTGCCGCTTTGCAGCCAGCGGGCCTGGACCAGGCCGGTGAACAGGCCCACGGCCAGCAGGCCGAAGCCGATCAGGCCGGCCGGCATGCCCCAGCCAAAGTGCTGGCGCAGCACGTCCATGCTCACCCAGATGGCGCTGAGCAGGCCCACCTGCAGCACCCCCTTGGCCAGCGGCCAGGCACGCTGCGCGGCACGGGCGGTGAAGGGTTGGGCGGACAGGAACGAAAACTTTGACATGGCGCAAAGTCTAGGGTTTACCCATATATTCGTAAAATGAATAATTCCCATCAAAGCGATGCCATAAAGGAATCCCTATGGACCTGCGTGCCCTGCGCTATTTCATCGAGGTCGTGCGCCAGAACGGCTTCACCCGCGCGGCCGAGACGCTGCATGTGACCCAGCCGACCATCAGCAAGATGGTCAAGGCGCTGGAGGACGAACTGGGCGGCCCGCTGCTGCTGCGCGAGGGCCGGGGAGTGCAGCTGACCGACGCCGGCCAGGTGGTCCATGACCGCGGTCTGGAAATGCTGGAGCAGGCCCGGCTGCTGCGCCAGCAGGTGGCCGAGGTGGACGACATCACGCGCGGCGAACTGTCGGTGGGCATCATGCCCACCGCCGGCCACTACATGGCGCCGGTGATCGCCCGGTTCCAGCAGCGTTTTCCGGGCGTGAACCTGCAGGTCAACGAACAGGGCGCGCGCGCCCACTACCAGATGATCCAGGAAGGCCAGCTGGACCTGGCGCTGGGCCTGTTCGATGCGCCC
The DNA here is from genome assembly GCF_000739875.1 of Comamonas aquatica NBRC 14918. Taxonomy (GTDB): domain Bacteria; phylum Pseudomonadota; class Gammaproteobacteria; order Burkholderiales; family Burkholderiaceae_C; genus Comamonas; species Comamonas aquatica. Next base: position 61,618 of record NZ_BBJR01000021.1, read on the forward strand.
GACCCGGCGGTGGAACGCTACACCGTGGCGCGCCAGACCACGCGCGTGGTGCTGCCCGCGCACCGCGTGACCGACCCCAACCTGCCGATGCGCTGGCAGGACCTGCGCGAGCTGCCGCTGGTGCTCTACACCTCGGACTTCGCGTTGCACGAGCATGTGTTGCAGCAGTGCGCGGCGGCGGGCTTCACGCCCCGGGTCACGCTGCAGACCCGCTACTGGGACTTCATCGGCCACCTGGTGGCCGCCGACGTGGGCGTGGCCGTGATGTTCGAGCACGTCATCGCCCAGTACGACCCGCAGCGCGTGGCCAGCCGCCCGCTGGTCGGCCCGGCGATCACCTGGGACGTGGCCCTGATGTGGCGGCCGGGTTATCTGTCACGCGCCGCCCGGGCCTGGCTGGACTGCGTGCGCGAGGTCTATCCGCCCGCGGATGGCCACGCCCCAGTCACAGAAAAAACATAGCTGCCCGCGCAGGCAGGGCAAGCGATACAGCCTGTTTTGACTTCAACTCGTTAGAGCGACTGCGCCAGCTTGCGCAGGAACTGCTCGCAGCGCGCCAGCTGCGCCAGCTCCACGTATTCGTTGGCCTTGTGCGCCTCGGTGATGGCGCCGGGGCCGCAGACCACACTGGGAATGCCGGCCTGCTGGAACAGGCCCGCCTCGGTGGCGTAGGCCACCTTGCGCTTCTCGCGGTCGCCGGTCAGCGCCTGCACCAGGACGTTGATGGCCTCGGTGTCGGCGCTGTCGAAGGACGGTGCGCCGGCCAGCGACTCGAACTCGATGCGCGCCTCGGCAAACTCGCGGCGCATGCGCGGCAGCAGCTCCTGCTGCACATAGGCCTCCACCTGGGCCTGGATGTCGTCGGGCGCCATGCCGGGCAGGTTGCGGAATTCGTAGGCGAACTCGCAGTGCTCGGGGATGGTGTTGACCGCAATCCCGCCGCTGATGCGGTTGGTGGTCATGGTGGTGTAGGGCACGTCGAAGAACGGGTCGTACGGCCCCTGGGCCTTGAAGGCCTCGGCCAGGTCGCGGATGCGGCAGATCAGGCGCGCCGCGTATTCGATGGCGTTGCTGCCGCTGGGCGTCAGCGAGGAATGCGCCGCCTTGCCATGCACCTTGCAGCGCCACACGTTGATGCCCTTGTGCGCCACCACGGGCTGCATGCTGGTGGGCTCGCCCACGATGCAGCCGTCCAAGCGCTGGCCCTGCAGCTTCAGCTGCTCCAGCATCACGGGCGCGCCGATGCAGCCCACCTCCTCGTCGTACGACAGGGCAAAGTGCAGCGGCTTGCGCCGCGGCATGGCCAGGAACTCGGGCACCAGGGCCAGCCCGGCGGCGATGAAACCCTTCATGTCGCAGGTGCCGCGCCCATACAGGCGGCCGTCGCGCTCGGTCAGCGCGAACGGGTCGGTGTCCCACTGCTGGCCATCGACCGGCACCACGTCGGTGTGGCCCGACAGCACGATGCCGCCCTGGGTGCCGCCATCCTGGGCCGGCAGCGTGGCGAACAGGTTGGACTTGGCGCCGTCGGGCGACTTGAACAGCTGCACCGGCACGCCGTGCGCGGCCAGCGCATCGCGCACATGCTCGATCAGGTGCAGGTTGGAGTTGCGGCTGGTGGTGTCGAAGGCCACCAGGGTCTGCAGCCAGTTGCGGGTGTGGGGTGTGGTCATGGAAAGGTCGCTCGGCAATCCGCCCGGGCGCACCGCGCCGGGCCTCACGGCGAGTGTACGGTGCAGCCCGGCTGTGCCGGCGGCCCGGGCGGCCATCGCCCCTGCACCCGGCGTGGCAAACCCCGCCCCTTGGCGGACTGTTGCCCAGATGGCCCGCCATCCTGTTAAGCTGGCGCCCGTTGTTTTCTGCCGATGGAGCGATGGCAGACAATGGTTGCCCGGCGGCATCGCTCCGCTCTTTTGAACAGGCCCCACACCGCAAGCCAGCAGTCCGCGCACGTGGGCTGGGCTTGGAAAGTCCCGTATGACTGACATTCACATGCCGTTGCGCGTGGATGGGCCTGCCCTGGTGCAGCGCCGCTGACCCCCTGGCCCCGCCACTGCCTGCATCCATGCCTGCGTCCAACGCACCCCTTTTCCCCGTGTGCTGGCACACCACCGCCGGTGGTACCCTGCACCGCGCCTGCTGGTCCTGGCAGCGCGGTCCACGGCCAGCAGACACCCCCCGTTTCAGACCCTGAAGGCTTGCTTATGCGCGTCCTCAACCCCTCTGTCCCGCACATCGAGAAAGTGCACAACTGCCAGCAGGCCTACGTCCTGCGCACCCGCCACTGGACGGGCAACAACCTGTGGAGCCCGCACCCGGTGCTGGAGGCCCAGCTGCTCGACATGGAGACGCCCCTGTGGCCCCAGCTTGAAGAACTGCTGCACGCCCTGCTGCAGGCCGTGGCCCTGCCGGACCGCGTGTGCGAAAGCCACCCCCAGTCCAACGGGCGCGGCACCATCGTGCTGGAAGCCAGCGAGGCCGCCCTGGGCCGCTGCGTGCTGCAGCAAGCCCTGGAACTGCTGGCCCTGTCCGCCACGCAGCGTGCGGTCGAATGGGCTGCCGCCCTGGCCCGCATCCGCTTCGTGATCGATGAGGAATGCCTGGGCCCCAGCACCGCCTGCATCGCCAACGCCGCCGTGCAGCGCTACCTGCCCGCCTACCGCCTGTTCCCCAAGGGCAACCTGGTGCAGCTGGGCATGGGGGCGGCGCAGCAGCGCATCTGGACGGCCGAGAGCGACCAGACCGGGGCCATCGCCCAGGACATCGCCTCGGACAAGGCCCTGACCAAGCGCCTGCTGGCGAATGCCGGCATTCCCACGCCCCAGGGCGACCTGGCCGCATCGCCGGCCCAGGCCTGGCAGATCGCCCAGCGCCTGGGCGTGCCGGTGGTGGTCAAGCCGCTGGATGGCAACCGCGCACGCGGCGTCAGCCTGGACCTGGTGGACCAGGCCTCGATCGAAGCCGCCTGGCAGCTGGCCAAGCGCGAAGGCACCCAGGTGCTGGTGGAGCGCTGCATCCGCGGCCATGAGCACCGCGTGCTGGTGGTCGGCCACCAGGTGGTGGCGGCCACGCGCGGCGAGACCCTGGGCGTGGTCGGCGACGGCCAGTCCACCGTGGCCGAGCTGGTGGAAGCCCAGATCAACCAGCACCCACGCTGCCTGGTGGACATGACGCTGGAGCGCATCGAGCTGTCGCAGAACGCCAAGATCCTGGTCGAACTGCAGCGCCAGCAGCTGCAGCCGGAATCCGTGCCCGCCGCCGGCCAGGAAGTGCTGCTGCTGCGCACCGGCAACCTGACCGTGGACTGCACCGACGAAGTCCACCCCGACGTGGCCCACCACGCCATCATGGCGGCGCGCACCATCGGCCTGGACATTGCCGGCATCGACATGGTGCTGCAGGACATCCGCCAGCCCATGCTGGAGCAAGGCGGCGCCATCGTCGAAGTCAACGCCGGCCCCAGCCTGCTTATGCACCTGTACCCCGTGCACGGCCAGCCGCGCGCCGTGGGCGAGGCCATCTGCACCCACCTGTTCCCGCACCCGGCCGACGGCCGCATTCCCGTGACCGGCATCCTGGCCGAAGCCGACACCGGCCTGCGCATCGCGCAGACCCTGGCCGTCTGGCAGCAGGCCCAGGGCCACACCACGGGCGTGGCCAGCGGCAATGCCATGTACCTGCAGGCCCAGCGCATGCTGCCGCCCGCCAGCCCAGCCCCCTCGGCCGGCCAGCGCGTGCTGATGCACTGCGCCGTCACGGCCGCGGTGATTGCCCAGGACCTGGACACCGTCGTGCAGGACGGCTGGGCCTACGCACAGTGCGACCTGGCCATCATCCAGCCCGAATCCGGCACCGACGCCGCCGTGCAGCGCCGCGTCCTGGCGGCCCAGCTGCGCAGCGTGCGCCCCGGCGGCACGGCCGTGCTGACCCCGGGCGACGCCGCGCTGGAAGACCTGGCGCTGACTTGCCCCGGCCGTGTGGTCTGGGTGCACCCGGATGAACAGCACCCTGTGCTGCAGTCGCACCGCCGCCAGCAGGGCAGCGTGGCCTTCCTCCGCGACGGCCAGGTGGTCTGCGCCGACGGCGCCACCGAAACCCGGCTGCCCCTGCCACCCCAGCAGGCCCACTGGGATCTGTACGCCTGGCTGGGCGTGGCCGCCGCCGGCTGGGCGCAGCAATGGCCGCTGCCGGTGCTGGACGTGATCGCCCAGCAAAGCGGCGTGGATAAGCGCTGAGCACCTGCACAGAGCTTTTCAGCTTTCATAGCTGACTGCGCAGACGGGACGTGCCTGGGAGGTGATTTTCACCCCTCAGGCGCGCGCGGACTGCAAAAGCCTTTTCAACCCTGGCCCGCGAAGCGCGCCATGTCGATCACGAACCGGTACTTCACGTCACTGCGCAGCATGCGCTCGTAAGCGGCGTTGATGTCCTCCAGCGCGATCACCTCGGTATCGGCGGTGATGCCGTGCTGGCCACAGAAATCCAGCATCTCCTGCGTCTCCGCGATCCCGCCGATCAGCGAGCCCGCTAGCGCCTTGCGCCCGACCACCAGGGCGCTGGTGTTCAGCGGCGGCTCCTGGCTGCCCAGAAAACCCACCAGCACCAGCGTGCCGCCCGTGGCCAGGGTGGGCGTGTAGGGATTGAGGTCGTGGGCATACGGCACGGTGTCGAGGATCAGCTCGAACTGGCCGCGCACCGCCTTCATCTGCGCCTTGTCGGTGCTGATGACCACGCGGTCCGCGCCCAGGCGCCGGGCGTCGGCCTCCTTGCCGGGGGAACGGCTGAACAGCGTCACCTCGGCCCCCAGAGCCTTGGCCAGCTTCAGGGCCATGTGCCCCAGCCCGCCCAGGCCGACCACGGCCACCTGGCTGACCGGCCCCACCTTCCAGTGCCGCAGGGGCGACCAGGTGGTGATGCCGGCACACAGCAGCGGCGCCGCACCGGCCAGGTCCAGCCCACCGGGCACCTTCAGCACGAATTCCTGGCGCACCACGATCTGTTCCGCATAGCCGCCCTGAGTGGGGCTGCCATCCACGCGGTCGACGCTGTTGTAGGTGTAGGTGGCGCCGCGCTCGCAGTACTGCTCCCAGCCCTTGGCGCAGGCGCGGCAGGCCTGGCAGCTGTCCACCATGCAGCCCACGCCGACCACGTCACCGGGCTGGACACGCTGCACCGCACTGCCCACGGCGCGCACGCGGCCGATGATCTCGTGCCCAGGCACCGTGGGATAGACCGTGCCCCCCCAGTCGTTGCGCGCCGTGTGCAGGTCCGAGTGGCACACGCCGCTGTAGAGGATGTCGATCACCACGTCCTCGGGACGCGGGTCGCGCCGCACAAAATGGAACAGCCCGAGCGGGCTGGTGGGCGACTGTGCGGCATAGCCGCGGGTGGCTTGGCTCATGGAATGCTCCTGTGCAGGGGTAAGAAATGGCCTACATGCTTTCACTGGCCGGGGCGATAGGCAGCACGGCCATTGTCCCTAGCATGGCCACAAGCACCATTAAAAAACGCTATCGTTCCTGCCCATGACGCACCACCCCACCGCCCGCCGGGCCCTTCTGCTGTCGCTGGCCACGGCGGCCCTGCTGGCCGGCTGCCAGAGCCCGCCCCCCACCGAAAACGTGCCGCCGCCGCGCATCGACCTGCTGGGCCGCGGCCCGCTGGGGGACGTGCCGCAGACCATGCTGGACTGGGCCGGCACCTACCAGGCCATCCTGCCCTGCAACGGCTGCCCCGGCATTGCCATGAGCGTGCAGCTGCGCGCCGACCAGACCGCCGTGGTGCGCGAACGCCGCCTGGGCGGCGATGCCGAGCCCACACCGGCCCAGACCTACCAGGGCCCCTTCCGCTTCGACCCGCCCGCCGGCAGCATGGTCACGCTGGGCCAGGAGGCCGAGCCCCCGGCCTACCGCTTCTTTGTGGCCGAAGGCTGGATCGAACTGCGCGACCGCCACACCGGCGCCGCGCTGACCAGCACCCCGGCCTACCGCCTGCGCAAGACCAGCCTGTCGCCGTAAGGCACGCGCCTCGTCCCCAGCGACCGCCCTGGCGGCACCGCATCGGCCCATGGTGTCGCCCCCGCCAGACACGCAGGGGACACGCAGGCCGGCGCGCCGACGCCACACATTCGCTTGCATGCAGTAACAATTGTTAAACTTTGGTACTTCGAGGCCTGCCCCGCGCAGCTGCCATCGGGCTGAAAACGGTTTCAGTCGTGCTGCCAAGAGAAATTGTTCATGCGTTTGCCACATTCGGCGGCACTGGCCGCTGCGTTCGTTCTGTCCGGGTGCTTTGACGAGCGCGCCCTGCCTGAGACCCTGATGTTTCCACCCGGGATCGATATCGAATACCTGGGCAAGCCCGCCAAGCTCTACGGCACCTCGCAGTGCGCCCAGGGCCAGCTGACCGGCAACTCCTGCCTGATCTTCCCCCCGCACGAACCGCGCGCCACCGGCGTCATCCTGTCGGGCCAGCAAGTGCGCGAAGTGGCCCTGACCGCCATCCGCGACCCGCAGGACCCCGTGCGCTTCATCGTCCAGGACGCCCAGGGCCGCCGCCTGCTCAGCACCACCGGCCGGCACGACGAACACGCCAACATCCAGCTGGCACCGTACTGAGCCGGCCTGCGGGTGGGCGCCTGCAAGTTGCAAGCCTTTTTGGACTGCAGCGCTTGTACAGCAAGCGCCAGCAGCTCTCTTTTTCAGCCCACCGCAGCGCCCACAACTTGCACCACCGCGACACCGTCCATGCGGTAAGTCGTTGCTCGCCTAGCGCCGGCCCCGCTAAGCTGCGCCCCAACCATCCAGGAGGGGACGATGCAGGCCATCCACGCCACACTCAAAGACCGCCACCGTGCCACGCGCGACGGCCTGCCCGCAGGGCTGAACCTGCGCGTGCACCGCGCCCTCAGCTGGCTGCAGCGCGCGGCGCAGTGCGACGACCCCGACGCCCGCTTTATCTTCCTGTGGATTGCCTTCAACGCCGCCTATGCGCAAGACATTCCATCCCAGCAACGCCTGTCCGAGCAGGACAGCTTTCGAGCCTTTCTGCACAAGCTGCATGGGCTGGACGCCCACCGGCAGCTCGACGATCTGGTGTGGCACAGCTTCAGCGGCCCGATTCGCATCCTGCTGGACAACCCCTATGTCTTTGAATCGTTCTGGAGCTTCCAGCGCGGTGAGATCGATGCCACCACCTGGCAGGAACGCCTGGCCGCCGGCCAGCGCAAAGCCGCCATCCTGCTGGCCCAGGGCCACACGCCCGAACTGCTGGCGCTGGTCTTCCAGCGCATCTACACCCTGCGCAACCAATTGATGCATGGCGGCGCCACCTGGAACAGCACCACCAATCGCGCCCAGGTGCAGGACTGCGCCAACCTCATGGGCCAAATCGTGCCCGTGGTGGTGGAGATCATGATGGCCCATCCGGAAGCAGTATGGGGTGAGGCTTCTTATCCGGTAATTTAAATGGCAGCAGATACATCGCACCCATCTTTCCTTCAGCCGAGTAATCCAGATATTTGGATCTGGCGTTATATGGACATTGCAAAATATATTTCTTTTATCAAAGATAGAAGTTTATATTTCACAAGATTAGATCAATTTGATGATCCATACGAAGGACGTCCAGACAATATTATATTGGACCATATTCATGAAATGGAATTTTTTGATGAGAATGGTGAAAAATATCCATTACCTAAAAATTTTGTCTCATCCATAATAAAAAATCTAAAGAACCACCCCAAATAATTCTTTGCCAATTGTTGGCACATGAATAATTCAGAGTCAGAAGCAATGTGGAAGCTTTATGGAAGCCAAATTGCCGTTAGAACAACTTATAACAAATTAAAAATTAGCTTGCCTGAGAACGTTGGATTGGGCAAGGTTCAGTATAAAAATTATAGCGAAAGCGCAATAGGATTTAATAATTCATTCAATTACCCAATGCACAAAAGAGATTCATTTTCTCATGAAAATGAATGCAGAGCATTGATTTGGAGTGCAGATGAGAAATATAAAGAATTTTCAGATTTAACTGGAATAAAAATTCAAATTGAATTAGATTTACTTAATCTAAATGTTTTTCTATCACCAACAGCACCAGATTGGTTACTTGATATAGTGGTAGACATTAATGAAAAGTATCAAGTCAATGCACATGTGCTGAAGTCAAAATTATTAGAAAAGCATAAGATTGAAAGTTGACAACTCTAAAAAAGGCCGCTGACGCGGCCTTTTTTAGATCTGGGCAATATCACCCCAAATTCGGCGCCAGGAAACGGCGCAATGCGTCGATGTCCATGCCACGGCGCTCGGCCATGTCGGCCAGCTGGTCTTCACCGATCTGGCCCACGTTGAAATAGCTGGCCTCGGGGTTGCCGATGTAGAAGCCGCTGACGCTGGAGGCGGGGTTCATCGCCAGGCTTTCGGTCAGCGTCATGCCGATCTCTTCGGCCTGCAACACCTGGAACAGGTCGATCTTGGCCGTGTGGTCCGGGCAGGCGGGGTAGCCGGGCGCGGGGCGGATGCCCTGGTACTGCTCCTTGATCAGCTGTTCGTTGCTCAGCTGCTCATCGGCGGCATAGCCCCACAGGTCCTTGCGCACGCGCTCGTGCAGGCACTCGGCAAAGGCTTCGGCCAGGCGGTCGGCCAAGGCCTTGAACATGATGCCGCTGTAGTCGTCCAGCGCGGCTTCGAATTCCTTGTCCTTCTTCTCGGCACCAATGCCGGCCGTGACGGCGAACAGGCCAGCGTAATCGGCAATACCAGAATCCTTGGCGGCCACGAAGTCGCTCAGGCAGCGGCTGGGGCGCAGCACGCCGTCCACGGCCTGCTTTTCGGTCTGCTGGCGCAGGCCATACCAGGTGGTCAGCACCTGGCTGCGCGACTCGTCGGTGTAGAACACGATGTCGTCGCCCACACGGTTGGCAGGGAACAGGCCCATCACGCCGTTGGCCTGCAGCCAGCGGCCTTCGATGATCTTCTTGAGCATGGCCTGGGCATCGGCCAGCACCTTGCGCGCCTGCTCGCCGACGATCTCGTCCTGCAGGATGGCGGGGTAGGGGCCGGCCAGGTCCCAGGTCTGGAAGAACGGGCCCCAGTCGATGTACCTGGCGATCTCGGCCAGGTCGAAGTTCTTGAACACGCGACGGCCCAGCACGCGTGGCACCACGGGGGTGTGGGCCACCACGGCGGCATTCGCGCGGGCCTGGGCCAGGGGCCACAGCGGGGTCTTCTTCTTGTTGGCGTGCTGGCTGCGCACCTTGTCGTAGTCGGCGCCCAGCTCATCCAGATAGGCCTGCTTGCCCTCGCCCAGCAGGCTTTGCGCCACGCTGACCGAGCGCGAGGCATCGGGCACATAGACCACCGGGCCTTCGTAGTTGGGCGCAATCTTCACGGCGGTGTGCACGCGCGAGCAGGTGGCGCCGCCGATCAGCAGCGGGATCTTCTTGATGCGGAAGTAGTCGTCCTTGTGCATCTCGCCGGCGACGTACTGCATCTCTTCCAGGCTGGGGGTGATCAGGCCGGACAGGCCGATGATGTCGGCCCCCTCAGCCTTGGCGCGCGCCAGGATCTCGTGGCAGGGCACCATCACGCCCATGTTGATGACCTCAAAGTTGTTGCACTGCAGGACCACGGTGACGATGTTCTTGCCGATGTCGTGGACGTCGCCCTTGACGGTGGCGATGACGATCTTGCCCTTGCTGGTCACGTCCAGGCCGGCAGCTTCCTGCTGGCGCTTTTCTTCCTCGATGTAGGGCACCAGGTGGGCCACGGCCTGCTTCATCACGCGCGCGGACTTGACCACCTGGGGCAGGAACATCTTGCCGGCGCCGAACAGGTCGCCCACGATGTTCATGCCGTCCATCAGCGGGCCTTCGATCACGTGCAGCGGACGGCCACCCTTGGCCAGCACCTGCTGGTAGGCCTCTTCCGTGTCCTCGGTGATGAAGTCGGTGATGCCGTGCACCAGCGCGTGCGCCAGGCGCTCGCCCACGGTCTTGGGGGCCTCGGGCGTACCGCGCCATTCCAGCTTCTTGCTGTCGTCCTTGGCGGCGCCCTTGGCGCTGTCGGCAATCTCCAGCAGGCGCTCGGCGGCATCGGGGCGGCGGTTCAGCACCACGTCCTCGACGCGCTCGCGCAGCGTGGGCTCCAGGTCGTCGTAGACGCCGATCATGCCGGCGTTGACGATGCCCATGTCCATGCCGGCGGCAATCGCGTGGTACAGGAACACGGTGTGGATGGCCTCGCGCACGGGGTCGTTGCCGCGGAAGGAGAACGAGACGTTGGACACGCCGCCGGACACCTTGGCACCGGGCAGGTGCTGCTTGATCCAGCGCACGGCCTCGATGAAATCGACGCCGTAGTTGTTGTGCTCTTCGATGCCGGTGGCCACGGCAAAGATGTTGGGGTCGAAGATGATGTCCTCGGGCGCAAAGCCGACTTCATCGACCAGGATGCGGTAGGCGCGTTCGCAGATCTCGATCTTGCGCGCAAAGGTGTCGGCCTGGCCCTTCTCGTCAAACGCCATCACCACAGCGGCCGCGCCGTAGCGCTTGACCAGCTTGGCGTGCTTCTTGAACTCGTCGACGCCTTCCTTCATGGAGATGGAGTTGACAATGCCCTTGCCCTGCAGGCAGCGCAGGCCAGCCTCGATCACCTCCCACTTGGAGCTGTCCACCATCACCGGCACCTTGGCGATGTCGGGCTCGGAGGCGATCAGGTTCAAAAAGCGCACCATGGCGGCCTTGCTGTCCAGCATGGCCTCGTCCATGTTCACGTCGATGATCTGCGCGCCGTTTTCCACCTGCTGGCGCGCCACGGCCAGGGCTTCCTCGTACTGCTCGTTGAGGATCAGGCGCGCAAACGCCTTGGAGCCGGTGACGTTGGTGCGCTCGCCCACGTTGACGAACAGCGTGTCCTCGCCGATGAACACGGGCTCCAGGCCCGACAGGCGCATGGGAGGAATAGAAACGGGGGCAGCAACGGTCATCGCACTCACCTGTGTGAAAAAACTCAGTCAATCGTGGGAACAGGTGAACGCCGTTGCAGTGGCGGCTGCTGCACAACAGCCGCAGGCCCCAAGCCTGACAGCGCAGCCAATCACTGGCTCGCGCGCTGCTGCAGCGCTCCTTGGGGCGAAGCCCATGATTTTAGAGGGCTGCGGCGGATTGCGGCAGCCTGCATGCGCTATGCCCGGTGACGGCGGGGGCGCTGGCGGGCGATGGAAGGTGTTTTGGGCCACCAGCGCTGATGCAGTCAGCGCCAGCAGCTATCAAAAACGGAGATCACGCCTGGGGCGCCAGCACCTGGGCCGAGGCCGGCAGGCCGAAGACACGGTCGAAACACCAGTTGAAGACGTAGGTGTAGATCAGGAAGAACACCAGCAAGCCAGCCTCCAGCACCGTGGCTTCCCACAGCGAGATGCCGAACCACCAGGCCATCAGCGGGATCAGGATCAGCGCCAGGCCGCCCTCGAATCCCACGGCATGCACCACGCGGCGCAGCACCGAGCGGCCCCGGGTGGCCTGGCGGGCCTCCCAGCGCTCGAACAGCCAGTTGAAGCTGAGGTTCCACAGGATGGCCAGGGTCGAGGCCACCACGGCCATCGCGCCAGAGCTGCCCGCGCCCTGGCCGATGGCCATGAACAGCAGGCTGGAGGCCACGATGGCGATGAGCTCGTACAGACCGACAAACACGATGCGGCGCTTGGCGCCTTGCAGGCCCACGGCCTGGGAAGCAACGGACACGGTAGAAGACACGGAAGAAACAGACATGCGGCGCAGTGTATGTTCATAAAATTGACAGCAAAAGTTAGGTTATTTCAGTTTTATTGATAGGTCAGCCATGCCCTTCCCCCCCGAACAAGTGCCGCTGTTCCTGGCCGTGCTCGACACCGGCTCGTTCTCGGCCGCCGCGCGCCAGCTGGGGCGCGTGCCCTCCGCCGTCAGCATGGCCGTGGGCCAGCTGGAGGCCGAACTGGGCCTGCAGCTGTTCGACCGCCGGGGCCGCGAGCCCACGCCCACGGCCGCCGCGCGCGCCCTGGAACCCCAGGCCCGGCTGCTGGCCCAGCAGCTGCAGCAGTTGAACCAGCAGGCCCTGGCCCTGCACCAGGGGCTGGAAGAGCGGCTGACGCTGGCGATTGCCCCGGAGCTGCTGACCACCCCCTGGGCCGACGCGCTGCGCCCGGTGACCGAGCGCTACCCGGCCCTGGCGCTGGAAGTGCTGGTCGCCCCGCAGGCCGATGCGCTGGAGCTGCTGCACGCCGGCCGGGCCCAGCTGGCCCTGGTGTTCGAGCGCAGCAGCCTGGACGGCCGCGAGGACTTCCAGGAGATGGGCCACGAGGTGTTGGTGGCCGTGATGGCCCCGCACTTCGCCCCGTGGCAGGCACAGCAGGCCCTGCACGGCGCCGGCGCGCGCCTGAGCGTGGACCACCTGCTGGGTCAGCGCCAGGTGCTGGTCGCCAGCCGCGACCTGCAGCAGACCGACCCGCGCTTCGTCTTCTCGCGCCAGCTGTGCCGCACCGACAGCCACCAGGCGGCGCTGCAGCTCATCAGCGCTGGCCTGGGCTGGGGTTGGCTGCCCAAGGGCCTGGTGGAATCGCACATCGCGGCACAGACGCTGCTGGAGATCCCCATGCAGAACCTGAGCAACGGCACGCGCCTGTTCGTCGACTGGGTGTGGTCCCAACAGCGGCCGCTGGGCCTGGCGGCGCAGCACTTCGTGCAGGGGCTGCGCCAGCACGCCCCCTGGGGGCGCACGCCCTGACCGCGCGGCGCGGCACTGTCCTTGCTTGAGAGGGGCACCGGCTGGCGGCCCCGGGTCCACCCTCTTGAGGGGGTGACCGCGGTGCGCCAGCATGCCTGTCTGCCCCACCCCGCACCAAGGAGTCCCCGCATGATCGATCGCCGCCAGTTCCTCTCCGTCAGTGCCGCCGCCCTGGGTCTGCCCAGCAGCGTGCTGGCACAAGCCGCCTGGCCCACCCGCCCGGTGCGCGTGGTGATTCCCTACGCCGCCGGCGGCGTCACCGACAGCGTGGGCCGCAAGCTGGCCGAACACCTGGGCCAGCAGCTGGGCCAGGCCCTGGTGGTGGAGAACAAGGGCGGCGCCGGCGGCACCCTGGGCATGGCCGACGTGGCCCGCGCCCCGGCCGACGGCTACACCCTGGCCCTGAGCGCCATCAGCCCGCTGACCCTGTCGCCCCACCTGGGCAAGCTGCCCTACGACCCGTTCAAGGACATCGTGGCCGTGGCCCCGATGATGTATTCGCCGGTCTACGTGCTGGGCACCAGCGCCCTGTCGGCCACCAGCTGGCAGGCGTTGCTGGCGCGCGCCAAGGCCCAGCCCGGCAGCATCCGCATGGCCACCTCGGGCATGGGCTCGGTCGGGCACATCATGCTGGAGCAGATCCAGGCCCAGACCGGCGCCCGCTTCACCCACATCCCCTACAAGGGCGTGGGCCAGACCGTGAACGATGCGGCCGGCGGCCACTTCGAGGTCATGCTGGGCAACCCCTTTGGCACGATCAACGGCCTGATCGAACAAGGCCGCCTGCGCGTGCTGGCCACCACCGGCCCGCAGCGTGCGCCCAACCAGCCCCAGGTGCCGACGCTGGCCGAACTTGGCGTGCCCGCGGCCAACCTGACCTCGCTGTTTGGCTTCATGGCGCCCGCCGGCACGCCCCCCGAGATCGTGGCCCGGCTGAACCAGGAGGTGCAGCGCGCCCTGGCCGCCGCAGACGTGCAGCACACGCTGCGCAGCACCGACAACGTGGCCCTGCACCACAGCCCGCAGGAATTTGCCGCCCTGCTGCAGCAGGAAAGCCGCAACAACGCCGCCATCATCCGGCAGGCCAACATCCAGCTCTGAGCCACCGACGTATGCGGCCCCCGGCCGTGCACGGGCACGCCGGGTTTTGCACTACAGTCGGCGCGTGACCCAAGCCCTTCCCCCCTCCAGCAGCACCCCGCCCCTGGCGGCCCCCCCCGTCACGCCCCCCGGCGCCAGCACGGGCGGTGCGGGCTTTGGTGCGGCAGCGGCCGCCCAGGGCTTGCCGCCACCGGCCAACACCGGCACGCCGGCGACCCCGGCACCCCCAGCGCCGCCGACGACCCCAGCCACCACAGCCACCACAGCCACCACAGCCACCACAGCCACCAGCAGTGTCACGGCCCCGGCCAGTGCGGCCCAGGTGGCACCGGTGGTGGCCGCCGTGCAGGCGGCCCTGGCACAGACCGTCAACCTGTCGCCCCAGGCACAGCTGGCCGTCAAGCTCGACGCCTTCCACCAGCTGGTGGCCAATCTGGTCACCCAGATTCCAGCCGGCAGCGCCACCCTGCCCGGCAACTGGCCGGCCGCCGGGGTCAGCCCGCAGCTGCAGGCCTTCGTGACCGCCCTGCTGCAGAACGCCACCGCCAGCCAGCCGCTGCCGCAGCAGCTGGTCAGCCTGCAGGCCTGGCCCACGGCCCTGGCCAATGCCGTGCTGCAACTGGCCGGGCAGGCCGCGGCGGCAGAGGGCGCACCGCCCGCCCTGGCCGCCCCCCCACAGGCCGCCCAGGCGGCTGCGACGGCCACGGCCGACATCCGCCTGCCCAGCCTGCAGAACTGGCTGGTGCAACAAGGGGTGGTGCAGGGCACGGATGGCGAACGTGCTTTCACGCTGTCGCTGCGCGTGCCGGTGGCCTGGGCCCAGGCCCAGGCGGCCCTGGGGGCGGCCTTGCCGCGTCCAGCCGAAGGCCCTGGCGCGACCCCCACCGGTGCTGCGCTGCCCATCGCCTGGGCGGGGCCATCCACCCCGGCAGGCATGCCCAGCCTGGCGGGCCTGCTGCAGCTACCGTTTGCCGGCAGCGTGCAGCAGTTGAGCAGCGGCAGCATGGGCCTGGTGATGCAGCCGCAGGTGCTGCCCGGCACACCGGCCGCGGCCGCCGCCCAGGCCATGCGCACCAGCGCCATCCTGCAGCTGGAGTTTCAGCCTCTGGCCCAGGCCGTGCAGAGCGCGCAGGCCGCGTCGGTCTATCTGCCCGCCCACCTGGTGCCGCAGGAGGTGCAGGCCATGCTGCAGCACAAGGCCACCGACCCCTGGCTGCTGATGGCCCAGGCGCAGGCCGAAGGCCAGGGCCGCAAGCAGCAGAAAAACGCCAACGAGCAATCGCTGTTCTGCAACCGCGCCGGCTGCCAGTACCAGGGCCGCGCCCTGTGCGCCCAGCCCTTTTGCGCCGAAATGAACTACCTGTGGTCCGTGGACCGCGCCCAGCGCCGCTGACTCAGGCGGGCGGGACCGCGTGGTGGCGCTGCACGGCGGCCATCAGTTCCTGCACATGGCTGGCCGGCGCCACGCCTTCGCGCACCAGCATGTAACGCGGGCGCACCGCCCAGGCGTCGCTCAGTGCGATGCGGCACAGCTGGCCATCGGCGGTGCTGCGCAGGGCCGCGCTTTCCGGCACCACCGCCACGCCCACCCCGGCCGCGACCATGCGGCACATGGCATCGAAGTTCGAGACCTGGATGCGCAGCTTGAGCGTCTGCCCCAACTGCTGGGCGACCTGGCTCAGGAAGGTCTGCAGCGTGCTGCTGCGGTGCATGCCCACGAAGCGCTCATGCAGCACCTCGGCAAAGGCCACCGCAGCCACGCCCTGCCAGCGCGCATCGTTGGGCGCCACCAGCACCAGGCAGTCGGTGCTGAAGTGCAGGCTGCGCAGGCCGTGCGTGTCGACCTCGCCGGCGATGATGCCCAGGTCCGCGCGGCCTTCACGGATGTCGCTGGCGATCGCGGCATTCGGGCGCTCCTGCAGGTCCACGCTGATGTGCGGGTGCGCCATCAGGTAGGCGGCCAGGATGTCGGGCATGAACTCCGTCACCGCCGTGGTGTTGGCAAAGACCCGCACATGGCCGCGCAGGCCGGCGCCATATTCCTGCAACTCGGACTGCAGCTGCTGGGCCTGCTGCAGCATGGCCCGGGCGTGGAACAGGAAAGCCTCGCCCGGCGGCGTCAGGCGCACGCCGCGAGCCTCTCGAATCAGCAAAGGCATGCCGGCCTCTTCCTCCATCGCCTTGATGCGTGCACTGGTGGCCGCCAGTGACAGGTGGGATTGCTCCGACGCCTTGGTGAGGCTGCCGCTTTTGGCCACCTGCAGGAACAGCTGGAAGTCTTTCAATTCAAGGCGCATGGTGATTCCGGGTTAATACCAGGGTGCGCCTGGCTTTTGAAAAACCGAAGGCTTGCTCCCAAAAGCTGTGATTGTAGAAAGCCTGGCGGCGCCAGAAGATGGCGGCAACACCCCCTGCTCCAGGCCGCGTGCCTGATGGAGAGAACGCCGCATGAACCACGCTGTGACACCCCAAATCGACCCCGCCCTGCTGGCCCATCTGCAATCCTGGCAAGGCAAGTCCGAGACCACGCCCGACACCGTCACCGCCGCGCCGCTGCGTGCGCTGTCGGCCACGCTGGACCGCGACGACCCCGCGCCCCACGCCGGCACGGCCGTGCCGCCCCTGTGGCACTGGCTGTACTTTCTGCCGCACGCCCGCCAGAGCGAGATCGGCCCCGACGGCCACCCGCAACGCGGCGGCTTCCTGCCGCCCGTGCCCCTGCCACGCCGCATGTGGGCCGGCGGGCGCCTGCGCTGGGACACGGCCAACCCGCTGCAGGTCGGGCAGGCGGTGGAGCGCGTGTCCACCATCCGCTCGGTGACGCACAAGGCCGGGCGCTCGGGCGAGCTGCTGTTTGTGCTGGTGGAGCACCAGTTCCGCAACGCCCAGGGTGTCTCCCTGACGGAGGAGCACGACATCGTCTACCGCGCCGCCGCGCAGCCCGGGGATGCGGCCCCCGTGCCCGTGCGCCCGCTGCTGGACGGCCAGCAAAGCTGGTCGCGCGTGATCACGCCGGACGATGTGCTGCTGTTCCGCTACTCGGCGCTGACCTTCAACGGCCACCGCATCCACTACGACCGCAAGTACGTGACCGAGGTGGAAGGCTACCCCGGGCTGATCGTGCACGGCCCGCTGATCGCCACGCTGCTGATCGACCTGCTGCGCCGCAGCCTGCCCCAGGCCCAGGTGCAGAGCTTCAGCTTCAAGGCCGTGCGCCCCACCTTCGACCTGCACGCCTTCAGCGTGCATGGCAAGCCCTCGGCCGACGGCAAGACCATCGAGCTGTGGGCCCAGGACCACGAAGGCTGGCTGACCATGCAGGCCACCGCCACCCTGGCCTGACACATCCAAAACAGGAGCTGCCAGCGCTTGCCGGACAAGCGCTGCAGGCCCAAAACGCTTGAAACCGCCATGATCGAAAAAACCCTCTCCCACAACCACCACGAGATCCGCGACGCCATCCGCGACCTGTGCCAGGCCTTCCCCGACGAGTACTTCCGCAAGGTGGACGAGGCGCGCGCCTATCCCGAGCAGTTCGTCCACGCACTGACCGAAGCCGGCTGGCTGGCCGCGCTGATCCCGCAGGAGTACGGCGGCTCGGGCCTGGGCCTGACCGAGGCCAGCGTGATCATGGAAGAGATCAACCGCTGTGGCGGCAACTCCGGCGCCTGCCACGGCCAGATGTACAACATGGGCACGCTGCTGCGCCACGGCTCCGAGGCGCAAAAGCAGAAGTACCTGCCCAAGATTGCCTCGGGTGCATGGCGCCTGCAGTCCATGGGCGTGACCGAGCCCACCACCGGCACCGACACCACCAAGATCAAGACCAGCGCCGTCAAGAAAGGCGACCGCTACGTCATCAACGGCCAGAAGGTCTGGATCAGCCGCATCCAGCACAGCGACTTCATGATCCTGCTGGCGCGCACCACGCCGCTGGCCGAGGTGAAGAAGAAGAGCGAAGGCATGTCCATCTTCATGGTCGACCTGCGCGAAGCGGAAAAGAAGGGCATGACCGTGCGCCCCATTCCCAACATGGTCAACCACGAGACCAACGAGCTGTTCTTCGAGGACCTGGAGATCCCCGCAGAGAACCTCATCGGCCAGGAGGGCCAGGGTTTCAAGTACATCCTCGACGGACTGAACGCCGAGCGCACGCTGATCGCCGCCGAGTGCATCGGCGACGGCTACTGGTTCATGGACCGCGTGACCCAGTACGTCAAGGACCGCAACGTGTTTGGCCGCCCCATCGGCCAGAACCAGGGTGTGCAGTTCCCGATTGCCGAGAGCTTCATCGAACTGGAAGCCGCCAACCTGATGCGCTGGAAGGCCTGCGAGCTGTTCGACGCGCACGAAGCCATGGGGGCCCAGGCCAACATGGCCAAGTACCTGGCGGCCAAGGCCAGCTGGGAAGCGGCCAACGTCTGCCTGCAGTTCCACGGCGGCTTCGGCTTTGCCTGCGAGTACGACGTGGAGCGCAAGTTCCGCGAGACGCGCCTGTACCAGGTGGCGCCGATCTCCACCAACCTGATCTATTCCTACGTGGCCGAGCACCTGTTGGGCCTGCCCCGTTCTTTCTGACATGGACAACCCCCTGAGCGGCTGCGCCGCATTGCAGGCCCACTTCGGATATTGGATTGCACATGATTCGACCTCTTGACGGCATCACCGTCGTCTCTTTGGAACACGCGGTGGCCGCACCGTTTTGCACGCGCCAGCTGGCCGATTTGGGGGCGCGCGTCATCAAGGTGGAGCGGCCCGGCAGCGGCGACTTTGCGCGCGGCTATGACCAGCGGGTGCAGGGCCAGTCCTCGCACTTCACCTGGATCAACCGCAGCAAGGAAAGCCTGGCGCTGGACGTGAAGAAGCTCCAGGCCAAGCAGGCGCTGCTGGAACTGCTGAAGACCGCCGACGTGCTGGTGCAGAACCTGGCGCCCGGCGCGGCCGCGCGCATGGGCCTGTCGTACGCGGCCCTGAAGGCGCACAACCCGAAGCTCATCGTCTGCGACATCAGCGGCTATGGCGCCGATGGTCCCTACCGCGACAAGAAGGCCTACGACCTGCTGATCCAGAGCGAGGCCGGCTTCCTGTCCGTCACCGGCACGCCGGAGACGCCCAGCAAATCCGGCATCTCAGTGGCCGATATCGCCGCGGGCATGTACGCCTACACCAACATCCTGTCGGCCCTGCTGCTGCGCGGCAAGACGGGCAGCGGCAGCCACATCGACGTGTCCATGCTCGAAGCCATGGGCGAGTGGATGGGCTACCCGCTGTACTACGCCTACGACGGCGCGCCACCGCCGCCGCGCACCGGTGCCAGCCACGCCAGCATCTACCCCTACGGCCCCTTCGTCGCCGGGGACGGCAAGACCGTGATGCTGGGCCTGCAGAACGAGCGCGAATGGAAGGCGTTTTGCGACACCGTGCTGCAGCAGCCCGCAGTGGCCACCGACGCCCGTTTTGACAGCAACGCCCACCGCAACGCCCACCGCGAAGCCTTGCAGGCGCTGATCCTGCAGACCTTTGCCGCGCTGACGGCGGCGCAGGTGGTGGAGCGGCTGGAGGCCGCCGGCATTGCCAACGCCCGCGTCAACGACATGGCCGACCTGTGGCAGCACCCGCAGCTGCAGGCGCGCCAGCGCTGGCGCACCGTGGGCACGCCCGCAGGCGAGGTCCCGGCCCTGCTGCCACCCGGCGTGAACAGCGCCTTCGACTACCGCATGGACCCGATTCCCGCCGTGGGCCAGCACAACGCCAGCATCCTGGCCGAGCTGGGCTGGAGCGCCGAGCAGATCGCCGCGCTGGCCGCTGCCTGATGCCTGATGCCTGATGCCTGATGCCTGATGCCTGATGCCTGATGCCTGATGCCTGATGCACAAAACATAGCAGTCATCGCAAGCCCTGCCTGCACTGGAGAACTTATGAAGCAAGAAACTGCCATCCAGATCCATCCCCTGGCCACCTTTGCCGCCCAGCTGCGCTGGGACGATGTGCCAGAGCCTGTGCAGCGCAAGGCCGAGGACCTGTGGGTGGACTGGTTCGGCTCCGTGCTGGCCGGTCAGAACGCCCGCCCGGTGCACAGCATTGCGCGCTTTGCGCTGTCGCAGGGCCCGGCATCGGGGCCATGTGAAGTGGTGGGTCAAAGCACCACAACCTCCCCCATGATGGCCGCGCTGGCCAATGCCGCCGCCGCACACGTGGCCGAGCAGGACGATGTGCACAACGGCTCGGTGTTCCACCCCGCGGCCGTGGTCTTCCCGCCGGCCCTAGCCGTGGCCCAGAGCCTGGGCGCCAGCGGCGCGCAGCTGATGGCCGCCTGCGTGGCCGGCTATGAAGTCGGCATCCGCGTGGGCGAGTTCCTGGGGCGCAGCCACTACCGCATCTTCCACACCACGGCCACCGCCGGCACGCTGGCCGCGGCCGCCGCCGTCGGCCACCTGCTGGGCCTGACACCGGCGCAGATGCAGCACGCCTTCGGTTCGGCCGGCACGCAGTCGGCGGGCTTGTGGGAGTTTTTGCGCACCGCCGCAGACAGCAAGCAGCTGCACACCGCGCACGCCGCCGCGGCCGGCCTGATGGCGGCCTACCTGGCCCAGGATGGCTTCACCGGCGCGCAGGACATCTTCACCGGGCCACAGGGCCTGGCCGCCGGCATGAGCACGGACGCCCATCCCGCGAAGCTGAGCGACGGCCTGGGCACACGCTGGGCCACGGCCGAAACCAGTTTCAAGTGGCATGCCTCCTGCCGCCACACCCACCCGGCCGCCGATGCGCTGCTGCAGGTGATGCAACACAACCATTTGCAGCCCGCCGACCTGGCCCAGGTGACCTGCCATGTGCACCAGGGCGCCATCGATGTGCTGGGCCCCGTGGTGCAGCCCAGCACGGTGCACCAGAGCAAGTTCTCCATGGGCACCGTGCTGGCCCTGGCCGCGCGCTTTGGCCATGCGGGTTTGACCGAATTCGACAGCCACTTCCTGGCCCCGGACACTGTGGCGCTGCGCGAGAAGGTGCGGATGGTGCTGGACACCGAGGTGGACACCGCCTACCCGCAGCGCTGGATCGGCAAGGTCACGGTGCAAACCACCGATGGCCGCACGCTGCACGGCCGGGTGGACGAGCCCAAGGGCGACCCGGGCAACAGCTTGAGCCGCCAGGAGATCACCGACAAGGCCTTGCGCCTGGCGGCCTATGGCAGCCAGGTGCCCGCCGCGCAGGCCCAGCAGGCCGTGGCCCGGCTGTGGCAGGTGGCCCTGTGGCCCCGTGTGCAGCGCCTGCTGGACTGAGCAACTGTTTTTGCATGCCGGTGGCGGGGGCCGCCGGCATGTGTTCCCCCCGGGCACAGAGGCGACACCGACAACGCCCGTCCCATGTTCTACCTAGGAGACCACCATGACCCACCCATCCACCTCTTCCTCGCGCCGCTGGGCACTGAAGGCCTGCGCCGCAGGGGCCGTGCTGGCCTGCAGTGTGGGCCCGGCCCTGGCCAGCAACTGGCCCGACAAGCCCGTCACCCTGGTGGTGCCCTACAGCGCCGGCGGCCCCACCGATGTGGTCGCCCGCCTGCTGGCCGTGCCCATGGGCCAGAGCCTGGGCCAGACCGTGCTGGTGGAGAACACGGTGGGCGCCGGTGGCACCATCGCCCCCACGCGCGTGGCCAAGTCCAAGAACGACGGCTACACCATCCTGATCCACCACATGGGCATGGCCACCGCACCGGCGCTGTACAAGAAGCTGCCCTATGACCCGCTCAAGGACTTCGAGTACATCGGCCAGGTGCTGGACGTGCCCATGACGCTGCTGTCGCGCAAGGACTTTCCGGCCAACAACTTCCAGGAGCTGCAGGACTACGTCAAGAAGAACCAGGACAAGGTGTCGCTGGCCAACGCCGGCATCGGTGCGGTGTCGCAGCTGTGCGGCATGCTGTTCATGCACCAGTTGGGCGTGAAGCTGACCACCATCCCCTACAAGGGCGCCGGCCCGGCCATGAACGACCTGATGGGCGGCCAGGTCGACCTGCTGTGCGACCAGACGACCCAGACCGTGCCCGTGATCAAGGATGGCAAGCGCGCCAAGGTGTTCGGCGTGACCACGTCCGAGCGCCTGTCTTCGCTGCCCGACATTCCGACCCTGAACGAGCAGGGCCTGAAGGGCTTTGACGTGAAGGTCTGGCACGGCATGTACGCCCCCAAGGGCACGCCCAACGAGGTGATCACCAAGATCAACCAGGCGCTGAATGTGGCCCTGAAGGACGCGACCGTGAAGGCCCGCATCGCGGACCTGAGCTCCGACCTGGTCTCGCCCGATAAGGCCACGCCGGAAGGCCTGCGCAAGCACCTGGAGGCCGAAGTGGCGCGCTGGGGCAAGGTGATCCGTGAAACCGGGGTCACGGCCGAGTAAGCCCCGACAGGCGCGCGTCGGCCGGTGGCGGCCCCGCGCGCCGCCCATCTGGAGACTGCCCCCATGATTGACCACCTGGACCACCTGGTGCTGACGACCACCGACGAGGCCGCGTGCACGCACTTTTACTGCACCGTGCTCGGCATGCAGCTGGAAGTGTTCGGCGCGGGCCGCAAGGCCTTCGTCTTCGGCGCGCAGAAGATCAACCTGCACATCGCCGGGCGCGAGTTCGAACCCAAGGCACAGCACCCCACGCCCGGCGCCCTGGACCTGTGCCTGATCACGCGGCTACCGATGGACCAGGTCCAGGCCCGGCTGGCCGCGCATGGGGTGGCGGTCGAATGCGGCCCCGTGGCCCGCACCGGCGCGCAAGGCCCTATCACCTCGGTCTATGTGCGCGACCCCGACCAGAACCTGATCGAGCTTTCCCAATACCCGTGACCCCGTCGACCATGTCCCCCCTGCTGCGCAATGCCTGCTCTTTCCTCTTCGTTCCGGCCCACCAGCCCGAGCGCCTGACCAAGGCCCTGGCCAGCGGCGCCGACCTGGTGATTGCCGACTGGGAGGACGCCGTGGCCCCGGGCGCCAAGGCGGACGCCCGCCGCGCGCTGGAAGCGGCCGTGCAGGCCCTGCCGCCCGCGCAGCGCGCCCGGCTGCTGGTGCGCACCAACGCCACCGGCACGGCCTGGTTCACGGCGGACGTGCAGGCCCTGGCACGCCTGGTGCAGCTGGGCGTGGCCGGTGCCGTGGTGCCCAAGGCCGACCACCCCGCCACCTTGCAGCAGCTGGCCCAGGTGGCCGGCCCCCACTGCGCCCTGGTGCCGCTGATCGAAAGCGTGGCCGGCCTGGATGCCGTGGATGCCCTGGCCCAGGTGCCGCAGGTGGTGCGCCTGGCGTTTGGCCACCTGGATTTCCAGGTCGATGCCGGCATGCAGTGCGGACCCGACGAAGGCGAGCTGCTGCCCACCCGCATGGCCCTGGTCATGGCCAGTCGCCGCGCGGCCCTGGCCGCGCCGATTGACGGTGTGACCGTCGACACGCGCGATCCGGCCCGCACCGCCGCCGACAGCCAGCGGGCCTTGCGCATGGGCTTTGGCGGCAAGCTGTGCATCCACCCGGCGCAGCTGGCGACGGTCCACCAGGTGTTTGCCCCAAGCGCCACCGCCGTGGCCCAGGCCCAGGCCGTCGTGCAAGCCATGGCCGACGCTGCCGGGGGCGTCTGCACGGTCGACGGCAAGATGGTCGATGCCCCGGTGCTGCAGCTGGCGCAGCGCACGCTGCAGCGGCATGCCTGGGCACAGCAGCGCACGACCCCCACGGCATGAAAAAAGCGGCCAGGCGGCCGCTTTGTTGAGGGGTGCGCGCAGCGCACGATCAGGGGTACAGACCGCGCATTTCGCGGGCGTGCAGGATGCGCTTGCACGCCACGATGAAGGTGGCCGTGCGCAGGCTGACCTTGTTTTCCTGCGCCACCTGCCAGATGGAGGCAAAGGCCTCCTGCATGATGCGCACCAGGCGGGCGTTGATCTCGTCCTCGCTCCAGAAGAAGCTGGAGAAGTCCTGCACCCACTCGAAGTAGCTCACCGTCACGCCGCCGGCGTTGGCAATCACGTCGGGCAGCACCAGCACGCCCTTGTCGTTCAGGATGTCATCGGCCTCAGGGGTGGTCGGGCCGTTGGCGCCCTCGATCACCAGCTTGGCCTGGATGCGGTGGGCATTGTCCTTGGTGATCTGGCCTTCCAGTGCGGCTGGAATCAGGATGTCGCAGCCCACGCCCCAGAAGTCGTCGTTCGCCATGGATTCGGCACCGGCGAAGCCGCCTACACCTCCCTGGGTGCGCACGTGCTCCAGCAAGGCCGCCACGTCCAGGCCGCTGGCGTTGTAGATGGTGCCCGTGTGGTCCTGCACCGCCACCACCTTGGCGCCCGCATCGGCAAACAGCTTGCCGGCGGTGCCGCCCACATTGCCGAAGCCCTGGACCGCCACGCGCGCCCCTTCCACGGGCAGGCCGGTCAGCTTGGCCGCTTCCACGCCCACGGTGAACACGCCGCGGCCCGTGGCCTCGACACGGCCCAGCGAACCGCCCAGGTCCACGGGCTTGCCCGTGACCACGCCGGTGGCGGTGGCGCCGGTGTTCATGGAGTAGGTGTCCATCATCCAGGCCATGATCTGGCCATTGGTGTTCACGTCCGGTGCGGGGATGTCCTTGGAGGGGCCGATCAGCAGGCCGATCTCGCTGGTGTAGCGGCGGGTCAGGCGCTCCAGCTCACCCTTGGACAGCTTGCGCGGATCGACGCGGATGCCGCCCTTGGCACCGCCGTAGGGCACGTTCACGGCCGCGTTCTTCACCGACATCCAGGCCGACAGGGCCATCACTTCGGACAGCGTCACGTCCTGGTGGAAACGCACGCCGCCCTTGCCAGGGCCGCGGCTGAGGTTGTGCTGCACGCGGTAGCCCTCGAAGTGGGCGATCGAGCCGTCATCCATTTCGATCGGCACATCCACGATCAGGATGCGCTTGGGGCGCTTGAGCGTCTCCACCCAGCGAGCCAGCGATCCCAGATAGGGCGTCACGCGGTCCACCTGCTTCAGGTAAGTGCCCCAGGGGCCGACATCGTCAGGGTTCAGGTAGGAGGGCAGCGCGTGCTGCATCAATTGCGCGGAATGGTCATGGACGTGCATGGAAACAACCTTTGAGAAATGGTGCGACAGACGCACAGCAAAAAGCAGCCAGGGCTCGCTTTTTTTCCAGCGTACGCACGGCCCTTCTTGCTGTCCAAAGCCTCTTGCTTGTCAATTTATGCATTTAACGCATAAAGATGCTTTTCCGCTCAAAATTCAGCAACTTAGCATCAACGCCAAATTATCTACCTGCAATTGTGAAATGCCTATCCGCGATATTTTTTGCGAACCGCCACCGCGCGGCGCAGGCACCAATCCCGCGTTTGCGGCAAGGGAATCCGCCTGCGCTGTGCGGGATCCTGCGCGCCCCCGCGCCACGCTGCGCCAGCTTTTGCCATGATGCCGAACCATGTCGACCAACTCTGAAAAAGATTGCACCACGGGCTTTTGTGCCCAGGGCCCGTCCCCCTTTGCCAACCAGCCGCCAATGGGCCTGAACCTGCTGGCCAAGGATGGCCCCGAGGACATCCTGCCCGACTGGCCCCAGGTGGCGCCCGAGCTGCCCGCGGACGCCTATGCGATTGCCGATGCCCTGTGGTGGTCGCGCAAGCTGGGCGAGCGCTCGGCGCGCGCCGAGGACATGGCCTTCATGCTGCAGGACGCAGACGCAGCCCGCGCCGTGCAGCGCGCCCTGGCGCGCACCTGGCGCTGGTGGCCCGAGGGCAGCGTGCCCCGCTACTGGAAGTCGGGCGCCCCGCAGCGCAGTGCCCCCCTGGTCCATGCGCCCCTGCCCGAGCCGGGCGTGCATGTCGGCGTGGACGTGGCCCCCGCGCCGGGCACGGTATTCAGCCTGCGTGGGGTGGAAGGCGAGATCGCCCTGCGCCTCGGTCAGGACGTGAGCGCCGCCGACGCGGCCGCACTCACCCCGGACACGGCCGCCGCCCTGGTGGATGCCTGCGCCGTGGCCATCGAATGGGTGGACAGCCGCTGGCGCGAAGGCCTGCAGGCCCCGGCACTGACGCTGCTGGCCGACGGCCAGTGCCACGGCGGCCTGGCCCTGGGCCCCTGGCAGGACTTTGCCCCCCTGCGCCAGCACGACTGGATGCGGCAGACCTGCACGCTGCAAATCAACGAGGGTCCGGCCCAGGCGTTCACCGGCACACACAGCCTGCAGGACCCCACCTGGCTGCTGGCCGGCTGGCTGCAGCACGTGACCCAGCACTACGGCACGGTGCCGGCCGGCACCGTGGTCACCACCGGCACCTGGACCGGTTGCCCCGCCGTGCAGGCCGGCGACCGTGTGCAGCTGCAGTTTGAGGGCCTGGGCACGGTGGCTTGGCAGTTCTAAGCGCCACGATCTCCCAGTACTTTCATAGCATCCAGCGCTGGTTGGACGGGCGCTAGAGGTCGATTTGACTCCATAAGGCATGGGCCACCATGCCGGGGGGCGACCCGGATGCCCAAACAGACTGGCCGCCGTCCAGCGAAAGACCAAGCGGCCCTGCCACTCTGGCACCCGCCCCCTCCCCGCCCAGGGCGGCAGGCGCCGTTCACTGGGGCAGCGCCAGCGACGACCGGTGGCGCTGGACGAACGCGGCAAAGGCCTGCGGCTCCAGGGGCCGGCTGTACCAGTAGCCCTGCATCTCGTCGCAGCCATAGGCCTGCAGCAGCTGTGCCTGCTTGGCGGTTTCCACGCCTTCGGCGATGGTGCGCAGGCCCAGGCTCTGGGCCATGCGGATGATGGCCGTGACAATCGCTTGGTCGCTGCCCTGCTCCGCCAGGTCGCGCACGAAGGACTGGTCGATCTTCAGCTTGTCGATGGCATAGCGCTTCAGGTAGCTCATCGAGGAATAGCCGGTACCGAAGTCGTCCAGCGCCACGCGGAAGCCCGCGGCATGCAGCTTGCGGATGGTGATCTCGGCCTGCTCGGGCTGCTTCAGCGCCACGGCCTCGGTCAGCTCCATCTCGATGCGCTGCGGCGCCACCCCGACCCGCTGTAGCGTGGCCAGCACCTCCTCCACGAACTGGGTGCGGCCGAACTGCGCCGCCGACACGTTGACCGCCACCACCAGCTCCGGCAGCCCCTGGGCGTCCCAGGCGCGCAGCTGCAGCGCCGCATGCTCCAGCACCCACAGATCGATGGCCACGATGGTGCCGCTTTGCTCGGCGATCGGGATGAATTCCGCTGGCGAGACCAGCCCCCACTGTGGATGGCGCCAGCGCAGCAAGGCTTCGGCCCCGGTCAGGGCGCCGCTGCCCAGTGCGCACTGCGGCTGGAAGACCAGGAACAGCTCGCCGTGCGCGGTGGCGTGCTTGAGGCCCGAGGCCAGCTCCAGCGAGCGGCGCGTGTGCGCCTGCATCTCGGGCGCGAAAAAGCGCAGCGTGTTGCCCCCGTCCTGCTTGGCGCGGTACATCGCCACCTCGGCCGCCGAGGCCAGGGTGCCCGCCGTCTGGGCATCGTCCGGGAATACCGCCACGCCGGCCGAGGCGCTGGTCATCAGCGTGTGCCCCTGCAGGCGCACCGCCGTCTGCAGCAGGGTCAGGGCCGCCTGCACCATCAGCGCCACGGCCGCCTGGTCCGCGCGGGGCACGATGGCCACATACACGTCGCTGGAATAGCGCGCCAGTGGCACCTGCGTGCCCAGGCTGTGGCGCAGGCGGTTGGCCTGCTCCACCAGCAGCTCGTCGCCGGCCGCGTGGCCCAGGCTTTCGTTGATCAGCTTGAACTGGTCCAGGTTGAACCACAGCAGCGACAACCGCTCGTGCTGGGCCGTGCTGCGTTCGATGGCCTGGGCCAGCTGTTCCTCGAACGACTTCTTGTTGCTCAGCCCGGTCAGGGTGTCGAAGTTCGACAGCGCGCGGATGCGTTCCTCGGCCTCGCGGCGCAGGCTGATGTCCTCCTTGTGCGCCACGTAGTGCGTCACCTGGCCGAAGGCGTCGCGGATGGGGTAGAGCGAGGCGCTCTCGGTGTAGGTCTGGCCGTTCTTGCGGCGGTTGATCAGCTCGCCCTGCCAGGACTGGCCCTGGGGCAGTTTGTGCCACATCTCGGCATAGGTGCTGCGTGGCGTCAGCCCGGACTGCAGCAAGCGCGGGTTGCGGCCCAGCACCTCCTCGGCGCTGTAGCCGCTGACCTCGGTGAAGGCGCGGTTGACATACAGGATGCTGGCCTGGGTGTCGGTCATCATCACCGGCGAAGGGCTCTGGTCCAGCGCCTCGGACAGACGGTGGATGATGGCCTCCTGCCGCCGCTGCATGATGCGCTGCCAGATGGTGTCGGCCAGGGCCTGCAGGGTCTGCACGTCCTGCTCGCTGTAGCCCTCGGGCTTGTTGCCCACCGCCAGCACCATGCGCACCCGCCCGCCCTCCACCACCGGTAGGCAGGCGCAGCGCTGCACCAGGGTGGTGTCGCCGCACTGGCAGGGCCACACCACGGCGCGGCGCTGGCGCAGCACCTCCTGCCAGGGCAAGGCCTGGGCCAGGGCCTCCCGGTCCATGCCCTGCGGGATCAGAGCCATGGCCAGGTCCGTCCCCTGCTCATCGGGGCGTGCAAACAGCAGCAGCGCCACGGGGCTGTGGCTCAGGCGCCGGGCGTGCTCCACGCCGCGGCGCAGGAAATCGCTTTCCAGCTCGTAGCCGTCGTGGTGCTGCAGGTCCAGCAAGGCGGCATTCAGAAAGGACTCGGCCATCAGGTGCTGCTCGTTGTGCACGGCATCCGTGACGTCGCGCGACAGCACCAGGTAGGTCGACGGGCGCCCGGGCGCCACCGCCTTCTTGGCCACGGCCAGCTCGAAGTAGCGCAGGCCGTCGGCCTGGGACAGGCAGATGCGCTGCCCGCGGGCCACGCCCTGGGACTCGGCCTGCTCCAGCGCCGCCAGGCAGGTGGCCGCGGCCTCGGGCGGCAGGACCTCGGTCACAGACTTGCCCAGCAGTTGCTGGTTCGAGGCCGCCAGCCGGTCGGGGTCGTTGGCATGCACCTCCAGGTACACCCCACCGCGGTCCATTTCGAACAGTATGTCGGGCAGGGTCTCCAGCGTGGCGCGTTGGCGTGCCTCGGCCTGCTGCAGCCCCAGATAGGGCTGGCGCACGGTTTCGACGAACAGCCCGCGGTACAGGAAACCGTAGGCGATGATCTTGTACAGGTGCCCCGCCAGGTTGTAGACGTCGGTCACGTTGGCGTACAGCGTGAAGAAATACTCGCCAATCCCCAGGATGAACGCCGCCAGCGCCAGGTAGACTCGCCCGGGCTCGCGCGTGCCCTGGGCCATGAAGCCCAGCCCCGCCACGAGGTAGGCCAGCATCAGCGCGTATTCCAGCTGGATCTTGAGGGGTGTCAGCCCGCTGCCGGTCGCAAAGGTGCGCGGGATGAGGTCCGCGTGGACCAACAACAGGTAGTGCACGACGCCGACGATGGCGCCCATGGCCAGCAGGCTGAGGTAACGCCCCCGCCGGTTCAGCCAGCCACTCCAGCCCTCGGGCCACAGCGCCGCCCACAGCAGCGCCGCCGCGGCCATGGCCCGCGCCGCCAGCCAGAAGTTGATGGCCTTTTCCGGGCCACTGGGGGTGATGAAGTTCGGCATGCCGGCGTACGACAGGGCGTGCGACAGATCCAGCAGCGCCACGCCCAGCAGGCCGATGCCCAGCACCAGGGCGCGGCCGTTGAGGCGGTATTTCTGCGTGACCCAGGCGATGCTGAAGACCATGGCCGCCACCGCGATCGACAGCATCTCCATGATGGTGTGCAGCGGCAGATAGCTGGCCAACCCGCGCGCCGCATCGGGCGCCGGCAGGATCCGCACCAGCAGCAGCCCGGCCAGCAGGGCCAACAGCCAGTACGCCGATTCGCGAAGCTCCCGGTGGTGGGTCATGGGTGCAAACTTCCTTCAGACATGCAGAAATGCCCCATGACGGTGCATCACGGGAATCTGAGCGGATTGTTGCATTCACTCACCCATTTGCGGCATAGCAAGATGCGCGCCACCGCGTGGTGATTCGAATTCACCACAGCGGCATGGCAGCGGCAGGACGCATCAAAAAACAGAGCATCCTGCGCGCGCGCAGCAAGCGCAAACTGTCAATTTAACCTGCAATCGCCCGACAAGGTGGCGGCAGGCCGTGGTGCGCGCATCAGGCGTTGGCGGGGTAAAACAGCTTGCGGCCCTGGTCGGCCGAGACGGCCTTGGCGATGGCGCCAATGTGGTCGGGGGTGGTGCCGCAGCAGCCGCCCACAATGTTGACCAGGCCTTCGGCCGCGAACTCATGCACCAGGCGGCTGGTGACATCGGGCGTTTCGTCAAAGCCGGTGTCGCTCATGGGGTTGGGCAGGCCGGCGTTGGGGTAGCAGCTGATGAAGGTGTCCGGCGCGGCCTTGGCCAGCTCCTGGATGTAGGGGCGCATCAGCGTCGCGCCCAGGGCGCAGTTCAGGCCCACCGACAGCGGGTTGCTGTGGCGCACGCTGTGCCAAAACGCCGTCACGGTCTGGCCCGACAGAATGCGGCCCGAGGCATCGGTCACCGTGCCGCTGATCATGATGGGCAGCACCTCGCCCGTGGCCTCAAACGCTTCTTCCACGGCAAACAACGCGGCCTTGGCGTTGAGCGTGTCAAAGATGGTCTCGACCAGGATCACGTCCGCGCCGCCTTGGATCAGCGCCACGGTCTGCTCGAAATAGGCTTTGCGCAGGGTTTCAAAGTCCACGTTGCGCGCACCGGGGTCGTTCACATCGGGGCTGATGGACGCCGTCTTGGGCGTGGGCCCCAGGGCGCCGGCCACATAGCACTTGCGGCCGTTGACGCTGTACTTGTCGCAGGCGGCGCGCGCCAGCTGGGCGCTCTTGAGGTTCATCTCGCGCGCCAGATCGGCCATGTGGTAGTCCTCCTGCGCCACGGTGGTCGCGCCGAAGGTGTTGGTCTCGATCAGGTCGGCCCCGGCGGCCAGGTACTTTTCGTGGATGTCGCGGATCACGTCGGGGCGGGTCAGCGACAGCAGCTCGTTGTTGCCCTTCACGTCGTGCGGGAAGTCCACAAACCGCTGGCCGGCACCGTCGGCACCCGCATAGCCCTCGCCCCGGTACTGGGCCTCGCCCAGCTTGAAGCGTTGGATCATGGTGCCCATCGCGCCATCGAGGATGGCAATACGCTGTTGCAGCAGGGCGGGCAGTTCTTGGGCACGGGTGTAGTGGGGCAGGCTCATGGGCCCGATTGTAGGAAGCTGTGCATGCCCTGCGCCGCTGCCCGTGGATTCCCGGCCCCCGCATCTGGCGCACGCCCTCCCAGCCGATGGCGCAGCTCAGCCGCGGTAGGGGCGCTGCGCCATGCGGAAGGTCAGGTTCCAGCGCTCGGCACCCAGCAGGTGGTGCTGGCCCGCCGGCAGCGGCCGCACCCCATGAAACACCATGCGCGAGGCCCCGCCCCAGACCAGCACATCGCCATGCTCCAGCCGTAGGCTGCGCACCGGGTCGCTGCGCTGCAGGCCACCCCAGACAAAGCTGCAGGGCAGGCCCAGCGACACCGAGACGATGGGCGCGGTCTTGTCGCGCTCATCGGCATCGTGGTGCAGGCCCATCTTGGCGCCCACGGCATAACAATTGATCAGGCAGACATCCGGATCAAAGCCCGGATAGCCCGCCTGCGCTGCCAGCGCCTGGGCCTGCTGCTGCAAAAAAGTGGGCATGGCCGGCCACGGGCGGCCGCTCAGCGGATCGCTGCGCGTGTAGCCATAGCCCTGGTGCCCGGCAGCGGCCCAGCCCCATGTGCCGCAGTTGCTGGTGCGCACCGACATCGGCCGCCCGCCGGCCGTGAAGGCCGCCTGCAGGGGCTGCTGCGCCAGCACCTGCCGCACGGCCGCGATCCAGGCCGCATCCTGGCGCGCAGCCCAGCCGCGCAGCAAGACCGCGCCCTCGGCCAGCGGCTGGGCGGGCTGGGGCTCGGTGTCGAACAGCGGCAGGCTCATGCACTCATGCGCGGGCGAAGTCCAGCGCCGCCTGCAGCAGGCGCTGCAGTGTGGGCTGGATGCGCGCGGCGCGCTCGGGCAGGAAGTCGAACGGCATCTGCTCCTGCATGTAGCTGCACTGCGTCATCTCCAGCTGCACGGCGTGGATACCGCGCGCCGGTGCGCCGTAGTGGCGCGTGATGTGGCCGCCCTTGAAGCGGCCGTTGAGCACGGCCGTGTGGCCGGGCGCCGTCTGCGCGATCTGCAGCAGCTGCTGGGCCAGGCCCGCATCGCAGCTGGCCCCGTCGGCCGTGCCCAGGTTCAGGTCGGGCAGCTGGCCCTCGAAGAAGCGCGGCAGCACCGAGCGGATGCTGTGCGCATCCCACAGCACGACCCGACCGTGCACGCGCTGCAGGCGGTCCAGCTCGGCGCGCAGCTGGTCGTGGTAGGGTTGCCAGTACAGGCGCTTGCGGCGCTCGATCTCGGCCGCATCGGGCTCTTGCGCAGCCGACGCATACAAGGCAGTGCTGGCGAAGCTGTCGACCGGGCACAGGCCGGTCACGCTCTGGCCGGGGTAGAGGCTGGCGCCATCGGGCGCGCGGTTGAGGTCGATCACATAGCGCGAATGCGTGGCCACCAGGAGGGAGGCCCCCAGGGCCTGGGCGCAGGCGTACAGCTGGGGCATGTGCCAGTCGGTGTCGTGCACCTCGCGGGCCTCTGGTGTCAGCCGGGCGGCGATGTCGGCGGGCAGATGGGTGCCGGCATGCGGCATGGAAATCAGCAGCGGCGCCGTGCCTGGATGGAAAACAAAGGGCAAAGGGGCTTGGGACATACGCAATCAGCTATCAAAAAACATGCCATGGCCCCGGCGCCGCACAGCGCCGCGGGCCCGGGCCATCAGAACACCTTGCCGGGGTTCATCAACCCCAGCGGGTCCAGCGCGGCCTTGATGGCACGCATGGCGGCCAGCTCCTGGGGCGTGCGGCTCAGGGCCAGGAAGGGCTTCTTGTGCAGGCCGATGCCGTGCTCGGCGGACACGCTGCCGTGGAAGGCGCCCACCACGCGGTATAGCTCGGCCTCGACCGCCTCGCACGCGCCACCCACCGTGGCGCCGTCGGTGGAGACGTGCAGGTTGCCGTCGCCCACATGGCCGAAGAACAGCGTGTGGTGGCCGGGCCAGCGCGCGTCGAAAGCGGCCTGGATGGCCGCGGCGAAACGCCCGATCTCGGCCTGCGGCAGGCTGACGTCGAAGTTCACTGGCGGGTGCATCTGGGTGTTCAGCTCGGCCGGGGCTTCGCGCAGCTTCCACAGCGTCTTGGCCTGGGTCTGCGACTGGGCGATCACGGCATCCACCACCTCGCCGGCCTCCATGGCGTCCCCCAGGGCGGCTTCCACGGCCTCGCGCAGGCTGGCCTCGTCCTTGCCGTCCACGTCGATCAGCGCCAACAGCGGGTGGCGTTCCGCCAGCGGGGCCTGCAGCTGCTGCCACTGCACGGAGGCCTGCACGAAGTTGTCCCACATCAGCTCGAACGCGGCCACGCTGTTACCAAAGCGGCCCTGCATGCGCTGCAGCACAGCCAGCGCCTGGTCAAAACCCGGCAGGGCCACCAGGGCCGTGGCCTTGGCCTGCGGCAGCGGGCGCAGGCGCAGCAGCACGCGGGTGATCACGCCCAGCGTGCCCTCGGCGCCGATGAAGCACTGCTTCAGGTCGTAGCCCGTGTTGTTCTTGAGCATGGGGCGCAGCATGGGCAGCACCGTGCCGTCGGCCAGCACCACTTCCAGGCCCAGCACCTGCTCGCGCATCATGCCGTGCTGCAGCACGCCATTGCCGCCGGCATTGGTGGCCACGTTGCCACCGATCTGACAGCTGCCGCGCGCGCCCAGGTCCACGCCGAACGCCAGGCCCGCGTCCACGGCGGCTTCCTGCACGGCCTGCAGCGTGGCCCCGGCCTGCACCGTCATGGTGGCGGAGCGGGCATCGATGGCTTCGATCGCCGGCATGCGCTCCAGCGACAGCGCCACGCAGTCGGCGCTGGGCACGGCGGCGCCGGCCAGGCCGGTCAGGCCGCCCTGGGGCACCACGGGCACGCGGTGCTGGTGGCACAGGCGCAGGGTGGCGCTGACCTCTTCGGTGCTGCGCGGACGCACCAGGGCCAGCGGGGCGACGGGGGGCGTGCCGCTCCAGTCGGTGTGGTAGCGCGCGGGCACGGCATCGCCAGACAAGACGGCTTCAGCACCCAGGGTGTGGCGCAAGGCCTGCAGAAATTCTTGGGGGGACATGACTCAACCTTTCACTGCCTGCATTGTGCGGCGGACAGCCCTCCAGCGCAGGCAGCGCCCGCCATCGCCAACCGGCAAGGCGGCCCCGCATTCATTCCCATCACACATATTTCAATGCATCAAATGCATAGATTTACCGAATTCACGGATGGCATTTTTATGACGGCTCCCTAGAATGGCCGCCTGCTGCTGCAAAAAGCAGCAACTGGACCGTCCGAAAACGGTTGTGCCAGCCTCCGCCCCGGGGCCTGGCATAACCGCTTTTAAACATCCTGGAGACTTTTGATGAACGCCCCCGCCCCCCAAGCCCTGCAAGTGCAGGCCCCGGCCTATGTGAAGAACCCCAAGCTGATCGCCTGGGTCAGCGAAATGGTGGCCCTGTGCAAGCCCGCCAAGGTGCACTGGTGCGATGGCTCGCAGGCCGAGTACGACGCCCTGTGCGAGCAACTGGTGCAGGCAGGCACGTTCAAGAAGCTCAACCCCGCCAAGCGCCCCGGCAGCTACCTGGCCTGGTCCGACCCATCGGACGTGGCCCGCGTCGAAGACCGCACCTACATCTGTTCTGAAAAGAAGGAAGACGCCGGCCCGACCAACAACTGGATGGCCCCGGCCGAGATGCGTGCCACGCTGAACCCGCTGTTTGACGGTTGCATGGCCGGCCGCACCATGTACGTGGTGCCCTTCTCCATGGGCCCCCTGGGTTCGCCCATCGCCCACATCGGCATCGAGCTGTCCGACAGCGCCTATGTGGCCGTGAACATGAAGATCATGACCCGCATGGGCCAGGCCGTGTACGACGTGATCGGCACCGATGGCGAGTTCGTGCCCTGCGTGCACACCGTGGGCGCCCCGCTGAAGGACGGCGAGAAGGACAGCACCAGCTGGCC
Organism: Comamonas aquatica NBRC 14918; assembly: GCF_000739875.1. Lineage (GTDB taxonomy): Bacteria > Pseudomonadota > Gammaproteobacteria > Burkholderiales > Burkholderiaceae_C > Comamonas > Comamonas aquatica. The sequence goes on from NZ_BBJR01000021.1 coordinate 96,602, forward strand.
CTGCAACCCCACGACCAAGTACATCGTGCACTACCCCGAAACGCGCGAAATCTGGTCCTACGGCTCGGGCTACGGCGGCAACGCCCTGCTGGGCAAGAAGTGCTTTGCGCTGCGCATCGCCTCCACCATGGGTCGCGACCAGGGCTGGCTGGCCGAGCACATGCTGATCCTGGGCGTGACCAACCCCGAAGGCCAGAAGTACCACGTGGCCGCGGCCTTCCCCTCGGCCTGCGGCAAGACCAACTTCTCGATGCTGGTGCCCCCCGCCGGCTTCGCAGGCTGGAAGGTCACCACGATTGGTGACGACATCGCCTGGATCAAGCCCCAGGCGGACGGCAGCCTGCGCGCCATCAACCCCGAGGCGGGCTACTTCGGCGTGGCACCCGGCACCAACCTGCTGACCAACCCCAACTGCATGCGCAGCCTGGACAAGAACGTCATCTTCACCAACGTGGCGCTGACCGACGACGGCGACGTGTGGTGGGAAGGTCTGGAAAAGGACCAGGGCAAGCTGCCCGACCACCTGATCGACTGGAAGGGCCAGGACTGGACCCCCGCCATCGCCAAGGAAACCGGCGCCAAGGCCGCCCACCCCAACGCCCGCTTCACCGTGGCCGCGACCAACAACCCCGCGCTGGACGAAGCCTGGGATGACCCCAAGGGCGTGAAGATCGACGCCATCATCTTCGGCGGCCGCCGCTCCACCACCGTGCCCCTGGTGACCGAAGCCCGCAACTGGACCGAAGGCGTCTACATGGCTGCCACCATGGGTTCGGAAACCACCGCCGCCGCCTTTGGCGCCCAGGGCGTGGTGCGCCGCGACCCCTTCGCCATGCTGCCGTTCGCCGGCTACAACATGAGCGACTACTTCGCCCACTGGCTGAAGCTGGGCGCCCAGATCGAAGCGCAAGGCGCCGCCCTGCCCAAGATCTTCACCACCAACTGGTTCCGCAAGGACGCCGACGGCAAGTTCGTCTGGCCCGGCTACGGTGAAAACATGCGCGTGCTGAAGTGGATGATCGACCGCATCGAAGGCCAGGCCCAGGGGCAGGACACCGCCTTCGGCGTGGCGCCCCAGTACGGCGAGATCAACTGGACCGGCCTGAACTTCAGCGCCGAGCAGTTCGCCACCGTCACCGGCATCGACCAGGCCGCCTGGAACGAAGAGCTGAAGCTGCACACCGCCCACTTCGAACAGCTGGCCCAGGGCCTGCCCCAGGCCCTGCTGGACACCAAGGCCGCACTGGAAGCCCGCCTGTCCGCTTAAAAAGTGAGCAGCCAGCGCTGGTGTTTGAAGACGTTCAGACACCCAGCACTGCCAAAAGCAAAAGGAGCATGCGCAGCATGCTCCTTTTTTTATGCACCCACAAAAAAGCCGCTGACGGCGCAGCGGCGGTTTTGGGGGTGGGCCCGCAGGGGCCGGGGCGCCTTAGCGCTGGCCGGCGGTCGCCGACATGGCGCGCGACAGGTCGGCCATCACGCGGGCATCCTGCAGGGCCATGTTCCACGTCAGCTCATCGGCGCGCACGGCGCGGCGCGCGGCCTTCCAGGCCTTCCACTGCTGTGCAGCGATGGAGATCAGCCAAGGGAACAGGGCTTGGGGAGCCTGGCGGGGAGTGGAATGGGCGATGGTCGAGGTGGTCATGGTCAGGGCCTAAAACGTGCGCCTGGGTGTGGACTTGTGGTCCATCGGTCAGTGCACAGCCGCAATACTAGGGTTATCCCTAAAACCCTTCAAATTTATATTTTGAATCATCATCATTCACCACAGTGATGATTAAATCTTCCGCCATGACGCCCCACGACTTTCGCCTGCTGGACCTGAACTTGCTGCGCGTGTTCGATGCCGTCATGGCCGAGGGCAGCCTGACGCGCGCCGCCGACAAGTTAGCACTCACGCAGCCCGCCGTCAGCAACGCCATGCGCCGCCTGCGCGACGCCCTGGGCGATGAGCTGCTGGTGCGCCGCGGCCATGGCGTGCAGCCCACGCCGCGCGCCCAGGCGCTGTGGCCCGTGGTGCGCGAGGCCCTGGACAACCTGCAGCACAGCCTGGCGCCGCAGCGCTTCGATCCGGCCAGCGCCACCACCACCCTGGTGCTGGCCATGGCCGATGCCACGGCCTCCACCCTGATCCCCAACCTGGTCGGCATCCTGGAGCGCGAGGCCCCGCAGCTGGCCATCCGCATCGTGCCGCTGACCACCCGCGACCCGCGCGGCCTGCTGGATGCCGAGACCGCCGACATGGCCGTGGGCTACTTCCCCGCCGTGCTGGCCGACCTGACCGCCCGCGCCCAGGCCGGCACCCTGGTGGCACACGAGCACCGGCGCCTGTACGACGGCGAATACGTGGCCGTGATGCGCAAGGACCACCCCCTGGCCTGGATGCCGTTGACGCTGGAGCACTACTGCGCTGCCCGCCACCTGCTGGTCAGCTTTTCCGGCCGCGCCTACGGCTTCATCGACGAGGCCCTGGCCGCCCTGGGCCGCGAGCGGCAGATCGTGATGACCGTGAACCAGTACACCACGGCCGCCCGGGTGGTGGCCCAGTCCGACCTGGTGACCGTGCTGCCGCGCCACTTCGTGCCCATCACCGGGCTGGCGGCGCAGCTGCAGGTGCACCCGCTGCCGCTGGAAGTGCCCGCCGTGCACGTCGACGCGCTGTGGCACAAGCGCGGCCCGCACCGCCCTGCCTACGACTGGCTGCTGCAGGCGCTGAACCGCGCCGCCCTCAAAGCCTTCAGCCCCTGACCCCGCTGCGCCCCGGCGATGCCGGACAATGGCCGCCGAGCACCTTCCTGTCGCCATGAACCTGCAACTGCTGTCCGACCTCCACCTCGAAGTTCACCCCCACTTTCAGCCCACCCCGGCCGCCGATGCCCAGGTGCTGGTGCTGGCCGGCGACATCGGCTCCTACCAGGCCGGCAGCCTGCTGCAGGGCGAGTATTTCGGGCTGGAGCGCTTTTCGCCCCTGCCGCAGTTCGCCGGCTGGCCCTGCCCGGTGGTGTTCGTCCCCGGCAACCACGAGTACGACGCCCAGGACTGGGATGCGGCCCACGATCGCCTGCGCCGCGTCTGCGATGCGCTGGGCCTCATCTGGCTGGAACGCGCCACCACGGTGCTGGACGGCGTGCGCTTTGTCGGCACCACGCTGTGGACCGACTACGACGCCATCGCCCTGCTGGACGATCAGGTGCAGGCCGGCGACGTCGGTCGCCTGCTGAAGCTGCGCGAGAAGTCCTTCCGCGCCGCCAACTTCTACCTCAGCAAGACCGGCGGCACCCGCCACGGCCAGCCTTTCCTGGCCGAGCCCATGCGCGGCCAGGCGCTGGAATGCCAGGCCTGGCTGCGCAACGCGCTGCAGCAACCCTGCGACGGCCCCACCGTGGTCGTGACCCACTTCGCCCCCAGCCTGCGCAGCAGCGACCCGCGCTACGGACTGGTGCCCGGCACGGCCGGCTTTTGCAATACGCTGGACGAGCTGCTGCCCCAAGCCCAGCTGTGGCTGCACGGCCACCTGCATGCCCCCAGCGACTACACCGCCCAGGGCCACCATGCCGACGGCCGACCCTGGCAGTGCCGCGTGGTGGCCAACCCGCTGGGCTATGCGCGCAAGGGCGAGCAGGTGCATTTCCAGCCCAGCCGCTGCATCCGCTTATGATTTCTGGGCTTTCCCGCTGCGTCGCCCCAAAAACATGACGTAAGTCAAGACAACATTGGCGCCAGTGATTACGCTGTCCCTTGTCCTTTTGGAGAATTTGCCATGAAAATCCTGCTCGCTGTCGACGGAAGCCCCTTCACCAAGAAAATGCTGGCCTACCTGGCTGCGCACGAAGAGCTGATCACCGCAGGCCGCCATGAATACACAGCCCTGACCGTCCAGCCCTCCCTGCCTCCCCGCGCCCGCGCGGCCCTGAGCAAGGACATGGTGGATGAGTACTACGCGGAAGAATCGGCCAAGGTGCTGGACCCCGTCACCAAGTTCCTGGCGCAAAGCGGCATCACCGTGCACACCCGGGCCGAAATCGGCCCCGCAGGCACCACGATTGCCAAGATCGCCGAAGACGAGAAGTTCGACCTGATCATCATGGGCACCCACGGCCACGGCTCGCTGGGCAAGCTGGTGATGGGCTCGGTCTCCACCCAGGTGCTGGCCAACTGCTCGGTGCCCGTGATGCTGATCCGCTGATCCAGCGCACGCACACTGCACAAAGGGCTGCCGCTGGCAGCCCTTTTTTGTGGGTGGAAGATTCCGCCGGCGCGGCCTCAGCCGGCCGCCTGCAGCGGCAGGCGCAGCACGAAGCTGGCGCCAGGGCGCCCGTCGCGGCGGTCCTCGCAACGCACGCTGCCGCCATGGCGCTGCGCAATGCTGCGCACCAGGGACAGGCCCAGGCCCACGCCGCCCGAGCGCTCGCTGGCCCCGGGCAGGCGGTAGAACTTTTCAAAGATGCGTTCGCGCTGCGCTGGCGGCACACCGGGGCCGATGTCCTCGACCCGGATCACGGCCATCGCCCCCTCGCGCGACAGGGTCAGGCTGACCTCACCATGGCTGTAGCGGCGGGCGTTCTCCAGCAGGTTGCGCAGGGCACGGCGCACCAGCTTGGCAATCGCCGGCACCTCCAGGCCCTCGGTGGCCTCCACGTCCAGGTCGGCGTCCACGCGCGCGCATTCCTCGGCGGCCAGCCCGATCAGGTCCACCGCCTCGGTGCTGCCCACGTCCACCTCGGGCGACTCCAGGCGGCTGGCCAGCAGGATCTCGTCCACCAGTTGGTCCAGCTCGGCGATGTTGCGCTGGATCTCGGCCTTGGCCGCCGCCACCGAGGCGCTGTCGCCGCCCATCAGCTCCAGCCCCATGCGGATGCGCGCCAGCGGAGAGCGCAGCTCGTGCGAGGCATTCGCCAACAGCGATTTGTGCGACTGCACCAGGGCCTCGATGCGGCCGGCCGCAGCGTTGAACTGGCGCGCCAGGTCGGCCACCTCGTCGCGCCCCTCGGTGGGCACGCGCACGCTCAGGTCGCCTTCGCCGAAACGCTGCACGCCGCGCTGCAGGTTCTCCAACCGCTTGAGCAGGCGCCGGATGATGGGGAACACGCCCACCACCACCACCAGGCCGATCAGGCCCAGCAGCCACAGGAAGCCAAACGGCGGCCGCAGCCAGAAGGCCCAGTCCTGGCCGCCATGCCCTGGGGGCGGGCGGCCGCCCCCGGCGCGTTCGCGCGGATTGCCGCCACCGGGCTGGGCCCGCGGGGCCATCTCCAGGTGGTAGGTCTGGCCGTCCGTGCCCTCGATGTTGAACACCACGCCGTCCGCGCCGGGGCGGCGGATGCGCTCGAACGGGCCCTGCAGCAGGATCTGCCCCTGCCCGTCCCGTATCACCAGTTCGCGCGCGTTGTTGGTCTGCTGGGCGTTGTTGCTGGCGTTGTATTCCTCCGCCACGCGCCAGGCCCAGCCGACCACCAGGGTCAGCACGGCCACGCCGCCCACCACCGCCAGCCAGATGCGCAGGTACAGCCGCTGGGAAAAGACCTTGAACATGCGCGCCTCAGTCCTGCTGCTTGGCGAAGACATAGCCCACGCCGCGCACCGTCAGGATGCGCTTGGGGGCCTTGGGGTCGGCCTCGATGGCCGCGCGGATGCGGCCCATGTGCACGTCGATGGAGCGGTCGAAGGCCTCCAGCTCGCGGCCACGCACGGCCTCCATGATCTGGTCGCGCGTCAGCACGCGGCCAGCGCGCTCGGCCAGCGCCACCAGCAGATCGAACTGGTAGCTGGTCAATTCCGCCGGGTGTCCGGCCACGGTCACGGTGCGGGCATCCCGGTCGATCTCCAGGCTGCCAAACCGCAGGGCCGGTGTGCTGCGCACCGCGCTGGCGGCGGGCGCATCGTCACCACGGCGGCGCAGGATGGCGCGGATGCGCGCCAGCAGCTCGCGCGGCTCGAAGGGTTTGGGCAGGTAGTCGTCGGCGCCGATCTCCAGGCCGATCACGCGGTCCATGGGGTCACCCTTGGCCGTCAGCATCAGCACCGGCACCTTGGCGGCAGGCCCCTGCATGGCGCGCAGGCGGCGGCAGACTTCCAGCCCGTCCATGTCGGGCAGCATCAGGTCCAGGATGACGAGGTCCGGCAGCGCCCCCGCACCCTGCAGCTGGGCCAGGCCGCTGGTGGCATCGGCACAGTGTTGCACCGACAGGCTGTTCTGGCCCAGATAGGCGCTGACCATGTCGGCCAGGCGCACATCGTCCTCGATCATCAACAGGTTGTGTGTGCTCATGCCCGCCAGTGTAGGGGGCCTGTTTGTCTGTCACGTAAAGCCCGGGTAAAGCGCAGGCCACCCGGACGGCGCAGCGCAGCGGCCGGCCTGTATGGGCCGAACCGCTAGCTCAAAGCCATAGCAGTCTGCGCAGGCGCATCAAGCGCTGGAGGTCGTTTTGATGCGTGACGCCAAGGCCACCAGCAGCAGCACCGGCAGGCCCAGGCAGGCCGTGCCGACGAAGAACGTCGCATAGCCATGGACGTCGACAAACGCGCCCGAAAAACCGGCCAGCCACTTGGGCGCCAGCATCATCATGGAGCTGAACAGCGCGTACTGCGTGGCCGAGTACTGCACGTTCGTCAGGCTGGACAGGTAGGCGATGAACGCCGCCGAGGCGATGCCGCCGGCGAGGTTGTCGGCGCTGACCACCAGGGTCAGCCCGGTCAGGTCGTGGCCGCGCGTGCTCAGCCAGGCGAACAGCAGGTTGCTGGCGGCCGACAGCACGGCCCCCAGCATCAGCACGCGCATCACGCCGATGCGCATGCTGATCACCCCGCCGATGAAGGCCCCCACCAGGGTCATGATGACGCCGAAGACCTTGCTGACCGTGGCCACCTCGCCCTCGCTGTAGCCCATGTCGACGTAGAAGGGGTTGGCCATGATGCCCATCACCACGTCGCTGATGCGGTAGATGCCGATCAGCGCCAGGATCAGGATGGCCTGCCAGCCGTAGCGGCGCACAAAGTCAACAAACGGGGCCACCAGCGCCTCGCGCAGCCACTCGCTCAGGTTGCGCGCCGGGGTCTGCGCGCGGCCCGCCGGCTCCGGCGACAGCAGCACGGTACACACGCCGACCAGCATGCTGGCAGCCATCACGCCATAGGCCAGCTGCCAGGCGCCATGTACATAGGTGGTGGAGCCCTGCAGGGCCGCCGCCACCAGCCACAGCGCCCCGGCGCCGGCCCAGATCATGGCCAGCCGGTAGCCCGTCTGGTAAGTGGCCGCCAGCGCGGCCTGGCGCTCGGCGTTGGCCGATTCGATGCGGAAGGCATCCAGCGCAATGTCCTGCGTGGCCGAACCAAAGGCCACGGCCAGGGCGCACCAGACCATGCGGTTCAGGTCCTGCTGCGGATCGGTGAAGGCCATGCCCAGCAGCCCGCCAATGATCAGGCCCTGCGCCAGCAGCAGCCAGCTGCGCCGGCGCCCCAGCCAGCCGTGCAGCACCGGCAGCGGCAGGCGGTCCACCAGCGGCGACCAGACCCACTTGAAGGCATAGGCCAGGCCGACCCAGCTCATGTAGCCGATGGTGGAGCGGTCGATCCCGGCCTTGCGCAACCAAAATGAGAGCGTGCCCAGCACCAGCAGCAAGGGCAGACCGGCCGAAAAGCCCAAGGCCAGCATGCGCAGGCTGGCGGGTTCGGCATAGACCTTGAGGGTGTCCGCCCAGGAGCGGCGGGGCGAAGCGGAAGCGGGGGCAGCAGGGCGAGAAGCGTCGGGCATGGTGTGGGCAACAAGCGTTGTGCCATTATCACCAGCGCCACCCCCTTCGCCCGCCACCATGCCGCCGCCCTCACTGCCTGTTACCCTGGATTGCAGCCTGCGCCACTACGGCGGTGAGCATCCTGCGCACGCGCACGCCACGCATGCCCAGCTGCTGTACGCGCTGTCGGGCCGCATGGAGCTGGAGGTGGACGGCCACAGCGCCTATGTCGACACGGTCACCGGCCTGTGGATCCCGGCCGGCACGCGCCACGCCTACCTGGCACCGCCCGGGGCGCAGATGCTGGTGATGGACGTGGTGGCCCCGCCCTGCACGGCGCTGGACAAGCTGCGGCGCTTTCAGGTGCCGCGCGCGGCCAGCTGCCCGCCCCAGGCCCTGGCCGCCACCGAGCGCCTGCAGCTGCTGCTGGACGCCCCCACACTGCTGCCGCGCCGTGGCGTGGACGTGCAGGCCCTGGAGGCGCACATCCGCTGCGCACTGCACACCCCCTGGCCCACGGCCCGCATGGCGGCGTGGTGCCACCTCAGCCCGCAGCGCTTCCACGCCCGCTGGCTGGAGTTGACCGGCCGCACGCCGCAGCAATGGCTGCGCCAGCTGCGCCTGGACCAGGCCGAGCGCCTGCTGGCGCGCGGCCGCAGCCTGGAGGCCAGCGCTGCGGACTGCGGCTACGCCAGCGCCAGCGCCCTGGCCTATGCCCTGCGGCGCGACCGGGGCACCGGTGCGCGCGCCCTGCGCCGGCGCTGAGCCGGCGCGCGCAGAATGCGCGTTGCTCGACATTTGCCAGCGCCGCCGCTGGCAGCATTGCCCCCCATGCAGTCCTCGAATTCTTCCGCCCACGGCATCCTACTGGTGCTGGGTGCCGCCATGCTCTGGGGCACCACCGGTACCGCCCAGAGCTTCGCCCCGGCCGACCTCTCGCCCTACTGGGTGGGCGCCCTGCGCATGGTGGTGGCCGGCGCCTTCTTCGTCGCCCTGTGCGGGCTGGTGGGGCGCAGCGACCCGGCCCGCCGCCGGCTGGACCTGCCGCGCCTGCTGGTCTGCGCGCTGTGCATGGCCACCTACAACCTGACGTTCTTTGCCGGGCTGCAGCGCACCGGCGTGGGCTTTGGCACGGCCGTGGCCCTGGGCTCCAGCCCGATCTGGGCCGGCCTGCTGCAGGCAGTGCTGCTGCGGCGCTGGCCCGTGGGCCTGTGGTGGCTGGGCACGACCATCGGCGTGGTCGGCGGCTTTGTCATGGGGCTGGGCAAGCCCGGGGACTGGCAGGTGTCCTGGCTGGGCATCGGCCTGTGCCTGCTGGCCGGCCTGACCTATGGGGCCTATGCCTTGCTGAGCCAGACCCTGGTGCGCCAGGCCGGCGTGGCCCGCGTCAATGCCTGGGTCTTTGGCAGCGCCGCCCTGCTGTCCCTGCCGCTGGCGGCGGTGCTGGGCGGCGAGCCCCAACTCAGCCCCCGCGGGCTGAGCGTGGTGCTGTACCTGGGCCTGGTGGCCACCGGCGTCGCCTACCTGCTGTTCTCCAGCGGCCTGCGCACCGTGTCGGCCGCCACCAGCGTGGCCCTGAGCAAGTTCGAGCCCATCACTGCCTTCGTGCTGTCCATCCTGATCGTGGGCGAGGCGCCCACCTGGCTGGCCGTGACCGGCCTGGCCCTGGTGCTGTGCGGCCTGTGGCTGGTGGTGCACAGCGAAATGCGCCAAGACCGACACGGCTGAGGGCGCAGACGCTTCTACACTTGGGCTGGATTGAGGATGGACACCCCCTATGCACCCTGCACTGCCCCCCCGCCCCCCTTCTGATGACCACCCCACCGGCTGCTGGTGCGGCCAGGAGGACGCCTGCGCCCCGGCCGGCACACCACGCAGCCTGTGGCAGGCGCGCCGCGCCTTTCTGCTGCTGGGCGGCGCGGCCACGGCCAGCGCGGCGCTGCCAGCCTGGGCACAGGTGGATGTGGGGCAATCTTCGCGCCTGCGCCACCTGGTGCCGGCCGAAGAGTTGGAGCAGGCGGCCGAGCAGGAATACGCCAAGCTGCTGCAAGAGGCCCGCAGCCAGGGCAAGCTGGTGCCCGCCAGCGATGCCCAGACCCAGCGCCTGCAACGCATTGCCCAGGCCCTGATCCCGCACACCGCCGCGTGGAACGAACGCGCCCGGCAGTGGCAGTGGTCGGTGGCCCTGATCCGCAGCAACGACATCAACGCCTTCTGCATGCCAGGCGGCAAGATCGCCTTCTTCACCGGCATCATCGACAAGCTGCGCCTGAGCGACGACGAGATCGCCATGGTCATGGGCCACGAGATGGCCCACGCCCTGCGCGAGCACTCGCGCGAACAGCTGGCCAAGAACACCGCCACCAGCCTGGGCATTTCGCTGGGGGCCCAGCTGCTGGGCCTGGGCGATGTGGGCAACTACGCGGCCCGCCTGGGCGGCCAGTTGCTGAGCCTGCGCTTCAGCCGCAACGATGAAAGCGATGCCGACCTGGTCGGCCTGGAGATCGCCGCGCGCGCGGGCTACAACCCGAACGCTGCCGTCAGCCTGTGGGAAAAAATGGGCAATGCCACGGGCAGCAACGCCAATGGCCTGGCCTTTCTGTCCACCCACCCCAGCGGGCCCGAGCGCATCCGCGAACTGCAGCGCAACGTGCCGCGGGTCACCGGCTTGTACGAGGCCGCCCGCCGCCGCTGAGCGCGACGCCCCCTCATCGAGATCCAGAACAAAAGGCCCGCAGATGCGGGCCTTTTCGTGGTGGGTTGTCTGCCGGCGCGGCCGCAGGGACAGCGCTCAGCGCTGCAGAGACTGCAGCCCGTCGGCAATCGTGCCGGCCAGCAGCGCCGCGCTGGCGCGCAGGGCCTCGGTCTCCTGGGCATTCAAACCGGGCAGGAACGGGGCCGAGGCCCCGCGCGCACCGATCAGGTGGGGCAGGGACACGCAGGTGTCGCGCACGCCCAGCAACTCGGGCATGCAGGTGGACACGGCGAACACCGACTGCTCGTCGGCGACGATGGCCTTCACCAGCCGCGCGATGCAGCCGCCGATGCCGAAGTTGGACACGCCCTTGCCGGCCTTGATGCGGTAGGCCGAGGTGCGCACGTCCTCGGCCATCCGCGCCTGCATGGCGGCGTCGATGGGCCGGCCCAGCTGGGCGGCAAACTCCGTCACCGGCATGCCCGCCACCTGGGCGTGGCTCCAGTGCGGCACGGACGAATCCCCGTGCTCGCCCAGCACATAGGCGTGGACGGACTGCGAGGCCACGCCCAGGTAGTCGGCCAGCCGGTCGCGGAAGCGGATGGAGTCCAGTGAGCAGCCGGTGCCAATCGCGCGGCCCGGCGGCAGGCCGTAGCGGTGCACGGCGATGGCGGGCATCACGTCCACCGGGTTGGTGGCGAACAGCAGCACGGCGTCGGGCGCCACCTTCAGCACCTGGTCGATGATGGTGTCCGTCATCTTCAGGTTCTGCTGCAGCAGCTCCAGCCGCGTCTGGCCGGGCTTGAGGCTGGCGCCGGCGGTGATGACCACCACCGAGGCACCGGCCAGGTCGGCGTAGTCGCCTTCGCTGACGCGGGCGGCCGTGCCAAAGGCGGCAGCGTGGCCGATGTCGGCCGCCTCACCGGCGGCGCGGGCCTCGTTCTGGTCGACCAGTACGATCTGACTGATGCCCGGCGTGGCCGACAGCAGGTAGCCGGCGGCCGCGCCGACCTGGCCGGCGCCGATGATGCCAATGCGTGCCCCCATTTACAGCACCCCCATGGCGGGCCACAGGGTGGCGGACAGCAGCAGGATCAGGCCCAGGCCGGCCAGCGTGACCACGATACCGACCTTGGCGAACTGCGCGGTGTTGAAGGCATTGGTGCCGTAGCACAGCATGTTCTGCGGCGCGTTGGTGGGCAGGATGAAGCCAAAGGAGACCACGAAGCTCTGGATCATGACGATGCCAAACGCGGTTTCGGGGCTCACGGGCAGGGTCTGCGTGAAGGCGATCATGATGGGGATCAGCGTGCTGGCCAGGCCGGTGGCCGAGGCAAAGCCCAGGTGCAGCACGATGCTGAACACCGACAGCGCGGCAATCACGCCCACCACGGGCAGGGCCGACAGGCCCATCTGGCCCAGCGTCTGCTGCGCCAGCCAGCCGGCGGCGCCGGTCTTGGACAGCAGGTTGCCCAGCGAGATGGAGGCGGCGAACAGCACGATCGTGCCCCAGGGCACCAGCTTTTCGGCCTGCGACCAGTGCATCACCCCGATCTTGGGCATCAGCAGCAGGGCAATGCCGATCTGGGTGGTGGTGGTGGTGTCAAACGGGTGCAGCATGCCCTCGGTGGACCACATCACCAGCAGCAGTGCCGCCACGGCCATCAGGCGCTTTTCGGAACCGCTGACCGGACCCAGCTCGGCCAGTTGCTGGCGCAGCTTGGCGGTCATGTCCTCGCCGGCGGGCACCTGGGGACGCAGGATCCACATGGCGGCAAAGAACAGCACCACGCACATGCCGATGGTGAACGGCAGGGCGGTGATGAACCACTGGCCCCAGGTGATGTTGTGGCCAAAGGCCTGCTGCATGAAGTTCAGGCTGATGATGTTCTGCGCCGCGCCGGTCTTGATCGCCATGTTGAAGATGGAGCAGGCACTGGCGGTGACGATCATCAGGGTGGCACCCAGCGAGCTGTTCACGGCCAGACCCAGGGCGGCGGTGATGCCGATCATGATCGGAATCACGGCGCCCACGCGGGCCGTGGCCGAGGGGATGAACAGGGCCAGCACGAAGCCGACGATCATCGCGCCCAGCACCAGGCGGGCTGGCGAGACGCCGATCTTGCTCATGACGATCAGCGCAATGCGCTTGTCCAGGCCCGTGTGCTTGAGCGCCACGGCCAGGAACAGTGCGGCTGCCACCAGCAGCACGGCGGTGGACGAGAAGCCGCTGAGCATGGTGGTCAGTGCGGCCGAGGAATTCATCACCTTGCCGCCTTCGGTCAGCGAGGTGCCCATCAGCCCCAGCACGGCGGCGCCGGTCAGGATCACCGCGCTGTTGGCGGGCGAGACGCATTCGCTGATCCACAGCACCACGACCAGCACCAGCAGGCCCAGGGCCACCTGGCCCGAGGCGCTGAGGCCGGCCGGCTGCGGCAGGGCCAGCACGATGCCGTACAGCACCAGGGCCAGCAGCAGGAAGGCGAGTTTTTTGTTGGAATCGGGTTCCGGTCTGGAGGTGATGGGACCGGTTTCGGGTGCGGGCGTAGACGCCATAGGAACTCCTCGCAAGCAATGCATCGTTACGTGATGCAACCATGCTAGTTCTTGCGGGGAGGTTTAGGTATTAACCCGTATACGTTCTGCGCGAGATTTGATCCGCGTCAAGAGTTCCACGAACACGACACACGCGCCACGGCCGCCCGTGGTGCCGCCGACCGGCACGGGCGCAGCCGCGCTGGCGAGCGCGGGAAAATATCAGAAAAGTGAGCTGCCCGCGCAATCTGAATGGGCGATAGCCCTGGTTTTCATGCCAACTCCGGTATACCCTAGTAGCTGCGCAGCACGGCGCGCAGCAGCCACCCGGCCCCCGCCAGCAGCAGGCGCAACCCGCAGAACACGGCGCCCAGCACCGCCGCGTTGCGCAGGGACTGCGGCCAGTCCATGGCCCACGGCTGCCCCTGCCACGCGGCCCAGCCGCCCGCCAGGGCGGGCACGACCAGCAGACCGATCACCGCGGCCACGGCCAGCCACCACACGCAATGGCGCGCCGTGGCGCCCATCAGGTGTTGCCGACGTAGGGGTTGGCCTGGCGTTCGCGCCCGAAGCTGCTTTCCGGGCCGTGGCCGGGGATGAATACGGTCTGGTCGCCCATGGGCCACAGGCGCTGGACGATGGAGTCGATCAGCTGCTGGTGGTTGCCCTGGGGGAAGTCGGTGCGGCCGATGCTGCCGGCAAACAGCACGTCGCCGACGAAGCAGCGCTCGGCCTGCGGGGCGTGGAAGACCACGTGGCCCGGCGTGTGGCCCGGGCAGTGGCGCACCTGCAGCACCTCCTGGCCGATGGCCACGGTATCGCCGTCGTGCAGCCAGCGCGTGGGCTCGAAGGGTTCGGCCGGGGGAAAGCCGAACATGGCGCCCTGCTGGGGCAGGCCGGCGATCCAGAAGCGGTCGCCCTCGTGCGGGCCGATGATGTCCAGCTGGCGCTTGCGCGCCAGCTCGGCCACGGCGCCGGCATGGTCGATGTGGGCGTGCGTCAGCCAGATGGCCTTGAGCTGCAGGCCCAGGCGCTCCAGCTCCCACTCGATGATGTCGATGTCGCCGCCGGGGTCGATCACCGCCGCCTCCAGCGTCTGGTCGCACCAGACCAGGGAGCAGTTTTGCTGGAAGGCGGTGACAGGAATCGTGTGGTACTGGAACATGGCGGTCTCTGCAAAGTGGCTGCTGCGATTGTGCCCAAGCCCGGGCCGGAAAAAAGCCGGGCGCCGGGCTGCAGGCCCACCTTCTGTGAGGTGCGCCGCTCAGCTGCCCAGCTTGAGCACGCCGCGCATGATGAAGGAGTGGCCCGGGAAGGAGCAGAAGTAGGTGTACTCGGTGCCGGCCTTGAGCTTGGCGACGTCCAGGTTCACCGAGGTGGTCTCGCCGCCGCCAATCATCTTGGTGAACGCCAGCACGCGCGCATCGCCGGGCTTGACGTACTCGTTGGCTGCACCGGCCTTCAGGCCATCGGCGGCCGCAGCGTTGGTGTCGGCCGTGGTGGCCAGCACGATGTTGTGGCCCATGGTGGACTTGGACATCTTGCCGGTGTGCTTCAAGGTCATGGTGAAGCTGGTGCAGGACTTGGGCACTTCCTCGCTCTTGATGTTGAACTGCATCTGGTCATTGCCTTCGATGGTGACGGCGCAGTCGGCCGCCAGGACCGGGGTGGCAAGGCTTCCAAGGGCCAGCAGGGCGACAGTCGTGCAGATTTTTTTCACGCAAACATCCTTTGCATCAAGGGGGAGGAAAGATGGCGCAACGCCGGCGGCGCTGCTTCTGTCGGCATTCTGAAAGCAATCCCGGACAAAATTCTGCCTTGTTCGGCGTACGTGCCACAACGCGTGGGCGGTTTGCTGCGCCTCCTTTGACCCCCATCAAACCGCAGAGCGTCCCCCAGCCCCTGGCTGCTGCATTTACAGAAGCTGATGGCGCTTTCTCCATCAACGTTTCAGGCATTTGTATATCTGAAAACCTTATTTATCAAACGCAGGCAGCTATCAAAAAATACAGCCCCTGTGCCGCAGGCGACGCCCGCCCGCGCTGCGGGCGGTCAGGCCGGCTAGCATCGGCACGCACATTAGCCCCACCCACACAGCGCTCTATCAGAGTTTGCATAATCTCCCACCTACTTAGATCAACGCTGTCGTGAATATCCCCTCTCTTGCGGCACCGCCCGACGCGGCCGCTTTCACCGAACGAGATTTCCGCAACGCCCTGGGCCAGTTCGCCACGGGCGTGACGGTGGTGACGACGGCGGATGACCAGGGCCGACCCGTGGGCATGACGGTGAGCTCCTTCAACTCGGTGTCGCTGCAACCCGCACTGGTGCTGTGGAGCCTGGGCTGCCACGCCGGCAGCTACCCGGTGTTTGCGC
The DNA here is from genome assembly GCF_000739875.1 of Comamonas aquatica NBRC 14918. Classification (GTDB taxonomy): domain Bacteria; phylum Pseudomonadota; class Gammaproteobacteria; order Burkholderiales; family Burkholderiaceae_C; genus Comamonas; species Comamonas aquatica. Next base: position 111,938 of record NZ_BBJR01000021.1, read on the forward strand.
AGTGCACGCACTACGCCATCCACGTGCTGGCCGCGCACGACAAGCCCCTGGCCCTGCAGTTCGCGCAGCGCGGGGTGGACCGCTTTGCCGGCATCGCCTGGCAGCCCAACGCCCAGGGCGTGCCCGTGCTGGAGGGGGCGCTGGCCACCTTCGAATGCCGCGCGCGCAGCCAGTACCGCGAAGGCGACCACTTGATCCTGGTCGGCGAGGTGCTGGCCTGCCGCCACGCGGCCCACGCCACGCCGCTGCTGTACCACCGCGGCCGCATGCAGGACTGAGCGTCCCTGACCCCTCTCTATAAAAAAACCGCAGCACCCGGGACCGGGTCTGCGGTTTTTTTGCTGTGGGCTGGGCGGGGCGGGTCAGCGCACGGCTTCGGGCAGTTCGATCTTCACTTCCAGCACTTCCAGGTTGTCCTGGCGCTCCAGCTGGACCTTGATGTCCTCGGGGTTGATGGAGACGTACTTGGACACCACGGCCATCAGCTCGCGCTGCAGCGCGGGCAGGTAGTCGGGCTGCCCGCTGCCACCGCCCACGCGTTCGCGGGCCAGGATGATCTGCAGGCGTTCCTTGGCGACGGAGGCAGACTTTTTCTTCTCCCCCAGCAACATAGAAATGATGGACATGGCTGCTTACCTCCCGCCAAAGATGCGCTTGAAAAATCCGGGCTTTTGCGCATCGGTGAAGCGCATGGGGCGCTCCTCGCCCAGAAAACGCGCCACCACGTCCTTGTAGGCTTCCGACACGTCCGAGCCGTCCATGTGCACGGCGGGCACGCCCTGGTTGGAAGCCTGCAGCACGGTCTCCGATTCCGGAATCACGCCGATCAGCGGGATGCGCAAGATGTCTTCGATGTCCTGGATAGACAGCATCTGCCCATCTTCGACACGGTTGGGGTTGTAGCGTGTGATCAGCAGGTGCTCCTTCACGCCCTGGCCGCTGACCGCCTTCTCGGTCTTGGAGCTGAGCATGCCCAGGATGCGGTCCGAGTCGCGCACCGAGGAGACCTCGGGGTTGGTCACCACCAGCGCCTCGTCGGCGTAGTGCATGGCCATCAGCGCGCCGCTTTCGATGCCGGCGGGCGAGTCGCAGATGATGAACTCGAAGCCCATGCCCGCCAGATCGTCCAGCACCTTCTTCACGCCTTCCTGCGTCAGCGCTTCCTTGTCGCGGGTCTGCGACGCGGCCAGTACGAACAAGTTGTCGCACTGCTTGTCCTTGATCAGGGCCTGGTTCAGGTTGGCCTCGCCATGGATCACGTTGATCAGGTCATAGACCACGCGGCGCTCGCAGCCCATGATCAGGTCGAGGTTGCGCAGGCCGACGTCAAAGTCGATCACCGCCGTCTTGTGCCCGGACAGGGCCAAGCCGGACGCAAAGCTTGCACTCGTGGTGGTCTTGCCTACGCCACCTTTACCAGAGGTCACTACGACGATTTTGGCCATGTTCAAAGGGTTCCTTCGCGAAGAATCTTGTTCGGATAGACGTTCAACGGGCGTCCTGGGATGGTGCTCATGCTAAACGCATTGGCTCGATCACCAGCTTTTCACCCTCTAATCGGGCTTGGGCCGGCTTGCCGGCGATGTCTTTGGGCAGGTCGGTCTCCAGCGCCCGGTAGTTGCCGGCGATCGACAGCAGCTGCGGCTCCATGCAGGTGCTGAAGATGCGGGCCTCAGTGTTGCCGCGCGCACCCGCCACGGCGCGCCCCCGCAAGGGCGCATAGACGTGGACATTGCCGTCGGCGATGACTTCGGCGCCGTAGCTGACCACGGCCATGACCACCAGGTCGGTGCCGCGCGCATAGACCTGCTGGCCCGAGCGCAGCGGCTTGTCCACGATCAGCGCGTTCGGCGCGGGCGCCGGCACTTCGCGCACCACCTCGACCTCCACCGGCACCTCGCGGATGACTTCCACCTCGCGCACCTCCACCGCCGTGGGCTTGGCACGCGCCGGTTGGGCGTCCGGGGCCGGCATCAGGCCTGCCGCATGGGCGGCCGCCATCTGCGCGGGTGAGCCGCCGCAGACCGCCACCGGCAGGGTGCGGTGGCGCTTGAGCGCCTTGATCAGCTTGGGAAAGTCGATGTCCTCGGTGCTGTCGCGCACATGCTGCAGATCGATCAGCACCGGGTCGTTGTCGAAGAAATCGGGGTCGTCCGCCAGGCGCTGCGCCAGGTCCCGGGTCAGGACGGCCACTTCGGTGTCCCGCAGCGCCACGGCCATCACGGGCAACTGGGCACTTTTGAGGTCAAAGCTGGAGCGGGCGGTGCCCTGCGAGTCAACGGCCATGATGGGGAGTACGGTTAGGGGAAGGGGCGCGAACTCAAAACGCGCCAAGTGTACCCCGCCAGCCTGCGCCCAGACCGTGCCCCCGGGGGCACGGCCAGGCCGCGGCGGGGCGGCCGGCGTCTCAGACCGCGGCGCTGGCGGGCACTTGCTTGCGCTGCGCGTAGCGCACAAACCAGTCCAGGCTGCCCGGATTGGCCATGGTGTCCGGGTTCACCACCTTGGCCAGGGGCTGGCCCAGGAGCAGCTTCTTGATCGGCAACTCCTGCTTCTTGCCGGTCAGGGTGCGCGGGATCTCGGCCACCTGCAGGATCTCGTCGGGCACGAAGCGCGGTGACAGCGCCTGGCGGATGGCCGCGGCGATCCGGGCCTGCAGCGCATCGTCCAGCACCAGGCCGGCGCGCAGCACCACGAACATGGGCATGAAGCTCTCGCGCCCCAGGTACTCCAGGTCCACCACCAGGCTGTCCAGCACCTCGGGCAGGGCTTCGACGGCGCTGTAGATCTCGCTGGTGCCCATGCGCAGGCCGTGGCGGTTGATGGTGGCATCGCTGCGGCCATAGATGGTGCAGCCGCCGTGCGGCGAGACCTTGAGCCAGTCGCCGTGCCGCCAGACGCCGCCCATCGCGGCCGGGCCATCGCCGCCGCCGGGCTGGCGGCCGTGGCCGGCGGGGTACATGTCGAAGTAGCTGCCCAGGTAGCGCTGGTTGCCGTCGTCCCCCCAGAAATACAGCGGCATGGACGGAATCGGCTGGGTGCAAACCAGTTCGCCCACGGCGTCGGTCACGGGCTCGCCGGCCTCGTTCCAGGCCTCCACCGCCGCGCCCAGCATGCGGCACTGCATTTCGCCCGTGTACTGCGGCAGCTCGCGGTTGCCGCCGATGAAGGCGCCGCAAAAGTCGGTGCCGCCGGACAGGTTGTTCCACCAGATGTCCGGCGTGCCCAGGCGCGCGAACTGCTGCGTGCCCCAGGCCTGCACATCGGGCGCCAGGGGCGAGCCGGTGCTGCCCAGGCCGGTGATGCGCGACAGGTCACCGCACTGGGCCAGGTCCAGGCCGGCCTTCATGCAGTTGGCATAGAAGGCCGCGCCAGCCCCAAAGCTGGTGACACGGTGGCGGGCCGCAAAGCGCCACAGCACGCCCCAGTCCGGCTGGTCCTTGCTGCCGCCGGGGCTGCCGTCGAAGATCACGCAGGTGGTGCCGCCCAGCAGGCCGGCGACCTGGGAGTTCCACATCACCCAGCCGGTGGAGCTGTACCAGTGGAAGCGTTCGCCCCAGCTCTCGGGGTCGTAGCTGCAGCCCACATCGTTGTGCAGGGCCTTCATGGCCAGAGCCACCAGCATGATGCCGCCGTGCCCGTGGACGATGGGCTTGGGCAGGCCGGTGGTGCCGCTGGAGTAGACGATCCACAGCGGGTGGTCGAACGGCAGCCACAGCGGGGCAAACGCCTGCACCGCGGCATCGTCGCGCGCCAACACCTCATCCCATCTGCGGCTGTCGGCCACCGGCTGGGTGGCGTGCGGCGTGCGCAGCACCAGCAGGTGCTGCACGCTGGGCAGCTGGGCGCGCAGCTCGCTGGCGATCTGGCCCCGGTCCATGGACTTGCCGGCGTAGTGCACGCCGTCCACGGCGATCAGCACCTTGGGGGCGATCTGCTTGAAGCGGTCCAGCACGGCCGCCGTGCCCATGTCGGGGGCGCACACGCTCCACACGCCACCCACACTGGCCACGGCCAGGAAGGCCACGATGGCCTGCGGGATGTTGGGCAAGTAGGCGGCCACGCGGTCGCCGGGCTGCACGCCCTGGGCCTGCAGGTGCAGCGCCAGCGCGGCCACCTGGCGGCGCAGCTCGGGCCAGGACAGCTCGGTCACCTGACCCTGTTCGTTGTCGGCCACCACGGCCGGCATGCCGGCCGCGTGCGCGGCCTCCACATGGCGCAGCACCTGCTGGGCATAGTTCACCTGCGCGCCGGGAAACCATTGCGCCCCGGGCATCACGTTGCGCCCCAGGGCCGCGCTGTGCGGCGTGGGCGACTGCACCGCGAAGTAGTCCCACACGCTCTGCCAGAAGGCATCCAGGTCCGTGACCGACCAGCGCCACAGCGCGTCATAGCGGTCGAAGTGCAGGCCGCGGTGCTGGGCCAGCCAGTGCTGGTAGCGGCGGATCTGGGGCGTGCGCGGCACGGCGGCGGAAGGCGTCGATGTAAGCATGCGGTCAGCGTAGCGAGCGCCCCCCGGTCCCGCCATGCCAGCAGCCCGGATTGACAAACGGCGGGTGACGACCGTTGGTCAGGCCGCTGCAGAAGCCGCACCCACCCCATGCTATTGACGCAGTACAAGCTCGGGCCGCCCCAAACCGACGCACAATGGACGCTGCCCTTTGCCAGGGCACGCCCCAGACCGGGTCACAATTGGCCCACTTTCACCGTGATAGCACCCATGTCCATGCACACCGATGTCCTCATCGTCGGCGCAGGCCCTGCCGGCCTGTCGCTCGCCATCTCCCTGGCCCACGCAGGCTTGCAGGCCACGGTGCTGGAACTGCAGGGCGAATCCCAGCTGGCCCAGCCTTCCCCCGACGGTCGCGAGATCGCCCTGACCCACCCCAGCGTGCAGACCCTGCAGCGCCTGGGCACCTGGGCGCGGCTGGCCGACCACGAGATCGGCAGCATCCGCGAGGCCATCGTGCACGATGGCCCGGTGGGCCAGCGCTCCACCCTGGACATCGTGGCCGCCGGCAGCGGCACCGACTACCTGGGCCGCATCGTGCCCAACCACGCGCTGCGCCGCACCGCCTGGGAAGTCGCCAGCAGCACCGAAGGGGTGCGCATCATCACCGGCGCGCGCGTGACCCAGGTGCGCACCACGCCCACCCACGCCGAGGTGCACTACACCACCGAGGACCAGGGCGTGCGCGTCGACGCCGAGCCGCTGCAGGCCCCGCTGGTCGTGGCTGCGGACAGCCGCTATTCGGCCGTGCGCCGCATGCTGGGGGTGGGCGCGCAGATGACCGACTTCGGCCGCAGCGTCATCGTCTGCCGCCTGAGCCACACCCAGCCGCACGAGGACAAGGCGCACGAGTGCTTTGGCTACGACCGCACCCTGGCCATCCTGCCCGTGCAGCCCGACCCCGCCACCGGCGAGCTGCTGTGCTCGGCCGTGGTGACCACCGACTCCGCCGACGCGCAGCAGTTGATACAGCTGTCGCCCCAGGAGTTCGCCGCCCACGTGCAGCACCACTTCCAAAGCCGCCTGGGCGACATGCAGCTGGTGGGCGAGCGCCACATCTACCCGCTGGTGGCCACCTATGCCCACCGCTTCAGCGGCGACCGCTGGGCCCTGCTGGGCGATGCCGCCGTCGGCATGCACCCGGTGACGGCGCACGGCTTCAACCTGGGTCTGTCCGGCGTGGAACGCCTGACGGCCGCCATCGTCTCCGCGCGCGGCGCGGGCCACGACTGGGGCCAGGCCGGCGTGCTGGCCAGCTATGCCCAGGGCCACCACCGCCATGCCTGGCCCATCTTCCAGGGCACGAACACGGTGGTGAAGCTGTTCACCGACGCGCGCCCCATGCCGCGCCTGGTGCGCCAGGCGGTGATCCAGGCCTCGCGCCGCATCCCGCCGATCAAGGCCGCCATCGTGGCCCAGCTCACCGGACGCAGCCCCTGGACCCTGCTGGCCGATCAGCTGCGACGGCCACCGTTTTTTCCGCGCAACAGCCGTTGACGGGCGCCACTCAAAAACATGAGTGGCTTGCGCTGATGCTGGGCGGGTTTCGTGCCGAAAACACATTGAAACCCAGCTGCAACGAGCGCCAACAGCTCCTAAAAATAATGCCTTGCGCCGAGCGCCCTGGCACGCCGTCTGCTTGACCCCGGCAGACAGGCGCGCAGGGCTGCCTGGCGCGGGCATGTCGTGCGTGCGGGAAAGCCTCTAACATCGCGCCAGCAATTTTTACGGAGCAATACAAATGGGAATGTTTTCCTGGACTGAAAAGTCCCCCGCCGTGCTGCAAAACGGCGGCGTGATCGGCCCCGACGAGCGTCTGCCCTGGGCGCAGACCGGTCTGATGGGCATCCAGCACGTGATCGCCATGTTCGGCTCGACGGTGCTGGCCCCCATCCTGATGGGCTTTGACCCCAACGTCGCGGTGCTGATGAGCGGCATCGGCACGCTGATCTTCTTCCTCATCACCGGCGGCCGCGTGCCCAGCTACCTGGGCTCGTCCTTCGCCTTCATCGGCGTGGTGATTGCCGCCACGGCCTATGCGGGCCAGGGCGCCAACGCCAACATCGGCCTGGCCCTCGGCGGCATCATCGCCTGCGGCCTGGTCTACACCCTGGTGGGCGTGATCGTGCACCTGGTGGGCACCGGCTGGATCGAGCGCTTCATGCCCCCGGTGGTGACCGGCGCGGTGGTGGCCGTGATCGGCCTGAACCTGGCGGCCATCCCCGTCAAGAACATGGCGGCCAACAACTTCGAAGCCTGGATGCAGGCCGTGACCTTCGTGTCCGTGGCCCTGGTGGCCGTGTTCACCAAGGGCATGCTGCAGCGCCTGCTGATCCTGATCGGCCTGATCATCGCCAGCATCGTCTACGCCGTGCTGACCAACGGCCTGGGCCTGGGCAAGCCCGTGGACCTGGCCGGTGTGGCCAACGCCGCCTGGTTCGGCCTGCCCACCTTCCACGCCCCGGTGTTCAGCGCCAACGCGATGCTGCTGATCGTGCCCGTGGTCATCATCCTGGTGGCCGAGAACCTGGGCCACATCAAGGCCGTGACCGCCATGACCGGCAAGAACCTGGACCAGTACATGGGCCGGGCCTTCATCGGTGACGGCGTCGCCACCATGGTCTCCGGCGCGGCCGGCGGCACCGGCGTGACCACCTATGCCGAGAACATCGGCGTGATGGCCGCCACGCGCATCTACTCCACCGCCGTGTTCCTGCTGGCCGCCGTGCTGGCCGTGCTGCTGGGCTTCTCGCCCAAGTTCGGCGCACTGATCCAGGCCATCCCCCTGCCCGTGATGGGCGGTGTGTCCATCGTGGTGTTCGGCCTGATCGCGATTGCCGGCGCCAAGATCTGGGTCGACAACAAGGTGGACTTCTCCGACACCAAGAACCTGATCGTCGCCGCCATCACCCTGATCCTGGGCACGGGCGAATTCACGCTGAAGTTCGGCGAGTTCGCACTGGGCGGCATCGGGACCGCCACCTTCGGCGCCATCCTGCTGTACGCCCTGCTGGACCGCGCCCGCAAGTCCTAAGGCCTGGGCAGCCGGGGCGGCCCGCCCGCCCTGCATCCCCTGCACCGGTCTGCCCCTGGCAGACCGGTTTTTTTATGCCGATGCTGCACCGCAGCAACCGATAGGTGTTTACCCTAATCTTCGTTGTGCGTGCGCACACTCTCTTTGAAACTCAATAAAAACAAGGTGCTGCTCGCAGCTTTGACAAAGCGGGCCACGCTGCAACCAAGGGTTAACACTGATACCATCGACGCCGGAGATTCGGGCCCACGGAGATGTACGCAGGCCAAGAAGCCGGACACCCCCGCAGGCGATCCGGCCCGGACGCACGGCGCCCCCTGCACACCTCTGTCGCCCTCGAAAAGCCGCCTGCCCAGGCGGCTTGTTTTTGCAAAGTTGGAGAAACCTCGATGAGCCTGGCAGAGCGCGTGCGCTACCCCCAATTCCACAACCGCATCATGACGGCCGAGGCCGCCGCGGCCCTGATTCCGCACGGCGTGAACGTCGGCATGAGCGGCTTCACCGGGGCGGGCTACCCCAAGGCCCTGCCCCAGGCGATTGCGGCCCGCGCCAAGGCCGAGCATGCCGCCGGCAAGCCCTACAAGATCAACGTCTGGACCGGTGCGTCCACCGCCAGCGAATGCGACGGCGTGATGGCCGAAGCCCACGCCCTGGGCCAGCGCCTGCCCTTCAACACCGATCCGACCGCGCGCAAGGCCATCAACAGCGGCGAGATCGACTTCATCGACATGCATCTGTCCCACGTGGCGCAGCATGCCTGGTTCGGTTTCCTGGGCCACATGCACGTGGCCGTGGTGGAAGTGCTGGGCGTGACCGCCGACGGCCTGCTGATCCCGTCGACCGCCGTGGGCAACAACAAGACCTGGCTGGAGATCGCCGACCAGGTGATCCTGGAGGTCAACACCAAGCCACCGGCCAAGATGGAAGGCATGCACGACATCTACTACGGCACCGCCATCCCGCCGCGCCGCATGCCCATCAACATGACGCATGCCGACCAGCGCATCGGTGACCAGTACCTCAAGGTCGACCCCAACAAGGTCATCGCCGTGGTGGAAACCAACAAGGGCGACCGCGACAACGTGTTTGCCGCGCCCGACGCCAACTCCAACACGATTGCCGCCTCCATCATCGACTTCCTCGCGCACGAGATGCAGATGGGCCGCCTGCCCAAGGAGATGCTGCCCATCCAGTCGGGCGTGGGCAATGTGGCGAATGCCGTGCTGGCCGGCCTGCTGACCGGCCCGTTCGAGAACCTGCTGGGCTTCACCGAAGTGCTGCAGGACGGCATGCTGGACCTGCTGCGCGCGGGCAAGATGAGCAAGGCCTCGGCCACGTCCATCTCGCTGTCTGCGGCAGCCTACAAGGACTTCGAGGACCACATCGACTTCTACCGCGAGCGCATCATCCTGCGCCCGCAGGAAATCTCCAACCACCCCGAGCTGGTGCGCCGCCTGGGCATCATCGCCATGAACTCGATGATCGAGGCCGACATCTACGGCAACATCAACTCCACCCACGTCATGGGCACGGGCATGATGAACGGCATCGGCGGCTCGGGCGACTTCGCGCGCAACGGCTACCTGTCCTTCTTCGTCACGCCCTCGGTGGCCAAGGACGGCAAGATCAGCTGCATCGTGCCCATGTGCTCGCACGTGGACCACACCGAGCACGACACGCAGATCATCGTCACCGAACAAGGCCTGGCCGACCTGCGCGGCCTGTCGCCCAAGCAGCGTGCGCGCGTGATCATCGACAAGTGCGCGCACCCGGATTACCGCGACCAGCTCAACGACTACTTTGACCGCGCCCGCGCCCAGGGGGCCCAGCACACGCCGCACCTGCTGACCGAGGCGCTGAGCTGGCACCAGCGCTTCATGGACACCGGCGACATGCGCGTCTGAGCCACGCCGCGCCCACAAAAAAACCAGCTGCAATGCAGCTGGTTTTTTTAGGGATGTGCCCCGCTGAAAAACGCTTTTCAGCCTAGGCCATGGTGACCGCAATGAAGGCCAGCAGGAACATCATGGCCGCGCCCACCAGGGGCAGGACCACGGGAATCACGGGCACCACCGCTTCGACCGCATCTTCGGGCGGCTGGGGCGTGGCGGGATCATGGGACTCGTGCATGGGCGCAACCTCCTCACTGCAAAGCGTTGAACAAGGGCCGTCGCCGTCCAGGCGACCGGCACCGGTCCATTCTAGGCAGCCGGCCCGGTGCGCGCGCACTGGCTAACCCTGAGGCCGCGCCGCGCTGAAAAGGTCTTTACAGCCGCACGGCCTCCATGCCGGCCGCGCGCAGCGCCTGCAGCACCTGCTCCACATGCGCCTGGTTGCGCGTTTGCAGCACCAGGTCGATGTCCACGTTCTGCGCCGCCAGCAGGGTGAAGGCGCGCTGGTGGTGCACCTCCTCGATGTTGGCGCCGGCCTCCGCCACGGTGGCGGTGATCTGCGCCAGCACGCCGGGCACATCGCGCGCGCTGACGCGGATGCGCGCCAGCCGGCCCGAGCGGGCCATGCCCCGCTCGATGATGGCCGCCAGCAGCAGCGGGTCGATGTTGCCGCCCGACAGGATCAAGCCGATCTTGCGGCCCTTGAACTGCGCACCATGGCGCAGCAGGGCCGCCAGGCCGGCGGCGCCCGCGCCTTCGACCAGGGTTTTCTCGATCTCCAGCAGCATCAGCACGGCCTGCTCGATGTCGCCCTCGTCCACCAGCAGCAGCTCGTCGACCAGCTCGCGCACCACCTCGCGCGTGATGGCGCCGGCCGTCGCCACGGCAATGCCTTCGGCGATGGTGGAGGCGCCCATGGGCAGGTCGCGGCCCTGCACGGCGTTCAGCATGGACGGGAAGCGCTGCGTCTGCACCCCGACCACGCGGATGTCGGGCTTGAGCGCCTTGGCCGCCGTGGCCACCCCAGCGATCAGGCCGCCGCCGCCCACGGACACCACCAGGGTGTCCAGGTCGGGCTGCTCGGCCAGCATCTCCAGCGCCAGCGTGCCCTGGCCGGCGGCCACGCCTTCGTCGTCGAAGGGGTGCACAAAGGTCAGGTTCTGCGCATCGGCCAGCGCATAGGCGTGCTGGCGCGCGGCCTCCAGCGTGTCGCCGTGCAGCACCACCTCGGCGCCAAAGCCGCGCGTGCGCTCCACCTTCACGCCGGGCGTGAAGCGCGGCATGACGATCACCGCCCGCACCCCCATGCGCTGGGCGTGGTAGGCCAGGCCCTGGGCGTGGTTGCCCGCGCTCATGGCGATCACGCCGCGCGCCTTTTCCTCGGCGGTCAGCAGCTGCAGGCGGTTGCAGGCGCCACGCTCCTTGAACGAGGCCGTGAACTGCAGGTTCTCGAACTTCAGGAACACCTGGGCACCGACGATGTGCGAAAGCGTTTGCGACTCCACGCAGGGCGTGCGCAGGATGTGGTCGCGCAGGCGGGAGGATGCGGCTTGGATATCGGAATAGGTCAGCATGGTCTGCACATTCTGGCGCAAGCCCCGGCGGCATGGCGGCGTGGGGCGGGCAAAAAACTTTTCAGATTCAGGAGCATTTGGCGCGCGCATGGCCTGCACTTCAGGCATGAAACAGCCTGAAAGGCAGACTGCACGCGCGCCAGCCGCTGCATTCTTTTCAGTACGGCAGCGCGCGCTGCAGGATGGCGGCGCTGTCCAGCCCCTGGACCGGGCTGGCGCCCAGCACCCCGCCGCTGGCGCAAGGACCGCAGCGCGTGGCGATGAAGGCATCGGCCACCGCCGCCGGGGCATGGCGGCGCAGCAGGCAGGCCTGTGCCACCAGCACCAGCTGCTGCACCCAGTGGCGCGCCTGCGCCTCCATCGCGTCGGGCGCCTGGCGCAGGGCCCGCTGCAGCCCCTGCGCCAACGCATGCACGGCCGCGTGCAGCGGGGCATCGCCGGCCGCCTGCTGCTGCAGGTCGTGCAGCAGCAGCGCGGCGGCCTCCGGCTCGCGCGCCAGGGCGCGCAGCACGTCCAGGCACATGATGTTGCCCGCGCCTTCCCAGATCGAATTCACCGGCGCTTCGCGCAGCAGGCGCGGCATGACGCTGGTCTCCACATAGCCGTTGCCGCCCAGCACCTCCATGGCCTCGGCCACGCAGGGGATGGCCCGCTTGCAGACCCAGAACTTGGCCGCCGGCGTCAGGATGCGCTTCCACGCGCGCTCCAGCGGCTGGGCGTCATGCTCAAACGCCTGGGCCAGGCGCATGCCCAGCGTCATCGCGGCCTCGCTCTCCAGCGCCAGATCGACCAGCACGCTGCGCATCAGCCCGTGCGTGGCCAGCGACTGGCCGAACGCCTGGCGCTGGCGCGCATACGCCAGGGCCTGCACGGTGGCCGTGCGCAGCATGGCGGCACTGCCCAGCACGCAGTTCAGCCGCGTCTGGGACGCCATCTCGAGGATGGTGGGAATACCGCGCCCGACTTCGCCGATCAGCAGGCCCCAGGCATCCTGGAATTCCACCTCGCTGCTGGCATTGCTGCGGTTGCCCAGCTTGTCCTTGAGCTGCAGGATGCGGATGGCGTTGCGCGTGCCGTCGGGCCGCCAGCGCGGCACCCAGAAGCAGCCGATGCCGTCGTCCGGCGCCACGCGCGCCACCACCAGGTGGGCGTCGCTGGTCGGCGCCGAGAAGAACCACTTGTGCCCGCGCAACCGGTAGGCACCACCACGCCCGCCGGTGCCCAGGGGCGTGGCCATGGTGGTGTTGGCGCGCACGTCCGAGCCGCCCTGCTTTTCCGTCATGCCCATGCCCACCCACAGCGCCGTCTTCTCGGCCAGCGGCACATCGCGCGGGTCGTGGCTGCGGCTGAACAGCCCGGCCTGCACCTGGGCCCACAGCGCCGGTTCCCGGCGCAGCAGCGGGATGGCGGCCGTGGTCATGGTGGCCGGGCACAGCGTGCCCTGCTCCACCTGACCGTGCAGGTAAAAGCCCGCGGCCCAGGCGCTGAAGCGGCCGGGCTGCGCGGTGTCGAACGGCAGGCCGACCAGGCCCTGCTGCCGGTACAGCGCCAGCAGCCCATACCAGGCCGGGTGGAAGTCCACGCGCTCGTCCAGCCGGCCGCGCGCATCGAAGCGCTGCAACTGCGGGCCGTGGCGGTTGGCCTGCTCCGCCAGCGCCCAGGTGGCCGGCTGGCCCAGGGTCTGGGCATAGGCATCCAGCTGGGGCCACCAGGCCTGCGCCCCGGCGCGGCGCAGGGCGTCCTGCAGCGCCGGGTCGGACTGCAGCAGGTGGTAGTCGCGCAATTCATCCACCTGGTTGTGGATGTCGTGGGTGTCCCAAAGGTGCATGGCCGCTCCCGCGCTGTGGAGCGACCAGTCTAGAAGCTGCAAGGCCGGCGCAGCACCGGGTGAACACCAGCCCCGGGGGGCGCCGATCTTCAGCGGCTGGCGCCCACCACGCGCAGCACTTCCTGACCATAGGCTTCGAGCTTTTTCGCCCCGATGCCGCTGATGCCCTGCAGGGCTTCCAGCGTCTGCGGGTTGCGCTCGGCAATGCCGGCCAGCGTGGCGTCGTTGAAGATGACGTAGGCCGGCAGGTCGTGGGCCTTGGCCACTTCCGAGCGCCAAGCCTTGAGGTTGATGAAGCGCGCCTGCGCATCCGGCCCCAGGTGCATGGCCGCCGCGCTGGTGGTGGCCCCGCGCTTGCCGCCGCGGCTGCGCGTGGCGGCCACGGATTCGCGCAACAGCACCTGCACATCGCCGCGCAGCACGGCGCGCGACTGCGGCGTCAGCGTGAGCGTGTCGAAGACGTGGCCGCTGTTCTCGCTGGTCACCTTGTGCAGGCCGAGGGCGCCGGTGGCCAACAGCTGGCGCATCACGCCGCGCAGCTGCTGCTCGGAATAGTCCTTGCCGATGCCGAAGGTGGAGATCTTGTCGTGCAGGAACTGCGTGACCTTGTCCGTCACCTTGCCGCGCAGCACGTCCATGATGTGGCCCGCACCAAAGGTCAGCTGGCTCATCTCGTGCACGCGGAAGATGGTGGACAGCAGCTTGCGCGCGGCGTCCGTGCCGTCCCAGATGGCGGGCGGGTGCAGGCAGTTGTCGCAGTTGCCGCAGGGCTCGGACGCTTCCCCGAAGTACTGCAGCAAGCGCACGCGGCGGCAGTCCGTGGCCTCGGCCAGCGTCAGCAGGGCATCGAGCTTGCCGCGCAGCACGGCCTTGAAGGCCTCTTCGGCCCCGCCCTCGTCGATCATGCGGCGCTGGTTGACCACGTCCGAGATGCCATACGCCATCCAGGCCTGGGCCGGCAGCCCGTCGCGCCCGGCGCGGCCGGTTTCCTGGTAGTAGCCCTCGATGTTCTTGGGCATGTCGACGTGGGCCACAAAGCGCACATCGGGCTTGTCGATGCCCATGCCGAAGGCGATGGTCGCCACCATGACGATGCCCTCTTCGCGCAGGAAGCGGTTCTGGTGCAGCTGGCGCATCTCGGACGGCAAGCCCGCGTGGTAGGGCAGCGACTGGATGCCGTTGTCCTGCAGGGTCTGCGCCAGCTCTTCCACACGGCGGCGCGACTGGCAGTAGACGACGCCGGCCTCGCCCTCGTGCTCGTGCTTGATGAAGCGCATCAGCTGGTGCGTGACGTCCTTCTTCTCGACGATGGTGTAGCGGATGTTGGGCCGGTCGAAGCTGCTGACGAACTGGCGCGCGCCTTCCAGGTGCAGGCGCTCAACGATGTCGGCCCGCGTCAGCGCATCGGCCGTGGCCGTCAGCGCGATGCGCGGCACGCCGGCATAGCGTTCGTGCAGCACCGACAGGGCGCGGTATTCGGGCCGGAAATCGTGGCCCCACTGGCTCACGCAGTGCGCTTCGTCGATGGCGAACAGGCCCAGCTGGCCCTGGGCGAACAGGTCGTCCAGCAGGCCCAGAAAACGCGGCGTGACCAGGCGTTCGGGGGCCACGTACAGCAGGTTCAGCTTGCCGCACTGCAGCTGCCACTCGACCTCCTGGGCCTGGGCGTAGTCCAGCGAGGAATTCAGGTAGGCGGCCTCAACCCCGGCTTCGTGCAGCGCACCGACCTGGTCGTGCATCAACGCGATCAGCGGCGAGACCACGATGGCCACACCGTGGCCCTGCTGCTGGCGCACGATGGCCGGGATCTGGTAGCACAGGCTCTTGCCGCCGCCCGTGGGCATCAGCACCAGGGCATCGCCCCCGTCCGTCACATGTTCCACGATGGCCTGCTGCGGCCCGCGAAAGGCGGCATAGCCAAAGATATCGTGCAAGACAGTGTGAACGGCGGACACTAGACAATCCCAACAGGCGGTGAAACAAAACGGCGGCCAGGCAGGGGCCGGCCGCGTATTGTGCGCTGCACGACGCCCCGGCGGCGGCGCGCCTGGCTTTGACCTTCATCCACCCGCCGTGCGCTTTGGGGTCTTGACTGACAGCCTGGTACGGAGACTGTTCCGAAGAATGGAGCATCGGGATTGCACCCTTTGCGGAGGTCTGTATGGCACACATTCGACACTGGCTGGCCCTGGCATGCCTGGCGGGCGGCCTCCCCGTGCTGGCACAAACTGCCCCCAGCCCCCCATCCCCCACGATGTACCTGCAGGCAGGCGCTGGCGAGGACAGCAGCCAGGCCCTGGTGCTGGGCGTCACGCTGCCGTGGAAATCCTGGTCCTGGCCGCTTGGCGGGGGGCTGGTCCGCGGTCACTGGGACCTGTATGCCGGCGCCTGGTCCGGGCGGGATCTGGCCCAGGACCGTTTCCACACGGCCGTCATCGGCGCCGGGCCCAGCCTGCGCTGGCGCGGGCGGCAAGGAGCGTCGCCATGGTTCCTTGAGGTGGGCACCGGCCTCATGGTGTCCCACAAACACTTCTACGCCAGCGATGAGCGCATGGCCACGCGCTGGAACTTTGCCTCCCACCTCGGGCTGGGCATGAACTGGGGCCCGCGCCAGGAGCACGAACTCTCGCTGCGCCTGCAGCACGCCTCCAACGCCGGCGCCAAGGAACCCAACCCGGGGGTCAATTTCCTGCTGCTGCGCTACGCCCACGCGTTCTGAGCGCGGCCGGTCCACGGCGGCGGGCTGTCGCCTAGCCAACAGCACCGCCTTCCGCAACGCCGCATCATGCGGCGTTGTCTATTTGCAAGGATGTGAACATGGCCCTCTGGCTCAAACCCGCGATTCTGGAAGAGATCAACGCCCGCAGTGCCGACACCGCCGTGGCCCACCTGGGCATCGAGATCACCGAGGTCGGCGACGACTACCTGGTCGGCCGCGTGCCGGTGGACCACCGCACCAAGCAGCCTTTCGGGCTACTGCACGGCGGCGTCAGCGTGGTGCTGGCCGAAACCCTGGGCTCCATCGCCGCCTTCCACGCCAGCCCCGAGGGCCACCTGGCCGTGGGCCTGGACATCAATGCCAACCACCTGCGCTCTGTGCGCAGCGGCTGGGTGACTGGTACGGCACGGCCCGTGCACATCGGCAGGACCACCCAGGTCTGGCAGATCGACATGGTGGACGAGCGCGGCCAGATGAACTGCGTCTCGCGCATCACCATGGCCATCCTGCCGCCCAAGGACTAAGTCCGGGCCCAATCCTGCGGGCCCCTGCGCCAGCACAGACCGAGGCCCCGCCCGCCGCAGTGCTCCGTGCTCAATGCACGCCAACCGTCTCGGGGGCGTAGGCGCGCTGCACCAGGGCCTGGGCCAGCACCCAGGCGGGATCGACCAACGCCCGCCCCTGCGCCTGCGGGGCCTGCGGCAGGGCCAGCGGAATTTCCGTGCACCCCATGATGACCGGCACGTCCCCATGCCGCTGCAGCATCTGCCCCAGCACCGCGCCCAAACGCTGTTCGGCCAGGGCCATGTGGCCGCTCTTCACGCCCTGGTAGATGCCCTCCATGAGCTGGGCCACACCCTGGGCATCGGGCACCAGGGGCTGGACCCCGCAGGCACGCAGGGCCAGGTCGTACAGCCCCGTCTGGTAAGTGCCCGCCGTGGCCAGCACGATGGCCTGGCGCGCCCCCAGGGCCTGCACATGGCGCGCGGTCTCCTGCGCAATGTGCAGGATGTGCAGCTGCGGAAACAACGCCTGCAGTTGGGCATGCCAGGCATGGGCCGTGTTGCAGGCCATGGCGATGCTGGCCACGCCCAGGGCCGCCAGCCGCCCCACCCCCTGCTGCATGTGCAGGGCCGGCCCCGTCGGCGCCTGCGGATCGCCCAGCAGCGCCTGCGAGCGGTCCGGAATCGGCATCTGCACCAGCCAGTGCTCCGGAAAGGCCTGGTCGCGGACCTCCTGGCCCTGCGCCCGCAGATGGCTGCTGCAGGCCTGCACGAAGAGGCGCACGAAGTCGGCGCCTGCCGCCGGCCCCATGCCCCCCAGAATCCCCACCGCGCGCGGTGGGCTCCATCCCCCAGCGGCCATGGTCAGAACGCAGCCTTGTCGCTCAAGTCGCTCAGGTTCTGCTTGAGCTGCGTCGACATCGGCAGGCCCAGCGCGGCATTCACCGGCGGGATGGGCTGCATGAACCACTTGTCGTACAGCTGCGTGAACTGGCCGGACTTCATCAGATTGCTGATCACACCATCCACCAGCGCCTTGAACTTGGGGTCGTCCTTGCGCACCATGCAGGCATAGGGCTCCACCTGCAGGGCCTGGCCCACCACCTCGTAGTCGGCGGGGCTGCGCGAGTTGGAGATCAGGCCGAACAGCAGGATGTCATCCATGCCGAAGGCCGCAGCGCGGTCGTTCTGCACCAGCAGGAAAGCGTCGGCGTGGTCCTTGGGCGTGACCATCTCCAGCTCCCACTTGTGCTCGGCATTCGCCTTGCGCAGCACCTGCAGGTTGGTGGTGCCGGCGGTGACGGCCACGGTCTTGCCCTTGAGGTCGGCATAGTCCTTGATGCCGGCGCTCTTCTTCACCAGCAGGCGGGTGCCGGTGTAGAAATGGTTGATCGCGAAATCCACGTCCTTGGCGCGCGTGGTGTTGTTGGTGGTGGAGCCACACTCCAGGTCGACCGTGCCGTTCATCAGCAGGGGAATGCGGTTCTGCGACGTCACCGCCTGCCAGTTCACCTTCAGGTCGCTCTTGCCCGTGGCTTTCTTGACGGCCTCGACCACGGCGTTGCTGATGTCCACCGCCATGCCCACCGGCTTGCCCTTGTCCAGATAGCTGAACGGCACGGAGGATTCCCGGTAGGCCATGGTGATCTGGCCGCTCTGAGCCACCTTGGCCAGGGTGTCGGCGTGTGCGCCGGCAACAGCGGCCAGACCCAGGCTGGCGCAGAGCAATGTGGAGCGAAGTTTCATGCTGTTCCTCTCAAGTGGCGGAAGTGGCTGCGAATGTGCAGGGCCAGTGTAGGAACGCGCTGCCGCCTTGTGCGATGCCAATCGACGGTGCACCCATGCCGGATATTTATGCTTTCCTCAGGGTTTCCCCAAGACAGGGCGGACTGTGTGTCGCGGCGGTGCAGACCGCCCGTTTGCGGGCATCCGGTCACTGCCGGCACGTCGCACACCCATAACCTGGGCGCATACCCCAGAAACAAAACGCCATGGCCGCACTCCCGCCCCCGCCCCTACAGTCGGCACCACAGGGAGAACAAGACATGCATGTGTGTATCGTGGGGGCGGGCATTGTGGGTTTGACGACGGCGTACGCCCTGCAGCAGGCGGGCTACCAGGTCACGGTGCTGGAGCGTGCGGCGCAGCCGGCCATGGGCGCCAGCGGCGGCAATGGCGCGCAGTTGAGCTATTCGTACGTGCAACCCCTGGCCGACCCGGGCATCTGGGCCAGCCTGCCCAAGCTGCTGCTGGACCCCGATTCGCCGCTGCGCTTTCGCCTGCAGGCCGACCCGCGGCAGTGGGCCTGGGGCCTGCAGTTCCTGGGCGCCTGCAACCGCCGCACCTCGGCCGCCAGCACCCAGGCCTTGCTGCAGCTGGCCACCGAAAGCCGCCTCGCCTTCGAGGCGCTGCAGGCGCGCGAGCAACTGGACTGCGACCACGCCACGCCCGGCAAGCTGGTGCTCTACCCGACCCAGGCCAGCCTGGATGCTGCGGCGCGCCAGGTGGCGCTGCAGGCCCGCCTGGGCGGGGCCGCGCAGCACCTCGTCAGCGCCGCCGAGGCCGCACGCATCGAGCCCGCCCTGCACCACTACGCCGCGCACATCGCTGGGGCCGTGCACACGCCCAGCGAGAGCGTGGTCGATGCGCGTGCGCTGTGCGAGCAGCTGGCCCGCGTGCTGCAGGCGCGCGGCGCGCAGCTGCGCTGGAACACCGAGGTGCTGTCACTGGCGCGCACGCACGACCGCATCACCGCCGTGCACACCGCGCAGGGGCCGTTGCAGGCCGACCACGTGGTGCTGGCCAGCGGCTGGGAAAGCGCCGAGCAGGCGCGCCGCGTGGGCGTTCGTATCCCGGTCTATCCGCTCAAAGGCTACAGCATCACGCTGGATGCCTCGGCCCAACCCGAGGCCGCGCCCCGCGTCAGCGTGACCGACACGCGCCGCAAGGTGGTGTTTGCACGCCTGGGTGATCGCCTGCGCGTGGCTGGCATGGTGGAGATCGTGGGGGCCGACACCGCCGTGCACCCGGCCCGCATCCGCAGCCTGCAGCAGTCCACGCAGGCCGTGCTGCCGCAGTTGCGCCACGGCGACGCGGTGCAGCCCTGGACCGGCATGCGCCCGGCCACGCCCACGGGCCTGCCGATCACCGGCCGCGCCGCCGGCGGGCCGCGCCGCCGGCGGGCCGCGCAACCTGTGGCTGCAGACCGGCCACGGCGCCCTGGGGCTGACGCTGTCCTTCGGCTCGGCCCAGCGCCTGGTGGCCGCACTGGCCCAGGCCTGAGGGACGGTCCTAGAGCAGCTCGCGCAGGGCCTTGCGCATCTCCTGCGTCATGGCGCGGGCCAGCACCGAGCTGGGCCGCTGCGCCAGGTGCAAGGCGTTCACGCTGACGGTGATGCGCGGCAGCAGGGGCAGCACGTGCACCTTGCGCCGGTCGGCCGCCGAGGCCGTGCAGCCATCCACGATGGCAATCCCCAGGCCGTATTCCGCCATCGACAGGGCGGCGTGGTAGGTCTGCACCGTGACCACGGGCGACAGGCCCACGCCGTGCTCGCGGCAGGCCTGGTTGATGCGCATGCCCAGCGGGTCGCGGGCGTCCAGCGCCACCACCGGCAGGTCGGCCAGGTCCTGCAGCGCCATGCCCGCCGGCTTGATGCGCGAAGGCGGCAGCAGGCCCTTGGGCACGATGCAGTGCATGTCCACCTCGGCCAGGGATTCGCGCTCCAGCGCGTGCTGGCCGGCGGAGCTGATGACGAAGCCGACATCGGCCTCCTGCAGCAGCAGGCCGGACACCACCTGGGGCGTGTGCAGGGCCTGCACCGTGACCTGGACCTGGGGGTATCTCTGGCGGAAACCCGCGACGGCGTGCGGCAGCACCTCGCGGCTGAGGGCGAACACCGTCAACACCTGCAGGCGGTCGGTGACGGCGCCGTGGCGCAGGCCCGCAGCCAGGCGCTGCACCTCGTCCAGCTGCTCGTACAGCTTCTCGACATGCGGGAACAGGGCCATGGCCTCGTTGGTCGGCGTCAGCCGCCCGCGGGCGCGCTCAAACAGGGCGAAGCCCAGCTGCAGCTCGGCGTGCTGCAGGGTGCGGCTGACGGCGGGCTGGGTGACGTTGAGCAGCCGCGCGGCCGCGCTGACGCTGCCCGTCTGCATGACGGCATTGAACACCTCGATGTGACGTAAACGCATCCCCGGGCTCCTTGTTGCGGCCCTGTGATTCTTGTCGATCTGCGGCCTGCACCGCGCAACCGCTTCAACAAAAAGAGCAGCTGGCGATGGTCAGAATTGGTTTGCAAAGCTTTTTCAATTCACAACCCTCACTCAGACAGCGCCAGCAGCTCACTTTTTCAGTTCGAAGCTCACTCGCTATCGTCCCGCATCTGCGCCAGGCGCTCGCTCTTCCAGTACACATCGTCGCCGCCGTCCACGCGGTTGAGCACGCGCGCCAGCACGAACAGCAGGTCCGACAGGCGGTTCAGGTACTGGCGCGGCGCGGCGCGCATGGCCTCCTGCTCCTGCAGGGCCACCACATGGCGTTCGGCGCGGCGCGCCACGGTGCGGCAGACATGGGCCTGCGACGCGGCGCGCGTGCCGGCCGGCAGGATGAACTCCAGCAGCCGCGGCAGCTGCGCGTTGTAGTGCGCCAGGGCCGTGTCCAGGTGCAGCAGCGCGTCGTCCTTGAGCAGCTCGTAGCCGGGCATGGACAGCTCGCCGCCCAGGTTGAACAGCTGGTGCTGCACCTCGACCAGCAGCGCGCGCACGTCGTCAGGCAGCGGCTCGCACAGCAACAGGCCGATGTGGGAATTGAGCTCGTCCACATCGCCCATGGCATGCGGGCGTCCGCTGTGCTTGGACACCCGGGTGTTGTCGCCCAGACCCGTGCTGCCGTCATCCCCGGTGCGGGTGGCGATTTGTGTGAGGCGATTGCCCATCCGAAAAACTCCTGCATGAACGCCCCGGCCGGGGCCTTGCCGCGATTGTGCGTTACATAGCGCAGGCAGATGTTCACCCGGGAAACAGCCTGCAAAAAGCGTGGACATGCCCTGGCGCCCACGGTGCAATGCAAGCCTGTTGAACTTTCCCAGGAGCCTTGCCATGCCCACCAGCCGGCGCCAACTGCATGCTTTCGATGTGCGCAGCGTACTGCTGTTCGCCAGTCTGACCCTGGGCGGCACCGCCGCCGTGATGGCCCAGAACCAGGGCACGCCCCCCGCCAAAACCGCCAGCACCACAGCCACGACCACCACCACGGCCACGCTGGCCATCACCCCGACGGCCGTGTTCAAGCGCGCCGACCGCAACCGCGACGGCCAGCTCTCGCGCGAGGAGGCCGAGCACCTGCCCAGCGTGGCCGCGCAGTTCGACCAATGGGACCGCGACGGCAACGGCCAGCTGTCGCTGCAGGAGTTCCTGCAGCACACCCAACCTGCGCGCTGAGCGGCGCCTGCGGCCCGGCGCCCAGGCCGCCCCAGGGCCCCCGCTTGGCGAGTGCGGCCCCAGCCGATGGCGGGCGCAGCGCCTGCGGTGCCGGTGGTATTCTTTTGCCCCTGTCTTGGAGTCCGCCACATGAATGCCCCCACCGCCCCCGCCCACCTGCAACCCCGCGCCATTGCGCCCGCGTTTCTGGAGGCCCTGGCGGCCCGCTTCGGCAAGCAGTGCTCCACCGCCCAGGCCGTGTGCGAACAGCACGGCCGTGACGAAGGCTCCATCCAGGCCCCGCCGCCCGTCGCCGTGGTCTATGCCGAAAGCACGCAGGATGTGGCCGATGCCGTGCAGCTGGCCGACCAGCACACCGTGCCGGTGATCGCCTACGGCGCCGGCTCCTCGCTGGAAGGCCATCTGCTGGCCGTGCAGGGCGGCATCAGCATTGACGTCAGTCGCATGAACCGGGTGCTGCGCGTCAACGCCGAGGACATGACCGTCACCGTGCAGCCCGGCATCCTGCGCAAGCAGCTCAACGACGCCATCAAGGACCAGGGCCTGTTCTTCCCCATCGACCCCGGGGCCGACGCCTCCATCGGCGGCATGACCGCCACGCGCGCCAGCGGCACGAATGCCGTGCGCTACGGCACCATGCGCGAGAACGTGCTGGCGCTGGAGGTGGTGACCGCCAGCGGCGAGGTGATCCGCACCGGCAACCGCGCCAAGAAAAGCGCCGCCGGCTATGACCTGACGCGCCTGATGGTGGGCAGCGAAGGCACGCTGGGCATCTTCACCGAGATCACGCTGCGCCTGTTTCCGCTGCCTGAAGCGGTGAGCGCCGCCGTGTGCTCCTTCCCCACGATTGCCGACGCCGTGCACACCGTCATCCAAACCATCCAGATGGGCGTGCCGATCGCGCGCGTGGAGCTGGTGGACGCCGCCACCGTGGCCATGGTCAACAAGCACAGCCACCTCACGCTGCGCGAGGAACCGATGCTGCTGATGGAGTTCCACGGCTCGCCCAACGGGGTGAAGGAACAGGCCGAGCTGGTGCAGGACATTGCGGCCGAATTCAACGCCCAGGGCTTTGAATGGGCCGACACGCCCGAGGAGCGCACGCGCCTGTTCACCGCGCGCCACAACGCCTACTTTGCCGGCATCCAGAGCCGCCCCGGCTGCCGCTCCATCACCACCGACACCTGTGTGCCGATCAGCCGTTTGGCGGACTGTTTGCTCGAGTCGATTGATGAAGTCAACGCCAGCGGCATTCCTTACTTTTTGGTCGGCCACGTGGGTGACGGCAACTTCCACTTCGGCTACCTGATCGACCCCGACAGCGCCGACGAGCGCGCCCGCGCCGAAGACCTGAACCACCGCCTGGTGCGCCGCGCCATCGCCATGGAAGGCACCTGCACCGGCGAGCACGGCATCGGCATCCACAAGCAGGACTTCCTGCGCGAGGAATGCGGCGACGGCGCCATTGCCATGATGCGCGCCATCAAGCTGGCCCTGGACCCCAAGCAGATCCTGAACCCGGGCAAGATCTTCACGCTGTAAGCGCAGCCCACCGCCGCTTGGCGGTCGAGGCCCAGCGTGCAACCGCAGACCGGACACCCGGTACGGCAAGGCAACGACGTACCGCGGGTGGCGTGATCCGCTCCAAAAATCAAAGCGGCTCGCGCTGGTCATCGCTGGATTTCAAGTTGTTTTTCTTTTGAAATCCAGCAGGGACAAGCGCTAACCGCTACAAAAAAAGGCCGCGATTGCGGCCTTTTGTGTTGGTGGGGTGAAGCAATGGTGCTCAGGCTGTGGCCTGCGCCGCCATGCGCTTGTGGTGCAGTTGCACGCCGACCGCACTGGCGGCCAGGACGCTGACGGCCAGGGCCAGCGAGGCGCCAAAGAACACCTGGCTGTGCAACTGGTGGTCCATCATCCAGCCAAACATCGGCGCCGCCACGGCAAAGCCCGAGTCCAGGCCCGAATACACCGTGCCGTAGACGCGGCCCGTGGCCCCGGCCGGCGTGGCGCGCTTGATCAGCATGTCGCGCGAGGGGCCGGCCAGGCCGTGACCGAAGCCCGCCACCGAGGCCACCACCAGCGCCAGCGAGCCCGGCAGCCAGCCCGTGGCCACCAGGGCCAGGCAGGCAGCGGCCAGCAGCAGGAAGGTGGCGATGATCTTTTCCAGCCGCTGCGTGCGCTGCGCCAGAAAGCCGCCGCCAACCATGCCCACGGCACCGCACAGCATGAAGCCCGTGACCACCAGGGCGGTCTGCGTCAGCGGCAGGTCGTACATCAGGTGCAGGACGGTGCTGGCGAAGTTCTGAATGGCGCTCAGCGCCACGGTGCTGAAGAAGAAGAAGGCGAAGCACATCCACACGGCGGGCAGCTTCAGGTAGGCGAACGGGCTCTCGCCCGAGGCGGCCGCCGCCGCACGGGCCTTGGCGTTGCCTGCGGCGGTATCAAAGGCCCGGTCGTCCAGCCAGCGGCGGTTGCACCACATGGTGACCAGCACGCTGGCGGCAAACAGGGCGCCGCAGACGCAGGCGATGCGCCACGATCCGGTCCAGGTGGTGATGCCCATCATGAACACCGGGGCCATGGCCCAGCCGATGTTGCCGGAGATGCCATGCACCGAGAACGCATGGCCGATGTTCTGCGCCGTGACGCGCTTGTTGAGGATGGTGAAGTCCACGGGGTGGAAGGGTGCATTGCCCAGACCGGCGAAGAACGAGGCCGCCAGCAGCATGGCGTAGTTCTGCGCGGCCGCCGCCATCAGGCCGGCCACGACAAAGCTGCTCAGCGCCGCCAGCAGCACGCGCTGCGCACCCACCTTGTCGACCAGGAAGCCCGACAGCATCTGCCCCACGCCCGAGACCACGAAGAACAGCGACACCATCGCGCCCAGCTGCGAGTAGCTGGTGTCGAAGTCGGCGATCAGCCAGGGGAACAGCGGCGGCAGCAGCAGGTGGAAGAAGTGCGAAGAACCATGAGCCAGGCCCACCAGGCCAATGGTGCGCGCGTCGCGGCGCTCGGGGGCAGCTGTTGCAATCTCGGAAGCAGTCATGCGTCGCATCTTAGGCAGCAGGAGCGCGGCAGGTATGCGATAGTCGGCCAAAAGCTATCGCAAAACTGCCAACCACGCACCATGTCTGCCCACTTTGTGCTGCCACCGGCCGCCGCCGGCGTGAACCCCCACCGCCACGCGCGCACGCTGGCGCAGATTCCGCTGCTGGACCCGGTGCTCTACCAGCCGCATGCACAGCGCCCCGTGCGCTCCAAGATGCGCGAGCTGGACCGCGACACGCTGATCATGCCGCACGCCCACGCCTGGGCGCAGCTGGCCATTTCCACCGGCGGCGTGATCCGACTGTCGCTGGCCGACGCCACCTACAT
Source organism: Comamonas aquatica NBRC 14918 (assembly GCF_000739875.1). Taxonomy (GTDB): domain Bacteria; phylum Pseudomonadota; class Gammaproteobacteria; order Burkholderiales; family Burkholderiaceae_C; genus Comamonas; species Comamonas aquatica. Next base: position 136,815 of record NZ_BBJR01000021.1, read on the forward strand.
CGTGCCCCCACACCGCGCCGTGTGGGTGCCGCCCGGGGTGGAACACGCCGTGACCATGGTGGAGACCGCGCGCCTGTACACCCTGTACTTCCTGCCCGAAGCGCATGGCGGCGGCCCGCAGGCGCGCTGGATGGCGGCGCCGGACTGGCAACAGTGCCGCGTGCTGGAAGCCAGCCCCCTGCTGCGCGCCCTGGTGGTGGAAATGGACACCGGCAGCGACGAAGCCGCCCCGCTGTCGCCCGCCGTGGTGGCGCGTGAGCACCACCTCAGCGCCCTGATCTGCGAGGAACTGCGCCGCGCCCGCATCATGCACCTGGGGGTGCTGCTGCCCCAGGACAAGCGCCTGAAGAACCTGTGTGAGGCCGTGCTGCAAGACCCGACGCTGCACGAACGCCTGGAGGACTGGGTGCTGGACACCGGGGCCAGCCTGCGCACCGTGGCGCGCCTGTTCCGCAGCGAACTGGGCTGCACCTTCACCCAGTGGCGCCAGCAGGTGGTGCTGGCCCAGGCCGTGGCCCTGGCGGCGCGGCACTGGTCGATTGCCCAGATCGCCGCCGAGCTGGGCTACACCCCCAGCGCCTTCAGCGCCCTGGTGCGGCGCACCGTGGGCATGACCGCCGCCGCCTTCCTGGGCCAGGGCCTGGGTGCACCCTGAGGCACTGCAGCCAACGCCGCTAGCGCCTGAGAGCGCCCCCGAGGGCTTTGCACTAAGTGCGCTCAGTGCGCGCGCCGCCGCCCGCCCGGGCGGCCCTTGCGCGGATACAGGTTCTGCCCATTGACCTGGATGCCCGGGGTGCGCAGCGGCAGCATGCCGGCCACCTCGTCGTCCTCGACGCTGGCATGGTCCACCTCGGCCAGCGGCGCCTGGTAGGCATAGACCTCGCGGCCATCCGCCAGCGCGGCCACGTGGACCGGCGTCGCATCGGGGATGGGGAAGTTGAGGCTGACCAGCCAGCTGCCGGCAGGCATCTCGCCCAGCGATTTGACGGCGGCGCGGCTCATGCTCTCGGGCCGCTGGAACAGGTAGACCAGGGCGTAATCGCCCCAATCGACCTGCCACAGGTCCCCGCGCCGCACCGTGGCCCAGGGGCAGCGCAAGGCGCTGGCCCAGCGCAGCGGCCAGCTCCATTCCACGCCATGCACCCGGGCCTGCGGCCAGGCACGGTGCAAGGCCATCAGGCCATCGCCCAGGCCGCTGCCGGCATCCAGCACGCGCGCGCCCTCGGGCAAGGCAATGCGGTCCGACAGGCCATCCAGCGCGCCGGTCGGCGTCGGGAACACCGGCGCATCGCGCCAGGCATTCAGGGGATAGACCAGCAGCATCACGGCCAGTGGCAGCAGCCACAGCCAGGCGGGCACGGCCCCGGCCGACACCACCAGCCACGACAGCGGAAAGCCCAAGGCCATCATCAACCGCCGCCACCAGGTGGCCCCCAGCAAACTGCCGGCCAGCCCGACCAGCAAGGCCGCGCCCAGCGCCGCCCACCAGGGGGCCCAGGACTGGAGCACGCCAAAACTGAGCCATGCCAGGGCCCACACCAACAAGGCCGGCAGGGGCCAGATCAGCCGATTCATACACTTCATTCCAGCATGGTGCCCGATATCAGCACCTGCATGTCCGATGTGAAGCAACAAAAACTGTGTCTATGCAAGTGCCTTACGGCGGGAAAACGCACCAAAAAGTATCTAAAAGAAACCAAGTAAGCACTAACCGAAGAAAAACACAAAAATCTAAAAATACCTACAAACAAAAGAGCGGAGAGAGCATGTGGAAATTTTTGACGGTGTCTTTCAGCACCAGCTTTGTGCTGCTGGGCTGTGCGGCCCAGAGCCCATCAGATCAATTGGTGCGCACTCCAAATGTGCGGGTGTGTACCGGCTCCAGCTGTGTGAGCCAGGACCGCAACACTGTCACGTTCCAAAGCACGCCCACCGATCTGCAGGCCGAGCGCCGTTTGGCCGTGTTGACCCAAATGGCAGAAGGCAATCCCAAAGCGGCCTACGACCTGGCACTGCGCCTCTTGCGCGGGGATGGCGTTGAACGCAACAGTTACCAAGCACTGGAATGGATGCGCAAAGCCGGTGACCACGGTCTACCCGAAGCACAGATGGCCCTGGGCCGCCTGTACTTGGTGGGGTTTGAAGAAATGGGTGCCGATCCTGCTGAAGCAGCGGCATGGTTGAGCCGTGCCGCTGCGCAAGGCAATCGTGAGGCCCAACAACTGCTGCCACAAGCACAAGCTGCACAGCAAAGCGAACAGGCGCAGTACCAAGTGCGCGAGCTTGCGCGCAAATCGTGGGGCCACTGGTACGCATCTACGCCGTACTACTGGTACTGGAGCGACGCCGGCTGGATCTTGCGCTGATGCGCCGGCTTGCAACCCCATTTTTATTTTTTGATCCATTCCAAAGAGAGGACCCTTTTCCATGACCAAGACCCAGATCAGCCTGCCGCTACTGGCATTGACATCGGCACTCGCCCTGACGGGCTGCGTGACCCCCGGCGGCACGATCAGCACGGGCAGTGCCCCCACAGCCGCCAGCGGCGCAGCCGGTGGCGCCACCAGTGTGGATGCGAATGCTTCGTTGGAGCGTTGTGACGCACCGCTAGGCACCCTGGCCGTGGACGATGGCCGTGGCAAGGAGTGGTATGCCAGCTTTGGAGCAGCCACCCAAGTCACCTCTATCGAGCCTCTGATCCGCTTGGCCGTGCAACAGTCCAACTGCTTCGTGATTACGTCGATCGGCAACAACCGTACGGAAAGCAAACTTGGCGCCATCACCGACAAGCAGCGCAACTCTGGTGAATTCCGTGCGGGATCGAAGCAACAAAAGGGCCAGCGCGTTGCGGCCGACTACTTCCTGGAACCGGCCATCATCATCAACAATGAGTCTGTGGGTGGTCTGGCCTCCAATCTCGGAGGGCTGTTTGGTGGTGTAGCCGGTGCCTTGGCAGGTTCGCTACAAAGCAAACAGTCGGTCGTGACCATGACCATGTATGACATACGCTCCGGCGTACAGCTGTCTATTTCGGAAGGCAATGCCACGGCCACCAACTATGGTGCAGCCTTGGGTGCTTTTGGGGGCGGAGCAGGCGGCAGCTTGGGTGGCTTCTCACGCACCCCTGAGGGCAAAGCTTCCGTAGCAGCCTTCATGGATGCCTACAACAAGATGGTTGTATCGCTGCGCAACTACAAGGCCCAAGAAGTGAAGGGGGGACTCGGTCGCGGCGGACAGCTCAAAGTTGGCAAGTAAACTTTTGGGAACATCAAAAAGGCCTTCTAACGAAGGCCTTTTTACGTGGCACACCTGCGCTAGCCGCGCAGGCGTTCGATCAGGCCGTTGAGCTCGTCCAGCGAACCGAACTGGATGGAGACTTCGCCCATGTCCTGGACCTTGCCGTGGCGCTTGACGCGCTTTTTCACGCGCACCTCGACCTGGGCCATCAGCAGGTCGGACAGCTCTTCCTCCACCCGCTGCACGTCGCGCGACTTGGCGGGCTTGCGCGCTTTGGCCGCCGTGCCGTCGTCGGCCTCGGCGACCTTCTTGACCAGGGATTCGGCCTCGCGCACGGACAGTTTGCGCGCCGTGATCTGGTTGGCCGTGGTGATCTGTTCGGCCTTGTCCAGGGCCAGCAGCGCGCGCGCATGGCCCATGTCGATGTCGCCGGCCATGAGCATGGTCTGCACCGGCTCGGCCAGGTTCAGCAGGCGCAGCAGGTTGGACGCGGCCGAGCGCGAGCGCCCCACGGACTGCGCCGCCTGCTCGTGCGTGTAGTGGAATTCATGGACCAGCCGCGCCAGGCCCTGGGCCTCTTCCAGCGGGTTCAGGTCTTCGCGCTGGATGTTCTCGATCAGCGCCATGGCGGCGGCGGCCTCGTCGGGCACGTCGCGCACCAGCACCGGCACGCGGTCCAGCCCGGCCAGCTTGGAGGCGCGGAAGCGGCGCTCGCCGGCGATGATTTCGTACTTGCCGGCGTGTGCCCCTTGGGCCAGCTTGCGCACCAGGATGGGCTGCATGATGCCCTGGGCCTTGATGCTTTCGGCCAGCTCGTACAGCGCGCCTTCGTCCATGCGCGTGCGCGGCTGGTACTGGCCCGCTACCAGCTCGGTCACTGGCAGGCTGCTGGGCAGATCGCTGCCGCTGCCGGCGGCAGGGGTGTCGTCCACGGTGGGGCCGAGCAATGCTTCCAGACCTCGCCCCAGACCCTTGGGTTTCTTGGTTGCCATGCTTGTTCCTTATTCCTTGATCAGGCGGCGCAGCAGCGCATGCCCGGCATCCCAGCGGCCCAGGCCGCTGGCGGTGTTGATGTGGCCCGCAGGCCCGAGATCGACCAGCTCCGCCCCCCAGGCCTGGGCGAAATGCTGGCTGCGGTCCCAGCGGCAATACGGGTCGTCCTGGCTGGCGACCACGATGCTGGGAAACGGCAGCCGGGCCTGGGCCACGGGCTGCCAGCCGGGCAGCTGTGCCGCCACCGGCTCGGCCTCGGTATCGGCCGGGGCCACCAGCAGCGCGCCCAGCACCCGTGTGCGGGCCAGCGGCGAATGGGCGGCCCACCAGGCGGTCAGCACACAGCCCAGGCTGTGCGCCACCAGCACCACGGGCTGGGCACTGTCCACCACCGTCTCCTGCAGGCGCGCCGACCAGTCGCCGCGCAGCGGACGCTGCCAGTCGTGCTGCTGCAGGCGTTCATAGCCGTACAGGGCTTCCCACTGGCTTTGCCAGTGCAGCGCGTCCGAGTTCTGCCAGCCGGGCAGCAGCAGGACGCGGGCGGAGGGGGTCATGACTTCTTGATTCATAGCTGTCAGCGCTGGCTGCATCGGGGCTGTAGGCCTTTTTGGCTTTAAACCCCAACGCCCTCACATCTTCTGGATGCGTTGGACCATCTCTTCGGCAAACTCGATGAAGGCCTTGCTGCCCTTGGCCGCGGGGTCAAACACCACGCCCGGCACCCCGTAGCTGGGGGCTTCCGCCAGTCGCACATTGCGCGGTATGACGGTGTCGAACACCTTGTCGCCGAAGTGGGACTTGAGCTGGTCGCTGACCTGCTGCTGCAGCGTGGTGCGCGGATCGAACATGACGCGCAGCAGCCCGATGATCTGCAGGTGCTTGTTCATGTTGGCATGCACCTGCTTGATGGTGTTGACCAGGTCGGTCAGCCCTTCCAGCGCAAAGTATTCGCACTGCATGGGCACGATCACGCCGTGGGCCGAGCACAGGCCGTTGAGCGTCAGCATGGACAGGCTGGGCGGGCAGTCGATCAGCACAAAGTCGAAGTCGGACTGCACCACCTCCAGGGCCGCCTTCAAGCGCTCGTTGCGGCGCTCCAGCGCCACCAGCTCGATCTCGGCACCGCTGAGTTCACGGTTGGCGCCCAGCACGTGGTAGCCGCACTTTTCCGACAGCACGGTGGCTTCCTGGATCGACGACGACTCCAGCAGCACGTCGTACACGCTCTGCTCCATGGCCCGCTTGTCGATGCCGGAGCCCATGGTGGCATTGCCCTGGGGGTCCAGGTCCACCAACAGGACACGCTGACCAATCTTGGCCAGACCCGCCGCCAGATTCACTGCGGTAGTGGTTTTGCCGACGCCACCCTTTTGGTTGGCAATACAGAAAATTTTGGCCATGAGAGATTGCTGATGGAAAGTGACCGGGCACCCGGAGAACACACAAGGCGGGCCGCACACACTGGCCGCACAACGGAAAAAGGCCCAGCGCGGAGGCTGAGGCCTTTCAATACAGCCGGTGCGCGATGCGTTGCCGTCCTGCAGGCACCCGGTATTGAAAACCCGAGTTTATGCGAGCTGCACGCCGCATGCACTGTCAAAGTGTGTCGGCCACCGGCTTCATCCACACAATACAACGCTCGGCATCCAGGCCGGGGACGGTCAATGGTTCCACGTGAAACACCTGCACGCCGGCCCCCAGTGCGTCGATTTCGTCCTGCGGGTGCTTGCCCTTCATGGCCAGCCAGACCGCGTGCGGCGCCATCGCGGCACGCGACCAGGTGGTGAAATCCACCAGCGAGGCAAAGGCGCGGCAACTGACGATGTCATACGGACCAGACAGCGATTCCACACGTGCATGGATGCCGCGCAGATTGGGCAGCTTCAGTGCCACGGCGGCCTGCTGCAGGAAGGCGGCCTTCTTGGCCACGGTGTCCACGCAGTGGATGTCCACCTCGGGGCAGCACACAGCAAACACCACACCGGGCAGTCCCCCACCCGAGCCCACATCCAGCTGGGCCGTGCGCTCGCCCGCGGCTTTGCCCAGCGACTGCACATGGCGCCGCAGCGCCGGCACGGCGGCCAGGCTGTCCAGCAGGTGGTGGGTCATCATCTCCTGCGGGTCGCGCACGGCCGTCAGGTTGTAGACCTTGTTCCACTTCTGCAGCAGGTCCAGAAAAGCCATCAGCTGGTCCACCTGGGCCGTGGACAGATTCAGTTGCAGCGCCTGAGCGCCCTGTTCCAGCTGCTTGCGCAGATCGGCACTCATGCGGACTCCTTGGCAGCCGCAGTCGTGAACTCCTTGAAGCCGCCCTTCTTCAGGTGGATCATCAGCAGCGAGATGGCGGCCGGTGTCACCCCGGAAATGCGCGAAGCCTGGCCCAGGGTTTCGGGGCGGTGCTTCTGCAGCTTCTGACGCACCTCGATCGACAGGGCACTGACCTGCATGTAATCCAGCTCGGCCGGCAGCTTCAGGGTTTCATAGTGCGCGGCACGCTCCACCTCGTCCTTCTGGCGATCGATGTAGCCGGAGTACTTGGCGGCAATCTCCACCTGCTCGAGCACGGCCTCGTGCAGCTCGCCCAATGTTTCACGTGAAACCGCTTCCGACTGGTACTTGCCATCGTCCATGGACACCAGCGTGCCGTACTCCACGCCGGGGCGGCGCAGCAGGTCGAACAGGTTGTACTCGCGCTCGATGTTCTTGCCCAGCACGCGCTCAGCTTCCGCCGCAGGCAGGCTGCGCGGGTTCACCCAGGTGGCCTTCAGGCGTTCTGTTTCACGTGAAACAGCGTCGCGCTTGCGGTTGAACATGTCCCACTGCGCATCCCCCACCACGCCCAGCTGACGACCGATTTCGGTCAGGCGCATGTCGGCATTGTCTTCACGCAGCTGCAGACGGAACTCGGCCCGGCTGGTGAACATGCGATAGGGCTCGGTCACGCCCTTGGTGATCAGGTCGTCCACCAGCACGCCCAGGTAGGCCTCGTCGCGGCGTGGGGTCCAGGCGTCCTGGCCACGCGCCTGCAGCCCGGCATTGATGCCGGCGAACAGGCCCTGGGCGGCAGCTTCCTCGTAACCCGTCGTGCCATTGATCTGGCCGGCAAAGAACAGGCCCTGGATCTGGCGGGTCTCGAAGCTGGACTTCAGCGCCCGGGGATCGAAGTAGTCGTACTCGATGGCGTAGCCGGGGCGCAGGATGTGGGCGTTCTCCAGGCCCTTCATCGAACGCACCAGGGCGTACTGGATGTCGAAGGGCAGGCTGGTGGAAATGCCGTTGGGATAGAACTCGTGGGTCGTCAGCCCTTCGGGCTCCAGGAAGATCTGGTGGCTGTCCTTGTCGGCAAAGCGGTTGATCTTGTCTTCCACGCTGGGGCAGTAGCGTGGGCCCACGCCCTCGATCTTGCCGGTGAACATGGGGCTGCGGTCAAAGCCGCTGCGGATGATCTCGTGCGTGCGCTCGTTGGTGTGCGTGATCCAGCAAGGCATCTGGCGCGGGTGCATGTCGGCATGACCACGGAAGCTGAACACCGGCACATGGCCTTCGTTCACACCGCCGGGCATGCCGTCGCCGGGCTGCTCGGTGCACTGGCTGAAGTCGATGCTGCGCCCATCAATACGTGGTGGTGTGCCGGTCTTCAAGCGCCCCTGGGGCAGCTTCAGCTCCTTCAGGCGTGCCGACAGCGTCACGGCCGGGGGATCGCCGGCACGGCCCGCGGCGTAGTTGTCCAGACCCACATGGATCTTCCCGTCCAGAAAGGTGCCGGCCGTCAATACGACGGTCTTGGATTTGAACTGAATGCCCACCTGGGTGACGGCGCCCACCACGCGGTCGCCCTCCACCATCAGGTCGTCCACGGCCTGCTGGAACAGCCACAGGTTGGGCTGGTTCTCCAGCATCTCGCGGATCGCGGCCTTGTACAGGATGCGGTCCGCCTGGGCGCGCGTGGCGCGCACGGCCGGGCCCTTGGAGCTGTTCAGGATGCGGAACTGGATCCCGCCCATGTCGGTGGCCAGGGCCATGGCACCACCCAGGGCATCCACTTCCTTGACCAGGTGGCCCTTGCCAATGCCACCGATGGACGGGTTGCACGACATCTGGCCCAGGGTCTCAATGTTGTGGGTCAACAGCAATGTTTGGCAGCCCATGCGGGCAGCCGCCAGCGCCGCTTCGGTGCCAGCATGACCGCCGCCGACGACGATCACATCAAATTCTTGGGGGTACAGCATGTTCAAGCTCCATCGCGGTGGTGTGTTCATCCACCTGTGGCAGCCGGGGGCATTCCACGGCTGCGGCCCACGCGGTCGGGAGTGAGGCATGGGCAAACCCTTGATTTTCCCACCCTTTCCCAGGGATGTCTTTGACCCATTGAGCGAGCAGGACTTTCACCATCCGCCGCAAGGACGGGGCCACGGTCTTGGTCCGGCCTGCGCGACCTGGCAAGCCCCATCCAACACCGCCTTGCCCCGGTGGCATACCACTCTAGCCCGGCCATGAAAAAAGGCTTCCTGCGGGAAGCCTTTATCGCCGGAGACCACCCCGAAGGGTGACCGCACTCAGCCCAGCAGCGGCGCCTCGGCGCGCTGCGCGGTGGATGCCACAGGCACGGCGCCGCCGTCGCGTGGCAGGCTGTAGGGGCGTGTCGCAGCAGACAGCGCTGCGGGCTGGTTGCTCAGGATGAACTGGCTGACCACGTCCGACAGCTGGTGGGTCTGTTCCTTGAGCGACTCGGCGGCCGCGGTCGACTGCTCGACCAGCGCCGCATTCTGCTGGGTCATCTGGTCGATGTCACCCACGGCCTGGTTGACCTGCGAGATACCGGTGGACTGCTCGTTGGCCGCAGCGGTGATCTCACCGATGATGTCGCCAACCCGCTGGATGCTGCCCATGATTTCCTGCATGGTCTTGCCGGCCGACTCCACGTGGCGCACGCCGCCATCGACGGCGTTCACGCTGCTCTGGATCAGTCGCTTGATGTCGCTGGCCGCTTCGGCGCTGCGGCGTGCCAGCAGTCGCACTTCACCGGCCACCACGGCAAAGCCACGGCCTTGCTCGCCCGCACGCGCGGCTTCGACCGCAGCATTCAGCGCCAGGATGTTGGTCTGGAAGGCGATCGAATCGATCAGGCCGATGATGTCGCCGATCTTGCGGCTGGAGCTCGAGATCTCGTGCATGCTCTCCACGGCCTGCGACACCACCGAGCCACCTTGCGCTGCGGTTTGCGAGGCCGACGCCGCCAGCTGGTTGGCCATCTGCGCCGAGGAGGCGGTCTGCTGCACCGTCGCCGTCAACTGCATCAGCGACGCCACGGTCTGCTGCAGGTTGCTGGCGGTCTGTTCGGTGCGGGCCGACAGGTCGCCGTTGCCGACGGCAATTTCCTGGCTGGCGGTCGCGATGTTGCCGCTGGCGTCACGCACGCGGCCCACCATGCGGTTCAGGTTGTCCTGCATGGCCTTCAGCGCATTCTGCAGGTCGGACACTTCGTCCTTGCCCACCACGTCCAGCTGTTCCGTCAGATTGCCCTTGGCGATGGCATCGGCCAGGCGCTTGGCATCGGTCAGCGGACGGCAGATCGACACCATGTTCAGCAGGGTCAGCGGCGCCACCACCAAGGTGGTGATCACCAGCGCCAGCACAAACAGCCACTGGGTCTGCGACGCCACCTGGCTGCCGCGGGCCTCGGCGGCCTGGGCCTGGGCCTGCAGCAGCTGCTCCAGGGTCTGCAGCTGTTTCTCGGCCTCGACAAACTCGGCGCCGGCTCGGCGGCCCACGCGCTGCGCCACGGTGGCGCTGTCATAGCCGTTGTCCAGCAGTTGGCGGGCCACCGGTGCAAACAGGGTCTGGTACTGCTCCAGATGCTTGAGCAATTGCTGCACAACGGCCCCATCCTCGGCCGGGGCCACCTGGGCCAGGGCCGCACCCGCAGCCTGCACGGCCTGCAGGCTGGTCGTCCATTCGGCGTGCGTCTTCTTCAGCTGTTCGGGCTGCTCATACTGGATGATCATTTCCTTCTCCAGGTTGCGCACCTGGGTCAGGCTGCCCTGCAGCTTGGCCACCAGGCCCGCCTGCTGGAAAGGACCGTTCAGAAAACTCTGGTTGAGGTCGTAAATGCGGAACATGCCGAACATCCCGGCACCGCCCAACAGGCCCAACAACACCAGCACCACCGCAATGGCGCCGAGCATGCGCACCCTGATGGTGAACATTCGCATCAGTGCAAACAGACCCATGATCTGATTTCCTCTCTATCGCTTCACATCACCCAGGACAGCGCCAGGCGCCCTGTCCCAACCATCTCCGGCATGCAGACCGAAGCATGCAGGCGCGCAAGAACCACGCTCTGAGTTTGCCAGACAAGACTGACAACAAAGCTTAAAGAAAACCCCGTCTTATGGTTACTTCCCGAAACACTCTACGGCATGCATGTGTCCCCACCGTGTTCCACGTGGAACAGGCGGGCCGCAGCGCTACAGTCGTGCTTTTCCCCATCCACTGAAGGAGCCCCCATGGAACACGTTTTCCAAGTCCAAGGCATGACATGCAGCCACTGCGAACGCGCCGTGAAGCAGGCCGTCGCCCAGATCGATGCCCAGGCCACCACCACCGTGGAGCTGGCCACAGGCCGGGTCGTGGTGCAGAGCAGTTGCACGCGCGAGGCCCTGGCTCAGGCCATCCGGGAAGAAGGCTACACCGTCGCCTGATCGCCCTGCGCAAGGGCGGCGTGCCGTGTGCGGTGTACCGCACGAGACAGCCGCCCGTTGTGCCGTGGCGGCGGTGTCGGTCCAATCGGGCGGGCAGGCTTGGCGAGTTCATGTTGCAGTTGCACAATCTTTCCAGCCATGTTCGAAACAATTCTTGGAGACACCGCATGAGCACCCGCGAGATTTTTGTTGTCAGCGCCGCCCGCACCGCCATTGGCACTTTTGGCGGCAGCCTGAAAGACGTTGCCAACACCCAACTGGCGACCACCGCCGTCAAGGCGGCCATCGCACGTTCCGGCCTGGACCCCGCCGCCGTCGGCCATGTGGTGATGGGCAATGTGATTCCCACCGACACCAAGGACGCCTACCTGTCGCGCGTGGCGGCCATCGACGCGGGCTGCCCGATCGAGACTCCGGCCTTCAACGTCAACCGGCTGTGCGGCTCCGGCCTGCAGGCCATCGTCTCGGCGGCCCAGGCCATCGCCCTGGGGGACTGCGACGTGGCCATCGGTGGTGGTTCCGAATCCATGAGCCGCGGCCCCTACTTTGACCAGGCTGCGCGCTGGGGCGCGCGCATGGGCGATGCCAAGAGCATCGACTACATGCTGGGCATCCTGCACGATCCCTGGCAGAAGATGCACATGGGCATCACGGCCGAAAACGTGGCCGAGCGCTACAAGATCAGCCGCGAGATGCAGGACGCCCTGGCCCTGACCAGCCAGCAGCGCGCCGCAGCCGCCATCGCAGCCGGGCGCTTCCAGGAACAGATCGTGCCCGTGGAAATTGCCACGCGCAAAGGCACGGTGCTGTTCGACACCGACGAACACGTGCGCGCCAGCACCACGCTGGAGGTGCTGGCCGGCATGAAGCCGGCGTTCAAGAAGGACGGCGGCAGCGTCACCGCCGGCAATGCCTCGGGCATCAACGACGGGGCCGCGGCCGTCACCCTGGTGGCCGGCGACCGCCTGGCCGCCTTGGGGGTCCAGCCCCTGGCCCGCCTGGTGGGCTATGCCCACGCCGGGGTCGATCCGGCCTACATGGGCATCGGTCCCGTGCCGGCCACCCAGAAGGTGCTGGCACGCACCGGCCTGAAGGTCCAGGACATGGACGTGATCGAGGCCAACGAGGCCTTTGCCGCCCAGGCCTGCGCCGTCACCCAGGAGCTGGGCCTGGACCCCGCCAAGGTCAACCCCAACGGCTCGGGCATCTCCCTGGGCCACCCCGTGGGTGCCACCGGTGCCATCATCACCACCAAAGCCATCTATGAGCTGCAGCGCACCGGCGGCCGCTACGCCCTGGTGACCATGTGCATCGGCGGCGGCCAGGGGATTGCCGCCATTTTCGAGCGCGTCTAAGCGCCGCCACCCCGCTCCGGCAGGCGCACCTGCCGGCCGCGCACCGCCCGGTGTGCGGTGCAGGACGGGTCTGCGGCCCCGAGGCCGGCACATCCAGGCTGCCGGTGCGAGGCTGCATCATTCCACATCTTTTCAGGCGCTGGCCCGCAAGCAGCTCCTGTTTCTGAAAACTGCCCCCGCCCCCACGCGAAAACCCTACCAGTACGGCGGAAAGCATGGTCCAGACAGCGCGCGACAGCCACTATGCTTGGCGGTTCCGATGTCCCTTCCCCACGCCCCTGCGGCACGCTGACGGTTGTTTGCCATGGATCCCCTGCTGACTCGCCTCTCCCATTCCTTGCACCAGGCCCAGAGCCAGGAAGAACTGGTCCGCCCGCTGCTGGAAATGCTGGAGCAGGTCACCCAGCTGGAGTCCACCTACCTCACCCGCATCGATCTGGAGCAGGACTTGCAGCACGTGCTCTATGCGCGCAACACGCGGCAGATGCAGATCCCCGAAGGCCTGTCCGTGCCGTGGCAGGACACGCTGTGCCGGCGCGCCCTGAGCGAGGGGCGCATGTGCACCACGGATGTGGCCGCATGCTGGGTGACTCGCAGGCGGCACGGGCACTGGGGATCCAGACCTATGTCAGCGCGCCCGTGCGCATGTCGGACGGCCACCTGTACGGCACCTTGTGCGCAGCCAGCGCCCAGACCGCCCTGCTGCCGCCGGACACCGAAAGCGTGCTGCAGCTGTTTGCCAAGCTGATCGCCCAGCATGTGGAGCGCGAACAGCTGCTGCAACGCCTGCAGGCCCACAACGCGCAGCTGGCCCACCAGGCGTTCACCGACCCGCTGACCCAGCTGCCCAACCGCGCCGCGCTGCGCGAGGAGCTGCAGCGCCTGCTGGCGCGCGCCCAGCGCACGCACAGCAGCGTGCTGGTGGCCTTCATCGACCTGGACGGCTTCAAGGCCGTGAACGACCGCCATGGCCATGCGGCGGGCGACCTGTTGCTGCGCACGCTGGCGCAGCAACTGCAGCACAGCCTGCGCGCGGGCGACATGGTGGCCCGCATGGGCGGGGATGAGTTTGTGGTGGTCACGCCGGTCGACGGCACGGCGCGCGAGGTGGCCGTGGCGCAGCAGGGGCTGGAGCAGCGGTTGCGCGCCGCCTCGGTCTGCGACCTGGTGCTGCCCCAGGGGGGCACCCTGCACTACCCTGGCGCCAGCGTGGGCGTGGTGCCGGTGTCCGGCGACCTCAGCGTCGACCAGGCACTGCAGCAGGCCGACCACGCCATGTACCACGACAAGCAGCTGCGCCACCCCCGGGGTGGGCGCCCCGGCAGCGCACTGCACTGAACGCCCCCAGCCCCCGCTGCGGCCAGCCAGACCTGGGGTCTGGGACCTTCAACGGGCCCACACGACCCCGTCTCTCGGAGATGGGCGCTGGAGGCTAGGTGCGCAGCCACAGACCGGGCTTGCGTACGACCCGGCCCAGCCACCACGCCCCCAGGCTTGCGTGGGCTGCCCTTAGAACGGCGCCTCTTCCGGGGCCGTGTCCACCGGTGCGCTCGCGGCGCCGGTCACCACGCCCTTGCGGCCGGCAGGCACGGCCGTACCCACCGCCTCGCCCACGGCGGTGCGGCCTTCGCCGCCCAGGGCTGTGAACAGGTCGGGGATCAGCTTGCTCAGCTCGCCGGTGGCAATCGCCACATCGGTGTCAAAGCCGCCCTCGTCGCCGGCCTGGTCCAGCACGGCATCCAGCAGCGCAATCTTCTTGACCTGCAGGGCATCGGTCAGCACGAAGCTGACGCGCTCGTCCCAGGTCATGGCCAGCTTGGTGGGCAGCTTGCCGTGTTCCACGTGTTGCTTGACCTCGTCGATGTCCAGCGGATGGCGGGCATAGCGCACCACGGCCTTGGACTCGTCGGCGGCCTTGAGTTCGCATTCGCGGTCGATGGAAAAGCCCGCCGGCGCTTCCTGCGTCAGCAGCCAGTGCGCCATCGCCGCCTGGGCGCTGGTCTGGGTGTCCACCAGGGCCACGCCAAAGCCCTGCAGGCTTTCCACCAGCAGGCTCACCACCTCGTCGGCCTTGCCCTGGGCACCGGTGTCCAGCACCAGCAGTTGGGCCTGGGGGTCGATCCACACCCACATGCTGGACTGCTTGGTGAAGGCCATGGGCAGCAGATCCAGCTTGGCCTCGTCCTTGAGGTCGCGCTTTTCCTTCTTGCCCGGCTTGCGGCCAAACTCCAGCTCGATGGCATCGGCCTTTTCCTGCACCTTGCGGTTCAGCACGCTGGCCGGCAGCATCTTGGATTCGCTCATGAAGCGCAGGATCCACTGTCCGCCCACGCTTTCGGCCAGCAGGCCGTGGGCCTCGCCGCGTGGCGGCACCCAGCCCGACGACTGCTCCTGTGTGGCACCACAGGGCTGGAATGGCGCCTTCTGCAGCGCCGCTTCTACCTGCTCCAGCGAGCCCTGCCATTGCGCCGCAATGCGGTACACGATCATGTTCTTGAACACGCAGTCACCTTTTCCTGAATCTGCATCAAAGTCTGTGACGGGGCCCGGTCTGCGGGCCGTTCCGTCATGAAAATAAGAGCTGTCAGCGCCCGTTGTGCCTGGCTTGGGTGGCAAAAACACTTACAACCACCCACCGCCTGACCGCGGCGCGACAACCCAGCTTTGTATTACTTTACACAGCAGCAGCAAAGCCTCACCAACGGCTTACACAGAAACCGCACACTTGCAGCCATGCACTGCCGAACCTCTTGGCAGATCCGATGGAAACCACCTCACAGGAGTACACCATGGCCCTCTTCCAACGTAGCCTGACCGCCGCTGTAGCCGCCGCCGCCCTGGCCGGTGCGTTTGCACTGCCGGCTTCGGCCCAACCCGCCGCCCCCACGGCCGGCCCTGCCGCCACCGCACCGGCAGCGCGCCACCAGGCGCCCGACTTTGCCAAGCGGCACGCCGAACGCACCGAGCGCATGAAAACCCTTTTGCAACTGCAGCCCAACCAGCAAGCCGCCTGGGACAAGTATGTGCAGGCCACCACGCCACAGCCCCGCCCCGCTGCGGGCGAGCGCCCCGACCTGCGCAAGCTGACCACCCCCGAGCGCCTGGACCTGGCCCAGAAGATGCGCAAGGAACACACGGCCCACGCCGAACAGCGTGACCAAGCCACCCGCAGCTTCTACAACAGCCTGAATCCCAGCCAGCAAAAGGCCTTCGACGAACTGACGGCCCACCGCCCCGGCAAGTTCCACCGTGGCGGCCAGGGCGAGCGCATGGGCCACCAGCCCGGCCACCCCCACGGCCCCGCCGGCCAACCCATGGGCCGTGGCGCATAAGCCCCCTCCACTCCCACCCAGCAGGTCCCAGGACCTGCTTTTTTTTCGCCGGTTGCGCCCCGGACTGCAAAAGTTTTTTCAGTTGCGCACACCGCACGCGGGCCATGTCCAGGGTGTGCATGGCCTGCAGCACGCCGCTGGTCACCACCGCCGCGACCTCCGGAGGTCACGCCCTCCCCACCGGCACGCCACACCCCGGGCCGCCTGCCCGCACGGTCGACCGCGGATTTCGGCAACCTGATAAAACCCAATCAAAACAAGCACTTGCTGCATCCACTCAGGTTTTTTGGTAACTCCGGGTTTTCCCTGTAATTGGATTACAAGCCCGATATGCTCTCATTTTTGTAACGCGATTACGTGGTGCCACCAGCCGCTCGCCGCCTTGACCAGTGCCTGTGGATAAACATGGGTAGAAAAAAATAGCAACCTGCTGTTTATCCACAAGCGTTTCCAGTCACTGCAACTTGTACCCAAATCTGGTCGTCACCGTCCCTGGGTTCAGACACATGGTTTGGGCAGGGACAAGTCCTTGATCTGAAAAAAGTATTTCACCTTATCCACACCCACAACCCATCCCTACTATTACTACCAATTAAAAATAGAAGACATAGAGATAACTACCGCGCGAAAAAATTCGCGCTTTTTCCGTCGTTGCATTTTTTTCAGTGTTCCGTTTTTTTCCAGCATCCGGCCTGACGCGGGCGGATGCACTGTTCACAGTTGGGACGATTCTGCGTAAAACACCGTCCATTTCAGTTATTCACATCAAAAAAAATAGCAACAAGTGACGTATTGATAAGAAAAAACACCAAATAACAAAGTTACATCAGATACAAGCAGACCATGTGGATAAATCGTGTTGAAAAAATGAGATATCCACAAAAAAGCACGCCATCGGGAAGTTATCCCTGAAGGCAGTACAGCAGGAACAGGGCCTGCCCCACATGATTGGCAGGGACACAAGTGCTTGATTTCCGGATGAAAAGCACAGTTGTCCACAATCCCTGGGGATGCTTACTACTACCTACTATCCTTATTAAAAAAAACAAAGAACAAGTCAGAGGCAAGCACTGCAGGAGCAGGATCCCGATCGTCTCCAAAACGTAAGTGCTTGGTGGGACAGACAAAGACCGTCACGTCCAGTGTGCAGGACCACATTTCCGCGCGCATGGGCATGAAAATGGTTTTTCAGTCGGTTGCCGCGTTGGGAACGGGACTTATCCTGATCGGATCTTCTGTCCACAGGAAGTTATCCCGGCCTCTGGATAACTGGGGCGGTCATGCCACTGCACCGCGCCAAGGGCATTCAAAAAAATTCAATGCTGGTGGTGGGGCCTGCCCAGCGGGGGGCACCCAGGCCCTGCAGCCTGGGCACAGTGGCTGGCGCACACCCGCAAGCTGCCCTGGTGGGCGAGGCGGCCCGCGGCCACCACAGGCCCTCAGGCTCGGCGTGGCAGCTTGCGCTGGGGCATGGACGGGGCACTGGCCAGCATGGCCGCGCTGCGGGCCTGGGCCGCCTGGACCAGCGGGGTGATGAGCTGTGCCTCGGGCAGGTGGGCCCAGTAGTGGCGGGGCATCTCCCGGCACATGGTGGCCACCTTCAGGCGCGCGGGATTGAAGATGTGGGCGTAATAGGTCAGCCACAGGGCTTCGCCGGCATCGGCGGGCGGTGCGGCATCGGCACTCGCACCGGGCCCCCAACTGAGCACGCCCGGCCGCCCTGCCAGGGGTTGCAAGGCCTGCTGCGGGGCAATGCCGTGGTCGGCCAGCGCCGCCACGCTGGGCGCCTGGGGCCACCAGCGCAGGCAGGCCAGGGGCGTCAGGATGGCCCAGCGCATGTTGCTGAAGCGGCCGACAAAGAAGGGGGCCACGGCATGCACGATGTGGTGCTGGGGCTCGAACCAGGCCACGTGCAGCGGGCCGCTGCCGTCGTGCAGGGCATCGGCCAGGGCCACGGGGCGAAAGCGCACGAAGGCATGCATCTGGTGCACCTCCCGGCGCACGGCCTTGCACAGGTACTGCAGGTGCACGCGGTCGGCATCCAGGGGATCGTGGCGCACGCCGGGCGTGTGCTGCATGCGCCACAGCAGGCGGTACAGCAGGGCAAAGCGCTCGGGGCTGTGGTGCAGCAGCGCGTGCTCGGCCAGCTCCGGCCACCAGCGCGGCACGGTCAGCGGGCGCTGCTGCGCTGGCGGCAGATCCTCGCAGGGGGTGACCTGCGGCGTGGGCGTGAACAGGTCGG
Organism: Comamonas aquatica NBRC 14918; assembly: GCF_000739875.1. Taxonomy (GTDB): domain Bacteria; phylum Pseudomonadota; class Gammaproteobacteria; order Burkholderiales; family Burkholderiaceae_C; genus Comamonas; species Comamonas aquatica. The sequence continues at coordinate 154,675 of NZ_BBJR01000021.1, forward strand.
GGTGCTGGCCGTGGGCCGCTTCGGTCTGCCATTCCACCAACTGCGGTGGCACCTGCTGCGCCCACAGCCACCTGGCCAGGCGGCGCCAGTGCGCAAAATCGGTGCCGTCGCCGGGCAGGATGAGGTGCTGGCGGTCCATGGCTCAGAACAGGCTGGCTTGCTGCGGTGGCGGGGCCACGGGCTGGACCAGGCGGCGGGCCAGCCGGGGATCGTCCAGGCTGCGGCCGGGGTGCCAGTCCAGGCATTCCACGAACGGCAGGATCCGGGCGCAGGGCACGCGCAGGCGTTCCAGGTCGGCCCGGCGCAGCTGGCGCCAGCGCCGCGCGGCCAGCAGCTTGTCGACCGACAGCACGCCCAGGCCGGGTACGCGCAGCAGCAGCTCGCGCGCGGCGGTGTTGAGGTTGACGGGAAAGCGCTCGCGGTGGGCCAGGGCCCAGGCCAGCTTGGGGTCGTGCTCCAGCGACAGCATGCGCTGGCCGGGGGCACCTGCGGGCACCAGCTCGCCGGCCTCGAAGCCGTAGAAGCGCACCAGCCAGTCGGCCTGGTACAGCCGGTGCTCGCGCACCAGCGGCGGGGCGATCAGCGGCAGCTCGGCGCTGGCGTCAGGGATGGGGCTGAACGCCGAGTAGTAGACGCGGCGCAGGCCATAGCCGCTGTAGAGGCGGGCGCTGGTGAGGATGATGTCGCCATCGTCCGCCGCGTCGGCGCCGACGATCATCTGCGTGCTGTGCCCGCCGGGCGCAAAGGCTGGGGGCCGGGCCGGCCGCGTGCGGCGTGCCTGGGGGCGCGAGACGATGGCGCTGCGGGCCGCGGACTGGCGCTCGGCCTGGGCGCTGCGGATGTGCTGGTGCAGCTGGCCCATGCCGTGGTGGATGCTGGCGCTGCTTTTCTCGGGCGCCAGCTGTGCCAGGCCCTGTACCGTGGGCAGTTCGATGTTGATGCTCAGGCGGTCGGCGTACAGGCCGGCCTGGGCCAGCAGGGCCGGATCGGCGTCGGGAATGGTCTTGAGGTGGATGTAGCCGTGAAAGCCATGCTCCAGGCGCAGGCTGCGGGCCACGCCGACCAGCTGTTCCATGGTGTAGTCGGGGCTGCGGATGATGCCGCTGGACAGGAACAGGCCCTCGATGCAGTTGCGCCGGTAGAAGTCGAGCGTGAGCTGCACCACCTCTGCCACCGAGAAGCGGGCGCGCGGGATGTTGGAGCTGACACGGTTGACGCAGTACTTGCAGTCGTAGAGGCAGAAGTTGGTCAGCAGGATCTTGAGCAGCGACACGCAGCGCCCGTCGGGCGTCCAGCTGTGGCAGATGCCCATGCCGGCGGTCGAGCCGATGCCGCCCGCCTGGGCCGTGCGCTGGGCACTGCCGCTGGAGGCACAGGAAGCATCGTATTTGGCGGCGTCCGCCAGGATGGCGAGTTTGTTTTGCAGGTCCACTGTATAAATATACAGTTATCTGCCATGTTCTGCACCTGAAAATGCCAACGCCAGGCTGCAGTGGGTGGGCCGCAGGCCTGGCGTTGTCATCTGTTTTTGCCGGCCAGCGCTGATATAGCAAGCGCTGGCAGCTATGGTTTTTAAGGCCTGCTTCAGGCCTTTTTCAGGAATTCCGACTTGAGGATGAAAGGCCCCTGCTCGGTCTTGCAGTCCACGTCGTGGTCGCCGTTGTCGTAGACCAGCCGGATGCCCTTGATCTTGCTGCCCTTCTTGATCACGGTGGACGAGCCCTTGACCTTCAGGTCCTTCACCAGGATCACGCTGTCGCCATCGGCCAGGGGCGTGCCGTGGGCGTCCTTGATGACGCGCGGGCCGGCGTCGTCTTCGTCCGCGCTGGCCTGCGCCGACCATTCATGGGCGCAGTCGGGGCAGATGAACAGGTCCGCGTCGGGGTAGGTGTTGGGCTGGCCGCATTGGGGGCAGGCTGGAAACTCGGTGGCGCTCATGGCAATCCCTCTCTGGATCGGTGCAAGTGGTATGAAATGAATAGCTGCCAGCGTAGGTGATTTCTTGAATTCCAAGCGATTTAATCTTGAATGCAAGACATATCGAGCGAAAACAGCTCCTTTTTTAGCGATCTGGGCAGGCCGCAGTCCCAGGCCGGATTGCGGGCTGGCGCTGCAAGGCAGCACCGTGCGGGACCCCCTGCGGGCATGCCGGGTCGATGCCGGCCGTGCTGCGGGCCATGGCTGCTTCTGCGACAGCGTGGTGCCGCCGGGGGGCCCACGGCGCCGCATCGGCGGCCTCAGCGGCTTCAGGCCGGTGGCGGGTCACCGCCACGGCGGTGGGCACAGCGCCGGCTGCGCCTACGCGGCGCGCTTTTCCAGCGTGAACGGTGGCAAGCCGTTGAGCAGTTGCTGGCCGTAGCTGGTGGCCACCAGGCGACGGTCGTAGCAGTAGACGTGGGCCTGGTCCTCCTCGGTGCGGATGGCGCGGCCCACCCACTGCGCCAGGCGGATGGCGGTGGCGGGCACGACCAGTTCGTTGAACGGATTGCGCCCGCTGGTGCGCAGCCACTCGGCGCGCGATTCGCCCACCGGGTCGTCCGGTGGGGCAAACGGCAGCTTGGTGATGAACAGCGACTCGCACAGCGCGCCCGGCAGATCCAGCCCTTCGCCGAAGGACTGCATGCCGAAGATGATGCTGGGCAGGCCCTGTTCCACGCGCTGGCGGTGGTCGGCCAGCAGCATGGCGCGCGGCATGGCGGTTTGCACCAGCACCTGGCTGCGCATGGCCGTGGGCAGGGCATCGACGGCCTGGCGCATCTGGTCGCGGGAGGTGAACAGCACCAGCGCCCCGGCCTGGACCTGGCTCAGGTCGTGCAGCAGCCGCTCCACCATCTCCTGCGTGAAGGCGGCGGCTTCGCGCGGATCGGCCCGGGTCTGGTGCGCCACCAGCGTGCCCTGGGCCGCATAGTCGAAGGGGCTGGCCACCTCCAGCGTCTGCACGGCCGCATCGCCGTGCAGGCCGGCCTCGCGCAGGAAGAAGTCGAAGCTGCCGCAGCTGGTCAGCGTGGCGCTGGTCAGCACCGCGCCGCGCACCTGGCTCCACAGGTGGTGGCGCAGCGTGGCGCCGGGCAGGATGGGGCTGGCATGGGCCTTGACGACGATGTAGTCGCCCTCCAGCTCCACGGTGAACCATTTGGCGTTGGGCACGCTCTCGGAGCCGTCCTCGCGCGTCTCGGGCTGCTGGCTCAGCAACTGGGCCGTGTCGTGCACGGCCTCCAGGCGCGGCGCTAGGGTGCCGACCTGGGCGTACAGCTGGGACAGGCGCTGGGCCTCGTCAGGCTTGTCCTTGATCTCGGCCTTCAGGGCCTTGGCAATGGCCCGCAGCACGTCCAGAAAGCCGCTGGCGTGGTGCATGACCTGGGCCAGGGGGTCCAGCAGGGCCGGGGGCAGATCGCCGCGTGGCACGCGCACACGCGCCGGGCCAAAGCGATCGCGCTGGCCCTTGAGGGTGTCGCCATAGGTCTCCATCACCAGGCGTGCCAGCTCGCTCAGGTGCTCGCGCAGGCCGCTGCTGTGGCCGGCGATGTCGGCCAGCTCGTCCACCTCCATCAGCTGGCCCACGCGCAGGGCGCGGCTGGCCAGCTTGTCGATCCATTGCAGGCGGCTGAGGTCCATGTCGCAGGCGAACTGCGACAGCGCCGTCTGCGGCAGGTGGTGGGCCTCGTCCAGGATCAGCAGGCTATCGCTGAGCTCCGGCAGCAGGCGTGCGCCCAGACTGGAAAGCAGTAAATCATGATTGGCGACAATGACTTGCGCCGCCACCATGTCCTTGCGGCGCTCGTAGTAGGTGCAGCTGGAAAACACCGGGCAATGCTTGCCGGTGCAGGAGCTGCCCTCGGCCGCCACGGGGCCCCAGGCCTCGGCTTCGGGCGGATTGGGCAGGCTGTCGCGGTCGCCGTTCCATTCGCCGCTGGCCAGGGCATCGGCCATCGAGGCATAGAACTGCATGCGCGCCTCGGTCTCGGCGCGGGGCCGCGCCTTGCGCTGCTCGGCCGCCTCTTCGGCGAACAGATCGTCCGCGTCCTCGCTGTTTTCGCCCGAACTGGCCAGGCGCTCCAGCTTGAGCTTGCAGACAAAACGGCCCCGCCCTTTGGCCAGCGCAAATTTGAACGGCATAGGCAATTGCTGCGCCAGCGCCGGCAGGTCCTTGTTCACCAGCTGCTCCTGCAGCGCCACCGTGGCCGTGGAAATCACCACGCGCGTGCCACGCGCCAGGGCCATGGCGATGGCCGGGGCGGCATAGGCCAGCGACTTGCCCACCCCTGTGCCCGCCTGGACGACGGCGATGGATTTTTTCGGTTCCGGAGCCCCCTCTTCGACCTTGCCGAGCTGGGCGGCCGCCAGGGTCTGCGCGATCTGGGCCGCCATTTGGCGTTGGCCCTCGCGCACCCGGAACCCCGGGATGGCAGCGACGACGGCGTCAAAGGATTCCAGGGCCTCGGTGGCCCATTTTTTTTGGCTCATTGCGGGAATTTCAGACCGGGCAATCCGGCCAAGAAGACTGAAAAATTGTTTTCAATACAGATGCAGAGCACCACATGCATCTTTTTCTTTATCAACATCCTGTGCGATATCGGATGTTCTGCTGATTTATTCAGCACCAAAGAGGGTCTGCCAAGCGCATCATCAGGCAGATTTCTGCCAACTACTCTGCTGTGGACAATTGATTATAGGTTGTGGATGCTGAACCTGTCGGTGCCAGGGATGCCACCTGAGTCGCACCACACGCTGTGGCACAAACCCTGTGGAAAATTTCGAGATGCATGGCATGGAGAGGTTGAAAAAATATTTTCAATCAACACATCCTTGTGCACAGCCTGCTGAATGCATGAGGCTGTGGATAAGTAAAAAAGACAGTCCAGGTGGATTGAAAAATCTGTCCACATTTTGGCATGTGGAGTTATCCACAACCTGTGTGCAGATGGAAGCTGCATGCTGTGGTGCTGGCATACAAACGCACCACACAGAATTGACGGATTCAACGTTGCGGCGCGAGCGCTTGATTTGTTGTAAAAATTATTTTTTGACCGTGCGTCTGGTGGCGATGACTTGTAATTTTGTGTATTTTTTTTCAAAAACACCGACAAACATCGCTGATGCACCTGGATGCTTGTGCATTTTTTTATGAAAAAAAGATGATGAGATGGGTTTTGTATAAAAAATAACGGCTATGGCACGCAATGCGGCGGACTGAAGCCTGCAGGTGCAATGGCGGCGGCTGTCGATGGCGGTGGCGGTGCCCCAGCGCCGAGGTTTCGCAGGGCCCCTTGCCACTGCGGGGCCGGGAGTTGGCGCCGCCTGCGTGGCAGGCCCGGGCGCTACACTGCTCAGCGCTCCGTTTCCGCTTTTTTTCCACTGATTCCTATGAACGCCACTTTTGGCTGGCTGGACGCCCTCATCCTGGGCCTGGTCCAGGGTCTGACCGAATTCCTGCCCATCTCTTCCAGCGCCCACCTGCGCATCCTGGGTCCCTTGCTGCCCGGTGGCGCCGATCCGGGCGCGGCCTTCACCGCCATCACCCAGCTGGGGACCGAACTGGCGGTGCTGATCTACTTCCGCAAGGATGTGCTGCGCATGCTGGTGGCCTGGTTTGCCAGCCTGCCCGTGATTGGCAACCGCCGCCCGGGGGAAGCCCTGCACCCCGACGCCAAGCTGGCCTGGCTGGTGATCCTGGGCACCATCCCCATCTGTGTGCTGGGTCTGCTGCTGCGCAGCTGGATTGAAACCACCTTCCGCACGCTGGCGCTAACGGCCGTGATGCTGATCGTGTTCGGCCTGATCCTGGGCTGGGCCGAAAAGCGCAGCACCCAGACGCGCCAGATTGGCCAGTTGGGCTTGCGTGACGGCATCGTGCTGGGCTTTGCCCAGGCCATGGCGCTGATCCCGGGCGTGTCACGTTCCGGTGGCACGATTACTGCAGGCCTGCTGCTGGGCATGACCCGCGAGGCGGCTGCGCGCTTTTCCTTCCTGCTGGCCATTCCGGCGGTGCTGCTGTCGGGCTTTTACCAGTTGCTGTTCAAGCGCGATCCCATGAGTGGCGAGCAATGGATGCTGACCTTCATGGCGACCGCGATCGCCTTTGTCGTGGGCTATGCGGTCATCGTCTGGTTCATGCGGCTGATCTCCAACAAGGGCTTCGGCTTCTTCGTGATCTACCGCGTGCTTTTAGGGCTTGCCATCCTGGCTGGCCTGCATTTTGGATTTATCCAGTAACCTTGCAGTGTTTTTGTTACCCCGAGCGAGTTTGAAAGGACGCTCAACCACATCATGGAAATTCCTATACTTATCGCCCTCATCCTGCTCAATGGCGTGTTTGCCATGTCTGAAATCGCGCTGGTCACAGCACGCAAGGCAAGGCTTCAAAAATTGATCGATGAGGGCGATTCCGCCGCAGCTGCCGCCCTGAAGCTCGGCGAAGACCCCACCCGCTTCCTGTCCACCATCCAGATCGGCATCACCTCCATCGGTGTGCTGAACGGTATCTTTGGTGAGGCCGCCCTGGCCCAGCCGATGGCGGAATGGCTGGTGCAGCTGGGCATGGCGTCCAACTACGCCAGCACCTTGTCCACGGCCGTGGTGGTGGTCTTGATCACCTATGTCTCCATCGTGGTGGGTGAACTGGTGCCCAAGCGCCTGGGACAGACCAACCCCGAATCGATTGCCCGCCTGGTGGCCCGCCCCATCAACCTGCTGGCCAAGCTGACCAAGCCCTTTGTGCTGCTGCTGACGGGGTCGACCCTCGCCCTGCTTCGCCTGCTGGGCGTGCGCCAGACCAACGACAGCAGCGTGACGGAAGACGAGATCCACGCCGTGCTGGCCGAAGGCACCACCTCGGGTGCCATCGAGCAGAACGAGCACACCATGATCCGCAACCTGTTCCGCCTGGACGATCGCCAGATATCCTCGCTGATGGTGCCGCGCTCGGACGTGGTCTGCCTGGACGTGAGCCTGTCGTTCGAAGAGAACATGGCCATCCTGGAATCCCAGGACCATGCGCGCTATCCCGTGATCGATGGCAACTTCGAGAACCTGCTGGGTGTGATCAACTCGCGCCAGTGGCTGGCCCATGCCCTCAAGGGGCAGCGTGACCTCAAGGACGCCAAGGACCTGATCCACAAGCCCATCTACATCCCGGAAACCATCACCGGCATGGAGCTGCTAGAGAACTTCAAGCAATCCGGTGCGCCCATGGCGTTCGTCATCGACGAGTACGGCGAAGTGCAAGGCATCGTCACCGTGCGTGACCTGACCGAGGCCATCACCGGCGAGTTCGTGACCGAGGACCCCAGCGACGCCTGGGCCGTGGAGCGCGAGGATGGCAGCTGGCTGCTGGACGGTCACATCCCGGTCGTGGAACTCAAGGACCGTCTGGGCCTGAAGACCGTGCCCGAAGAGGAAAAAGGCCGCTACCAGACCCTGAGCGGCATGATGATGCTGCTGACCGGCAAGCTGCCCGCCGTGACCGACAAGGTGGTCTGGGAAGCCTGGGAGTTCGAGGTGGTGGACATGGACGGCAAGATCATCGACAAGATCCTGGCCACCAAGGTGGAAGTCCCCGAGATCGACCTCTCCGACGAGGCCTGATCCCCCGCCAGGGCACACCCTGAAAAAAAGCAGCCGCAAGGCTGCTTTTTTTATGCTGGTGCCGCAGTTGGAGGGGGCTCAGGCGCGAGGCTGACCCCGTGAATGCATGGTCTGCGCTTGGCAGCAGCACACTGCTCTGAGCCTCTTGCTTAGAGGCTAGCCCGGTAGGTCACGGGGTCCAGCGTGCAATGGCTGGCGATATTGCCTGGCAAAGCAAAGAATTTGGGCTGCCTGCGAAACTCGAAGACCCGATACAGCTGAAATTTTTCGGCTTCGGCCTGGGACGTCGCCAACTCGTTGTGCGTCACGTAGAACGGGGTGTTCTTGGCAAAGCTGGTGGTTTTCACCTCAATCCAGCATTCCTGGCCGTCCAGGTCAAAAGAGCGCACATCAAACCCCAACCCGTCGCCCAGGGTGACGGCCACATGCTCTACGCGGTCGGCCAGACCTGGCAGGCCATGGCGCTGCAGTTTCCAGCGCTCGTAACCCACAACAAATTCCTCCCCGGCCAAGCCCAGCGCCTGGTTGCGTGCCTCTTGCGCCAGATAGTCGTGGCGCGCAGGACTGCGCACGGCGTAGGCAGCGTTGGTTTCACTGACCTGGTGCGTCGCTTCGGGGGCTGCTTGCCATGCATGGTCAAACGCAGGATGCGGCAGTGTGTGTGCGGGCAAGGTCACTGCGGCTTGCACAGTGGCCGCCAGATGCGGGTGCTGCATCACCTGTTGCTCCACTTCTTGCAACAGGCTTTTTTGAAAGTTGTTGCGGGGCTTGTAGCCTTGGATGCTGGGGTATTGCAACAGCTGCATCACCGTACTGATGTTGCAGTACTTGAATTCGACGGCGCCGGCAGAGCGTTGACCGGACAGTTGTGCCAACACCTGCTCGCGGTAGGTGCTTTTGCGATAGCGCTGGCCCGCCAACTCCAGTGTCAACATGTCGAGGTAGCTGCGAACAACGACAGCAACTTCTTGATCGCTCCAGGCGGTGTGGGATGTTTCATGATCCATGTCGGCATCTTGCCAGGCATGGATGGCACGCGGTTGGCTCAGTCCGCCATCTGCTGCAGCGCGGGCAGCACCTGCTCGTGCAGCAGCGGGGCCAGGGTGGCGGGGTGGGGGCCGTCCAGCGCCAGCCAGTCCATGGCCTCAATCTCGGCGGCAATCTGCACGGCGGGCGTGTGCGCCAGCCGGGCGTAGAACACCTGGGCCTGCACGCGCGTATCGGCCTCGTTGGCGGCGCGGTTCTCGAAGTGGGCCAGGGGCAGCAGATGCTCCATGGGGGCCTGCCATTGCAGCTCTTCCTGCAGTTCGCGCTGCAGGGCCTGGAGTGCGGATTCGCCGGCGTCGATCTTCCCGCCGGGCAGCATCCAGAACGGGCTGCCGCGCTTGCGCACGACCAGCAATTGGCGTTCGGGGTTGATCAGGCAGGCGGTGGCCAGGTGCAGGGTGTGCATGGGGATCGGGGGTGGGAAGGCCTTCAGCGCATGCGTTTGTCGCCGTAGGCGCACCAGCCGGGCTTGGGGCCCTTCTTGGGGTGCAGGCGGCAGGTTTCGGGACGCCGCTCATAGACCGTGCAGCGGCGTGTGCTGGCGTCCAGAAAGTTGCAGTCCCCGCTGGCGCGGCGGGCCATGGTGAAGATGTTGTGCTTGGGGTTGTAGTGGTCGATCAGCCGGGCCTTGAGCAGGCGCTTGGCGATCAGTTTGTGGTCGACGTTGTCGACCTCGAAGGCATCCACCAGCCCCAGGCGCACCAGGTCGGGCAGCTGCACTTCCAGCAGCATGGTGCAGCAGTTGGCGGCGCAGCTGTCGCACAGGCCGGGCTTGTACTTGCTCCAGGTGTCGAGCCGGTCTACGTCCACGATGCGGATGGCGGGTTTCATGCGAAAAAGGGGGCGGGATGCGCTATCAGAAAGATGAGCAGGCAGCGCGCGTTTTGCAAGGTTTTCAAATAGAAAACTGGTTGGAAACCAGGTCCAGACTGCGCTGCCAGCTATGAATATATTGGGCTGCGTTGCCTGGCGGTGACCGGGCGGCAGCGCCTGCGGCAGGCACTATAGCGGTTGGGGGCGTGGCCCGGGGCGGCCTGCAAAAAAGCCTGCGCACCAGGCGCAGGCTTCGGGGGCAAGGTAGGCCCCGCGGGGACTCAGCGTGACTGGTGCACGCCCAGCAGGAACTGGCTGCACATGGACTGGGGCGAGGCTTCGCGCGCGCTGTGGTCCGAGATGCTGAGCTTGTCCGCCACCGCGCGGTGGTCGCGTTTGAGCGTGCTGCCCGTGACCATGCCCAGCTGGCGCACCTGCTCGGGCGCCAGCATCTGCAGGCGCACGGCCTCCTGCATGGCCACGCACACGCTGCTGACGGCGTCGTAGCGCGCCATGGTGTGGGCGTAGAAGAAGTAGCCGCCGGCAAAGCCGAGTAGGGCCGTGAGCGCAGCGATCAGTGCAGCTTGGGTGCGGTTCATGGGGTGGGATGGTGTTCAGTCACAAGGGGGTCAGTCGCGCTTGGCGCGCAGCACCTTGCCGTCGGCCGCATCCAGCTTGACCTCCATCAGGCGGTGGTCGGCCTGCAGCACATCGACCTGGTAGCTGATGGTACCCCAGTGGTTGTCCAGCTCGGCCTTCATGGCCTTGCCGGGCGTGTGCGCCGTGGCAGCGCGGATGGCCTGCAGGATGTCGATCTTGGCGGCCTGGCTGCGTTCCACATCCTTGCGCTTGGCCGCGCCGTCGTTCTCGTGCAGGCGGGCCTGGCCGGTCACCGCGTCCACCCAGACCTCCACGCTCTGCCGCTGCGGCGTGAGGATGTGGGCCTCGTAGCGCACGCCGGCCCCGTCGCCGTCATCCAGCTCGATCTCGATCACCTGGCCCGGCGTCATCTGCGTGGCGTTCTGCACGGCCTGCTCCAGGCTGATCTTCACGGGCGCGGTCAGCGCCTGCCACTGTGCCGGGGTCTTGGCATGGGCGCCCAGGGCCAGCGTGGCGGCGGCCAGGGGCAAGGCGATGCGGTGGGACAGCAGGTGGTGCCAATGCTTCATGAGCGTTCTCCTTGGTAACGATGCAGGACAGGTGCACACCCTAAGCCAGTCGGCCCCCGCCGGGCGTGGGACGGGGTTGCGTCGCGCGCCGCTGGCGGCGAGTCTGGTGCATGGCGCGGGGCATGCTGTGCACAAATGGTGCGCTTTTCACGATATGGGGGCTTTTGTCGGCGATTTCCAGAGTTTTGGCGCAAAAAACATCCATTCCCAAACTGGCACGCCACTTGCTGAACTGTGCCTGTGCCGGCTTGTGTACAAGGATGTATTCAAGTGCGGTCCGTCTGTCACAGCCCTTGTTTGATGAAGGAAACGCCATGCTGTCTCGCCGCCTCCTGCTTGCTTCTCTGACCTCTTCCGCCCTGGCCCTGGCCCTGTCCGTGGCCACACCCGCCCAGGCGGCGGACAAGGTGATCAAGGTGGGCACGCTTAAGCTCATCCACGGCATCACGCCCTACTTCTACGACAAGTTCACGCCGGCCGGCTACAAGATCGAGGTGATCCCCTTCGAGACCCCCACCGATGGCAAGAACGCCGTGGTGACCAAGTCGGTGGACTTTGGCACCTACGGCCTGGCTGCCGCCACGCTGGGTGCGGCGGCGGGCGAGCCCGTGGTCATCGTCGCGCCCACCTGCAATGGTGGCATGGCGATCGTGGTGGGCAAGCACAGCGGCATCGGCAGCTTCAAGGGCCTGCAGGGCAAGCGCATCGGCATCCTGCCGGGTTCCACCCAGGAAGCGGTGTTCAATGACCGCCTGAAGTCCGAAGGCATGACGCTCAAGGACATCAAGTCCGTGCGCGTGTCCTTCAGCGAAATGGCCGGCGCGCTGGAGCGCGGCGACATCGACGCCTACGTCGGCGCCGAGCCCGGCCCCTCCATCAGCGTGACCCGGGGCGTGGGCAAGGTGCTGGAGTTCCCGTACAGCACGCTCACCGGCAAGGTCAACATGGTCATGACCACGCACGCCGACACGGTCAAGAAGGACCCGGAACTGGTCAAGGTGTTCCTGGAGATCCACCGCAAGGCGTCGGAATACGCCATGGCCCACCGCGCCGAACTGGTGCAGATGGCCGGTGCCAAGCTGGGCTTTGCCCCTGACGTGGCCAACCTGGCGGCCGACAACGTGGAGCTGACCTGGAAGATCGACGAAGACTGGATCACGCGCAGCAAGTACTACGGCTCGCTGATGCTGGAGCGCAAGCAGATCCGCAAGCTGCCCGACTACAGCCGCTTCATCGTCACCGGCTTCAACCCCCAGTAAGCCCGCCCCGCCTGGCGGTGTGCTGCACCGCCGGGCTACCGGCCTCCCCTGCCCGCTTCCGGAATGCCTGCCATGTCGTCTTCGCCCCCCTCTTTCACACCCGCCACGTCCCCGGTGGCACTGGCCATGCCGCCCCAGCCCAGCGCGGCCCGTGTCTGGATGACCACCTGGCTGGTGCCCGCCGTGCTGCCCCTGTTGCTGCTGCTGGCCTGGGACGTGGCCGTGCGCGCCACGGGGACCATGCTGGTGCCTTCTCCCCAGGAGGTGGGCCTGATGCTCTGGGATTTCGCCTTTGGCGGCATCTATGACGACGCCTTCAGCGCCACCCTGCCCACGCACTGGCTGCAGTCCATGTCGCGCGTCTACGGGGCCTTTGCGCTGGCCGCGCTGGCCGGCATTCCGCTGGGCCTGGTGATCGGCAAGAACGCCGCCATCCGCCGCTTCGTGGACCCCACGCTGCAGATGCTGCGCCCGGTGCCGGTCACGGCTTGGTTGCCGCTGTCCATGATCTTCTTTGGCGTGGGCCCCAACGCCGCCATCTTTCTGGTGTTCCTGGGGGCGTTCTTCCCCATCGTCATCAACACCACCTTTGGCGTGAAGTCGGTCGAGCCGCGCCTGTTCGAAGCCGCCGCCATGCTGGGCTGCAAGGGCACCTCCATGTTCCGCCAGGTGGTGCTGCCAGCGGCCATGCCCTCCATCTTCAACGGCCTGCGCCTGGGCCACGGCATCGCTTGGTTCCTGATCGTGGTGGGCGAGATGACGGGCGTGCCCGAAGGCCTGGGCGCGGCCATCATGGACGGCCGCATGCTGTCGCGCACCGACGTGGTGATCGCCGGCATGGTGGTCATCGGCTTCACCGGCTTTGTCACCGACCGCCTGCTGGTCATCCTCAACAACCGTCTGCTCAAGTGGAGCCCGCAACACCATGTCTGAGATCCTTGCCCACCGCACCCCCGCGCCCATCCTGGACATTGCCAACGTCAGCAAGGTCTTCTCCCTGCATGGCCGCCCCATCCACGCGCTCAAGGACGTCAACCTGCAGATCCAGAAGGGCGAGTTCGTCTGCCTGATCGGTGCCTCGGGCTGCGGCAAGTCCACGCTGCTGCGCATCATGGGCGGCTTTGAAAGCGTGTCCACCGGCGTGGCCCGGATGTACCACACGCCCATCAGCGAGCCCGGGCCCGACCGCGGCATGGTGTTCCAGGACTATGGCCTGTTCCCCTGGCTGACCGTGCGCCAGAACATCGCCTTCGGGCCCAAGCAGCGCGGCCTGCCCGAGGCCAAGCTGCGCGAGATTGCCGACCACTACCTGCACATGGTCGGCCTGAGCAAGTTTGCCGACCACTTTCCCCACCAGCTGTCGGGCGGCATGAAGCAGCGTGTCTCGATCGCGCGGGCCCTGGCCAACGACTGCGAAGTGCTGCTGATGGACGAGCCCTTTGGCGCCCTGGATGCGCTGACACGCGAAGTGCTGCAGCAGGAGCTGCTGGACATCTGGGCCAAGACCCGGCTGACCGTGATCTTCGTCACCCATGCGGTCGAAGAAGCCGTGCTGCTGGCCGACCGCGTGGTGGTCATGACCGCCGGCCCCGGCCGGGTGGAGCGCGACTACCGCATCCCGCTGGAGCGCCCGCGCCACATCACGACCCCCGAGTTCAACCGCGTGCGCCAGGAGCTGACCGAACTGCTCAGCAGCCACGTGGCCCACCACGCCAAGGCCGCCTGATGGTGATCGACACCCTGCTCCACCTGCCCCAGGCCGTGCGCGATGCGGCCTATGACAACACCCGTGCCGTGGCCAGCAGCGCCCAGCAGCTGGCGGCGTTTGAAGCGCGCAGCCTGGCCGTGGTGCAGCAGCACGCCGCCGATCTGGACGTGGCCTATGGCTCGGGCGCGCGCCAGCGGCTGGATTACTTCCACGGCCCGGCCGGTGCGCCCACCCTGCTGTTCATCCACGGGGGCTACTGGCAGATGCGGCACAAGAACAGCTTCCGCTTCGTGGTCCAGGGCGCCTTGCAGCAGGGCGTGCAGGCGGCCCTGATCGGCTACACGCTGGCGCCCCAGGCCAGTCTCACGCAGATCGTGCAGGAAGTGCGGCAAGGCATTGCCGCCGTGCGCCGGCAGGCCCTGGCGGCCGGCGGCAGCGGCCGCATCCTGCTGTGCGGTTGGTCGGCGGGCGGGCATCTGACGGCCCTGGGCCTGGACAGCGACGGGGTGGTGGGCGGCCTGGGCATCAGCGGCATCTATGCGCTGGAGCCGGTGCGCCACACCTACCTGAACCAGGCCCTGCAGCTGACGCTGGCCGAGGTGGCGCAGCTCAGTCCGCTGCAATTGCCGGTGGTCGACAAGCCCCTGGTGCTGGCCTATGGCACGGCCGAGCTGGCGCAGCTGCAGGCGCAGACCCAGGCCTTTGCCCACTACCGCCAGGCCGCCCCGGGCGCCTGCCTGGCGGTGCCGGGGGCGGACCATTTCAGTATTTTGAATGCCCTGGCCGATCCGCAGGGCGTGGCGCTGCAGGCCTTGCTGGCGCTGGACCGGGCCTGACCCACACCTGCACCGCGCGGACGGTCAGTCCGCGTTTTTCATAGCTGTCCGCGCAGGTCAGGCGGCCGCTTCCAGCCTTTTTGGCTTGGCATTTTGCAGGGTGTGCAAGGTGATGTTCTTCACCTCGTCGCGGCTGACGCGGATGTGCTTTTGCAGCAGCACCTTGGCCTGCAGCCCGTCGTGCTGCAGCAGCGCGCGCAGGATGCGGCTGTGCTCGTCGTAGGTGACGTCGATGCGGTAGTTGCGCGTGAATTCCAGGCGCCGCACGATGCGGATGCGGTCCGTGATGTCGCGGTGGATGCGCGCCATCTCCAGGTTGCCGCTGGCCTCCATCAGGTCGATGTGGAAGCGCTCATCGATGTGCGACACCGCGTGCTGGTCCGTCAGGCGCTCCTGCAGCGGCACGCACCACAGCGCGCACAGCGCGGCCAGGCGCTGCTCCAGGTCTGGGGCCACCACCAGCAGGTCCACGGCCGCGCACTCCAGCACGGCGCGCACGTCGTACAGCTGCTCGAACACCGCGAAATCGATGCTGTTGACCACCCAGCCCATCTTGGGCATGACCGAGATATAGCCTTCGCGCTGCAGGCGCACCAGGGCCTCGCGCACGGGGGTGCGGCTTATGCCCAGCTGGGCACCGATTTCGCTTTCGCTGAAGCGGTCTCCGGGCACGTACTGAAAATTGTCGAAAGCCTGTCGCAGCTTGTCGTAGGCCATGTTGGCAAGGCTGGTGGGCGCCACGGGCGTCTCCTGCGGAAATGGGGGGATGCGGTTGTATCGGGTGCAGGGCGTGCCTGATTCAGGTGCACGCCCTGCACCAGGGTGTTACGCCGCCATGCAATACGCGCGCCAGCCCCCGAAATGCGTGATGTCCTGGGCATTACCCAGGGCCACGCCTTCGCAGATGAAGCCCTTGACGTGGCGGCCATCCTGCAGCGTGACCGTGCCAATGCCCAGTGGTGCGGGCACACCGGCCACAAAGCGCCCCAGGTTGGCGACGGGCATGTCCCAGACCTCCACGGCGATCGCGGCCCCGTCCTCGGCCCGGGCCAGGCCGGGCTTGGCGGGCACCGTGCCGGCCAGCGCATACAGGCGGTAGTGGGGCGCCGTGTGCGTGGCTTCACGGAAGCGTGCCCCGCAGGCCAGCAGTTCGTGGTTCAGCGGCATGCCGCGCAGGTGGGCGCCGACCACGGTCAGCGCAATTGTCTCGCCCTGCGTGGGCACGTGCCAGCGGGGCAGCGCGCCCAGGGTGCGCACGGGCAGGCCCGTGGCGCCGGCGGTGAGTGGGGTCTGGGCTTCCAGGGCCTGGGCCCAGCGCACCAGATCGGGCTCGCGCCAGGCCGGTGCAATCAGGGTGATGCCGAACGGCAGCCCGCTGGGCAGTTGCGCGGCCGGAATGGCGATGGCCGACCAGCCCAGCAGATTCACGAAGTTGGTGTACGTGCCCAGCTCGGAATTGGCGGCCACGGGTTCGGCCTGCAGATCGGCCATGCTGGGGTGGCGCGGCGCCGTGGGCACGCACAGCACGTCGCAGTCCTGCCAGATCTTTTCCGCCTCGCGCTGCAGCGTCTGCAGCTGGTACTGCGCGGCAAAGGTGTCCACGGCATTGAAGCGCTGGTGCACGTCCAGCACCTGGCGGATCACGGGCAGCAAGGCCTCGGGCTGCTGCTCGTACAGGCGGCGCGCACCCACCACCCGCTCGGCCACCCAGGGGCCGTAGTACAGCAGCTGGGCCACCTCGAACAAGGTGTCGAAGGCCAGTGTCTGCACGCTGGCCACCTGGGGCTGCAGCCGCTGCGCAAACTGGGTGAAGGCGGCCTCGTAATCGGCGGCCAGTTGGCGCCCGCCCGGGATCGCCACCCGCAGCTGCGCCAGCGGTCGGTGCGCGGGGATGGCGGGCCGCGCCTGCGAGTAGGCATCCTGCGCGTCGGGCCCTTCCATGATGGACAGTGCCAGGGCGCTGTCGGCCACATTCAGGGCCAGCACGCCGATGCAATCCAGCGTGCGGCAGGCGGGCACCAAACCGGTGCCACTGACGGCACCGGGTGTGGGCTTGAGCCCCACGATCTGGTTGAAGCCCGCGGGCACGCGGCCCGAACCGGCCGTGTCCGTGGACAGGGCAAACGGCACCAGCCCGCGCGCCACCACCGAGGCCGAGCCCGAGCTGGAGCCGCCCGAGACCAGCGCGGGATCAAAGGTGTTGGGCACGGCCCCATAGGGCGAGCGTACGCCCACCAGGCCGGTGGCGAACTGGTCCAGATTGGTCTTGCCCAGCACGATGGCGCCGGCCTGCCTCAGCCGCTGCACGGCCACGGCATCCTGCGCCGCCACATAGGCAAACGCCGGGCAGGCGGCGGTGGTGGTGAAGCCGGCCACATCGATGTTGTCCTTGGCGGCAAACGGGATGCCGTACAGCGGCAACTGGTCGCGGCCCACGGCATGTTCCAGGGCCTGCAGTTGCTGCAGCTGCGCCTGCAGCTGTGCCTCCGTGGCAATGCTGATCCACGCCGTGTCATCGGCCTGCAAGGCCTGGCGCTGCTGCTCCAGCAGCGCAGCCGGCGCTGCGCCACCGTGGTAGGCGTGCTTCCAATCGTCGAATGTGCCAATCAGCATGATGAATACCCAGATGTATACAAGATGCGGAGTTAAAGCAGATTGCGTGCCAATTGCAGCGGCTGCGTGGCGCGTTGGCTTCGATGAAGTTGCGGCGAGTGCGACGGCGTCGCCCACCAGCCCTGGAGCAGCGGCAGGCCAAGAAAAAAGGCTTGAAGCCTTTTGGGCTCCAAGCCTTGTACTACTTGCGCAGACAGCTCTGATTTTGGAGATGTAGGCGTGCGAAATAAATGAGATTTCTGAGCCTTTGAAATCAACAGCTTGCAGCTTCTTTGTGCCCATAACGTGGGACAAATTGCATGTAAAAGCTGGGACAAAATTCCACGACTGAAGAAGGTCCGCGAAAACTTCCTTAGTTAGGCTAGCAACCCCATTGAAGTCTAGGTACAACAAACGTAACGCCTCAGATAAGAGACGTTAGTCCGTGGGGGAGTTGGTTCTTGGCTGAAATTATGCGGCAAACAGTCTTGCTTGCCTATACCGTTGGCTTTTACTGGAGATAGAGCCAAATAGGCACAAAAAAACCTGCCGAGGCAGGTTGAGATTGGGGGGGCAGGTATCAGCGGACTCGCCGTTGTAAAGCATCGCGTAGCTGGCTGTACTCCGCTTCTCGAAAGCCAACGTATTCTTGGCATAAGACAAGGAAGGAGCGGTCTTGTGGATTCCACATCTTGAAGCCGTTGCCTGCCCTTGGTGACGTATAGCACCTCGCGCATCAGCCGCAGCGGCCGCTCGCGCTTCAAGAAGTCGATGGATGTGATGAGCCGCGGGTAGTGGCTCCATGGGTTCACGTGCAGGCCGCGGCTGCGCCGAAGCTGCTTCATGGCCTCGCTGTCGACGATGCGGAAGTCCAGGCCGAACTTGTCGCGCATCTGCTCGCGCCACTGAATCTGCAGGCCCGACGGACACACGATGAGCACCGACCGGATACGGTGGCGCAGCATCAGTTCTTGGACCACCAATCCGCTCTCGATGGTCTTGCCCAAACCGACGTCGTCGGCGATGAGCAGGTTGACCCGAGGCATCTGGATGGCACGGGCCAGCGGGTCGAGCTGGTAGTCCTCGATTTCTATGCCTGCACGGAAGGGGGCCTGTAGGGTGCTGGTGTCGGTCTGCGACACGGCTCCCCATCGCACTGCATTCAGGAACGCATCAAGTTGCATATCAGAAGCCGTAAGGCTTGCCTATATCTCTACTACCGTTAACTGAACCGCTTTACGTTGAAGTACATGTGCGACTTTCAAACTAGATAGAAAGCAGTGACGACTAGCAAAGATGATATCTGGTTGATTTTTGCGAGTTGACTGTGGTCAGCACCGTTCCCCAAAAAATGCCTACTGAGTAGGTCCCAGAGAAAACAAAAAAGCCGCTTTAAGCGGCTTTTTTTTCAGTGTGACAAGGATTGATAGGAACTGACTATTCGATTCCTGTACTCATAAAAATCCCAGCTTTTACTTACCAAAATCCCACTTATTACGTACACCTACATGTAGAGAGCACCATAAGGTGCGAAACAAGCATCATTAAAATCAAAGGGTTACGCAAACTTTTCTTCGGCGGTGCGAAAGATTGTCTTTAAGCATTGCGAAAAAAACCAAGCGAATTCTTAAGTGCTTGATTTAAAAAATAAAAAAAACAGATGCCACCCACAAAGAGTGGGCGCTGACCTGATTCCGCTTTTTGGACTTGAATAGAGCACTTTCGTGTTGAAGTCTGCCCTAAAGTCCTTTTTTAGTCACATTATTTTTTGTTAACCCCCCGGAAGGGGCGTTGAGCGGAAGTTTTAGCGCAGGACTTCTAGAGTGCTGAATCCCGCAATTCGTGGACAACATGTTTTGTCTAGCTGGACAGAATTCTGAAATTGCATGTGAAATTGGACGGCTGCTAGCGGCCAAGTGCACCCCCTTGACCGATTTGTCCCCATGCTGACTGCAGTCGTTCCGCTACGAAATACCAGTGATTGCTGATGCTCACAAAGCAGACATTGCACAGAGGCAATCTCGGAGTTGAGGTGCTAAGCAGAAGCAAACGACCCAAAGCAGTCTATCTACGAAATGCTAGTCAATTCAGTTGTAGTTTCGTAATTGAGCTTTGCAGGGCAATCAATACAATCGACTTCATTACAAGCATGGAGTCCAGATGAAGCTCTTAGCAATTGCCTGTTTAATGTTTAGCTCTGTCGCCTTTGCCCAGTCTGAAGTAGCTCGAAGCGTTGGTCGAGTAGCTGGGCAGTTTGGTGTGGGTGTTACAGACACTATTCGTGACTCTCAACCACAGTGGGAAACAATACGTGCGAAGTCGAAAGATGAATGCTTGAAAGAGTCGGGCGGGGTGCTTGATAACGCCTTTGTCCGATGCCGCAATGGCCGTCAGGAATACGTGCAGTACAACAGCAAGAACGAACGCATGGTTCTAAGAGAGCGCCCGATACCTGTAAATTGACCTGAATCGACCAGTGTTTCCAGAAGCAGTCTGAGAATGTTGGCCCGCTCAGCCCATCGGGCCTGCATGCTCATCTAACTGGTGCAGGAATTCGAGGGGACTTCAAGCGTGGTATCCCCGTCACTGTGACAGGGCTGTGGTTAGCGTATGCAGTGGTCCTGAGGAGATTCGTCGCTCGGTGCGAACTTTCATTAAGTACGGTGTTGACCATCTGAAAATCAACTTGTCTGGTGAGTACATCGCTGGTATTCCCGCTGAGATGTCGCCATTCGCTGAAGATGAAATTGCCATGCTGGCTCAGGAGGCCAAGCGGTACGGTGTTGATTTCCATGCAATCTGAACCCACCAATTCCATCTCGATCTGACCCACCCTGTTGCGTGAACTTGAAGCTCACGTTGTGGATAAGTTCTTGGTGTTCCTTTCCTTTTTAGATTGGGGTTGCTGGGCAGAACTGTTCTTGAATCGGTAGCTGTCGTTGCCGGTTTCAAGAATATGGCAGTGATGGGTGAGTCGGTCCAGCAGTGCCGTGGTCATCTTTGCGTCCCCGAACACGCTGGCCCATTCACTGAAGCTCAGGTTGGTGGTGATCACGACGCTGGTGCGTTCGTAGAGTTTGGACAGCAGATGGAACAGAAGTGCCCCGCCAGAGGCACTGAATGGCAGGTAACCCAGCTCATCCAGAATCACCAGGTCGGCATACGCCAGCCGGTGAGCGAGCTGTCCCGCCTTGCCCTGAGCCTTCTCTTCCTCCAATGCGTTGACCAACTCCACCGTTGAGAAGAACCGCACCCTGCGGTGGTGATGTTCAATCGCTTGCACGCCCAGGGCTGTGGCAATGTGGGTCTTACCCGTTCCCGGTCCGCCCACGAGAACCACGTTGTTGGCATCTTCTAGGAACTCACAGCGGTGCAACTGCCGAACCAAGGCTTCATTGACCTCGCTGTGGCTGAAGTTGAAGCCCGTCAGGTCTCGATAGGCTGGGAACCTTGCCACCTTGAGCTGATAGGCCACCGAGCGTACCTCCCGTTCGGCAGTCTCGGCCTTGAGCAACTGCGACAGGATGGGCTGCGCAGCGTCAAACGCTGGGGCCCCTTGTTCAGCCAGTTCATTGACCGCCTGAGCCATCCCATGCATCTTGAGCTCTCGCAACATGATGACGATGGCCGCAATAGCTGGGTCATGTCGCATGGCGCACCTCCCTCAACTGGTCATAGCGCAGCACATTGGCCATGGGTTCCACCACCAGGCGCAAGGCTTGGGGGGAAGTGACCGGAGCCGGAGCGGGTCTGCCATCGACCAATCTATGCAGAACGTTCAGGATGTGTGTCTTGCTGGGAGCACCCGTAATTTAGGGGTGTATGGCAGTTGGAAGCATGACTCGGGCCTGTATGCAGATGCTGCAAGTTTGGGGAATGGCAGGTATGAGGTGTGGAGCTGACGCTGGGTGGAGGGGATTGAAAGTCGCGAGTCGCTGCATAGCAGCCATAGACTTCATTTCGAGTAAAAAAATAGCCCGGATTGCTCCGGGCTATTTTTTTCATCAACTTTGTCAAAAGTTTTTCACCAACTTGGCAAAGTTTTCAACAATGGTGGCATTCGACAAGATCAGACGTCGATGTTGCCGGCCCGCAGGGCGTTGTCTTCGATGAAGTTGCGGCGGGGTTCGACCTCGTCGCCCATCAGCATGGTGAACACGCGGTCGGCTTCGATGGCGTCGCCGATCTGCACCTGCAGCAGGCTGCGCACATTCGGGTCCATGGTGGTTTCCCACAGCTGCTCGGGGTTCATTTCACCCAGGCCCTTGTAGCGCTGGCGGCCGGTGGTGCGTTCGGCCTCGCTGATCAGCCACTGCATGGCCTGGCGGAAGTCGCCAACCTTTTCGGTCTTGGCCTTCTCGCCTTCGCCGCGCGTGACCTTGGCGCCTTCGGCCAGCAGGCCGGCAAAGCTTTCGGCCTCGGCCGACAGGGCGGCGTAGTCGTGGCTGCGCACGAAGTCCTGCGTGAGGATGGAGCTCTTGATGTTGCCGTGGTGGTGGCGGCTGATGCGCAGGATCGGGTTCTCGCTGACGGGGTCGATCTCGGCGGTCACGGCGGCGGGCACGCCGGTGGTGGTCAGCTCGCGCAGCTTGGCCTCCAGCACGGGGGCGCAGGCCTGGGCCTCTTCCAGGGTGTCCAGCTTGATCTTCACGCCGTCGGCGATAGCGCGCAGGGCTTCCTGGTCCAGGAAGTTGGACAGGCGCTCGATCACGGTCTCGGCGGCCAGGTGCATGTCGGCCAGCTTGGCCAGTTCCTCGCCCTCGATGGTGCGGGCGTTGGCACCGCCGGTGTGCACGCTGGCGTGGTTCAGCGCGATCTTGAGCAGGTACTTGTTCAGCGCCGGACCATCCTTGAGGTACAGCTCTTCCTTGCCGTTCTTGACCTTGTACAGCGGTGGCTGGGCGATGTAGATGTGG
Source organism: Comamonas aquatica NBRC 14918 (assembly GCF_000739875.1). Taxonomy (GTDB): domain Bacteria; phylum Pseudomonadota; class Gammaproteobacteria; order Burkholderiales; family Burkholderiaceae_C; genus Comamonas; species Comamonas aquatica. Next base: position 176,599 of record NZ_BBJR01000021.1, read on the forward strand.
CCGCGCTCGACCAGCTCGGGCATCTGGCGGTAGAAAAAGGTCAGCAGCAGCGTGCGGATGTGGGCGCCGTCCACGTCCGCGTCGGTCATGATGATGATGCGGTGGTAGCGCAGCTTGTCGGGGTTGTAGTCGTCCGAGTTGCTCTTGCCTGAATCGGCGCTGACCTTGCCAATGCCGGTGCCCAGGGCGGTGATCAGGGTGATGATTTCCTGGCTGGACAGCAGCTTTTCGTAGCGGGCCTTTTCCACGTTCAGGATCTTGCCGCGCAGGGGCAGGATGGCCTGGAATTTGCGGTCGCGGCCCTGCTTGGCGGAGCCACCGGCGGAGTCACCCTCAACGATGTAGATTTCGCACAGCGCGGGGTCTTTTTCCTGGCAGTCGGCCAGCTTGCCGGGCAGGCCCATGCCGTCGAGCACGCCCTTGCGGCGCGTCATTTCACGGGCCTTGCGCGCAGCTTCACGGGCGCGGGCGGCCTCAATGATCTTGCCGCACAGGATCTTGGCGTCGTTGGGGTTCTCTTCCAGGTAGTCGGTCAGTGTCTTGGCGACGATGTCTTCCACCGGCGCACGCACTTCGGAGCTGACCAGCTTGTCCTTGGTCTGGCTGCTGAACTTGGGCTCGGGCACCTTCACGCTCAGCACGGCGCACAGGCCTTCGCGCATGTCGTCCCCGCTGACTTCGACCTTGGCCTTCTTGGCCAGTTCGTGGTCGGCGATGTACTTGCCGATCACGCGGGTCATGGCCGCGCGCAGGCCGGTCAGGTGGGTGCCGCCATCCCGCTGGGGGATGTTGTTGGTGAAGCACAGCACCTGTTCGTTGTAGCCGTCGTTCCACTGCATGGCCACCTCGACACCGATCTCGGTGCCGGGAATGCCGCCGTAGGTGTCGGCCGGGCGGCTGCCCGTGGCGTAGAACGAGGTGGGGTGCAGCACCTTCTTGTTGGCGTTGATGAAGCCGACAAAGCCCTGCACGCCGCCGGCGCCGGAGAAGTCGTCTTCCTTGCCATCGCGCTCGTCCTTCAGGCGGATGCGCACACCGTTGTTCAGGAACGAGAGTTCGCGCAGGCGTTTGGCCAGGATTTCGTAACGGAACTCGAAGTTTTCCTTGAAGATGTCCTGGTCGGGCAGGAAGTGCACCTTGGTGCCGCGCTTGTCGGTCTCGCCAATGACGCGCATGGGCGAGGTCTCGAAGCCGTCGACCACCTCGATCAGGCGGTTTTGCACAAAGCCGCGCGAGAAGTCGATCTCGTGCACCTTGCCGTCGCGGCGCACGGTCAGCTTGAGCCAGATGGACAGCGCGTTCACGCAGGACACGCCCACGCCGTGCAGACCGCCCGAGACCTTGTAGCTGTTCTGGTTGAACTTGCCACCGGCGTGCAGCTCGGTCAGCGCGATTTCGGCGGCCGAGCGCTTGGGCTCGTGCTTGTCGTCCATCTTCACGCCGGTGGGGATACCGCGGCCGTTGTCGATGACGGACAGCGAGCCGTCGGCGTGGATGGTGACCAGGATGTCGTCGCAGTGGCCGGCCAGCGCTTCGTCGATGGAGTTGTCCACGACCTCGAACACCAGGTGGTGCAGGCCGGTGCCGTCGGAGGTGTCGCCGATGTACATGCCGGGGCGCTTGCGCACGGCCTCCAGGCCTTCCAGGATCTGGATGGCGCCTTCGCCGTAGCCGTTGTCAGCGGGAGCGCTGGCGGGTGCTGCGGTGGGGTTTTCTGGCTGGTTCTCGTCGGTCATGAAGGTGCCTTACTGCTGCAATAACAGGAGCTGTTTGCGCTTGTATTGCCTGGAAATTACCAATAAATCATTTGAAAAAGAAGCGCTGGCATACGCCAGCTGCTCCTTTTTTGGGATGGACAGGCTAACACGCCGGTCCACGGGCGCATCAGATGCGCATGGGCATGACGACGTACTTGAAGTTGTCGTTGCCGGGGATGCTGACCAGGGCCGAGCTGTTGCTGTCGGCCAGCTCGATCTTGACCATGTCCTGCGACATGTTGGCCAGCACGTCCAGCAGGTAGGTCACGTTGAAGCCGATGTCGATGGTGTCGCCGCCGTAGTCGATGTCCAGCTCGTCCACCGCCTCTTCCTGGTCGGCGTTGTTGGACGCCACGCGCAGCGTGCCGGGTTCGATGGTCAGGCGCACGCCCTTGAACTTGTCACTGGTCATGATGGCCGTGCGCTGCAGCGAGGCCAGCAGCGGGGCGCGGCCCAGGGTCACGCTGTTGTGGTGGTTGCGCGGGATGACGCGGTTGTAGTCGGGGAACTTGCCCTCGACCAGCTTGGTCACGAACTCCATGCCGCCAAAGGTGAACTTGGCCTGGTTGTTGGCGAACTGCATCTCGATGCGGGGCGAGTTCTCGCCGCCCACGTCGGACAGCAGGCGCTGCAGCTCCAGCACGGTCTTCCGCGGCAGGATGACTTCCTGCTTTTCGCCCACGTCCACGTCCAGCTCGGCGCTGGCAAAGGCCAGGCGGTGGCCGTCGGTGGCCACCAGGCTCAGCGTGTTGCCTTCGGCGACGAACAGGATACCGTTCAGGTAGTAGCGGATGTCCTGCACCGCCATGGCGAACGACACCTGACCCATCAGGTCCTTGAGCACCTTCTGCGGCACGCTGAAGGCGGGGCCGAAGTTGGCGGCCTCCTGCACCAGCGGGAAGTCCTCGGCCGGCAGGGTCTGCAGCGTGAAGCGGCTCTTGCCGCCCTTGAGGATCATCTTGCTTTGCTGCGACTCCAGGCCCACGGTCTGGTCGCCGGGCATGGTCTTCAAGATATCGATCAGCTTGCGCGCACCGATGGTGGTGGAAAAGTCACCGGTGTCACCGCCGAGTTCGGCCGTGGTGCGGATCTGGATTTCCAGGTCGCTGGTGGTGAACTGCAGGGCGTTGCCGGTCTTCTTGATCAGCACGTTCGCCAGAATGGGCAGGGTGTGGCGGCGTTCAACGATGCCGGACACCGATTGCAGGACCGCGAGAACTTTGTCTTGTGTGGCTTTCAGGACGATCATGTCAACCTCTGTGTTTCAGGATGCGGGTCTCTTGTGGATGGGGCAGCCTCCCTCTCGCGGCCACCCAAACCCCCTCATTTTGCCCGGTAGGCCCGGGCTGGGCGAGGGAAAATTCCATCAGCCTTTGAGCGTTTGCTCCAGCACATGCAATTGCTGGTTCAGCTCGGTCAGCTGCTGGCGCTCGGCGGCAATCTTGCGCACCGCGTGCAGCACCGTGGTGTGGTCGCGGCCGCCAAACAGCTCGCCGATCTCGGGCAGGCTCTTTTGCGTCAGCTCCTTGGCCAGGTACATGGCGATCTGGCGCGGACGGGCAATGCTGGCCGGGCGCTTCTTGCTGTACATGTCCGCGACCTTGATCTTGTAATAGTCGGCCACGGTCTTCTGGATGTTCTCCACGCTGATCTGGCGGTTCTGGATGCTCAGCAGATCGCGCAGCGCCTCGCGCGCCAGCTGGATGGAGACTTCCTTCTGGTTGAAGCGCGAGTACGCCAGGATCTTGCGCAGCGCGCCTTCCAGCTCACGCACGTTGGAGCGCACGTTCTTGGCCACGAAGAAGGCGACTTCCTCGGGCATCTCGGCGTTCTCGGCGCGGGCCTTGTTGATCAGGATGGCCACGCGCATTTCCAGCTCGGGTGGCTCGATGGCCACCGTGAGGCCGGAGTCGAAGCGCGAGACCAGGCGCTCGTGGATGTTGGCCAGACCCTTGGGGTAGGTGTCGGACGTCATCACGATGTGGCTCTTCTTGGCCAGCAGGGCTTCGAAGGCGTTGAAGAACTCTTCCTGCGTGCGGTCCTTGTTGGCGAAGAACTGGACGTCATCGATCAACAAAAGGTCGAGCGAGTGGTAGCGTTCCTTGAACTCGTCAAAGGTGCGGCGCTGGTATGCCTTGACCACATCTGAAACAAATTGTTCAGCGTGGATGTAGAGAACTTTGGCGTCGGGCCGGTCTTTGAGCAACTGGTTGCCCACAGCGTGCACCAGGTGGGTCTTACCCAGACCCACACCGCCATAGATGAACAGCGGGTTGTACAGGTGGCCGGGCGAGGCGGCGACGTGCATGGCGGCCGAGCGGGCCATGCGGTTGGCCGTGCCTTCCACCAGCGTCTCGAACGTCAGGGCGGAATTGAGGCGGTTGCGGAAGACGGGCGAAGCCGGTTCCTCCGCGCTGGGGCTGGAGGTGGGCGCTGCGCTGGGGCTGTCGGAGGGCGTGTTGCGCTCGCCGGCATAGGGGCGAACATACGTGCGCACCACGCTTTCGCGCTGAGCGAGTGCCAACTCCAGTGCCACGGGTTGACCGTACAGGTCTTCCAGCAGGCCCGCGATGCGCGCGGCGTACTGGGCGCGGATCCAGTCCAGCTTGAAGCGGTTGGCGACATACACCGTCACCTTGGAGAAATCCTCCGCCACGTGCGCGGTCAGGGGCTTGATCCAGGTGTTGAACTGTTGCTCGGGCAGGTCCTGGCCGAGCTGCTCGACGCAGGCCAGCCACAGGCCCAGGCCGGCGTCGTTGGTGGGTTCCTCGGTCATTTCAATCGGAGCGCTTTTTGTGGATAGGAGGAACGGTGATGGGGCTGTGATTGTAGCTTTTCAAACGGTTATCCACAAACACGGACGACTTTTGCACCGGTCTGGTGCGGGGGCGTATTTTGGACCATCTTTAGAGGGTCATTGCAAGAGGTGGCTAACACTGAGATAATTTTGGGTTTCCCTGAATGTGTTCAGGGTGATAAGCCCCGCGCGAAGCTTTTATTTGCGGCCGCTTGCCCCTGGCAGGCGCCTTGCAGATGTGCTTGGCTGGGGGAATTTGGGCAGTGTGCATTCATGAGGAATGCATGGGCCAGTAAAAAACTGAACCTTCTCAAGGAACGAACATGAAGCGTACATACCAACCCTCCAAGACCAAGCGCGCTCGCACCCACGGTTTCCTGGTCCGCATGAAGACCAAGGGCGGCCGCGCCGTGATCAACGCACGCCGCGCCAAGGGCCGCAAGCGTCTGGCCGTCTAAGGCAAGCACGCTTGGCCGACTGCCTGACACCAATCCCTGCTGCATGGCAGGGCCTGTTGTGATGCAACGGCTCAAAACGCGCCCCCAATTTCAGGCAACGCTGTCCGGGGGAACCGTTTCCCGGACGCCGCACTTTGCTTTGCACCGCCTGGTGCTGGGCGCTACGGATGTTGCCAAGGACGCTGTGCCAACAGGGCCCGGTGCCGTGCTTTATGAGCAGGCACCGCAGGCCCTGTTTGTCGTGCCCGGGTGCTCGGCACCCCAGGTGTGGCTGAGCCCGTTGGTGCCCAAGCGCTGGGCCAAGCGTTCGGTGACGCGGCACACCATCAAGCGACAGATCTATGCCGTGGCCAGCGAATTCGATGCGCAGCTGCAGGCCTTGCCGCCGGCGGCGTATGTGGTGCGCCTGCGTGCCGGCTTTGACCGCAAGCAGTTCATCAGCGCCACCTCGGAGCCGCTGAAGCAGGCGGTGCGTGCGGAGCTGCAGCAACTGCTGGCACACGCCACGCGCCGCAAGACGCCCGAGCCGGCGGCCGATGCCGCAGTGCAGGAAGCGGGCTGAGCCATGGTGCGCGCCCTGCTCATGGCCCTGGTGCGTGGCTACCGCTTTTTCCTGAGTCCGTGGCTGGGCTCGGCCTGCCGTTTTGAACCGACCTGTTCCGCCTACTCTTTGAAGGCGTTAGAGCAGCATGGCGCAGCGGCCGGCACTTATTTGACACTGCGGCGACTGGTACGCTGCCATCCGTGGTGTGATGGCGGGCATGATCCGGTGCCCGACCACCCGCCCAAGCTGTTTACCGGTTTGACCTCCTCTTCCTCACCAAAGAAGTCTTCATGAACGACATTCGCCGCACCATTTTGTGGGTGATATTTGGCTTTTCCATGGTTTTGCTGTGGGACAAATGGCAAATCCACAACGGCAAGCAAGCCACGTTCTTCCCCACGCCCGTGACGGCCACCGCGCCTGCCGAGAGCAAGCCGGCGGAAGTGCCTGCGGCCGTGGCCGCTGCAGCGACGGCGTCGCCCAGCGACGTGCCCGGTGGCGCGGACGCCGCCCCGGTGGCCCGCGAGAAGATCACCGTCACCACCGACGTGATGCGCCTGACCTTTGACGGCCAGGGCGGTGCGCTGGTGCACGCCGAGCTGCTGAAGTACGCCGCCGACGGCGACCACAGCCAGCCCTTCGTGCTGTTCGATGAGAGCAGCAGCCGCGTCTATATGGCGCAGACGGGCCTGATCGGCGGCAACTACCCCACGCACAAGACCGTGATGACGGTGCAGCCCGGCGAGCGCACGCTCAAGGACGGCCAGAACGAGCTGCAGGTGCGCTTCGAGTCGCCCGTGCAGGACGGCGTGAAGCTGGTCAAGACCTTCACCCTCAAGCGCGGCGCCTACGACATCGGCGTGCAGCACGAGGTGGTGAACGCCGGCACGGCCGCCATCACCCCCCAGCTGTACCTGCAGCTGCTGCGTGACGGCAACGCGGTGGACGGCGGCAATGCCTTCTACTCCACCTTCACCGGCCCGGCCATCTACACCGACACCGCCAAGTACCAGAAGGTCGAGTTCAAGAACATCGACAAGGACAAGCTCGACTTCGAGAAGTCCTCCACCAGCGGCTACGTGGCCATGGTGCAGCACTACTTCGCCAGCGCCTGGTTGCTGGGTGACGGCATCCAGCGCGATAACTACGCGCGCAAGGTGGGCGACAACCTGTACGCCGCCGGCATGATCACCCCCGTGGGCACGCTGCAACCTGGCGAGACCAAGACCGTGCAGGCGCGCCTGTTCGCCGGCCCCCAGCTGGAAAAGACCCTGGAAGCACTGGCCCCCGGCCTGGAGCTGGTCAAGGACTACGGCTGGCTGACCATCCTGGCCAAGCCCCTGTACTGGCTGCTGGACAAGATCCACGGCATCCTGGGCAACTGGGGCTGGTCCATCGTCGGTCTGGTGCTGTTCCTGAAGATCCTGTTCTACTGGTTGAACGCCAAGGCCTACGCCTCGATGGCCAAGATGAAGGCCATCAACCCCAAGATCATGGAGATGCGTGAGCGCCTGAAGGGCAACCCGCAGCAGATGCAGCAGGAGATGATGCGCATCTACCGTGAGGAGAAGGTCAACCCCATGGGCGGTTGCTTCCCCATCATGATCCAGATCCCCGTGTTCATCGCGCTGTACTGGGTGCTGCTGTCGTCGGTGGAAATCCGCCACGCGCCCTGGATCTTGTGGATCACCGACCTGTCGGCCAAGGACCCCTTCTTCATCCTGCCGCTGCTGATGACCCTGTCCTCGCTGCTGCAGACGGCCCTGAACCCCGTGCCGCCCGATCCGATGCAGGCCAAGATGATGTGGTTCATGCCCCTGATCTTCAGCGTCATGTTCTTCATGTTCCCGGCCGGCCTGGTGCTGTACTGGCTGACCAACAACATCCTGTCGATCGCCCAGCAGTGGGTCATCAACACCCGCATGGGCGTGCCCCCGCAGTTCAACCTGCCCAGCTTCAAGTCGGCGCCCGCAGACGCCGGCAAGATGAAGTAAGCCGCCCCGCTGACATCCCCCAAAGGCCGCGCAAGCGGCCTTTGGTTTTTAAAACAAGAGCGCACTGCGCGCGCCAGGACTGCGTTTCACAGTCGATTGGCTGCAAAGTCGTTGAGTGCCGAGCGCAGTGTGCTCCTGTTTTGAAAGCCTGTTTTGCGTGCCCCTGGCTATCATGGGCACCGCCCCCACTGAGGACGTGACGCCATGCTTGCCCGCCATTCCGATCCCATCGTCGCCATCGCCACCGCCCCCGGGCGCGGGGCCGTCGGCATTGTGCGTGTCTCCGGCAAGGCCATCGGCGCCCTGGTGCGCCACCTGCTGGGCAAGGACCTGAAGCCGCGCGAGGCCAGCTACCTGCCCTTCAAGGACGCCAAGGGCGCGCCCATCGACCATGGCCTGGCGCTGTACTTCCCCGGCCCGAACAGCTACACCGGCGAGGACGTGCTGGAGCTGCAGGCCCACGGCGGCTCCGTGGTGCTGCAGCTGCTGCTGGCGCGCTGCCTGGAGGCCGCACAGGCGCCGGGGGCTGACGGCGCCCCGGTCCTGCCCGGCCTGCGCCTGGCCCAGCCCGGCGAGTTCACCGAGCGCGCCTTCCTGAACGACAAGATCGACCTGGCCCAGGCCGAGGCGATTGCCGACCTGATCGACGCCAGCACCGAGGCCGCGGCGCGCAGCGCCAGCCGCTCGCTGTCGGGCGACTTCTCGCGCGAGATCGGCGAACTGCGCGAAGCCCTGGTGCACCTGCGCATGCTGGTGGAGGCCACGCTGGACTTCCCCGAGGAAGAGATCGACTTCCTGCAAAAGGCCGATGCCTATGGCCAGCTGGACGCGCTGCGCGACCAGCTGGGCCAGGTGCTGGCCCGCACCCAGCAGGGCGCGCTGCTGCGCGAAGGCATCAAGGTGGTGATTGCCGGCCAGCCCAATGCCGGCAAAAGCTCGCTGCTGAACGCGCTGGCCGGGGCCGAGCTGGCCATCGTCACCCCGATCGCCGGTACCACGCGCGACAAGGTGCAGCAGACCATCCAGATCGACGGTGTGCCGCTGCACGTGATCGACACCGCCGGCCTGCGCGACAGCGAGGACGAGGTGGAGCGCATCGGCATTGCCCGCGCCTGGGACGAGATCGCCGCCGCCGATGCCGTGCTGTTCCTGCACGACCTTTCGCGCATGGGCGAGGCCGGCTACGTGGCCGACGATCTGGAGATTGCGCACACGCTGGCCGAGCGCATTGCGCCGAACATTCCTGTCATCGACCTGTGGAACAAGACCGACCTGGCCGCACCCGGCGCGCAGATGCAACCGCTGGCGCCCTTGGCGGGTCGCCAGGGCAGCGAGGCCAGCCTGAGCCTGTCGGCGCGCACCGGCGACGGCCTGGACGCCGTGCGCCAGCGCCTGCTGCAGGTGGCCGGCTGGCAGTCGGCGGCCGAGGGCCTGTACATCGCCCGCGCGCGCCATGTGGAGGCGCTGCAGGCCGTGGGCGCCCACCTTGAGGAAGCGCACGCGCAGCTGAACGTGCCCGGCCCGGCGCTGGACATCCTGGCCGAAGAACTGCGCCTGGCGCAGACGGCGCTGAACAGCATCACGGGCGAATTCACATCGGATGATTTGCTAGGCGTGATCTTCTCCAGCTTCTGCATCGGAAAATAAATTTGGTTCCGCAACGGTCCGGATTGTTCTGTTTTCTGATCTGCAACCCATTGATCAATCATTGATATTCATCCAGGTTGTTCTTGGATGTTCCGCATGGATCCGTCAGAATGTGTGCCCAGATGTGTGCCCATTTTGAGAATGGTGTGCCCATCAGAAATATGTCGGTGTGCCCTTGATGATTTTTTAAGCAATCACCTTGCTTCCCATGGGCACACCTCCTCGAGGAGACTGCGCCCATGCCACTGACGGACACCAAGCTCAAAGCATTGAAACCACGCGACAAGTCGTACCAAGAAGCCGATGAAGGCGGCTTGTTTGTCGAGGTCTTGCCCAGTGGCCAAAAGACATGGCGCTTGCGCTATCGCATGGGGGGGCGTGGCGCCAAGCAGGAGAAAGTGACCCTGGGTGAATACCCGGTCTACAGCTTGGGGGATGCGCGTGCTTGGCGGGAGGCATCCAAAGCCTTGGCGGCCCGGGGCGTGTCACCGATGGCACTCAAGCGGGGCGATCTGGTGTCTGCAGATGCCACGCCTGCTGCCAAGGAGTTGGCGGATAGTTATCTGAAGCACTGGTGCCAGAAAACGACTGAAAAGGCCCGTGCCAAAGAAGAGCAGCGCCAGCAAGAGGATTCGGTGGCTGCCTTTGCGTGGCGCTGGTTTGCAGAGATTGCCGAACCATCCAATAGCAACCCGCGCAATGTGCGGCGGGTGCTGGAGAAGGACATCATTCCGGCCATTGGGACCCAGCAGGTGTCGGACGTGACGGTCGAGGATGTGCTGGCCATCACCGACCGCATCAAGGCGCGCGGGGCCGACCAAATGGCATTGCAAACCCGCAATGTGTTGAAGCGCCTTTTTGCCTATGCGATTGCGCGGCAGAAGATGCAATTCAATCCTGCGGCAGCGATCGAGGCCAAGTTCATCGCCCAGGCGCGCAGCCGGGACGTGGCCCTCAGCCCCGAGGAAGTGGGGCGCTTGCTGCGTGGGATTTACCAGTCCGGCATGAAGCGTGCACACAAGCTGGCGCTGCACCTGCTCATCTTGTGCATGGTGCGCAAGACCGAGTTGGTGCATGCCCGCTGGGAAGAGCTGGATCTGGAAAACGCCGAGTGGTGCATACCGATGGAGCGCATGAAGAAAGACCGGCCTCACTTTGTCCCCCTGTCGCGCCAAGCCGTGGCCATGTTTGAAGAGTTGAAGGGCCTGGCTGGCGGATCAGAATGGGTGTTTCCCAGCCGCAGCAGCTTGCACCAGCCCATCTCTCAGTCCACCCTGAATGTGGCCGTGCGTGCCTTGGAGCTGGATGTGCGGGATTTTGTGATCCACGATTTCCGCCGCACAGCTTCCACCCTGTTGCATGAAGCCGGTTTCAACTCAGACTGGATTGAAAAGTCCTTGGCGCACGAGCAAAAAGGTATCCGTGGCGTCTACAACCGGGCGCAATATGCGGAGCAGCGCCGCGATATGTTGCAGTGGTGGGCGGACTTTGTAGACAACCAGATTGACGAGGGTCGCAAAGTCATCATCGGTCGGTTTGGCAAGACGTACCAGGCGGCGTGAGCCCCTGTCGGGACTCTCCCACGGCCTTTGACAGGGGCAATGCCTCTGCTGGCGCTGCCTGCGGGCTCATCTTTGGACCTGCTGGTTGGCGCCACGCTGCCGGCTAGGCAACTTGGGCATCCGGGAGGCTGCGGATCGCCGCTAAGATGAATGCAGTTACAAATCAAGCCAGAGTCTCTCGGGACGCTGGCCGTGCCTGTTCTTCCCCATGCTCGACGACATCAAAAAAACCCTTTGGGCCACCGCCGACAAGCTGCGCGCCAACATGGACGCTGCCGAATACAAGCACCTGGTGCTCGGCCTCATCTTCGTCAAATACATCTCTGACACCTTCGCCGCACACCACGCCACGTTGATGCAGCGCCTGGCCGACCCGAACGACGAATACTTCTACGGCGATGCCGACCCCGCCGACATTGCGGCGGAACTGGAAGACCGCGACTACTACAAAGAGGCCAACGTCTTCTGGGTGCCCGAAGGCGCACGCTGGGAAGCCCTGCGCAACGCGGCCAAACAGCCCGACATTGGTAAACGCATTGACGACGCCCTGACCCTCATTGAGGCCGAGAACCCCAAACTCAAAGGCATCCTCGACAAACGCTATGCCCGCGCTCAGTTGCCCGATGGCAAGCTGGGCGAGCTGGTTGATCTGGTCTCCACCATCGGCTTTGGTGACGACCCCGCCGTGGCGCGCGACGTGCTGGGCCAGGTGTACGAGTATTTTTTGGGCCAGTTCGCCAGCGCTGAGGGCAAGAAGGGCGGTCAGTTCTACACCCCCGCCAGCATCGTCAAAACCCTGGTGGCTATCTTGAGCCCGCACGAGGGCAAGGTGTACGACCCCTGCTGTGGCTCGGGCGGCATGTTCGTGCAAAGCGAGAAGTTCATCGAAGCCCACGGCGGCAAGCTGGGCGATGTGAGCATCTACGGCCAGGAAAGCAACCCCACCACCTGGCGCCTGGCCGCCATGAACCTGGCCATTCGCGGCATCGACTACAACCTGGGCCGCGAGCCTGCCGACACCTTCACCCGCAACCAGCACCCCGACCTGCGGGCTGACTACATCCTGGCCAACCCACCCTTCAATATCAGCGACTGGTGGCACGGCAGCCTGGAAGGCGACCCGCGCTGGGAATATGGCGACCCACCCCACGGCAACGCCAACTACGCCTGGTTGCAGCACATGCTGCACCACTTGAAGCCCACGGGCCGCGCAGGCATCGTGCTGGCCAATGGCAGCATGAGCAGCAGCCAGAACAACGAAGGCGTGATCCGCGCCGCCATGGTCGATGCCGACGTGGTGGAAGTCATGGTGGCCCTGCCCGGCCAGTTGTTTTTCAACACCCAAATCCCCGCTTGCCTGTGGTTCCTGGCCAAGCAGAAAACGCGCAAGGGCGAAGTGCTGTTTATCGACGCCCGCAAGCAGGGGCGCATGATCAGCCGTGTGCAGGCCGAGCTGACGGACGACACCATTGCCCGCATCGAAGCCGTGGTGGCCGCCTGGCGTGGTGAGCCGGGCTGTGGGACATATGAAGACGTGAAAGGCTTTTGCCGCAGCGTGCCCCTGGCCGAAATCGCGCAGCACGGCCATGTGCTCACCCCCGGCCGCTACGTGGGCGCGGAAGAAGTGGAAGACGACGACGAAGCGTTTGCCGACAAGATGCAAAAGCTCACCGAAAAACTGGGCGAGCAGATGGCCAAGGGCGCAGTGAATCG
>NZ_BBJR01000020.1 GCF_000739875.1 Comamonas aquatica NBRC 14918
AAGATCAATACGATGCCGTGCTTTTCGGTCACTTCGCGGATTTTTTTCAGCCACTTGGTGGGTGCAACCACCACACCGCCTTCGCCTTGGATGGCTTCCAAAATCACTGCCGCAGGCTTGGTCACGCCGCTTTCTACGTCTTCGATAAAGTTTTCGAAGTAATAGGTCAAGGCATCGACGCCTGCTTCACCGCCAATACCCAGTGGGCAGCGGTATTCATGGGGGTAGGGCATGAACTGCACGCCGGGCATCAAGCCATGCACCGCATTTTTGGCAGACAGATTGCCCGTCATGGCCAAAGCGCCATGCGTCATGCCGTGGTAACCGCCTGAAAAGCTAATCACCGAGCTGCGGCCGGTAAAGGTCTTGGCCAGTTTGATGGCGGCTTCAGTTCCATCCGCGCCCGATGGGCCACAAAACTGCAGGCAATATGCGTCTTTGCCGCCGGGCAATTGTTCCAGCAGGGCTTCGGTGAACGCGTCTTTGAGGGGCGTCGTCAAATCCAGCGTATGCAAGGGCAACCTGAATCGCACCGGGTTTG
>NZ_BBJR01000019.1 GCF_000739875.1 Comamonas aquatica NBRC 14918
TCGCGCCACGGTGTCCAGCGCACCGCTGACCACCAGCACCCGCTTGGCGGGCGGCACCATCCACAGCAGCCTGTTCGCCGCGACCGATGCCGCCGGCCTGCCCGATGCCGTGGCCGTGCAGATCGCCGACATCTTTGAAGAGGTCAATTTCCACCGCCTGCACAAAGGTGACCGCTTCTCCGTCATCTACGAAACCCTGGAAGCCGACGGCGAATTCCTGCGCTCGGGCCGCGTGCTGGCCGCAGAATTCCACAACCGCGACAAGCTGTACCAGGCCATGTGGTTCCAGGAGCCCGGCAAGCGTGGTTCCTACTACGCCATGGACGGCTCCAGCTTGCGCCGCGCCTACCTGAGCTCCCCCGTGGAGTTCTCGCGCGTCAGCAGCGGCTTTGCCATGCGCATGCACCCCATCCACAACACCTGGCGCAAGCACCTGGGCACGGACTTTGCCGCCGCCACCGGCACCAAGGTGCGTACCGTGGGCGACGGCGTGGTTGAGTTTGCGGGCTGGCAAAACGGTTTTGGGAATGTGGTGTTCATCAAGCACAGCAACTG
>NZ_BBJR01000018.1 GCF_000739875.1 Comamonas aquatica NBRC 14918
TCGACGCGACCGGATATCGATCGAGCATATTTATCCACAGACCCCGAAGGAAGACTGGGAGCGTGCGTTCATGGATGTCCCAGAGACGGAAAGGTATCGCTACACTGGATCGATCGGCAACTTGCTCCTCTTATCCATGTCGATCAACGCTTCGCTACAGAACGACTCGTTCTCGGAAAAGAAGTCACCTAAATTCGATGCGTCTGGTGCCAAGGTCCGGAACGGCTATTCGGATGGCTCACATTCGGAGATCGAAATTGCGGCGAACGACAACTGGGGGCCTGAACAGATCCAGGCCCGTGGTCAACGCCTCCTCAAGTTCATGGAAGACAGGTGGATGTTTTCCCTCCGTGACGCTGATCGAAAAAAGCTGCTCTTCTTGGACACAGCCACAATGAATGAGGGTACCGAAAACTAGAGTGACAAAATTCATGTGCCTGTCATAGTGAACCAGCCGTTCAAATGACTGCTATCGGGTCAGAATGAGTTTCCGCTTCTGGCCGAGAGCTGCCATAGGTGGCGGAGCGTCAACGCCACCACCTCACGCGCGCGCAAGCGTCGCGCGTGCTAAGGCGTTG
>NZ_BBJR01000017.1 GCF_000739875.1 Comamonas aquatica NBRC 14918
ATAGCTCGTTGGGACGGCTGGCCTTGAAGTGCCGGTTGACGTGGTCCAGCGGGCACGGCGCTGATGTGTCAGGCGTGGTGGTACGTACCGCCCTGCCACGGCGAGCCCCTTGCAAGCCCATGGCACGCATCAGTCGCTCCACAGTACAACGTGCCACCGGGATGCCCTCGCGGTTCATCTGCAGCCAGACCTTATCGGCCCCGTAGACCTGCCAGTTGGCATGCCACACGCGCTGGATGTCGGCCTTCAAACCCTCGTCACGCTGGGCGCGTTGACTGCGCAGTTGCGGGTTGCGTTGCCGGGCTGCGTGGCGCCAGTAACACGACGGGGCCATCTGCAACACCCGGCAGATGGGCTCGACCCCGTAGTCGTCACGGTGGCGGTCGATGTAGTTCTTCAAGACTTCAATCGGCGGTCGAGCTGCGCCTGCGCAAAAAACGCGCTGGCCGTCTTCAGGATGTCGTTGGCCCGGCGCAGCTCCTTGACCTCACGTTCCAGCTCCTTGATGCGCTGGGCTTCTGACGTGGTGGTACCGGCACGCTGGCCGCTGTCGACCTCGGCCTTCTTGACCCAATCGTT
>NZ_BBJR01000016.1 GCF_000739875.1 Comamonas aquatica NBRC 14918
GGCGTTTTTGCATAAATCACCCTGAGGCCGATCTACCCCAAACCTCAGACGGATTTACGCAGCAGCGACCGTCTGGGGTGTGCCCAGAGCGGTAAATTGATTGAGGATTGACGCTCGAGTATTGAGCTCGGCCACCTGGCGTTCAAACGTCCTGGCCATCACCTTCTCGCCCAGGCGCTTGAAGCAATTCATCTTGGTCTCCACCAAAGACCTTCGGTGGTAGCCGCTCCAGCGTTTCCAGATAGCCTGCCCCAACTGCCTACACGCCTTGACCGCTTCATTGCGGTGAGCAAATGCCAGCCCCTTGCGTAGCTTCGCTCCCTTGCGTGGCGGGATGATTGGAATGGCTCCCCGCAGGTAGCAGGCCTCATGCACATCCTTGGTGTCATAGGCCCCATCACCAGTCAAGCTAGCTACCTGTTCATGGCTGGGGATCTGGCCCAGTAAGACAGCGGCCATGGGCGAGTCACCTACTTCATTGGTTGTGACTGCGATAGCCCGAATCTGTATTGACCCAGTGAATTCCTGCTCAGGTGTTAACGTTGAAGGAAACGACGATGAGCACCCTGATGGAAGACGACATCAAGCGCTGGACTGAATCG
>NZ_BBJR01000015.1 GCF_000739875.1 Comamonas aquatica NBRC 14918
TTGCATAAATCGATTTCAGGCCAAGCTCCCCCAAACCCCAGCCGTGGCTATGCCACGGCTGCCGTCTGAGGACGGCCCAGTTCTGTAAATCGATTCAAGATGGCTGCTCGAATGTGCAGCTCGTTGACTTGTCGCTCAAAGGTACGAGACATCAGCCGCTCACCCAATCGTTTGATGCAGTTCATCTTGGTTTCCACCAAGCTGCGCCGGTGATACCCGATCCAACGTTTCCAGATACTTCGCCCCAGCCTTCGACATGCAGCGATCGCCGCATTTCGATGCACAAAGGCTTTGCCTTTGCGTATTCGAGCATTCTTGCGAGGAGGAATAATGGGAATACCTCCTCGCTTGATGACTTCTTCATGGACTGGTTGCGTGTCGTAAGCGCCGTCGCCCGTTAGGCTCTCCAGCACCTCATCTTCGGGCAATTGCTGCAGCAAATCCGGTATCACTGCTGCATCACTGACGTTGTTGGATGTCACGCAGATAGCCCTGACCTGTAGCGTCTGGGCATCAATGCCAATGTGCAACTTGCGCCATTGCCGACGACGCTCAGGGCCATGCTTTTTGCATTTCCACTCGCCTTCACCCAAGAACTTGATTCCCGTTGAATCAACCAGCAAATGCAGTC
>NZ_BBJR01000014.1 GCF_000739875.1 Comamonas aquatica NBRC 14918
TACATGCTGTGCTTGGGCTAGAGGCTGATTTGGCCTTGATTGTTGTTTTTGCTTTGGTTGGCCGGGTCGCCCCCGGCGGGGCCTTACTTTCTTGCTTGTGCAAGAAAGTAAGCAAAGAAGCACACCCTGCTACCCGTGTCCCTTTGGGCTTTGCTGCGCAAATCCCAAACGGGCAACCTGCGGTGCTCGATCACAGGGTGGGGCCGCAGAACTCACTGCGCGGCTGAGCCGCTCCGTTCAAACAGCTGCGGCCAGTTAGAGGACGAGGCAGATGCGTCCTGCGGCGCATCTGCACACCCTGCGCTCTGTGCGTCTCGGCACGGTTAGAAGGGCGCAAGCCAAGGATATTTCATGCTTTTTAAGCAACAACATTTGCTGTTTGTTTAGGGAAATATTCTTCTAATAATTTTTTAAAACTTTTTATCTCTTTCAGAAGATTCAAAAGATTTTCATGAGTGGCAATAATTTCTTTCTGGTCTTCATTGAAGTCAGACAGTCCTTTATATCCTTCTATTTCAGATCTCAATTGAATTAAAGCTGGCTGATTTTCATTAAAGCTTATCAGATCACGGTAAATTATTGCTGCCAAGCAAAATTGCCCATTATCACTTTCAATTTTATTTATATTCTGCGAG
>NZ_BBJR01000013.1 GCF_000739875.1 Comamonas aquatica NBRC 14918
CAACGCCGGTCTAGCCGCATAAAACCAGTCCAAGTTTTTATCCGCATCCCCGGCGGGTCAGTTTTGCGTGGAAATTAACAGCGGACGCCATCCAAGCATGAATCGACGGAAGCGTTTTACCCTTCCTATCAGTGTCTACGTCTGCTTAGAGCAGCTCCGCTTCTGCTGTCGGTGGTTGATCTCGGAGGATCAAATTCCTTTTGGGGAAAGAATCCCTAACCAAGCCACACTCGCCAAAACCAGAACTGCCAGTGTTGCTTCCATGAACAGGCTCTGGCGTAGCTTAGCGACTGCTTGTGCATGATTTCCAGAGGTCAACGATGCCTCCAGACTTGGACTTAGCCGGAACCGATTTGCCGCAGCCAAAGCAAGCATTCCGAGAACCAGCATCAGCTTGCCTAACAGCAACTGACCATAGAGTGTCGAAACAAGCGGATCAAGCGAAGGCCCTGCGATCAATACGTAGTTGAGTACACCACTGATCCCCAGAACGACCACGATCAGCGTCCCTACCTGGGCGAAGCCATTTGATGTTCGGCTCAATATTGCTACTGTGTTTGATGCCTTATTCGCACTCGTTACGGCCAAGATCAAAAAGGCGAGTAACGCGCCGACCCATGCACCTGCTGCCCAGAGGTGCGAGATGTCCGAAGCCAGGTGGATGTATCCCCGCATTCCATCGTCCATCGCACCATGACTGAATCG
>NZ_BBJR01000012.1 GCF_000739875.1 Comamonas aquatica NBRC 14918
AAGACACCACTGTCGTATTTCCAGGACCTGCGCGTGGAGCATGCCGTCCATCTCTTGCGCACCGGGAACGCCAGCGTCGACCAGGTCGCCGCACAGGTCGGGTACTCGGATGGGGTGACCCTGCGGGCCCTGTTGCGCCGCAAGCTGGGCCGGGGTGTCAGGGAGTTGCGACGCGGTGGATGACCAAAGGCGTTTGGTGCATGTACGGCTGGAGACCGCCGCGAAACTGTCGGTAGCAAAGGCTTACCCACTTGCGTCTACTACATCGTGCGTTGGGTGCAAAAGCACCAGCCGTGCCAAAGCAGACTATCCGACACTGCAGGTCGCGTAAATCACCGCCCCAGAAGACCGAAGAAACGAGCCACTTTATACCCAAGGCTCTGCCCTTCGATCTTGCGAAGCTGTGAATCGATGGCGTCTACCGAGTGTTGTGCGCCATCACGATCTTTAATTGATAAGTTGTCTCGGTTTGCTTCGCCGCCGGCCGAACTCGTACATCGTCTCCGGCTCAGGTAGCGCCGAGGCCGCGCTATCCTCCCATATCGAGTTCAGTCAGGTTCGTAAATTCCTGGTCGCAATCTACGGCAGCAGCCGCTCGAGACACCGCTGTAATTCTGCGCACCGCCAGTGTCAGCTGCCCTTGGCTTGGTAAAACTGCGGGCAATCGGATAACGGTTATCTGTAAGACGCCCTGAGGTGACGGTTAGGCCGCGAACGGCAGCCCTGTA
>NZ_BBJR01000011.1 GCF_000739875.1 Comamonas aquatica NBRC 14918
ACAGAGCGTTGGGGCGGCTGGCCTTGAAGTGCCGGTTGACGTGGTCCAGCGGGCACGGTGCCGATGTGTCCGGCGTGGTGGTGCGCACCGTCTTGCCACGGCGAGCCCCTTGCAAGCCCATGGCACGCATCAGTCGCTCCACAGTACAACGTGCCACCGGGATGCCCTCGCGGTTCATCTGCAGCCAGACCTTATCGGCCCCTTAGACCTGCCAGTTGGCATGCCACACGCGCTGGATGTCCGCCTTCAAGCACTCGTCACGCTGGGCGCGTTGACTGCGCAGTTGCGGGTTACGCAGCCGGGCTGCGTGGCGCCAGTAACACGACGGGGCCATCTGCAGCACCCGGCAGATGGGCTCGACCCCGTAGTCGTCACGGTGGCGGTCGATGTAGTTCTTCAAGACTTCAATCGGCGGTCGAGCTGCGCCTGCGCAAAAAACGCGCTGGCCGTCTTCAGGATGTCGTTGGCCCGGCGCAGCTCTTTGACCTCACGTTCCAGCTCCTTGATGCGCTGGGCTTCTGACGTGGTGGTACCGGCACGCTGGCCGCTGTCGACCTCGGCCTTCTTGACCCAATCGTTCAAGGTCTGCGGCACGCAGCCAATCTTGGGGGCTATTGATTCAATGGCTGCCCACAGCGAAGGGTAGTCGGCTCGGTGCTCCTGCACCATGCGTACGGCACGCTCGCGGACCTCGGGTGAGAACTTGTTTGACTTGGTCATAGCTCCATCTTCTCAAGTGTTGGAGCCTCCTCAAAACCCGGGGCGGTTCAA
>NZ_BBJR01000010.1 GCF_000739875.1 Comamonas aquatica NBRC 14918
AACGTGTTCAAAGTCTCGTCTGATGTGAGAAGCTTGCGAGATGAGAAAAGGTTACCCGAGCGATATCAAGCGCGAGCAGTTCGAAGCGATCGGTCCATTGCTGGAGAGTGCGCGCAGAAAGACGGCGCCCCGAAAGGTGGAGTTGTACGAGGTGTTCTGTGCGGTGCTCTATCTGCTGCGCACAGGCTGCCAGTGGCGCGCACTGCCCGGCGACTTTCCCAAGTGGCGCACCGTGCACTCGTACTTTGCGATCTGGAGCGAGCCACGCGAGGGTGGCAGCCTGCTGGAGCAGGCTTTAAAAAAATCAGGTTGGCGCGGCCCGCGCGAGACGGGTGCGCAACGCCTGCAGCGCGTTCTTGATCATCGATGCGCAGAGCGTGAAGAACACGGACACGGCGGGCCTGAAGGGCTATGACGCGGGCAAGAAGGTCTCGGGCATCAAGCGTCACATTGCGGTGGACACCCAGGGGCTGCCGCACGCAGTAGCCGTGACCACGGCCGAGGTGACGGACCGCAAGGGCGCGCTGCAGGCACTCAAGCGCTGCAAGCTCTCCTTGGTCAGGGTGCAAAGCCTGTTGTGCGACAGCGGCTACACAGGCAAGCCCTTTGCGCAGGGTGTGCAGGAGATTGTGGGTGGGCACGTCACGGTACAGATTGCCAAGAGAAGCGAGTTGCACACCTTCAAGGTCATGCCCAAGCGCTGGATCGTCGAGCGCAGCTTTGCCTGGCTGGAGAAGAATCGGCGGCTGTGGAAGAACTGCGAGCGCTGGCT
>NZ_BBJR01000009.1 GCF_000739875.1 Comamonas aquatica NBRC 14918
AATTAAGCGAGAACCTTAGCAACCACGCCAGCGCCCACGGTACGGCCACCTTCACGGATAGCGAAGCGCAGACCTTCTTCCATAGCGATAGGAGCGATCAGCTTCACAGTGATGGACACGTTGTCGCCAGGCATCACCATTTCCTTGCCTTCGGGCAGCTCGATGGAACCAGTCACGTCCGTGGTACGGAAGTAGAACTGAGGACGGTAGTTGTTGAAGAAAGGCGTATGACGACCACCTTCGTCCTTGGACAGCACGTACACCTCAGCGGTGAAGTGGGTGTGGGGCTTGATGGAGCCAGGCTTGCACAGCACTTGGCCGCGTTCCACGTCTTCACGCTTGGTGCCGCGCAGCAGCAGACCCACGTTGTCGCCAGCTTGACCTTGGTCCAGCAGCTTGCGGAACATTTCCACGCCCGTGCAGGTGGTCTTCTGGGTGTCCTTGATACCGACGATTTCGATTTCTTCGCCGACCTTGATGATGCCGCGCTCGATACGACCGGTCACCACGGTACCACGACCGGAGATGGAGAACACGTCTTCCACTGGCATCACGAAGGCGCCGTCCACCGCGCGCTCAGGCGTGGGGATGTAGGAGTCCAGAGCTTCAGCCAGCTTCAGGATCGCAGGCTCGCCCTTGTCAGACTGGTCGCCTTCCAGGGCCAGCTTGGCGGAACCACGCACGATGGGGGTGTCGTCGCCGGGGAAATCGTACTTGTCCAGCAGTTCGCGGACTTCCATTTCCACCAGTTCCAGCAGTTCCTCGTCGTCCACCATGTCGCACTTGTTCAGGAACACGATGATGTAAGGCACGCCCACCTGGCGAGCCAGCAGGATGTGTTCGCGGGTCTGGGGCATGGGGCCGTCAGCAGCGGAGCAGACCAAGATAGCGCCGTCCATCTGGGCAGCGCCGGTGATCATGTTCTTCACATAGTCAGCGTGGCCAGGGCAGTCCACGTGAGCGTAGTGGCGAGTGGCGGTTTCGTACTCGACGTGCGAAGTGTTGATCGTGATACCACGGGCCTTTTCTTCAGGCGCGTTGTCGATCTGCGAGTAGTCCTTGGCTTCACCGCCGAAGTGCTTGGACAGCACGGTGGCGATAGCAGCAGTCAGGGTGGTCTTACCGTGGTCAACGTGGCCAATGGTGCCCACGTTCACGTGGGGCTTGGT
>NZ_BBJR01000008.1 GCF_000739875.1 Comamonas aquatica NBRC 14918
CGGCGGTTTCCACCGTCGCAGAACCACCGGTGGCTGCCGCGGCGTCAAAGCCGGTGGAGCGCACGGTGATGACCTTGGTGGCGTCGGCCGACTGCACGGTGGCGATGGCGTTGCCGGCGTAGATGGGGCGCTCGAAGGTGTCGGCGGCGATCACGGCGGTGATGTCGCTGATCTGGCCCACGTCCAGCTTGGCGGCCACGCGGGGGGCAGCGTTCTTGCCCGAGGCGGTGGCGGGGAACAGGATGTGGCTGTAGCTGCCAGCGATGGCCAGCACCTGGGCGGCGATGTTCTCGGCCAGGCCGTCCTTGAGGCTGGCGCCATCGGCGTGGATGACCTTGGACACACCGGCGATCTGGGCGGCGGCCTGGGCCGCGGCTGCGGCGTTCTCACCAGCGACCAGCACGTGCACGTCACCGCCGCAGGCCTTGGCTGCGGTCACGGTGTTCAGGGTGGCGCCCTTGATGGAGGCGTTGTCGTGTTCAGCAATAACGAGTACGGACATGATGTTTCTCTCCTGGACGCTTAGATGACCTTGGCTTCGTTCTTCAGTTTGTCGACCAGCGTCGCCACATCGGGCACCTTCACGCCGGCGCCGCGCTTGGCGGGCTCGGCCACCTTCAGGGTCTTGATGCGGGGTGCGACGTCCACACCCAACTCTTCGGGCTTGACCACATCCAGCTGCTTTTTCTTGGCCTTCATGATGTTGGGCAGCGTCACATAACGTGGCTCGTTCAGGCGCAGGTCGGTGGTGATGATGGCGGGGGTACTCAGCGCCAGGGTTTCCAGGCCGCCGTCCACTTCGCGCGTCACGTGGACCTTGTCGCCAGCGACTTCGACCTTGGAGGCGAAGGTGGCCTGGGGCAGGTCGGCCAGGGCCGCCAGCATCTGGCCGGTCTGGTTGTTGTCGCCGTCGATGGCCTGCTTGCCCAGGATCACCAGGCCGGGTTGTTCCTTGTCCACCAGGGCCTTGAGCAACTTGGCAATGGCCAGGGGCTGCAGCTCGGCGTCGGTCTCCACCAGGATGGCGCGGTCGGCACCAATCGCCATGGCGGTGCGCAGGGTTTCCTGGCACTGGGTCACACCGCAGGACACGGCGATCACTTCGCTGACCACGCCCTTTTCCTTCAGACGCACCGCCTCTTCCACGGCGATTTCGTCAAACGGGTTCATGCTCATCTTGACGTTGGCGATGTCCACGCCTGTGCCGTCGGACTTCACGCGGACTTTGACGTTGTAGTCCACCACGCGCTTGACTGGAACCAATACCTTCATG
>NZ_BBJR01000007.1 GCF_000739875.1 Comamonas aquatica NBRC 14918
CAACGCCCAGAAGCTCAAGGTCTGAGAGTTTTTTCCCACGATTGTTCATCGTCTCAAAAGCGACGAAGACGTCGAACTCGTCGTTGATGGCGTACTCATTGAACAATAGGCGCTTGGTTAACCTCTTGAATAAATCTGCCAGCCCCTCATCCCCTTTCTGGTTATGTAGTTCGGCGATCTGCTCAGAGAAGTATTTCTTTGCGTTTCCAAGATTGAGGGTATAAAACGTTTCCTGAACGTCCTTTCCACCTGGTTCGCGCAAAATACGGTACCGGAGGTACTCTTGGCTCGGATTGTCCTCCGTGTAGCCGAACTTATATGTACGGAATCCACCTTTGGGATTCGTCTTGAACAAGTAGCGCTCTTCGAGGTCGGCAAGTGAGAGGCTGTCGGTGACGTAGATTTCCTTTTCAGTCTTTCCCTGATGTTCGGGGAGCGACCGAAAAAAGTCCGCAAAGGCCTGAATGAATACAACGAAGGTTGTGAGGCGCTGCTGACCATCAACGACGTGGTACAGGCGGTATGAATGGTCATCGATCAGCCAGAATTCCTTGGAATCCTTCGGAACAGATGCCTCGCGCACTTCAGTGAACGTTAAAACCCCGGTGTAGTGTGATCTCTCCCCTTTCAGGTTAATTAGATCTTCCCAGAACGCACGGAGCTGCTCTCGCTGCCAAGCGTAGCCTCGCTGGTAATCGGGAATGCGGAATATCTTTTCCTTAAAAAGACGCTCAAGCGAAATCGGTTTTTCCATTATTCTCCCTCGGGGCTCTTCTAATGGCAGTTGTGCACAAAGATTCGAGCACGAAGTAGCTGCCTATTTAAAAAGGCAAATATTCATATCCCACGCAGAAGTTTCGCTCTCACAGGACAGAATTTTCGACAGCTCGAGATTGTGCCAGTGCGGGCAACTCTAAGCGTGAAGGAACAGTCTGGGCTGCAAAGCGAATGACGAAATAGAGTCAAGCTGTCGACAAAGTCTAGTCGTTTGCAGTTCTCCGCCCCATAGCTGCCGGTGAGTCATCAGAGCGGTAAATGGCAGCTTCGGGTTGTGGATTCAACTGGTCAATGCAACACAATGACCGCCTCTGGCGGAAGGAGTGTTGGCATGAAGCGAAGACCGCGGATTTACTACACCGAAGCTCAGAAGGCCCTGATGTGGACCGCTGGAAAGCTGGTGATACCTTGCACGAGATCGGCAAGCTGTTTGATCGACCGCACACATCCATCCACACCATCCTGAGTGCAACGGGTGGCATCCGGCCGCCTGCAAGGCGCCGATCTCACTTGACTCTGTCTCTGGCCGAGCGCGAGGAGATATCACGCAGCCTGGCCGCAGGTGAGTCCATCCGCTGTGTAGCCAAACGCTTGAAACGAGCAGCGTCCACCATTG
>NZ_BBJR01000006.1 GCF_000739875.1 Comamonas aquatica NBRC 14918
CTGATATTCACGAGGCACTGCGAAATATGTAAATATCAAAGAAATGATAAATACATTATCCATTGCCAATGTCTTCTCAACCAGATAGCCTGTCATATACAGCTTCACGGCTATCCATCCTCTTTCTTCTGGACTGGCTGCCGCTGCAATTTGCGGATCCACGGCCCCCGTGCCAGAGTAATGGACATAGATCCAATAAACAGCTGCAGCCCAGGCAAGGCCCAAGCCTATGTACAAGCCTGACATTTTCAAGCTATCGCTGATTTCGATGGCGCGCGCATCTTTGTGCAGGATGCCCAGATCGAAAGCCAAAATAGCGATGACAGTGGTCAAGAAGGCAAACCATATCCAGAGTGGCATGCCTAACCAAAGGGTAGAGAGGAATTCCATGATGTGAGAGGATGGGTTGATAAATCTCACTGATTGGAGTGAGATCAGTGTCGACGCCTTCATTCTTCTCAACGTGACAGCACTAAAAAAGCAGCTTTACAATGATCTGAACTTCGTTTTTTTCGAAGTATTCATGCATCCACTATGCTCAACTATCGACACCTCTACTACTTCTGGGTTGTGGCCAATGAAGGCGGCTTTGCCCGAGCAGCGGAGCGTTTGGATATGGCCATCCAAACGATCAGTGCACAAGTGCGACTTTTAGAGTCCTCGATAGGCCATCAATTGCTCAAACCTTCCGGGCGAACTGTGGTTCTCACCGATGCAGGCCGTGCCGTTTTTTTGCGCGCGGATGAGATATTCCTGCTAGGGTCACGCATCCCAGAGGAGGCTGCCGCAGCAGCAACCGGGCCATCGGTACGTTTATCCGTAGGTCTTTCAGACGGAATAGCAAAGCTCGCCGCACACAGACTGCTTCAACCAGTACTGGCAACTTCTGGCTTAAAGCTTATCTGCCATGATGGCGAGCTTGAGCAGTTGATGGCAGAGTTGGCTTTGCACAAGCTGGATTTGGTATTGGCCTGTCAGCCACCACCGCATAACTCCAGCTTTCGTTTGTCGAACGAGCGTTTGGTTGCTTCTCGGGTCGATTGGTATGGACCTGCAGCTTTGGTCAGTGATCAGAAAATTGCGGAGTTTCCGCAAAGTCTTAAAGACTTGCCCATACTTGCACCGACATACCATGCAGCACTGCGTGAGCGCATGGATCGCTGGTTAGAAAATCTGGGCATACAAGCTCAGATTGTTGGCGAATTCGAAGACAGTGCCTTGTTGAGTATTTTTTCTGCCCAAGGGATGGGCGTTTTTCCTGTGACAGAGTTAGGTTCTGCAGATCTTGTAAATATACAAAGCCTGAAACTTCTTGGATGCAGCGATGGGCTTAATGAAGAAATCTACGGGATATATAGCTCACGTAGCAAAAATCACCCCTTGGTAAGAAAAATATTAAATATTTAGATTGTTTTACATGAAATAATTTTATACTTTTAATTATTTAATTTGATCCACTTTAATTTTAAAATCATTCACTACTTGTCGGATCCCGGACGATTGGCTGCTTAAAAACAAGCGTCCGTTGCTGCATGGCCGAGAGG
>NZ_BBJR01000005.1 GCF_000739875.1 Comamonas aquatica NBRC 14918
GGTGGTGTTGGCGGCGCCGGTGTACTGACCGTAGCGTGCCCCTACGGCTTTAAGCGCTGAAAGAGGCGCCTCACCCAATGCGGTATTTGCCGCAGGCTTGACCACCGTCCCAGGTGTCGCGTAATTCCAGAAATCCTGCCTTCCTACGCGCCGTGTGCAGAGCGCATCTTTGCAGCGTGTGCTTTCGACCTCCAACAGCGTAAGCAGGGGATTGATTTCCTTGGAGTCGCCTGGGAACTGCAGGCTGCTGGTATAAGCGCGACATGGGGCAGCGCTACAAGTCGATCCATCGGCCATTTCCCCGCGAATATCGAGTTCTGCATCTTGGAGTAGGGCCTGGGCGGCCTCAACTGCGCGTTGGTAGTCGGCATCGTTGCCGGTCAGCATTTCGTTAAACAGCGAAGTGCGCGATGCCCACAGCGCCAGCAACATCGAGAGCATGACAAAGATGATGACGATGAAGAGTGCCACCCCGCGTTGACTGCTCGGCCGAGCATGTCGCTGGCGGGTGTGCATGGACGGTGTCATTGCAAGAGGTCTTGGGCGGTATGGCATGACGATGCTTAAAGGGTTGGAAGCCCTTGGCTGCGCAGTTGGAAGGTATTGCGAAACAGCATGTGCATGCGGTTGGTGCGTGGGCTGGGAAGTTGGGTCATGTCGATGGATTGGCCATCGCAGTCGGTATAGCTACTGCCTTGTGGCATGTCGATCGCGTCGCTGCCGTAGAGCACCAAACAGATTTGCACACCTTGTACGCGGCGCCATGTGGGATCGGTTGTGTCCGTGGGCATGCTGCTGCCCTTGCGGTATTGGATGGTGGTGCCGGAGCCACCCACCACGGTTTGGACCAAGTAGACAACCTGAAATTGCGCAACGTTTTGTGTAATTGGCTGTGCGTTGACGACGCCGTTTCCTCTGCAGCGCAAATTGCCATCGGCCAGCGTGAAAATGCTCTCGATTCGTTCGTCGGTCTTGGTGTTGGCTGGCGCACCAACACAGTTGCGCGCCAGAAAATCCGTACCTACCGTCGAGTTGGTAGCGTTGTCTGCAATGAACACGTTGTCCTTGTACCGGCGAAAGCCCGTGGTCAAGGTGTCGTCGCCGCCTGCAAGAATGTTTTGCAGCTCAAAGTTGTTGCCTCCACTTTGACCCAGGGCTTTGATTTCAAAAACGACAGCACTCAGTACGTCCGTGGGGGCGGTTCCCGTGGGGTCGGGGTTCAGATAGAGCGATCCGGCCTGGCGCAACTGCTGACCCAGCACCCGCAGGGTATAGGCACCTTGTTGCTGAAGTCCGCTGGCGTCGCTGACATTGCTGGAAACGTTGCGTGATACCAGTAATGCACCGATGGCCACGGCCACGACCAGTAAACCGATAGAGAGACCCACCAGCAACTCGAGCAAGGACATGCCGCGCTGCTTGGGTGAAAGTGTCAGAGCGGGGTGCATACGTAGAGTAGTTTGTATGACGAGGCTGTGCTTGGTCATGAGCAATAGGGCGTGCCGCCGCTGCCGTAGGGCGCGCAGCGTGCTGCAACGGACAGGTATTGCAAGTGGCAGGTAAAGCCTTCCGGACAGGCGTTGTCATCGTCGGTGCCTGCGGA
>NZ_BBJR01000004.1 GCF_000739875.1 Comamonas aquatica NBRC 14918
CAACCCGCTGGCCAGCGTGGTTTGAATGCTTTCAATCACTGCGGGATGGTTGTGCCCCAAGGCCAAAGTCCCCGCGCCTGCCAAGCAGTCCAGATACTCCGTACCCTCCACGTCCGTCACCCAGCAGCCGTGGGCTTTGGCAATAGCCAGCGGCAGTTTGCGTGGATAACTACGCACATTCGACTCCATCTGGTTTTGGCGCGCCAAATAATATTCGTTGGTGGATCGAGAAGTTGTTTCTACTAGTGCAAGGGTCATATCGAGTTACCATCCATGATATGGTTTAAAAATTAAGTCTTTGATATTGATATCGTGGACTTGGCATGTTTGATCTGTCAGACGGTTTATTTATTTAAAACCGTTAAAAATTAACATAATTGATGCAAGATCAGAATTTTTCACATCGTTTCAAAGCCATCAATAAAAATTCAGGCATGAAATAAATCCTGTCATCATTATTTTTAAATAAAAAATAATGGCTGAAACGGAGTCGCATCACCATATTGATGCGACTTCGATGGATTGTTCACAGGTAGCCGCAGCCGCAATCACCGCGGGCATTCAAGGGCAGCCAAGCACACAACACGGGCACCGTGTCGCGCGCAGGCTGGCGATCTTGGAATCGTGGGGAATGTGGGGCTAGAGCGTGCACGACAGGCTTGCAGACCCTCCATGCGCGTTGCATGCGAATGCAGCCAAGGCGTTGCGCAGACATGACGCCATGCATCCCGCTATAGCAGCAATAGGATGCCAACAGGCGCTTTGGAGGGGAGTAAGCTGCAGAGGGTAAGCCGTGGGCGAATGATTTCACCTACCTCAACGGCAGGATCGCCGCAGACCCATCGTGCGCAGTCGGGGGGCGCAGTTAGCGGGAGTGCGCCAGCTTGCCTTGCAGTGGCAATAGGCGTGCAACATGGGTGCGAATGCACCACAGCATTGCTGTATTGGAAGTCACAAAGTCAATACCCAGCGTCGTGGGTGCACGAGTCTGCATAAGCAACAAGATAAATACAGCTTCCAAAAAGGATAGCTAACTACCAAAGTCAGACCTAAATTTCGCGGAATTCTACACAAATTGCCAGATTTCACTAGGGCGCGTGGTAATCCCCCCTCGCCAAACCAGTGTCTTGAGAAGTAGAGGGTTCACAAGGAGAGTCTCTAGTATGAAGAAGTGCGGAATCTAAGGCTTGGAGTCACATCGAACTGAAGAGGCCTGTTATGACAGGGTTGAATCGACAAGCTTTCGAGCGATGAGCAGGCAGCTGAAGAAGCCTTAGTTCAGTGGCGGCCCTGAGCATCAGCAGTCATTGGCATTTGTGAGCACAAGGACCTGAACCAGCCTAGAACCGTCACTCATCGGGCGGCGCTTGAGTACCGCTTCTGGCCGGTAGCTGCCAACTACCTAGTCCTGCCTACGATCGATTGGCGTCCATCGTGCTGTGATGGCGCCGTATTTGGTAGAGCAGCGCTGGCTGCTGCTGGCGTCCGTATGCCGACCTATCAGTCGCAGCCAAGGATGGGCCGAGATGCTCCCGTAGCTATCCAAGTCCAGTACCGCAAGCCTTTGGCGATCGCTGGGCATTTAAAAAACTTTCGCCTTCACATCACCGCCATGCTTCCGCGTATAAGCTGTAATGGCTGCAGCCCCAATCCT
>NZ_BBJR01000003.1 GCF_000739875.1 Comamonas aquatica NBRC 14918
ATGACACGCCCGCCTACTCACCCAAAGCTGGTTGCTTTGCGAAATCTTCTAGTCAGCACTCGCAAGGAGAAATCCATATTACAAAAAGATCTAGCTAAAGCATTAAACCGACCTCAGTCTTTTATTTCAAAGTATGAGAACGGAGAAAGAAGCATAGATCTCATTGATTTCATTGAAATTTCCAAAGCAATGAACTGTGCACCTCAAGACCTATTTAATGAATATATAAAATTATTAGAAAATAATTATTTAGGCGTAGTTATACGACAGTAGATCTTGAGGTCGCCAGCCCACATTGCCTTTATGCAAAAGCGCATGAGAGCTATTTCTTCCTAGTTGCCCCCTTTGCTTTTGAGGTGACTGGCTTGCTCCGCTTTAAGTTCATTTCAAACAGCCGTTTCAGTATTTCCTCATCGCTTATCTGGGGGGTGTAGTCTTCCCATCCGTATGCCTTGGCAACAGCAGCATCCAAGGCTTGATGAGCATTAGTCAGCCAAGTGGGGGGCTTGTTGTAGAGATTTGTTAGTGTTAATTTTTTTACTTTTTCTTCGAAGCCTGTTTTAGCTACTGGTCGCTTAGGAAAGCCTGCTTCTTCTTCCTCTGGCGTAATTACCCATTCCACCATTGTTGGAGGAAAAATAACGTTCCTTCGTTGTTCATCAAGCTCCCTTGCAAACCTAGATATGTCCTTTGTAATATCTGTTTCAACGATGGGTTCAGTAGTGTCTTTGGGCGTTAAACCTTCTGGAAAAGGAAATGTTTCAAAGCAAGACTTACCGTTGTAGGTAGGGCGTCCACCTTCATCACCATCACCGTGCCTTGATGAATTAGCAAGTGTCCAGACTGTATGCATACGGCTTGAAAGTATTCCAAACGTGCAGTCATCTTGCCGTGCAATCACGCACAACCGCGTATCTGGCAGGACAGATGTAGGTAGCCAAGTGAAAAACCTATGCTTTGCAACTCTTACTGTGGCGATATAACGAGTTAAATTTTTTATCGCTTCTCGCAAGGCTGGTCTTGCTCTTTCATGAAGCCACCACTTGCCAGCATCACCATTTCTATTTGCGTTTGCACGGTAAGGCTTAACATTTTGAAGAAGATGTTCGTATGGCTGTTCAAAGAGTGTGGCATCAACTTCTGACATATCCGTTCCGAAGTCAATAATCCAAGTATCTGATGGGCGTTTTGTTATGTCATTGCCATTCACCCAAGGTTTAACAACTTGGCTGTTTGGCTTTCCATTTGGATTGGCTGCCGAGAGCCAACTTCTTGCCACATGGCCGGGTATGTCGAAGTCACCATACTTTTTGGTGCCTTCAAAGCTTGTATTGCTGTTCTCTGTAAGCGGTATCGCTTTTGTTAAATCTAATCCATCGCCTGTTGTTAGGTCTGCATTGATGGATGACACAGGCAAATCATCAAGCTTGGCTTGTGTTTTCAGGTTTCCAAAACCTGTCATTGACACTCGCACGGAAGCGCCATCGTTCACCCATGGTTCATCACTCCATGCAAGAAAAATCCTTGAACTATTTATGATACGTTCGAGAACTGTTCTGTTGGAACCTTTACGTATTGATTGTGTAGAGACAAAGCCTGCTGCTTGGAGTTTGTTGTCTTTGATTTGTGCTCTGGCTTTCTCGAACCAATAGCAAACCAAGTCAGCCCCACCGGGGACACACCCGTCGTATGTTTTTCGGAGCGTTTCAACGTAGGTATCACCTAGTTCACCTCGCATGACGGAGCCACCTAAGAAGGGCGGATTTCCAACAATCACATGCGCTTTTGGCCATGTAGCTTCGGTTCCATCAGTATTCAGGAGTGCATCTCGATTTTCGATGCCATCAAGGGGCTTCAGGATGGGGTTGAGGCTATGAGGCCAGCCGTTTTGACGGCACCACTGGATATCACCGATCCAGACTGTTACTCTGGCAAGTTCTGCAGCGAATTCGTTGATTT
>NZ_BBJR01000002.1 GCF_000739875.1 Comamonas aquatica NBRC 14918
TGCTGACATTGACCTCCTCGGTCGCCACGCGCTTGAGCGTGGAGTACAGCGTGGTGGTCTTGCCCGATCCCGTGGGGCCGGTGACCAGGATGATGCCGTGGGGCCGCTGCACCAGCGACTCCCAGCGCGCGGCATCGTGGGGCGTGAAGCCCAGCTGATCGAGCTGCTTGATGGTGTTGTCCGGGTCGAAGATGCGCATCACCATCTTCTCGCCGAAGGCCGTCGGCAAGGTGGACAGGCGCATTTCCACCTCTTCGCCACGCGGATTGCGGGTCTTGATGCGGCCATCCTGCGGCCGGCGCTTTTCGACCACGTCCATGCGCCCCAGCAGCTTGACGCGGGCCAGCATGGCATTGAGCACGCCCATGGGCATGCGGTAGACGGAGTGCAGCACCCCGTCGATGCGAAAACGGATCACGCCCTGCTCGCGCCGGGGCTCCAGGTGGATGTCGCTGGCGCGCTGATCGAAGGCGTACTGCCACAGCCAGTCCACCACGCGGATCACCCCGGTGTCGTTGGCATCGAGCTGCTTGTTGCTGCGCCCCAGCTCCACCAGTTGCTCGAAGCTGGCCGCGGCCGACGCTCCGCCGCTGCGCTGCGCCGAACGCACCGAGTTGGCCAGGGCAAAGAACTCCGCCGTGTAGCGCTGGATGTCCGCCGGATTGGCCATCACACGGCGCACGTTCTTGCGGGTCTGGCGCTCCACCTCGGCCACCCAGTGCTGCACAAAGGGCTCGGCCGTGGCGATCACGATCTCGCTGTGTCCGACCTGCACCGGCAACACCTTGTGCCGCTGTGCATAGGGCGCGCTCATGGCCTCGCCCACGCGCCCCACATCCACCTTCAGCGGATCGATGCGCTGGTAGCCCATTCCAGTGCTGGCCGCGACAAAGGCCGTCAGGCTCTCCAGGTCCAGCGGCACCCCGTCGCTGGCCCGCGTGACGCCCACGCTGGCCAGACGGATCAAGGGGTGCTGGCTGCTCTCGGCCGTGGCGCAGCGCGCATGCACACGCTCGGCCTCGGCCGCGTCGATCACGCCATCCTCGCGCAGCCACTGCAGCACCAGCCGCCACTCCAGGGCACAGCCGCTGTGGGGGCCGTCCACGGCGCGCAAGGACAAGGAAGAGGCGGAAGGGGCTAGGGATGCGTTCATGGCGTGCCAGGAAGTCGGTCGTCAACGGACATTGTGCCGCCTTGGCCCACCCTGGGGCCGGTCCACTCAGGCGTAGGTATCGACCTGGACGCCCAGTGGGCTGTAGTTGGGGCGTTCCTCGGTGCCCTCGGCAACCTGCGGGGAACTGGCCTTACCCGCCGACTTTTGCTGCGCCTGCTGTTGCTGCAAAGCCTGGATCTGCGCCTGGATGGCCTGGATCTGGGCCTGCAGCATCTTCGCGGTCTGCACCTTCAGCTTTGCCTCCATGTCGGAGTTGGCCGTGTCCTTGAGCTTCTGGGTCAGCTCCTTGAGCTTGCCCTGCAACTTGGCGATCTGGCTGGACACATTGGATGCACTGGTGGCAGCTCCCGGGCTGCTGGAGATGGCGGAAACAGACATATCGGACACCGTAGAAACAAAAAGAAAGCGACCAGTGTAGGTCTTTCGCCGGCCTTAGTCTGCGGACAGATCCGCCGCTGGCTCGATGCGCTTGAACACCTTGAGCCACTTGGTCGCCGGCAGGCCCCAGCGCGCCTGCACGGCCTCGGCCCGGGCCTGCAGTTCCTCGCGCGCCAGCGGTGTGGCCACGCGCTGCGCCAGCACGATGGTGTTGCCCTCGCGCGTCGGTCGGAAGGCCCAGACATGGCCTGCGCCGAAGGCCTCGGTGATCTTGTCCAGGCTGCGCTGGTAGCTCGAGGCCCGGCCGAACAGGTTGACCGTCATGCTGCCCTCGGGGGTGAGCATGGCGCGGCAGTCGGCATAGAACTCCACGCTGTCCAGCACCGGTGCGGCCGCGTTGTGGTCGTACAGGTCCACCTGCAGGGCATCGACCGCGCCTTGCCAGCGCGGCTGGAGGATCTCCAGCGAGGCATCGCCCAGCACCACCTCCAGCATGTCGTTGTCCGGCGGCAGCTTGAACCAGCTGCGGCAGATGTTGACCACCAGCGGGTTGATTTCGATGGCGGCGGTGCGCATCTTGAGCTTCTTGTAGTGGAACTTGGTCAGCGCGGCCGCGCCCAGGCCCAACTGCACAGCGCGGCGCTCGGCCACGCTGTCGGGGTCGACGAACAGCAGCCAAGCCATCATGCGCTGCACGTATTCCAGGTCGATCTCGAACGGCTCCTTGAGCTTCATCGAACCCTGCACCCAGGGCGTACCCAGATGCAGGTAGCGGGCCACGCCATCGTCCGAGACGCTGACCTGGGGCAGGCCGTCGTCGCCCGATGTGCTGGAGTTCTTCTTGCGTGCTGCCACGGTTCAATCGTCTTTCTGTAAAAGGCCCGCCGCCTGCATCACCGCGCGCCACGCGGCCAGCTTGCGCTCGAAGCTCCACGCGGCGTTCGCCGGGCTGGTCGAAGGCAACTGGTACACCTGCAGCCCCAGGCCGGCAAGCTGGCGGGCGTGCTTGTAGCTCTCGCCGCCGTTGTGCGCCACGGCCTGCAGCTGCGGACACGCGGTGCGCAGTGCCGCGAAGTCGTTGACCTGCGGCACGCGAATGGCGCTGTCCAGGCTGCCGCGGCGCTCACAGCTGTCGTACACATCCCACAGCCCCAGGCCCCGCGCCAGCAGCCATTCGCAGCGCGCGCCATAGGCATCTCGCCCGGGCTGCGGCACGGTGGGCCACAGGGCCGCCAGGATGGGCCAGAACTTGTTCTGCGGATGGGCGTAGTACTGCTGCGCCTGCAGCGAGGCCACACCGGGAAAGCTGCCCAGGATCACCAGCCGCGTGCGGCCGTCGGCCACCGGGGCCAGCCCCTGCAGACGGTCGTTGGAAGAGCAAGGCATCACGGACATGGCGCCCGATTGTGCGGGCAAATGCATGGCGGTGTGCCCTGCACAGGATTAGAAAACATAGCTGGCTGCGCAGACTTGGCGAGGGCTGAAGGCATAAAACATGCAGATTCTCAGTCCGTGGCAGCCACCGGCCAGGCCGGCAGGCCACGCAGCGCCGCGCGGGCGTTGCGGCCCGTGGCCTGGGCCAGCGCAGACAGCGGCAGGCCGCGCAGCCGTGCCACCTCGGCCGCGATGCGCGGCAGCTCGGCACTGGTGTTGCGCCCCTGGGGCTGGCCAGCGGCGCGCTGCTCGGCCGTGGTGTAGAGCCAGTGCGGGGGAATGTCGGGGGCATCGGTCTCCAGCACCAGGCTGTCCAGCGGCAGGCGGGCCGCCAGCTCGCGCAGCTTCAGCGCACGCTCATAGGTCACGGCACCGCCGAAGCCCAGCTTGAAGCCCAGGTCAATGAAGGCCTGGGCCTGCTGGGCGCTGCCATTGAAGGCATGGGCAATGCCCCCCACCACCGGTGTGGCCCGCAAGGTCTTGAGCAGGCGGTCGCTGCTCTTGCGCACATGCAGGATCACGGGCAGGCCGAACTCCCGCGCCAGCTGCACCTGCTGCTCGTAGAACCAGATCTGGCGCTCCGCCTCCAGGCCGGGCACAAAGAAGTCCAGACCGATCTCCCCCAGCGCCACCAGGTGGGGGTCGTCCCGGTGCTGCGCCAGCCAGTGGCGCAAGGCGGCAATATCGCCCTCCTGCGCCTGCGGGGTGTACAGGGGGTGGATGCCCAGGGCATAGCTGTCGCCGTGCTGGTGGGCCAGGGCCACCACCTCCGCCCAGTGGGTGCGCTGCACGGCGGGAATCACCAGGTGCGCCACGCCGGCCTGCCGGGCCACGGCACGCACCTGGGCGCGGTCTGGGCTGAATTCCGCAGCATCCAGGTGGCAATGGGTGTCGATCCAGGCAGTCATGGATTGATGATGCCATGCCCCTGCCCGCCCCTCGCGGCGCTGGGTGTGCGCGCTCTCCTACAAATCACAAACAGAAACATGTGCAACATCGTTTTTCACCACCCAAACGATGGTTCCCTGCCGCTCCCCGCACAAGGCCCTTCCATGCCGCACTTTGATTGGAAACAACTGCTCAATCGCCACACCCGCAAAGCCGCAGACCAGCAGGGCCAGCTGGCCGCCATCCAGGCCGTGCAGGCCGTGATCGAGTTCGACCTGCAAGGCCATGTGCTGCATGCCAATGACAACTTCCTGCAGGCCACCGGCTACACGCTGGCAGAAATCCAGGGCCAGCACCACCGCATGTTTGTCGATGAGGCCACACGCAACAGTGCAGAGTACGCCGCGTTCTGGCAGCGGCTGGGGCAGGGCCAGCACGATGCCGGCCGCTACCGCCGCATCGCCAAGGACGGGCGCGAGATCTGGCTGCAGGCCAGCTACAACCCCATCTTCGACAGCCACGGCCAGCCCTTCAAGGTCGTCAAATACGCCACGGACATCACCGAGCAGCAGTACCGCGAGGCCGACGCCCAGGGCCAGTTGCAGGCAATTGCCAAGGTGCAGGCCATCATCGAGTTCGAGCTGGATGGCACCATCCTGCACGCCAACGCCCTGTTCCTGCGCGCCACCGGCTATGCCCTGCACGAGATCGTGGGCCAGCACCACCGCATCTTCATGCCCCCCCGAGGACGCCCGCAGCGCCGCGTACCAGGTCTTCTGGCGCAAGCTGGCGCGCGGCGAACACGATGCCGGGGAGTACCGGCGCCTGGGCAAGCAGGGGCGCCCGATCTGGATCGAGGCCAGCTACAACCCCATCTTCGACGCCAGCGGCCGCCCCTTCAAGGTCGTCAAATACGCCACGGACATCACGGCACGCCACATGGCGGCGGCCACGCTGCGCTCGGCGGTGGAAGGCCTGTGCGACAGCGTGCAGCGCTCGACCCAGGCCCGCACCCTGGCAGAGCAGGCCAGCCAGGTGGCCGAATCCGGGGGACACACGGTGCACGAAGTCATGGACACCATGGAGCGCATCAGCGCCAGCTCCCGCAAGATCGGCGACATCATCGGCGTCATGGACACCATCGCCTTCCAGACCAACCTGCTGGCCCTGAATGCGGCCGTCGAGGCCGCGCGTGCCGGCGAGCAGGGCCGTGGCTTTGCCGTGGTGGCTGCAGAGGTGCGCAACCTGGCGCAGCACAGCGCGGCGGCGGCCAAGGAAATCAAGCAGCTGATCGAGGTGTCCTGCCAGCAGGTGAACTGCGGCGCGGAACAGGTGCGCCAGGCCGGTCAGACCATGCAGGACATCATGGGCGCCTCCAAGCAGGTGACGACCATCATCCACGAGGTGGCCGAAGCGGCCGTGCACCAGTCGGCCCAGCTGCGTGCGGTGACCGAGGCCCTGGACCATAGACCCCAGGACCCGGCGCCCGTGCCGGAGCTGGCACCGCCGCCGGCGGTCACCAGCATGCCGGTGTTCTCGTTTGCGCCCACCCCGCGCCCGGGCGCCCTGCTGGCCTAGGGGCTGCGCCCCCACAGGCCCAGGGTGGCGGCCCTCAGGCCAGCCGGCCCTGCACCAGACGCACCACGCGGTCGCACTTGGCGGCCAGCGATTCGTCGTGCGTGACCATGACAAACGCCGTGCCGTGGTTGCGGGCCAGTTGCAGCATCAGAGCGAACACACTGTCGGCCGTGGATCGGTCCAGGTTGCCCGTGGGCTCGTCCGCCAGCACACAAGCGGGCTGGGCCACCAGGGCGCGGGCAATCGCCACACGCTGGCGCTCGCCACCCGACAGTTCAGCAGGCCGGTGCTCCATGCGCTCCTTCAGGCCCACGGCCTCCAGCATGCGGGCCGCCTGCGCCAGCGCCTGCGGCCGGGTCTCGCGGCGGATGCGCAGCGGCATGGCCACGTTGTCCTGGGCGCTGAACTCGGGCAGCAGGTGGTGGAACTGGTAGATGAAGCCCAGATGCTGGTTGCGCAGCTCGCCCTGGCGTTTCGGGCTCAGGGTGTGCAGGGGCTGGCCCATCAGATGGACGCTGCCCTGGCTGGGCGCGTCCAGCCCGCCCAGCAGGTGCAGCAAGGTGCTCTTGCCCGAGCCCGAGGCCCCGACGATGGCCAGGGTCTCCCCGGCATGGACCTGCAGGTCCACGCCATGCAGCACCTGCACATTCAGGCGCCCGTCCTCGAAACGCTTGGTGATGCTGCGCGCATCCAGGACCAGTTGCTTACTCATAGCGCAGGGCCTCCGCTGGGTTCACGCGGCTGGCGCGCCAGCTGGGATAAATCGTGGCCACGAAGGCCAGAATCAGGGAAATGACGGCAATCGGCACGATGTCGCTGCTTTGCGGATCGCTGGGCATCTTGCTGATCAGGTAGATGTCCTTGGGCAGGAAGGTGGCGCCCAGGGCGTGCTCGATGGCCGGCACAATGACGTCGATGTTCAGCGCCACACCCAGGCCCAGCAGCAGCCCGGCCAGGGTGCCGATCACCCCGACCATGGCGCCCTGCACCATGAAGATGCCCATGATGGACCCCGGCGAGGCCCCCAGGGTGCGCAGGATGGCGATGTCGGCGCGCTTGTCGGTCACCGTCATCACCAGGGTGGACACCAGGTTGAACGCGGCCACGGCCACGATCAACGTCAGGATGATGAACATCATGCGTTTTTCCAGCTGCACGGCGGCAAACCAGGTCTTGTTCTGCTGCGTCCAGTCGCGCAGGTAGAGGAACTCGGTGATCATGCCCGACAGCTCCTGCACCACACGCGGCGCCTGGTGCAGGTCCTTGAGCTTGAGGCGGATGCCGGTCGGCCCCTCCAGGCGGAAGATGCGCTGCGCATCCTCGTAATGCAGCATGACCATGGCCGAGTCGTACTCGTAGTGGCCCGAATCAAAGGTGCCCGCCACGGTCATCTGCTTGAGGCGCGGCACCACACCGGCGGGCGTCACCTGGCCGCTGGGCGCGATCAGCGTCACCACATCGCCCACGCCCACGCCCATCTGGCGCGCCAGCTCCTGGCCCAGCACGATGTTGAAGGTGCCCGGCGTCAGCAGCTTGAGCACCTCGGCATTGGTGGCGGCCAGATCGGTCACCTCGCCCTCACGCGCAGGGTCGATGCCGCGCACGATGGCGCCCTTCATGTCCTCGCCACGGGCAATCAGCCCCTGCGCCGCCACAAAGGGCGCGGCACCAATCACCTCGGGGTGCTGCTTGGCCTGGCGCATGGTGGCGTCCACGTCCTGCAGCGCCTGGCCGTTGGGCGCAAAGATCTCGATGTGCGACACCACGCTGAGCATGCGGTCGCGCACTTCTTTCTGAAAGCCGTTCATCACCGACAGCACGATGATGAGCGCGGCCACGCCCAGGGCGATGCCCAGCATGGAGACCCCGGAGATGAAGGAGATGAAGCCATTGCGCCGTGTGGCGCGGCCGGCGCGCGTGTAGCGCCAGCCCAAAGCGAGTTCGTAAGGAATTTGCATACGTGGCCCGCATTGTGGCACTGGCCGCCGCCCGGCCTTGTCATACAAGACTGACGCTGGGCAGCGGTTTAGGGACAATACGGCCCCATGTCGCTTTCCCCGCCCGCACTGCCCGCGCCATTCCTGGCGTCGCCCGCCCCGGCCGCCGCCCACCGCCACCTGGTGCTGCCCTATGCCGCCCTGCTGGACGACAGCTGCCAGCACCTGCTGTCCACCCTCGAGCTGCCCCAGCTGGAGCGCCTGCTGCGCAGCCTGCGCCCTGCCGGGGCAACGCCGGGCCAGCCCGACCAGCCGATTCCGCCGCACGAACGCGTGGTGGCGCGCGCCTGGGCGCTGGACGCCGAGCGGCCCGCCTGGGCCGCCCTGGCCACGCAGACCGTCGACACGCCCTGTGCCTGGCTGACGCCCTGCCACTGGACCGCCGGGGCCGACCAGGTGCGCATGGACGACCCGGCCAGCCTGCAATTGGAACTGGCCGATGCCCAGGCCCTGCACGCCCTGCTGCAACCCTGGTTTGCCCAGGATGGCCTGTCGCTGGACATCGTCACGCCGCTGCTGTGGCGCATCGCCGGTGCACCGCTGGCCGACCTGCACCCGGCCTCGCTGGACCGGGTGCTGCTGCGCGACGTCAGCCCCTGGCTGCCCAGTGCCCAGACTGCACGCACCCTGCACCGCCTGCACAGCGAGGTGCAGATGCTGCTGTACACCCACGCCTTCAACGACCGGCGCGCCGAACGCGGCCTGCAGCCGATCAACGCCTTCTGGCTGCACGGCGCGGGCCGCCTGGATGCCGACGCGCTGGCGCACAGCCAGCAGGCTGCCGCCCAGGTCCAGCTGCAGGTGGTGGACGGGCTGCGCCAGGCGGCCCTGCGCCAGGACTGGCCGGCGTGGAAGCAGGCCTGGCTGGCCGCCGATGCCGGCCCCCTGGCCGAACTGGCGCAGCATGTGGCCCAGGGCGGCCCGGCCACCCTGAGCCTGTGCGGCGAACACCACGCCCGCAGCTGGGACAGCCAGCCACGGGGGTTGGTGGACAAGATCAAGAACGTTTTCAGCCCCCAGCGCTTTGCTGGCTTGCACCAAGCGCTATGAAGATCATTGAACGAACGATCCCGGAAAGCACCGTCCAAACCCTGGTGCAGTCCGGCATCAACCCCTTGCTGGCGCGCCTGTACGTGGCGCGCGGCGTGCAGTCCTGCGAAGAGCTGGACACCGGCCTGGGCAAGCTGCTGCCGCCTTCCGGCCTCAAGGGCATCCAAGAGGCGGCCCGCGTGCTGGCCGACGCCATCGCGCGGCAGCAGCGCATCTGCATCGTGGCCGACTACGACTGCGACGGTGCCACCGCCTGCGCGGTCGGCATCCGCGGCCTGCGCATGCTGGGCGCCCAGCATGTGAGCTATGAGGTGCCGGACCGCATCACCGACGGCTACGGCCTGTCCGCCCCGATTGCACGCCGCGTGCACGCCAAGGGGCACGAGCTGCTGCTGACCGTGGACAACGGCATCGGCAGCGTGGACGGCGTGGCCCAGGCCAAGGCCCTGGGCCTGACCGTGGTGGTGACCGACCACCACCTGCCCGGCGAGCAGTTGCCCGCGCCCGACGCCATGGTCAACCCCAACCAGCCCGGCTGCACGTTCGAGAGCAAGTCCCTGGCCGGCGTGGGCGTGATGTTCTACGTGCTGCTGGTGCTGCGCGCCGAGCTGCGCGCACGCGGGGTGTTCGACGCCACCCATCAGCCCAAGCTGGACACCCTGCTGCCCCTGGTGGCCCTGGGCACCGTGGCCGACGTGGTCAAGCTGGACGCCAACAACCGCCGCCTGGTGGCGCAGGGCCTGCAGCGCATCCGCAAAGGCCACATGCCGGCCGGCATTCGCGGCCTGTACGAGGCCGCCGGCAAGGATTATTGGCAGGCCAGCACCACGGATTTCGGCTTTGCACTGGGCCCGCGCATCAATGCCGCCGGCCGCCTGGCCGACATGACGATCGGCATCGAGTGCCTGCTGACCGATGACTACCCCAAGGCGCTGGAACTGGCGCACACGCTGACGCGCATCAACCGCGAGCGCCAGGAGATGGAGTCCGGCATGCGCCTGCAGGCCTTTGCCCTGGCCGATGAGCTGTTCGAAGACGGCGTGCTGCCGCCGGCCGCCATCAGCGTGTTCGACCCGGACTTCCACGAAGGCGTGGTCGGCATCGTCGCCTCGCGTGTCAAGGACCGCCTGCACCGCCCCACCTTCGTCTTCGCCGCCAGCCAGGCCGAGGGCAAGGCGCACGAGCTCAAGGGCTCGGGCCGCTCCATCCCCGGCTTTCACCTGCGCGATGCGCTGGACCTGGTGGCCAAGCGCCACCCCGGCGTGCTGCTGCGCTTTGGCGGCCACGCCATGGCGGCCGGCTGCACCATCGCCGAAGAGCACTTCCACACCTTCGAGCAGGGCTTTGCCCAGGTCGCTCAGGAATGGCTGGACGCCAAGACCCTGACACGCTGCGTGGAGACCGACGGCCCGCTGGACCCGGCCTTCCGCCAGGCCGAGGTGGTCGAGCAGCTGAACCTGGAAGTCTGGGGCCAGGGCTTTGCTCCACCTACCTTCAGCGAGGACGTGGAGGTGCTGTCGCAGCGGCTGGTGGGTGAAAAGCACCTGAAGCTGCAGCTGCGCCACCGCGGCGACGTGGTGGACGGCATCTGGTTCGGCCGCACCGAGCCCCTGCCCGGCTGGGTGCACCTGGCCTTCCGCCTGGACATCAACGAGTGGCGCGGCGAGCGCAAGGTGCAGTTCCTGGTCGAAGGCGCCGAAGGCTGAGGCCGCAGCAACCGCAAAAGCAGAGCTGGCAGCGCTGATTTTTCATTGCTTTCAGCACTAAAACTGCTGAAACTCCAGGATTCACCAGCGCATCCAGCTATAAAAAAAGACCTGCACATGCAGGTCTTGGAATGTCCGCCTGGGCGGCGGGGGCGCTTCCCCCGCACTGCTGCCGCAAGCTAGGCGCCACCGCGAGATGGCGACTTCAGAAGCTTTCCCATTCGTCCTCGCCCCCCTGGGCGACGGCGGCCTTGGGCGCCGCAGCGGGTGCGGGCTTGGCAGGGGCTGGTGCGGCCGCCACCGCAGCAGGGCGCTGGGGCGCCGCCCCACCCAGGGCCGCGGGTGCTGCCCGGACCGGCGCGGCCGGCGCCTTGGCGACCACCGGCACGGGGGCCTTCATGGTCGGCACAGACGGCTGCGGCACGGCGCGTGGCGCCACACTGCCGGCGCCGACGTTGAACACCGCCACTACATCGGCCAGGCGCTGGGCTTGCTCGTTCATGGACATGGCTGCCGCGCTGGATTCCTCCACCAGGGCGGCGTTCTGCTGCGTCATCTGGTCCAGGTTGCTGACCGCCTGGTTGACCTGGCCGATGCCATCGCGCTGCTCGGTGGCCGAGGCCGTGATCTCGCCAATCAGATCCGTCACGCGGCGCACGCTGGCCACGATCTCCTGCATGCTCTCGCCAGCCTGCGCCACCTGGGCAGACCCGGCGTCCACATTGCCCACGCTGGCGGTGATCAGTTGCTTGATCTCCTTGGCCGCCTCAGCACTGCGGCCGGCCAGGGAACGCACCTCACCGGCCACCACGGCAAAGCCACGGCCCTGCTCACCGGCCCGCGCGGCTTCCACCGCGGCATTCAGCGCCAGGATGTTGGTCTGGAAGGCGATGCCATCGATCACGCCAATGATGTCGCTGATCTTGCGGCTGGAGGCATTGATCTGCTCCATGCTGTGCACCACCTGCTGGACCACCTCGCCGCCACGCTCGGCAGCCTGCACCGCCGTGGAAGCCAATTGGTTGGCCTGGCGCGCGGTGTCGGCCGACTGGGTCACGGTGGCGGTCAGCTCCTCAATGCTGGCAGCGGTTTCCTCCAAATTAGCAGCGGTCTGCTCGGTTCGGGCCGACAGGTCCTGGTTGCCGGTGGCAATCTGGCTGGCGGCCGAGGAGACGGAGTCCACGCCATTGCGCACCTCGCCCACCACGGTCCGCAGCTTCTGCGTCATGGCACTCAGGCTGCGCAGCAGGTGGCCCAGTTCGTCCTTGCGCTCGTCGTGCACGTCCACGGTCAGGTCGCCGGCGGCAATCGTGTCCGCCAGGTGCACGGCACGGCCCAGCGGCCGCGTGATGGAGCGCACGATCATGCCGGCCAGGGCCACGCCCACCAGCACCAGCACCAGGCTGGCCGCGCCCACCACCCAGTAGGTGCGCTGGCGCTCCTGCAGGGCCTGCTCGCGCACCTGGTTGCGCATCTGCTCCTGCAGTTGTACCAGATCATCCTGGGACTTCACATACACCGCAGCCGCGGGGCGCAGCGCCTGAACGGCCAGCTCCATCGCCTGCAGCACATCGCCCTCTTCGCGCGAACGGTTGATCTTGGCCACGGCTTCCAGCGCCTTGGCGCGGTTGCCAGCCACCACGGCCAGCTGGGCTTTTTCCTGCTCCGAATCGGCCTGGGCCTCGACCTCTTTCTGCAATTCGCTGATGCGCGCAATGCCCTGAGTGCTGAGCGCTTTCATTTCCTGCACCAGCACCGACTCCGACGACATGGCGCTGACCACCACCCGCTCCACCGACAGCTCGGTCAGCGCCTTCCAGCGCATGGTGGTGGCGATGCGCACATCCGCCGCCTGGGTCTTGACGTTCACCTGCTCGGCGGTGCGCTCGGCGAACACCAACAGGCTGAATGCCAGCGTCAGCATGGCCCCCATGGACCCCAATACCACCCCCCACAGCTTCACGGCCACAGGCAAATTGTTCAAACGCATGATGATGGCCCTCTCTCCATTCCTTGTTGTTGTCTGCGGACCGGCCCCGTGGCGGGGTCGGCCAGCCTCCCATGTGCAAACACCCTCCGGGGCCTGGCCCCTGGAGGGTGTTTGATTTTTTCACCGCCCCGTGAACGGGCAGTCCCTGGCAAACCCTGATCGGATAAAGCCGCGGCGCCCCAGGCTAGAAGTCCTCCCACGCCCCCACGTCGGCCGAAGCCGGCTGGCTCGGCGCATGGCCGCCGGCCTTCGCCGCCGCACCCGGCAAGGGCAAGGGCGCGGCCTGGGGCCGCAGCGCTGGGACCGGCACCTGGCGCGCCGTCGCGGCCGATGCGGCCCGCGCCACGTTCGCCCCTGGGCGGCTGGCTGCCAGCGGGCAGGGGCTGGGCATGCCGGCCTGTCCCACGTTGAAGACCGCCACCACCTGGGCCAGGCGCTGGGCCTGCTCGTTCATGGACATGGCCGCCGCACTGGATTCCTCGACCAGGGCGGCGTTCTGCTGGGTCATCTGGTCCAGGTTACTGACCGCCTGGTTCACCTGCGCAAACCCGTCGTGCTGCTCGCTGGCGGCGGCGCTGATTTCACCGATGAGGTCGGTCACCCGGCGCACGCTGGCCACGATCTCCTGCATGCTGGCACCGGCCTGGGCCACCTGGGCCGAGCCGACATCCACATTGCTGACGCTGGCCGAAATCAGGGCCTTGATTTCCTTGGCCGCCTCGGCGCTGCGGCCTGCCAGCAAACGCACCTCGCCCGCCACCACGGCAAAGCCGCGGCCCTGCTCACCGGCACGCGCGGCTTCGACGGCGGCGTTCAGCGCCAGGATGTTGGTCTGGAAGGCGATGCCGTCGATCACGCCAATGATGTCGCTGATCTTGTGGCTGCTGTGGGTGATCTGCTGCATGCTGGTCACCACCTGCTCCACCACATGGCCACCACGTTCGGCGGC
Source organism: Comamonas aquatica NBRC 14918 (assembly GCF_000739875.1). Classification (GTDB taxonomy): domain Bacteria; phylum Pseudomonadota; class Gammaproteobacteria; order Burkholderiales; family Burkholderiaceae_C; genus Comamonas; species Comamonas aquatica. The sequence continues at coordinate 13,145 of NZ_BBJR01000002.1, forward strand.
CTGGACCGCGGTCGTCGCCAGCTGGTTGGCCTGGCGCGCCGTGTCGGTCGACTGCGAGACCGTAGAGGTCAGCTCCTCGATGCTGGCGGCGGTCTCTTCCAGGTTGGCGGCGGTCTGCTCGGTGCGGCCGGACAGGTCATGGTTACCGGTGGCGATCTGCGAGGCTGCCGACGACACCGCCTCCACGCCATTGCGCACTTCCGACACCACGTCGCGCAGGCGCTGCGCCATGGCTTGGAGGCTGCGCAGCAAGCGGCCCAGTTCATCCTTGCGATCGTCCTGCACCTCGGCCGTGAGATCGCCCGCGGCAATCGTGTCCGCCAGCGCCACCGCCTGGTCCAGCGGAACCGTGATCTGGCGCACGATGACGATGGACAGCAGCAGGCCCAGCACCACCACCGCCAACAGCGCCGCACTGCCCACCAGCATGGCGGCGTCGCGATCCTGGGCACTGTCGGCCAGGGCCTGGTCCCGCATGCGCTCCTGCTGCGTCACCAGATCGGTCTGCGCCTGGTTGTAGACCGCAACGGCCGGCAGCAACTGGCTGTCGAGCATCTGACGGGCATGCGCCAGCTCGCCGCGGTTGCGCAGCGTGCTCAATTGGCCATTGATCTCCAGCACCTTGCTGCGCGCCTGGGCGATCTTTTCCAGCTGCTGGTGACCTTCCTGGCTGGTCAGCACCTGTTCGAGCTGCTGCTGCAGGGCCGAGGCCCCCTCGACCCCTTGCTGGACCTTGCCCGCGGCGTAGCGGCTGACCTCGTCCTCGCTCGACATCGCCCCCAGGACCACGTTGGCAATCGCCAAGTCCGTCACGCCACGCCACTGCACCGCCAGGCGGATGCGGCTTTCATAATTCTGGATTTCCGAGCGCACCTGTGCTTCCACACGCCCGATGTAGGTGGTCATGCCGAAGCCGGCGGCCAACGTCAAGGCCAGCACGCCAAACAGCAACACCCAGATTTTCTTGGACACCGACCAGTTCTTGAATTGCATACCCCTCCCTCCCTTTGCGCTTTGTTGTTGCGGCAGGGCGCAGCCCAGACGGTGGCTGGTGCAATGCGCCCGACACCTGCCGACGCAGTATCTGGAAGAAGCCCTTTTGCCGACCCAGGATTCCCGACAGCTATTGCGCCAAAGCAAACCGCGTTAAAAACACAGTTGCTTTTTGTCTGCGTTTTTGCGCAGGCAGTTTGTACCCACTTACACAACCCTTGAGTCCCCCACCCCATGCCTGCCAGGTTCCATGCCGACCTTCACTGCCATTCCACGTTTTCGGATGGAACCCTCACGCCCGCACAACTGGCGCAACGCGCCCGCACGGCCGGCGTCACGCTGTGGGCGCTGACCGACCACGATGAGCTGGCCGGCATCCCTGCCGCCCAGCAGGCGGCCGCCGCGCAGGGGCTGGACTTTCTGGCCGGGGTCGAAATCTCCGTCAGCTTTGCCCAGGCCTGCGTGCACATCGTCGGGCTGGGCGTTGATCCGGAACATCCTGCGCTGCAGCAAGGTCTGGCCGACCTGCGCAACAGCCGCGGCCCACGCGCCCAGGAGATGGGCCGCCAGTTGGAGGCCGTGGGCATCCCCAACGCCTACGAAGGCGCACTGCGCTATGTGGGCAACCCGGCCCTGATCTCGCGCACCCACTTTGCACGCCATCTGGTGGAGACCGGCGTCTGCAAGGACATCCCCGAGGTGTTCAAGCACTACCTGGCCGATGGCAAGCCCGGGCACGTGCCCCAGCGCTGGGCCAGCCTGCAGGAAGCCGTCGGCTGGATCACGCAGGCACAGGGTGTCGCCGTGATGGCCCACCCTGCCCGCTATGGATTCACGGCCAACGAAGAGCATGCCCTGTTCAGCAGCTTTTGCGCCTGTGGTGGTCAGGCCGTGGAAGTGGTGACTGGCAGCCACGCGCCGCACGAATACGCGACCTATGCCGCGCTGGCCCGCGAGCTGGGCCTAGCCGCCTCGCGCGGCAGCGACTTTCACAGCCCGCAGGAGTCCAAGATCGACCTGGGGGGGCTGCCTGCCGATCTGCCGGGGCTGCAACCCGTCTGGGACTTGCTGCAGGACCGCATCGTGCGTGCTCCGACGCCCTGAAGCACCGGGACTGCCGCGCCCACGGTGGGCGACAAATTCCACCGGACTGACGACAGACTGGGCCCAGCTGCGCTAGGCTTGCCACCACGACATCACCAAGGATCGTCCATGGCACAGTATTTCGAGATTCATCCCGACAACCCCCAGCCCCGGCTGCTCAAGCAGGCCGTGGCCCTGCTGCAAAAGGGCGGGGTGCTGGCCATCCCCACCGACTCCAGCTATGCCCTGGTCTGCCAGCTGGACGACCGGAACGCCGTGGACCGGCTGCGCCGGATCCGCCAGGTGAACGACAAGCACCACCTGACGCTGCTGTGCCGGGACCTGTCGGAACTGGCCAACTACGCCATCGTGGACAACAAGCAGTACCGCCTAATGAAGCTGGCCACGCCAGGCCCCTACACCTTCATCCTGGACGCCACCAAGGAGGTACCACGGCGGGTCAGCCACCCTTCGCGCAAGACCATTGGCCTGCGCGTGCCCGACCGCAAGGGCACCCAGATGCTGCTGGAGCTGCATGGCGCCCCCCTGCTGGCCACCACGCTGATCGCCCCCGGCGAGAGCGAGCCCATGAACGACCCGCTGGCCATCCGCGCCCGCTGGGAGCACGAAATTGACGCCGTCATCGACGCCGGTGCCTGCCCCCTGGAGCCCACCACCGTGCTAGACCTGACCCCGATGGGCGCAGGGGACGAGCCGGCGGTGTTGCGACAAGGCGCCGGCCTGCTGGACCGCATTGGTTTGTAGGCCCACGCACCAACGGGGCGCCAGGTTTGCGACAATGAGGCGGTGAACGCCTCTGACCTCATACAAACCGTCCTCATCTACGCCCTGCCTGTGCTGTTCGCCATCACAGTGCACGAGGCGGCCCACGGCTATGCTGCACGCCATTTTGGCGACCAGACCGCCGCGATGATGGGCCGCATCACCCTCAACCCCCTCAAGCACATCGACCCCATCGGCACCATCCTGATGCCGCTGTTGCTGTACTTCTCCACCTCCGGGGCCTTCCTGTTCGGCTATGCCAAGCCAGTGCCGGTGAACTTCGGCAACCTGCGCCACCCCAAACGCGACATGATCTGGGTGGCCCTGGCCGGCCCCGCCTCCAATTTCGTCCAAGCCATCGCCTGGGCTGTGCTGCTGGTGATCCTGGCCGTGGCCGGCACGCAGGAGCGCTTTTTCATCGAGATGGCCCGCGCCGGCATTTTGGTGAACCTGGTGATGTGGGCCTTCAACCTGTTCCCTCTGCCTCCTCTGGATGGGGGTCGCATCCTGGTGGGCCTGCTGCCGACACGGGCCGCCCTCCTGCTGTCGCGCGTGGAGCCATTTGGCTTTTTCATCGTGCTGGCCCTGGTGCTGCTGGGCATCGTGGGCAGCCTGTGGCTGCGGCCGCTGATGGACATGGGCTACACCGTGATCGACTGGATCATCACCCCCCTGCTGGCGCTGCTGCGCTGAAGCGACATTTTTCTGCGCTGCGCAGCCCTGCGCAGCCACCGACTTTGAACTTGGTTTGAGCTATGAGCACCACCCGTTTCCTGACTGGCATCACCCCTTCCGGCACCCCGCACCTGGGCAATTACGCAGGCTCCATCCGCCCGGCCGTGGCGGCCAGCCGCACGGCAGGCGTTGAAAGCTTTTATTTCCTGGCCGACTACCACGCCCTGATCAAGTGCCAGGATCCCGCGCGCGTGCACCGCTCGACCCTGGAGATTGCCGCCAGCTGGCTGGCCTGCGGCCTGAACCCTGAACACGTGGTGTTCTACCGCCAGTCCGACGTGCCCGAGATCCCCGAGCTGAACTGGTTCCTGACCTGCGTCACCGGCAAGGGCGTGCTCAACCGCGCCCACGCCTACAAGGCGTCCCAGGACAAGAATGCCGAAGCCGGCAAGGACCTGGACGATGGCGTGACGGCCGGCCTGTTCATGTACCCCGTGCTGATGGCCGCCGACATCCTGATGTTCAACGCCCACAAGGTGCCCGTGGGCCGCGACCAGATCCAGCACATCGAGATGGCGCGCGACATGGCCTCCAGCTTCAACCACCTGTACGGCGAGCACTTCGTGCTGCCCGAAGCCGCCATTGAGGAAAGCGTGGCCACCTTGCCCGGCCTGGATGGCCGCAAGATGAGCAAGAGCTACGACAACACCATCCCGCTGTTTGCGCCGCGCGAGCAGCTCAAGAAGCTGATCGGCAGCATCGTCACCGATTCGCGCGCCCCCGGCGAACCCAAGGACACCGAAGGCTCGGCGCTGTTCCAGCTCTACCAGGCCTTTTCCACCCCCGAGGACACCGCCGCCATGCGCCAGGCCTTTGCCGACGGGATTGGCTGGGGCGATGCCAAGCAGATGCTGTTTGAGCGCATCGATGCCGAGCTGGCGCCCATGCGCGCGCGCTACGACGACCTGATGGCCCACCCCGAAAAGGTGGAAGCGGCCCTGCAGATCGGGGCCGAGCGCGCCCGCGCGCTGAGCCGCCCGCTGATCGCCACCCTGCGCGCGGCCGTCGGCCTGCGCAGCCTGGCCAGCCAGGACACCGGCGCCAAGCAGGCCAAGGCGGCGAAGGCGGCCCAGCCCAGCTTCAAGCAGTACCGCGAGAAAGACGGCAAGTTCTATTTCAAGTTCCTGGCTGCCGATGGCCGCCTGCTGCTGCAAAGCACCGGCTTTGACCAGCCCAAGGTCGCGGGCCAGACGATTGCACAGTTGCAGCAACAGGGCGCCACAGCCCTGGCAGCGCTGGGCACGGCGGTCCAGCTGGCAGACGCCATCAGCAGCGATGACGTCGTGCACGCCCTGCACGTCTTGCAGGAAGCCAGCCAGGCCTGAGGCCCTGCGTCATGGCTGCGGGGGCGGGGCTGAGGCACGCGGCCCCGCCGCATTGGGCCATCCCTGCACGCCCTGTCGCACGGCCTGCGAAGGTCTGTTGTGCCATCGACCCCCAGAGGCTCTACCGCAGCGTGCAGCAGCGCGGTGCACTGGTCACTCCATCGTTGGATGGCCCTCAACCCGCCCTAGGGTAGAAGGTTGGGAGCGCCAACCGGTGCTAAAGGCTGGCAGCGAGCGGCGACCGCCTCGCACAGTCGTCGACGGGCGTAGAGGGAGAATGGCCTCCGCCCAGTCACGGGTCACACCGAGAAAACGCCCACGTCCTTAGCGTGGCAGCAGTGACACGACTTTCGCTGCCCAAACGCAAGTCTCTGCCACGCGCTGACGGGATGGACTGCCCCACCCGATGACTGCGGCGGACAGGCGAATCGCCTGCCAGCCATCTTGTGGTCTTGGCGCCTGCGCGGCGCAAGCCAAAGCCAGCACTATGGATGCAGCAAACAGTTGCGCACAGTTCCGTCAGCACCAACGAAAAAGCCTCAGAACTTTGCAGTTCTGAGGCTTGTCGTTTTGGTGCGGCTGGCAGGAATCGAACCCACGACCCCTTGGTTCGTAGCCAAGTACTCTATCCAGCTGAGCTACAGCCGCTGAAGCCGTGATTATAGGCAGGTTTTGGCGGCACAAATCCGAAAAACGGTCTTTTTCCTGTGGGGTGCAGCAGATTGCACTCCCAAATCACTGTATTTGCATACAGTTTTTATCGAAAAATATAGCAGACCGGCCCTAGAATGATGGGCTGCATGCTATCGATGTACAAGCAAACTTTCTTGCCTGGGCATGTGCTGGCCCATGGCGACGCGTAAAAAGAAAACCTTTGCCCCTCTCTCCTGGCTGCGTGCATGGCGCCAGCGCCTGACCAGCCGCATGGCCTGCTTTGTCTGGGGGGCCATCCTGGGCAATGCCGTGCTCAGCCACCCCATTCAGCCCCTGAACCTGCTGCTGGAGCCGCCCGAGCACATGCTCAGCACCGCGGCACGGCAGGGGCTGGACCTGCTGCGCGCCGAGGTGCGTCAGCTGGGGAATTCGGTCAGCGCGGCCCTGGGCGAGGCCACCACGCACTGGCTGCGCGCGCGCACCGAGGACACACGCCCCCAGGATCCAGCCCCACCGCCCGCAGCCACGCGCAGTGGCGACTTTGCCGATTGCGCCGACCAGTTTCCGGCCCAACGCCCCCTGCACGTGGCGGACACCAGCACCCAGTGGGCCCCCTTGGCCCTGTGTGCCGATGCCTTCGCCGTGCTGTATTCGGGCCTGACCAAGACGCCCCTGGTGGTGGTGGAAAAACTCAACCGCCAGCGCCTGCAGCACGCCGCCGGCCTGGCGCGCACCGACGCGTTCTACGCCGACACCCGCATTCCTGCGCCATGGCGCGCCGACCTGTCCGACTACCAGGGCAGTGGGTATGACCGTGGCCACCTGGCCGCAGCGGCCAACCAGCCAGATGCCCAGGCCATGGCCCAGTCATTTGCGCTGAGCAACATGGTGCCCCAAGACCCGACGCACAACCGCAGGCTGTGGTCCAAGCTGGAAGCCGATGTGCGCAAGTACGCGCTGCGCACGGCGGGCAATGTCTATGTGTTCACCGGCAGCCTGCACGAGGGGCCGACGCAGACGCTGGGGCGCAATGCCGTGTGGATTCCCAGCCACCTGTTCAAGCTGGTGTACGACGAAAGCCAGCAGCGTGCCTGGGCCTATGTGCTGCCCAACCGGGCCGATGCACAGATCACCCGCCCCATGGATTACGCCGATTTCGTCGAGCGCACCGGCTGGCCACTGCTGCGAGGACTGCCAGTGGTGGGCAGCATCCGTTGAGCCCCGCACACCGGGCGTAAAAAAGGCGCCTGCCAAGGCGCCGTGTGGGGATACAGGTCCGCAGACTCAGGCCGCTGGGTGCTCGCCCCCCGCAGACAGCTCCTCCGCCGAGCGCATGCGCACCCGCAGCCAGAAGCCCCGTGGCTCGCCCTGCTTGACCAGCTTGGTCTCCATCTTCATGCGGTTGAGCAGCGGTGTGGGGATGTGGTAGAGCGAAGGCGCACGCAAGATGGACTCCTGCGAAGGCATCTTCCAGTACTGGTCATAGCCCGCGTGGTAGGCCACTTCCTCGCACCAGCCAGCACGCTGCAGGTCGGCCATCATGCGGGCGGTGAACTCTTCGCCCTCGGCCACCCCGAGATCGGGCACCAGCAGCAGGCGCTGGGTGGCGGGCTGGATGTGCACCCAGAATTCGGCCGGTGCATGCTCCAAGCCCTTTTCGACGACCGCCGGCTCCGACTCGTCGGCCAGGCCATCGCGGCCCATGAAGCGGCGACGTGGCTCCTCCTCCTGCGAGCTGGTGGCCCGGGTCGGCGCGGGGGCTGGGGCGGGCTTGTCTTCCGCCCCTGTCAATGTCGAAATCAACCGATCAAAAATACTCACTGCGCTGTGTCTTTCCGTTCTGCCTACCTCAGGGTCAGGCCATAACCACTCCGTTCAGGGGCCTATTGTGGCAAAAAGCCACGCAAACCGATGCTGCGCCCCATCCGATAACCTTGGCAACGCCCGATTTTTTAACGATTAGCAACTATCAACGGCTTCATGCCCGGCCAGCTTGACCTGCGTCAACGACGCGGCAGTCCAGCGGCTCACGCCAGCAGCGCCAGCACCACGGACGACTCCGGTACCTGCACCACCACCTTGCGCCCAACGCGCAAGCCACTACCCGCAATGGCAAAGCCGACCAGTTGCACCCCGGCGGCGGTCTGCACCGCCACCTCATCGCCGATCGCCCCGATGGCCACCCGCGTGACCTTGCCGCGCCAGGCATTCGGCACCGGTCCGGTCTGCGCAGCCAGCTGCCAGGCCTGCACCAGCACGGCCGTGGCCTTGCACAGGGCCAGCACGGGCAACCCGGCCTGCAGGCCCAGCAGTTGGGCGCTTTCGGCCGTGATGCGCGCCGTCAGCTCCAGTTCGGCGTGCTGGCTGCGCAGTTGCACCAGGGCCAGCGGCCCGGCCACCTGCACCTGCTGCACCACACAGGGCCACTGGTTGCGCATGCTGGTCTGCACGCCCAGGCGCTGCACCGCCACCGGTGCCCGCAGCTGCTGCATGACCGAGCCGCGCACCTGGGCCAGGGCATCGGCGGCCGTCAGCAGCTCCTGCCCGGCCGCCGTCAGCCGGGCCCCGCCACCGCCCGCGCCGCCAACGGATTTTTCCACCAGGGCCACGCCCGCCAGGTTGGTCAGCGTATCGATCGCCTGCCAGGCGGCCTTGTAGCTGACGCCCACATCGCGGGCGGCCTGCGAGATGGAGCCACTACGCGCAATGCCGCGCAGCACCTCCAGGCGGCGGTCGGTTTGCGGGTGGCCCAGCGCCTGCATCCAGACGGGCGCTGCGGAAGAATCGTTCGAAGACTGGGACATGCGCGCATCATGCCGCCAATTGCCCACCGTACCGGCACAGCATGGCTATACTTTCGCTATTCACGAAAGGAATAGCGATCCATGTTCACCCTGCCCACCCTGCGCCGCAGCCTGATCCTGACCGCCCTGCTGGCGAGCGCCGCCCATGCCGACACCGTGTCGGTGGCCGTAGCGGCCAACTTCACCGCCCCGATGCAGAAGATTGCCGCGGAATTCGCCAAGGACACCGGCCACAAGGCCGAGCTGTCGTTCGGTGCCACCGGCAAGTTCTATGCGCAGATCAGCAACGGCGCGCCGTTTGGCGTGCTGCTGGCCGCCGATGACACCACCCCCGCCAAGATCGCCCGCGAGGGCAAGGGCGTGGCCGACTCGCGCTTCACCTACGCCGTGGGCAAGCTGGTGCTGTGGAGCAAGCAGGACGGCTACGTCGACGCCCAGGGCGCGGTGCTCAAGACCGGCAAGTTCCAGCACGTGGCGATTGCCAACCCCAAGCTGGCGCCCTACGGCCTGGCCGCGGAGCAGACGCTGACCCAGCTGGGTCTGCTGGAGCAGATCAAGCCCAAGTTCGTGCAGGGTGAAAACATCGGCCAGACCTACCAGTTTGCCGCCACCGGCAATGCCGAGCTGGGCTTCGTGGCCCTGTCGCAGGTGATGGAAGACGGCAAAATCAAGTCTGGCTCGGCCTGGCTGGTGCCGCCCAACATGCACGAACCCATCCGCCAGGATGCCATCGTGCTGAACACGGCCAAGGACAACGCCGCCGCCAAGGCGCTGATGGACTACCTCCGCGGCGACAAGGCGCGCGCCATCATCACCTCGTTCGGCTACGCTTTCTGAAGCAGGCAGCGCGCCGTTTCTGAGCACTTCAGCATGTTTCGATGCTGAAGTGCTTGTTTTAGCTGCGCAAGCAGCTCACTTTTTCACCAACCCCTTTGGGCATGCTCTCCACCGAAGACTGGGCCGCAATCGCCCTCACCCTCCAGCTGGCCAGCGTCACCACCGTGCTGCTGCTCGTGCTGTGCACCCCGCTGGCCTGGTGGCTGGCCCACACGTCTTCGCGCTGGAAAGGGCCGATCGGCGCCGTCGTGGCCCTGCCCCTGGTGCTGCCGCCCACCGTGATCGGCTTTTACCTGCTGGTCACCATGGGACCCAACGGCCCCGTCGGGCAGTTCACGCAATGGCTGGGGCTGGGGCGGCTGCCGTTCACCTTCGCCGGCCTGGTGGTCGGCTCGCTGATCTACTCGCTGCCGTTTGCCGTGCAGCCGCTGCAGCGGGCCTTTGAAAGCCTGGGCCAGCGCCCGCTGGAAGTGGCCGCCACCCTGGGCGCCAGCAAGCTGGACACCTTCTTCAGCGTGGTGCTGCCCCTGGCGCGCCCCGGCTTCATCACCGCCGCCGTGCTCAGCTTTGCGCACACCGTGGGCGAGTTCGGCGTGGTGCTGATGATCGGCGGCAACATCCCGGGCGTGACCCGCGTGGTATCCGTGCAGATCTACGACCACGTGGAAGCCATGGAATACGCCCAGGCCCACTGGCTGGCGGGCGGCATGGTGGTCTTTGCCTTCGTGGTGCTGGTGCTGCTGCACTGGCTGCAACCGCGCGCGCACCGCCACAGCTCCCCCCTGTAACCCGGGCCTGCCCCATGAATGACCGTGTGATCTCCGCCCGCCTGCAGCTGCAACGCGCCGACTTTGTGCTCGACGTGGACCTGCAACTGCCCGGCCAGGGCATTACCGCGCTGTTCGGCCCCTCGGGCTGCGGCAAGACCACCTGCCTGCGCAGCATCGCCGGGCTGGAACGTGCCCAGGGCCAGGTGCGCGTCAACGGCCATGTCTGGCAGGACGATGCCAGCCGCTGCTGGCTGCCCACGCACCGGCGCGGCCTGGGCTATGTGTTCCAGGAGGCCAGCCTGTTCCCGCACCTGAGCGTGCACGACAACATCCATTACGGCCTGCGTCGCACCCCCGTGGCCCGCCAGCGTGTCGCGCTGGAACAACTGCTGGAGCTGCTGGGCATCACACAACTGCTGGGCCGCAAGCCCGCCACCTTGTCCGGCGGCGAACGCCAGCGCGTGGCCATTGCCCGCGCCCTGGCCACCAGCCCGCAGATGCTGCTGATGGACGAACCCCTGTCCGCCCTGGACGCCGAACGCAAGGCCGAAGTCCTGCCCTATCTGGACCGCCTGCAGGCCCATCTGGACATTCCCGTGCTCTACGTCAGCCATGCGCTGGACGAGGTGGCGCGCCTGGCCAGCCACCTGGTGCTGCTGCGCGCCGGCCGCGTGCTGGCCCAGGGCGCGACGGCGACCATGCTCTCGCGCCTGGACCTGCCGCTGTCCCAGGGTGACACCGCCACGGCCGTGATCGATGCCCGGGTCCTGGCGCACGACGCCGCCACCCACCTGAGCACGCTGGCCTTCGATGGCGGCCACCTGCGGCTGATCACCCCGCAGCCACCCGTGGTGGGCAGCCAACGCCGCCTGCGCATCCAGGCCCGTGATGTCAGCCTGTGCCTGCAACCGCCCCAGCACAGCAGCATCCTCAACACCCTGTCGGCCACCGTGCAGTCGGTGCGTGAGGACACGCCGGGCTACGCCATGGTGGCGGTGCGCACCGGCCACACCCACCTGCTGGCGCGCATCAGCCAATACTCGGCGCAGCAGCTCCACCTCGAAACCGGGCAATCGCTGTTCATCCAGGTCAAAAGCGTGGCATTGCTGGACTGAGCAGCATCAAACTTTGGCCCATGGCAAGCACGCCGTGACATATCGCAGCGATTTGCTCACCATTTGGACACCCACGCTGGACAGTGCCTGGGCATGGGACTAGATTCGCCGGCTTTTCGACCTGATCTAAATTCAGCGCGAAAAAGGAAGGCTTGAGGGCCTTCACCCTTCGTTTCCTCGCCTTGCGAACCCACGCCCCACGCGCGGGTTCAATTGCTTGCCATTGGCATCCCTCAACATTCGACGTGGCCCGTGAGGTCCGGCAATGCGCGGGCAGTCGCCAAGGTCGAGGCCCCGAGTCCGGGCTGTTCCCCCGGCTCACCAGGCGTGCGTGCCCTGCATGCATGGCCTGCAAACCTAACGCCCTCCATGGTCATGGGAGCGCGGTTGAAGAAAACAACTCACGATGAATCACGGCAGAAGACGGTTCTTCAAGCTGTGCGGTGCCGGCGTCGCTGGCGCCACTGCTGCATCCCTGGGCTTTGCGCCCTCGGTGGCCCTGGCCACCCAGCCTCGCCAGTACAAGCTGCTGCGCGCCAAGGAAACCCGCAACAACTGCACCTACTGCTCGGTCGGCTGCGGCATGCTGATGTACAGCCTGGGTGATGGTGCGAAGAATGCCAAGGCCAAGATCTTCCACATCGAGGGCGATCCAGACCACCCGGTCAGCCGCGGCTCGCTGTGCCCCAAGGGCGCGGGCGCGCTGGACTACATCCACTCCGACCAGCGCCTGAAGTACCCCGAGGTGCGCGAAGCCGGCACCAACGCCTGGAAGCGCATCAGCTGGGAAGAAGCCAACACCCGCATTGCCCGCCTGCTCAAGGACGACCGCGACGCCAACTTCATCGAGAAGAACGAGAAGGGCCAGCTGGTCAACCGCTGGCTGTCCACCGGCATGCTGGCCTCGTCGGCCGCCTCGAACGAAACCGGGGTGCTGGACTTCCGCTTTGCCCGTGCACTGGGCATGGTCGGCTTCGACTGCCAGGCGCGCCTGTGCCACGGCCCCACCGTGGCCGCGCTGGCGCCCTCGTTCGGCCGCGGCGCCATGACCAACCACTGGGTGGACATCAAGAACGCCAACGTGATCCTGGTCATGGGTGGCAACCCCGCCGAGGCCCACCCCGTGGGCTTCAAGTGGGCGATCGAGGCCAAGATCCACAACCAGGCCCACCTGATGGTGGTGGACCCGCGCTTCAACCGCACGGCGTCCGTCGCCGACTTCTACGCTCCCATCCGCGCCGGCTCGGACGCCGCCTTCCTGATGGGCGTGGTGAACTACCTGCTGCAGCACGGCAAGATCCAGCACGACTACGTCAAGGCCTACACCAACGCCAGCCTGATCGTGCGCGAGGACTACAGCTTCGACGAGGGCCTGTTCAGCGGCTACGACGAAGACAAGAAGGTCTACGACAAGAGCAGCTGGACCTATGAGCGCGACGCCCAGGGCCACGCCCTGAAGGACGAGACCCTGCAGCACCCGCGCTGCGTGCTGAACCTGCTGAAAAAGCATGTGGAGCGCTACACGCCCGAGATGGTCAACACCATCACCGGCACCCAGGTCGCCGACTTCCTGCACGTGTGCGAACAGCTGGCCAGCACCTGCGTGCCCGACCGCACCGCCACCTTCCTGTACGCCCTGGGCTGGACCCACCACACGGCGGGTGCACAGATCATCCGCGGCGCGGCCATGATCCAGCTGCTGCTGGGCAACATCGGCATGGCCGGCGGCGGTGTGAACGCGCTGCGTGGTCACTCCAACATCCAGGGCTACACCGACCTGGGCCTGCTGTCCACGCGACTGCCCGGCTACATGGACCTGCCCAAGGACGCCCAGCAGAGCCTGGAGGGCTACCTCAACGACATCACGCCCAAGGCCGATGTGGCCGGCCAGGTCAACTTCTGGAAGAACACGCCCAAGTTCTTCGTCAGCCTGCTGAAGGACCTGTACGGCGAGCACGCCACCAAAGACAACAACTGGGGCTACAACTGGCTGCCCAAGTGGGACCGCAGCTACGACATGCTGGCCTACTTCGACCTGATGTACCGCGGCAAGGTGAACGGCTACATCGCCCAGGGCTTCAACCCCGTGGCGGCCATGCCAGACTCCGGCAAGATTCGCGACGCGCTGGCCAAGCTCAAGTTCCTGGTCGTCATCGACCCGCTGCAGACCGAGACCTCCACCTTCTGGAAGAACCACGGCGAGTTCAACGACGTAGACCCAGCGCAGATCCAGACCACGGTGTTCCGTCTGCCGTCCTCGTGCTTCGCCGAGGAAAACGGTGCCATCGTCAACTCCAGCCGCTGGCTGCAATGGCACTGGGCCGCGCAGGAGCCACCGTTCGAGGCGCGCCATGACGGCCGCATCCTGGGTGGCATCTTCACGAAGCTGCGCGAGCTGTACGCCCAGGAGGGCGGCACCTGCCCCGAGCCGCTGATGAACATGCGCTGGGACTACCACAACCCGCAGGACCCCCACCCCGAGGAAGTGGCCAAGGAAGCCAACGGCTACGCCCTGGCCGACCTGTACGACGACAGCGGCAAGCTGATCGCCAAGCAGGGCCAGTTGTTGTCCGACTTCGGCATGCTGCGCGACGACGGCAGCACCGCCAGCTTCTGCTGGATCTTTGCCGGCTCGTGGACCGAGGCCGGCAACCAGATGGCGCGCCGCGACAACACCGACACCGGCCATGGCAACACGCCCGGCTGGGCCTGGGCCTGGCCGGCCAACCGCCGCGTGCTGTACAACCGCGCTTCGGCCGATCCCTCGGGCAAGCCCTGGGATCCCAAGCGCCAGATCCTGCACTGGGACGGCAAGAAGTGGGGCGGCAGCGATGTGCCGGACTACCCCGCCACCACCGCCCCGAACAGCGGCGTGAACCCTTTCATCATGCTACCCGAAGGCGTGGGCCGCCTGTTCTCGGCCAAGGGCATGAACGACGGCCCCTTCCCCGAGCACTACGAGCCCACCGAGAGCCCGATTGCGGCCAACCCGCTGCACCCCAAGGTCAGCCAGAGCCCCGTGGCGCGTGTGTTTGCCGACGATGCCGCGCGCATGGGCTCGCGCGAGCAGTTCCCCTATGTGGCCACTACCTACTCGATCACCGAGATGTTCCGCCACTGGACCAAGCATTCGCGCCTGAACGCCATCGTCCAGCCCGAGCAGTTCATCGAGCTGTCGGAAAAGCTGGCCGCCAAGAAGGGCATCCAGGCCGGTGACGTGATCCGCGTGTCCAGCAAGCGCGGCCACATCAAGGGCAAGGCCGTGGTCACCAAGCGCGTGATGACGCTGCAGGTCGATGGCCAGGAAATCGAGCAGATCGGCATTCCCTGCCACTGGGGCTACGAAGGCACCACGCGCAAGGGCTATCTGGCCAACACGCTCAGCCCCGGGATTGGCGATGCGAATGCGCAAACCCCGGAGTTCAAGGCCTTCCTGGTCAACATCGAGAAAGCATAAGGCGCGCCCATGAGCATGCAAACCCAAGATATCGTGCGGCGCTCGGCGACCAACGACCTCACGCCCGCCGCCCACGTCCGCGACCACAAGGCGGACGTGGCCAAACTCATCGATGTGAGCATTTGCATTGGCTGCAAGGCCTGCCAGGTGGCCTGCAGCGAATGGAACGACCTGCGCGACGACGTGGGCGAGAACTTCGGCGTCTACGACAACCCGCGCGACCTCTCGCCGCAGAGCTGGACGCTGATGCGCTTTGACGAGCACGTCAACGAACAGGGCAAGCTGGAGTGGCTGATCCGCAAGGACGGCTGCATGCACTGCGAGGACCCCGGCTGCCTCAAGGCCTGCCCCCAGCCCGGCGCCATCGTGCAGTACGCGAATGGCATCGTGGACTTCCAGTCCGAGCAGTGCATTGGCTGCGGCTACTGCGTGGCCGGCTGCCCGTTCAACATCCCGCGCATCAGCGAGAAGGACAACAAGGCCTACAAGTGCACGCTGTGTTCCGACCGCGTGGCCGTGGGCCAGGAGCCGGCCTGCGTCAAGACCTGCCCCACAGGCGCCATCGCCTTCGGCACCAAGGACGACATGCTGGTCAAGGCCGAAGGCCGTGTGGCCGAGATGCAGACCCGCGGCTTCGACCAGGCCGGCGTCTACAACCCGCAGGGCGTGGGCGGCACCCACGTGATGTACGTGCTGCACCACGCCGACCAGCCGCAGCTCTACCACAACCTGCCCAAGGATCCCCGGATCAGCAGCGTGGTCCAGGGCTGGAAGGGCTGGTTCAAGCCGCTGGCGGCGCTGGGCTTTGTCACCGCGCTGGCGGGCGCGGCCGCCCACTACATCACCACCGGCCCCAACGAGGTCGATGAGGACGAGGAAACCAAGACCAGCGAAGGAGAGAAGGCATGAAAAAAGACCGCATGATTTTGCGCACCCCCCTGCCCGATCGCCTGTGCCACTGGGCCATGGTGGTGTGCTTTTTTCTGGTGGCGCTGTCGGGCATCTCCTGGGTGTTCCCCAGCCTGAACTGGCTCAACGGCGTGCTCGGTACGCCGCAGCTGGCGCGCCTGCTGCACCCCATCTTGGGCATCGTGGTGTTTGTGGCCCTGGTCTACTTGTTCGTGCGGTTTGTGAAATACAACCTGTTCGTCAAGGAAGACAAAATCTGGGCGGACAACATCCAGTCTGTGCTGGCCGGTGACCACAGCAAAAAACTGCGCATTGGCAAGTACAACGCGGGGCAGAAGTTCCTGTTCTGGGGCACGATGGCCTTGATCTGCGTGCTCTTGGTCTCGGGCTTGATGATCTGGCGCGCGTACTTTGCGCACCTGTTTCCCATCCCGGCGCTGCGCCTCGCCTTGCTGGTGCATTCCTTGGCAGGCATTAGCCTGATCTTGCTGATCATTGGCCACATCTACCTGGCACTGTGGGTCAAAGGATCGATCCGCGGCATGGTCACCGGCTACGTCAGCCATGCCTGGGCCCGCACCCACCATGACCGCTGGCACGCCGAGATCAGCACCCCGCCCACAACGCCCACCAAGGCCAAGGGGGGCCGCACGCGATGAGCATCCAGATCGTTCCGGAGTCCGAGCGCTCGCCGGGCGTGGGGCCCGTCGAACCCGTGCAACTGCCCGCCGCCCAGCTGCCCTATGCGCGGCGCGCCAGCCGCCTGCAGCACCTGGCCCAGGGCCATGCCATGGCCGACTACCTGCTGTGGGCGGCCGACCTGGCCCACGCCCAGCAGGCCACGGCCGAGGCCCTGCCCCTGCCCGCCGAGGAGGCCGACCGCCTGACCGCGGTCCTGCAGCAGCATCCGCAAACGCCGCTGCACTCCGCCACCTGGCCACGCTCGGCGCACTGGCAGGCCCTGCTCGATGGATTGCTGCACCGCATGGCCCAGCAGCCGCGCATGCAGACCGCCGCCATCCAGCAGGCGCTGGCCCGTTTGCAGCAGGCCGATGCCGCACAGCGCGACGCCTGGGCCGAGGCCCTGCTGAGTGCGCTGCGCAGCGACGCCGTGACCGAGGCCCACGCCCTGCCCGAGGCCGGCGTGGCCCAGTTGCTGTGGGCAGCCCTGTCGCTGTACTGGCGCCAACTGGCCAGCCACTTGCCCGCCACCGGCCAGGCCACGCTGGGCGCACCGCGCCACCTGTGCCCGGTCTGCGGCCATGTGCCCACCGGCAGCCTGGTGCAAGGCGGCGCGCAGGCCGGCCTGCGCTACCTGCAGTGCAGCCTGTGCGAATGCCAGTGGCACGTGGTGCGCAGCACCTGCACCAACTGCGACAGCACGCAGGCGCTGGACTACTGGTGCCTGGAAGACGAGCATGCACCCATCAAGGCCGAGGGCTGCACCGACTGCCAGACCTACCTCAAGGCCTTCTACCAGCAGGCCGACCACCAGTTGGAACTGGTGGCCGACGACCTCGCCAGCCTGGCCCTGGACGCCGAGATGGAAGCCCAGGACCTGGCGCGCAGCGGCATCAACCCGCTGATGCTGCCACTGCTGGGTGCGCCGGGCTGAGGCCGGCGCAGCCCCCGCACGCCCCGCTATAAAAGGAGCTGTAGGCGTTGGATGCACCTGGTTTTCCGCATTTTTTCGTGCTGAAAACCTTGTGGATCGAGCGCCAGCAGCTCCTTTTTTCATGAGCCACACGCAACAACCCACGCGGCTGCGATGGTTCCGCCACGGCAGGGATAATCGCCGCATGACACTGCCTGCCGCCACCGCCTGCACGCTGGCCCCCGCCCCGCCCACCGCCGTCCCCGCGCTGCACACCCAGGCCGTGCAGCTGCACCATGCCGAGCGTGGCGTGCTGAACCAAGACCGGGTGCTGGCCAACGAAGTGCCGATTGCCCTGGTCTTCAACGGCATCGCCCACGCGGTGATGATGGGCACGCCGCTGGACCTGGAGGATTTCGCCATCGGCTTTGCGCTCAGCGAAGGCATCATCGACAGCGCCACCGATTGCTACGGCGTGGACGTCCAGCCCGTGGCCGCGGCCGCCGCCGGCCTGCCCGCCGGCATGGACGGCATGGAAGTGCAGCTGGAGATCGCCTCGCGCTGCTTCGCCCGCCTCAAGGACCACCGCCGCAGCATGAGCGGGCGCACCGGCTGCGGCGTCTGCGGCGTGGAAAGCTTCGCCGCGCTGGACCTGTCGTTCGACGCCCTGCCGGCGCGCGACTGGGTGGCCCGGGTGGACCTGCCCACCGTGCTGCAGGCGATCGCCAACCTGCCGCCCCGGCAGGTGCTCAACGCCCAGGCCGGCGCCATCCACGCCGCGGGCTGGGCCACGCTGGACGGCCAGGTGCACGAGGTGCTGGAAGACGTGGGCCGCCACAACGCACTCGACAAGCTGCTGGGCCGGCTGGCCCGCACCGGGCGCCTGAGCGAACCCGGGTTTGTCGTGCTCTCCAGCCGCGGCAGTCATGAACTGGTGCGCAAATGCGCCAAGCTGGGCGTGGGTGCACTGGCCACCATCTCGGCCCCCACGGCCATGGGCGTGCGCATGGCCGAACTGACCGGCCTGCGCTTTTGGGGCCTGTGCCGCCCGCCCCAGGCCGTGCTCTACGCACCCGGCGCGCAGTCGGCCTGAACACCGCCGCGCAGCCCCAGCCCCAAGGCCGCAGCAGGGCCCGCAACCGCGTCGAACAGCCCAGCGACGCCACGCCAGACCCGGGCTGCAGGCTGGCCACGGACCATCGCCGGCACCAGCCACGCGCGGGTGAAACAGGGCCCCCAAGCACGCGACGGCACCGCTTCCACCGCTGCAGCCCACCGTGCCGATCCGGGCGAGGGCCGAGGGAGCGCATCCCCACCGTCGGTGGTGGACCGGTTGCCCAGCCACTGTACCGTCCACAGTCCCCCCCTGCGCAAACACCCCTTCAGGACAAGGAGGTGGCCGCAGCGCGGGCGCGCAGGAACTGGCCAGGCGTGCGCCCAAACAACTGGCGAAACGCGGCGATGAAGGCCGAGGTCGAGTCGTAGCCGCAGGCCAGGGCCACCTCGGTCACGCTCTGCTGGTCCTGCAGCTGCGGCAGGGCGGCCAGCAGGCGCGCGCGCTGGCGCCATTGGCGAAAGCTCATCTGCGTCTGCTTCTGGAACAGCCGGCCCAGGGTGCGCTCGGACACGCCCAGGGCCCAGCTCCAGGCCCCCAGCTGCAGCGGCGCCTCGGGCACGTCCAGCAGGTGGCGGCACCAGGCGCGCAGGCGCTCGTCCTCGGGCCAGGGCAGGCGCAGCGCGGCCGGTGGTGCGGCATGGATCTGGTCCAGCAGGGCCTGCACGAACCGCCCCTCGGCGCCCTCCTGGGCGTACTCCACCGGCAGGGTGGCGAAGTGGCGGATCATCTCGCGCAGCAGGTCCGAGACCTCCAGCACCACGCAGTCCGTGCCCAGGGCCGGCATGGCCCCGGTCTCGATGTAGAGGCTGCGGATCTCGGTGTGCGGCGCATTGACCACGCTGTGCACGCAGTGCGGCGGGATCAGAATGGCCCACTGCGGCGGTGCGATGAACAGGCCCTGGTGCGTCTGCACCTGCAGCACACCGCGGCTGGCATAGGAGAACTGCACCCAGCCATGGGCGTGGGCCACGGTGGCGGCCTTGCGCTGCATCTGCTCGGCGCGCGCATACACCGGCCGCGGCAGCCGCGCCAGCACAGGCACGGGGCGCGAGGCCAGATCCCGGCGTTTTGTCGTTTCAGCGATATCCATGCGCCTGATGTCGTTAGCAGGAAAGTCGCCAGCGTACTAGAGTGCAGGCCAGCGCGGCCCGGCCGCCGTGGTTTGCCCCTGTTCCCACCCCCTGTTGGCCGCCGTCGGTGGCGGCCACGTTTGCCCCGCCCCTGCCATGCGACGCCCCCGTTTCCTGCCCGACAACTTCATGCTCATCCTGCTGGCCATGCTCCTGCTGGCCAGCGTCCTGCCCGTGCGCGGCGTCTATGCCGGCTACGCCACCACGGTGACCAACCTGGCGATCGCCCTGCTGTTCTTCCTGCACGGCGCCAAGCTGTCGCTGCAGGCCATCGTCAAGGGCATGGGCCACTGGCGCCTGCATTCGCTGGTGTTCGCCTGCACCTTTCTGTTGTTCCCGCTGCTGACCTACGCGCTCAAGCCCGTGCTGCTGCCCCTGCTGGGGCCGGAGCTGTTCCGCGGCATGCTCTATCTCAGCGCCCTGCCATCGACCGTGCAGTCGTCCATCGCCTTCACCTCGATCGCGCGCGGCAACATCCCCGCCGCCATCTGCTCGGCCGCCACCTCCAGCCTGATGGGCATCTTCATCACGCCCCTGCTGGTGCTGCTGATGCTGGGCCAGAGCGCCCAGAGCCTGCCGTTCGGTGATGCCGTGCTCAAGATCATGCTGCAGCTGCTGCTGCCATTTGTGCTGGGCCAGCTGGCGCGCCGCTGGATCGGGGCCTGGGTGGACCGCAACAAGGCCTGGCTCAAGCATGTGGACCAGACCTCGATCTACCTGGTGGTCTACACGGCCTTCAGCAGCGCCGTGGTCGAAGGCCTGTGGTCGCAGCTGCCGCTGCAGCAGATCCTGGCGCTGGCCGTGGCCTGCTGCGTGCTGCTGGCCCTGGTGCTGGGCACGACCTGGTGGCTGGGCCACCGCCTGGGCTTTGACCTGCCCGACCGCATCACCATCCTGTTCTGTGGCTCCAAGAAGAGCCTGGCCACGGGCGTGCCCATGGCCCAGGTGCTGTTCGTGGGTGGTGCCATGGGCACGCTGCTGCTGCCCATCATGCTGTTCCACCAGATCCAGCTGCTGGTCTGCGCCGTGCTGTCCAAGCGCTTCGCCGACCGCCCGGAGGAGCCACGGGCCTGATGCGCGCGGCCGCCACCTCGGCGGCCCGCCCGGCCATATCTGAGCGCGCTTCGCTGGCGTGGAGTTTTCTTTAGAATGCCGCAGTCTGTCAGCCCCTGGATGAACACCATGAACCGCTGCTCGCTTGCTTCCTGGATGGCCGCGCCCCTGCTGGCGGTGGCTGCCACCTGCGCGGCCCAAGAAGCCCCCAGCACCTTGCCTGCCGTACAAACCATCAAGCCGGTGCCCCACCCCGGCCTGCGCACCTTCCCCAGTACCGCGCTGGTGGGGGTGCTGCGCATCGACCAGGTGCCCAACGCGCAGATCAATGGCCAGCCCATCCGCACCGCGCCGGGCTTTCGCCTGTTCAGCGCCGACAACAAGCTGATCTTTGCCCACACCGTGCTGAACCAGGAGCTGCGGGTGGCCTATGTCAAGGAAGCCAGCACCCAGTGGCTGCTGACGGCGTGGATCCTCACCCCCGAGGAACTCGCCCACTATTCGGTCAAGCGCTGACGCGGCGACCGCCCCTGCCCGCGTTTCAACGCTACCCTTTTTAGACCTGTTGCGCCCGCCCTGCTTGCCTGGGCGGCCGTTTTTACTTGGAAAACCAGCCGCCACCACGACGGCTGTGTTGCGACCACCATGAGCAAAAAAGTCTTTATCAAAACCTTCGGCTGCCAGATGAACGAGTACGACTCGGACAAGATGGCCGACGTGCTGGGTGCCGCCCAGGGTTACGAGCCCACGCAGAACATGGACGAGGCCGACCTGATCCTCTTCAACACCTGCTCGGTGCGCGAGAAGGCGCAGGAGAAGGTGTTCTCCGACCTGGGCCGCGTCAAGCACCTGAAGGAAAAGGGCGTGCTCATCGGCGTCGGCGGCTGCGTGGCCAGCCAGGAAGGCGACGAAATCATCAAGCGCGCGCCCTATGTGGACGTGGTCTTCGGCCCCCAGACCCTGCACCGCCTGCCCGAGCTGCTGAATGCCCGCGCCGCCAAGGCCAAGCCGCAGGTGGACATCAGCTTCCCCGAGATCGAGAAGTTCGACCACCTGCCACCCGCGCGCGTGGAAGGTGCCTCCGCCTTTGTGTCCATCATGGAAGGCTGCTCCAAGTACTGCAGCTACTGCGTCGTGCCCTACACGCGCGGCGAGGAAGTCAGCCGCCCCTTCGAGGACGTGCTGGTGGAAGTGGCCGGCCTGGCCGACCAGGGGGTGAAGGAAGTCACGCTGCTGGGCCAGAACGTGAATGCCTACCAGGGCAAGATGGGCGACACGGCCGAGATCTGCGACTTTGCCCTGCTGCTGGAATACGTGGCCGAAATCCCCGGCATCGAGCGCATCCGCTACACCACCAGCCACCCCAACGAGTTCACTCCGCGCCTGATCGAAGCCTACGCCAAGATCCCCCAGCTGGTCAGCCACCTGCACCTGCCCGTGCAGCACGGCAGCGACAAGATCCTGATGGCCATGAAGCGCGGGTATACCGCTATGGAATACAAGAGCACGGTGCGCAAGCTGCGCGCCATCCGCCCCGATCTGGCGATGAGCAGCGACTTCATCGTCGGCTTCCCCGGCGAGACCGAGGACGACTTCCAGAAGATGATGAAGCTGATCCACGACGTGCGCTTTGACAACTCGTTCAGCTTCATCTTCAGCCCCCGCCCCGGCACGCCCGCAGCCAACCTGCACGATGACACCCCGCACGAGGTCAAGCTGCGCCGCCTGCAAGAGCTGCAGGCCGTGATCAACCAGAACATCAAGGACATCAGCCTGGAACGCGTGGGGACCGTGCAAAAGCTGCTGGTCGAAGGCTTCAGCAAGCGCGACAACGGCGAGCTGATGGGCCGCACCGAGTGCAACCGCGTGGTCAACTTCCCTGGCCAGGAGCGCCTGATCGGACAGCTGGTCGACGTCAAGATCACCGAGGCCATGACCTACACCCTGCGCGGTGAAGTCCTGATCCAGGCCTGAGCAGGTGCGCCCGGCCGGCCCACAGGGCCGGTCCAGGCGTCAGCGCGCCGGCTGCCTGGGGGGACCGATGCGCCGCCCCTTGGTGTAGCGGTGCAGCACGCGCGCCAGCAGCAGCGCGGCCACGATGGCCAGGTAGACACCCACCTCGGCCAGGTTGTTCTTGCCGGCACGCATCCACCAGAAGTGCAGCACGGCCAGCGCCGCCGCCGCATAGACCGCGCGGTGCAGGGCCTGCCAGCGCTTGCCCCCCAGGCGCCGGATGAGCCGTGGGATGGACGTGACGGCCAGCACCAGCAAAATCCCCCAGGCGAGGGTGCCCACCAGGATGAAGGGCCGCTTGGCCAGATCCTCCAGCACCGCCGCCCAGTCCAGCCCCATGTCCAGCAGCAGGTAGCACACCCAGTGCAGGCTGCCGTAGAAGAAGGCATACAGCCCCAGCATGCGCCGGTAGGCCGCCAGCCGGGTCCAGCCCAGCCACACGCGCAGCGGCGTGACGGCCAGCGCCAGGCACACGAAACGCAGGGCCCACAGACCCAGGTCGCGCAGCAGGGCCTCGGCCGGGTTGGCCCCCAGACCGTCGGTGGCCGCCAGAGAGAACAGCCACAGTACCGGCACCAGGCACAGCAGATGCAGCGCCACGCGCTGCAGGCCTTTCAGTGACAACGACATCGCGCCCCGTCAGAAGTGCTTGCGCAGGTCCATGCCCGCATACAGCTGCCCCACCTGGGCCTCGTAGCCGTTGAACAGCTGGGTCTTGCGCTTGGGGGCAAACAGGCCGCCCTCGCCAATGCGCCGCTCGGTGGCCTGGCTCCAGCGCGGATGCGGCACATCCGGGTTGACGTTGGAATAAAAGCCATATTCATTGCGCGCCGCCTTGTTCCAGGCGGTGCCCGGCTCCCGCTCAACCAGGCGGATGGTGACGATGCTTTTGGCGCTCTTGAAACCGTACTTCCAGGGCACCACCACGCGCACCGGGGCCCCGTTCTGCTTGGGCAGCTCGTGGCCGTACATGCCCAGGGTCAGCAGGGTCAGCGGGTGCATGGCCTCGTCCATGCGCAGCCCCTCGGTGTAGGGCCAGTCCAGCACCGAGCGCCGCAGCCCCGGCATCACCTTGGGATCGGCCAGCGTGACGAACTCCACATACTTGGCGCTGCCCAGGGGTTGCACCTCGGCCAGCAGCTTGGACAGCGAATAGCCGATCCAGGGAATCACCATGGACCAGCCCTCCACGCAGCGCAGGCGGTAGATGCGTTCCTCGAGGGCGCTGAGCTTGCGCAGCGCATCCAGGTCGAAGGTCTTGGGCTGCTGGACCAGCCCTTCCACACGCACCGTCCACGGCCGGGTGGGCAGCGCCTGCGCATTGCGCACCGGGTCCCCCTTGTCCAGGCCGAACTCATAGAAATTGTTGTAGCTGGAGGCATCGGCAAACGGGGTCTGCTTGTCCAGGGCCAGCGCACCCGGCACGTTGGAAGGCAGGGCGCGCAAGGGCGCCAGAGCGTCCGGGGTGTCCGCCTTGGCAAAGGCGCTCCCCGACGCCACCGTCATACCGCCCAGGGCGGCCCACTGCAGCAATTCGCGCCGGCGCAGGTACACGCCTTCCGGGGTGATCTCGCTGCCATGCGGGTGGATAAAGCCCGAAGCACCAGTCTGAATCAGCATAGTCATATCCTTGGATCAGGTTCACACGCCCTGCTTCAGAGCACACGGTAGCGCCGAAGTTCCACAGCGCCCGCGCGCCGCCCCGGAAGCACCACGGCCGGCAGGGGCACCACCCGGCCCCACAGGCCTCGGCCCGCACACGCATCGCACTGTCCTCCGATGCCATCACCCAGATGCGATGGAGCACCAATCCGGGGCGATTCGGTCTGCGCAGGGCCCGTCTCCGATAGAGTGCAGGGCATGCGATGCCGCGCGACCAAGCGCCACCCAGGGAAAGCGGGACCATCCACCCAGACCGACCCCAGACCGTGCACCGGCACCGACCCCACGCCGACAGACTGCCCTTTGGACACCATGAACCCCACTGCCGCACTTCAGGGCGAAGCCCTCTACGCGCTGCTCGAACAAGCCCGAGACCTGCTCCACGACTACGGCGAAAACCGCCACACCACCATCCAGCCCCAAGAGCGGATGGCCGCCGCGGCCGAGCTGCTGAACCAACAGCCTTTAGCGCCCGCCAGTGCCGACGAGCTGGCGCTGCTGCACGACTTTTGGTTAAAGCTGGAGCAGCCTGCCACGGCCAACGCGGCACTGCAGCAGCACCGCGAGCGCGTGCTGGCCGCAGAAGGCCACGCCCGCGCGGAAGCGGCCATCCGGCTCAACCTCTGCGACATTCACAGCCGCATGGGGTTTGACCCCGACGCCGCCCGCGCCTTGCTGCCCCCGACGGCCCAGGCGATCGACGCGCGCTTCCGTGACAGTGACGACGACCGGTATTGGCAGAGCTGGAACTGGCTCGCCCACCAGCTGCACGCGTGGGAGGCCGTGGCCGACGCGCTCCCGCTGCAACGCGCGCAAGAGCGCGGCAACCCGGAGCTGGCCGAAGATGCCGCCTACCTCGACGCCTTGCTGCTGGTGCGCACGGCCGACTACCGGCACAAGGCGGGGCGCCACGCCGAGGTGCCGGCCCTGGTGCAAAGCGCCATCCACACTTTGCGCGATGCCCCCGCCGACCAGCATGTGGACTTTGACCGCTGGATGACGCTGGCGGAACATGTCTTGCCTTTGGCCCCGCACAGCCTGCCCACCCTGCTCATGGATTGCGAGCACAAGCTGGCACAGCGGGAGAGTCCCCCACCCTCCCAGGCGGTGCAAGCCCACCGCCAGGTCAAGATCACCCGCCTGCAAGCGCAGGCTTGTGCCCAGGCCGGGCAACTGGACGCTGCGCTGCAGCTGGCGCCCAAGGGCCGCGTCAGCCTGACCGATGACAACACGGATGCCTTCAGCGCCCTGTCTCTGGGCTGGCTGGTACAGGCCGGCCGCATGCGCGAGGCCGCCGATCTGGCGCTGGAAAGCGTGCTCCACGCCCGCCCGGGCTCGGCCGTCGCCGCCTTCAACCTGGCCAAGCAGCAGTTCCCCGGCGACCCTGCCCATGCCACCACCTGGGCGCTGGTGCTGGCCATCAGCCAGACCGATGAAGACGTGCGCCGCCTGCTGGCCCAGCAAACCCGGGCACCGCACCCGGCCAACTTCTACCTAGACAGGGTGCGTGCCACACAGCCCCAGCACCCGGTGCTGGCGCTGATCGAAGGCATGCGCCTGGCCAAGCAGCGCCAGCTGGAGCTGGCCCTGCCCTTGCTGGAAATCGGCGTGGGCCAGCACCCCGAGATGGCCGACGGCAACAAGCTGTCCGCACTCTGGGCGGCGCGTTTTGCCGCGCTGCCACTGGAGGAGGCGCTGGCGCGCCCCTTCCCCACCGCAGAGGGCGCACACTGGTGCTACGCCGCCGGTGTGGTGCTGGACGATGCCGACGATCTGGCCCCGCTGATGGGCGGCAAAAAGAAAGTGCCCGCACAGACCGCCCGCGAGCCGCTGGTCGTGCGCTATTACGAAGAAGGCCTGCGCCGCTTCGAGCATTTCTGGGCCACCGGCGAAGGCCGCCACCACGATGCCGACCTGCACGTGTACTCCATGCTGTGCAACAACCTGGCCATCAAATACCGCTTCATGGGGCGCTACGACGAGGCGGCCGAGTTGCACCACAAAGGCCTGGGCAGCAGCCCGTTTGCCGAGCACCACAACAGCCTGATCTGGTGCTCCGTGGGCATGGACAACGACGCGCAGACCGTGGCAGACGCCGAGCGTCTGTGGCACTACGCCCAGGAGCATGGCTACAGCCGCCACGAGCCCACGCGCTATCTGCCCAGTGTGGGCTATGCGCTCTACAGGCTCGACCGCGACGATGAAATCAGCATCTGGATGGAGCGCCTGGACGAATGGTTTGGCGAACTGGCTCCGGATGTCCAGCGCAGCGTGCGGCGCAACTACCTGTCGGCCCTGATGTCTTTGCTGGACTTCTTTTCCAGCACCCGCCCCGAGCTGGTGCTGCCACGCCTGCGCGAGCACCAGGACGAAGTGATCGCCCTCAAGGACTGCTATGCACTGCGCCGCCTGGCCTGTGCCCTGGAAGCCTACCCCGAGCTGCTCGAAGAGTGCGTGGCGCTGCACCAGCAAGCCCACAGCTACCTGGTCCCGGAGGATGGCGAGGAGGAGGAGCAGATGGTGCTCTCTGGCATCGAGCGTGCCCAGCGCAAACTGGCCGAGCGCGACGCACCGTCCAGCAGTGCCACAGCAGACCGTCGGCCCTGGTGGAGGTTCTGGTGAGCCAAGCCACGGAGACCCGCCCCGTTGCGCCCGCCGTGGCCAGCGCCTACCAGGCGCGCGATGTCGTCAATGCACCCGCCATCAAGCAGCACATCCAGCAGCGCAGCGCCGCGCGTGGCGATGCTGCCGAGGTGGCCGCCTGGCTGGCCAACCATTTCTACCGCCATGTGGTGGGCAATCTGCAGGCAGATGCGCCGGCCATCCTTCGCATTGACGATGCCCCGCAGTTGCAGGAGCTGGCAGGGCTGCAAGAGCCTGCGCGATGGACATTGGAGCGGCTGGCCCGCCAGCAAGCCGGCGAAGCCCTGCCTGCGCTGTGGTGGATCCAGCCCGACAGCGCGGCGGTGCTCACACTGGAAACGCGGCTGGTGGAGTTTCTCTCCACCCGCAAAGGCACCTCGCTGGAAGGCAAGCTGCAGCGCATCAACTGCCCGCAGGCACTGGCACGCTGGACGCTGGAGCACCTGGCTTTCGAGAAGAAGCAAAACAGCGGCCGGGTGGCGCACAGCCAGCACGCCGTGCAAGGGCTGCTGCGTGGCCAGCATGGCACGTTTGTGGAGTTCGATGCCCGCAGTCCGCAGCTGCGCCAGGAAATGGCCTATGAGAGCCAGATGATGGGGCACTGCGTCGGCCAGTTCGCCAACCGCCAGGGTTTCAGCGGTGGCTATGGCGAACACTACGCCACAGGGCTTGAATCTGGCCGCATGCGGCTGTTCAGCTACCGCACCGGCTCGGCCCAGCCGCGCATCACCGTCAACGCTTATGTGCAAACCGACGGCTCACTGCAGATCGAGCAGATCAAGGGCAAGCAGAACCGCCCGCCGATTGCGCGTTATGCCGCCGATGTGGTGGACCTGCTCAACCACCTGCCCCTCAACGACGAAGTGCCGGAGGACGCCCTGGCGATGGGCATCGTCCGCCGCCCCCCCGAACTACTGCAGGCACACCCCGGGCTTGCCCCGTGGTGCACGGTGCAGGCGCTGCGCACCGACGACGAACAGCTGTGGCTGGTGCAGCAGCACCCCCGTCTGCTGCCGCTGCTGGAGTTGCACTCACCGTTGGTGCAATGGATGGTGGCCGCCCGCAAGGATGCCGTCGGCCACGAAACCCTGGAGCGCATGCACCTTTCGCCGGCGCTGCAGCAGACCCTGCTGCTGGCCAAACAGCGGCCAGGCCGCACGGGAATGCGTACATGAACGGCTGGATGATTTTCTTGCTGGTCATCGCCCTGATCTACTGGGTGCTGCGCAGCGGCTTCCAGCGCCTCAAGGCCGCCAAGCAGCGCGGCGACATCATCAGCTACCAGGCAGGGAGCGCCGCATACAACTGGGCTTTGGCGCTGGCCCACCCCATGGCCTACCACGCCATGCAAGGGGGCTTTGCCAGCGACCTGGATGGCGCCACCGAATCGCTGGCCAAGCAGCTGCGCCCGATGGTCTTGCACCACATGGGCCTGCGCACCGATCTCAGCGACGCACAGGTGCGCCAGCAATTACCCGATGCGCTGCGTCAGCGCTGGTTCATGCTTGACCTGCAGCGCCTACAACGCCACGACAACGCCCGTGCCGCCATGGCCTTTGCCTGCGCGCGCGTGACCTTCTTTGTGCGCAGCGCCAGATTGCTGGGCTGGCTCGACGATACCACCCAGTGGCAGGTGCTGATGCTCAATGCCCAGCGCGCCCAGCAGTGCTTTGACAGCTGGCAGGCCTTCGGCCAGGCCTACGCCCAAGGCCGTGCGCAATGGACAGCTACCGGGCGCAGCGATGTGCTGGGGACTGTCTTCACCCCCGAAGACGTGGCGCAATGGGTGACGCAGCCCCAGCACCCCTGGCATGCGATGCGCTGGGATCTGCCACTGGCCAACGATGCCGCGACGGTGGCGACACCGGCAGCCGCCTGAGCGGGCTTGCGCTGCATCGAGTGAACCTCCGCTTGGCTTGATCCCCACATCGACAAGGACCTGCGCGGCGCTTGCCGTGGAGTTGAGCCGATTGCAGCCCCCGATGCCATCCGCGGTCGGCGTCTGCAGCGGGTGGCAACCGCCCAAGAAAAAAGGCCCCACGATTTCTCGCAGAGCCTTGTTTTCATCGGTTATTTTTTGGTAGGGCGTGGCGGACTTGAACCGACGACCAAGGGATTATGAGTCCCAAAAAATCAGCATTTGCCTTTGTTGATTGATATACATACAATTCAATTAAATCAACAATATACAAGAATTTCAAGCCATTCCGCTTGGTCTCAGTGTTGATCTAAATTCGCCTTTTTTCATCAAAAAGTCTTACATTCGCCCTTACATACTTGGCGATGTAAGACTTTCGTAAAACACACCCTATGGCCAAGGTCGCATTTACGGTTCCCCGCATTAACGCCTTCAAGTGCCCTGCCGATAAGCGCCAAGCTTTCATGTGGGACTCAACCGCTCCCGGCCTTGGTTTACGCGCTACCCCAAGCGGAAAACCCTCTTATGTATTCCAAGGCGTCTATCAAGGTAAGGACATTCGCATCACCATAGGTGGAACAGAGGCTTGGAAAATCCCCGACGCTCAAGCCAAGGCTCGCGAATTACAAAGGTTGATCGACGAGGGAAAAGATCCAAGGCAGCTCAAACGTGATGCGCTCGCTGCACAAGCGGCAAAAGAGCAAATTGAAAAGATCGAAGCCATTACGGCTGAAGAAGCATGGCAAGCCTATCTTCAAGAAAGGACACCGTATTGGGGCCAACATCACATCAATGATCATGAGCGTCTAACGCGCAGCGGGGGGAAACAAGCGATTCGAGGAACCAGAGGGAGTGGCGTGACTAATGCAGGCCCCCTTCATTCACTCATGCATCTGCCTCTACGCGAACTAAGCGCTTCAGTCATTGAGTCTTGGGCAACGACAGAAGGTAAAACACGCCCAACCGCCGCAAGATTAGCTTGGCGACTACTACGCACTTTTCTAACCTGGTGCTCAGAACACCCTCAATACTCATCAATCGTTCCCAGTACGAACCCAGCCAAAACCCGCAAGTCGCGCGAGGCATTGGGTAAGCCCCGCGTGAAGCAAGATGCACTACTGAAAGAGCAACTACCAGCATGGTTCACCGCTGTCTGCGCTATAGGGAATCCAGTTGTCTCGGCCTATCTGCAGATTCTTCTCTTGACTGGAGCGCGTCCAGGAGAAGTGATAGATATACGCTGGGACGATATAGATCTTCACTGGCGAGGGCTCAAAATCCGTGACAAGGTCGAAGGAGAAAGAGTTATTCCACTAACTCCCTACGTCCACCACCTCATTGCCGCCTTGCCGCGCCGCAACGAATATGTCTTTGCCAGCGACCGCAAAGTCCAAGCAGCGATCACAGAGCCCAATCACGCTCACGACCGAGCTTGCAAAGCAGCAGACATTCCAGACTTAACTCTGCATGGACTGCGTCGCAGCTTTAAAAGTCTCACTGAATGGCTAGAGGTACCTGCCGGGGTAGTTGCTCAAATTCAAGGGCACAAGCCCAGCGCCACAGCAGAAAAGCATTACACCGTCCGCCCTCTTGACTTACTTCGCGTGCATCACGAACGAATCGATGTA
>NZ_BBJR01000001.1 GCF_000739875.1 Comamonas aquatica NBRC 14918
GCCAATGGTCCACTCAACCCCATCCTGACTGAGACCGATGCTGGCCGCGGCGGCTGGTACTGGATAGAAATCATGCGCTACAGCGATGCAGCCAAAAGCGCCAATCTCATCGTGGATGCGTCCACCAGTCAACTGCCATTGAACCTGGATGTTTACGTTGTATTTCGCATCACCGCATTGGCTGTGGGACGCAAGCCTGGCACTACCGTCGTCCTGCAGCAAACCTACGCACGTCAACGGCTCAGAGATTGAAACCAGGCATCGAAACCCATGGAGTGCTGGCCAATTTCTGTGTCTTAGCCAGTGTTTTTACTTCTATTCTTATTTAGCGAACAAGGAGCACGTCATGCATTGCATCAAGCAGCTGCCCTTTCAGTACAGCGCACTCACTATTGCCATTCTTGCCGTATTAACCACACCAAACAGTTGGTCGCTGGAATTGGTCCAGGAACCACCTCTCCCGACCTCCAAATCAGCTTTTGTCGCACCGAACGTGATTATCTCGATCGATGACTCTGGAAGTATGGAATACGGCATCAAGACATCCCGAGATGGCTCATCCAGTACGGGGGCTGGTTACACCTACCCAGACTCGAATGGAAAGTGGAAAGACAATGCCAAACGCATCAACGTTTTAAAATACTCACTCAAAACAGTTTTTGAAGATAAAACACTGATTCCAGATAACAAAATACGTATTGCATGGCAAACCATGCATAACAACGCCAAATCCAGCGATGCTGGCAACGTCAACAGTAGCAGCATGAATACAAACTCCATGCGCCCAATCGACGCCATCGTCAGCAACAAATCACACCGCGCCAATTTTTTGAGTTTTGTCGCTGGCATCAAGGCTGACAACGGCACCCCTTCCCACAAGATGTTCAGTCAAGCTGATGCCTATATGCGTCGCACACTCAGCAAGAACAGCCCTTGGTCGACCGATCCCGGCGGGACCGGCAGCAAATCTACTGAATATTTAGGATGTCGTCGCAACTACCACATCATGATGACCGACGGCAGATGGAATGGCGATACATCGGGAGCTAATCAGGACGGGACAAACTGGTCCGCTTTGAATGGACGTCAAGCATATAACACCAATTCTGATCAAACCAGAATTTATCAGGATGACACCTCAGACACGTTGTCCGACTGGGCTTTCAAAAGTTGGATGAATCCCCTCCAAGACCCAACCAAACTCAAAGATTCAGAAAATCTAAAACCATCCAAAATTTATGATGATGCAAGCGCCATCGAGTCCTTCACCAAGACAAAAACCGTGGATGTTTTCGAAACCAGACCTATATATGGCCCAATATGCATAGACAATAGATGGTGGGGCTGCAACCAATGGGGAACCGGACAAATTGGCACAGAACAAGTAAAAATAGGAACTCGCCAAGAGACAAAATCAGTAGATTTACAAAAGTATTGGAATCCCAAATACAATCCAGCCACTTGGCCTCACATGGTGACTTACACCATCGGCTTCAGTGATGAAGCTGTAACCTGGCCTGGAGCCAGCGAAATTATTGCACCATCCACCAAAGTTCCATTCGGTTATGACAATAGTTTTGTCGATTTAGTCACTGGCTGGCAGACCTGGCCCAACATGGGCAATGAAAACAGGCGATCGCTCGATTTATGGCATTCGGCAATCAATGGACGCGGCCGCTTTTATGCCATCACAGAGGCCGAAGACCTCGCCAAGGCTTTCACCGAAATCATCGGAAAAATCAACGAGGAAAGCGCACCCTTGCCTGACGAAATAGCGGGCGGTGGCAGCACCAGCGGCTATAACGTATCGCAAAACAATGCGGGCATCTTTGCCTCGGTTTACAGCCCCAAGGATGGCTGGAGTGGCTACATCACGGCATCACGTGCGATTGAGCCGGAAGAATACGCTTGTCCAACCAAAACCGAACCTGAAAAAACATGCATTCGCTTTCCCGATGTCATTTCTGGCTGGGAAAGCAAAACCACCGCCATGCGACTGGATGAATTGACTTCGTTGGACAACCGGCTAATTTTGACTTGGAGTGACAGCACCAATGCGGGCACCGCGTTCAAATGGCCATCCATGGAAACTCCCATCGGCTACAGCACAGCCCAAATCAAAAACTTATTGGGTGTGACCACATCCGGCGACCTGACCACAGCCCAAAAAATCCAGGCACAAAACATCATCAATTACATCCGGGGCGATAAATCCCTGGAAGGCACAACGACCGAAAGGCCGATGCGCATACGTCATAGCCGACAAGGTGACGTGGTCAACTCTGAAATTTGGTACACGGGTGGCCCCATCGGGAATTACTCACTCGGCTATTCAAGTTTTGTCAAAGCGCAAAAAGATCGTACACCCATCCTGTACGTAGGAGGCAATGACGGGATGCTGCATGGCTTCTCCGCCAAGGACGGCAAAGAACTGCTCGCCTATGTACCACGCGGTGTGGTCGCAGGGCTGAAAAGCCTGTCTGACAAGGATTATCAGCACCGTTATTACGTGGATGGCTCGCCAATGACTGGCGACATCCGTGATAACGAAACATGGAAGACCCTGCTGGTTGGCACGCTGGGGGCTGGTGGCAAAGGCTATTTCCTGCTGAACGTCACCAATCCATCGACCTTCAGCAGCACGCCAGCCTCCGATCTGGTGGTGCTGGACCGCACCCGCGCCAGCTCGGAAGCCGCCGCGAATTGCAGCGCACTCAGCGGTTCTGCACAAACCGCTTGTAACGCAACCGTCGCTGAAGATGGCGACATTGGTCATATCACAGCCCAACCCGGACGCAACCCCGCCAACCTACAGGAGGCCACGCAAATCACACGCATGAACAACGGCCGCTGGGCCGTGGTGATGGGCAACGGCTACAACAGCACCAACCAGCGCCCGGTGCTACTGGTGCAATACCTGGATGGGAACAAGGCACTCAAGCGCATCCAGGCCACGACCGACGCCACAGGTTCCGGCAATGCACTGGACAACGGATTGTCTTCCCCAGCTCTGACGGATTTAGACGGAGACGGCACAACCGACATAGTGTATGCCGGCGACAACCTGGGCAATCTCTGGAAGTTTGATCTCACCAGCGCCAATGACAGCAATTGGCAGGTGGCATTCGGAAACAACAGACCGCTTTTCACCGCACGCGGCCCCGTGGCACTGAATGGCACACGCAATCAAGTTCAACCCATCACTGCACCGCCTACTGTGCGGGCCAACGACCGGAGCATGGTGGTGGGCGAGGGCAAAAATGCCAAGACGGTTCCCGTGGGAGGCATGATGGTGGCTTTCGGCACCGGCCGCAACGTCACATCCAACGACCGACGCACTGACATCACGCAGAACGTGCAAACGCTGTATTCCGTGCTCGACAGCACGCGTTACCGCATGAATGCCGACAAAACCTCGCTGGAGGTTCACCCTGGGAGCAACGATTGCAGCACTAACACCAGCTGCGTTCCCACGCCAGCCCCTGTAGGCACCATGGGAGCAACCGGCGTGACCTTGGCCAAACAGAGTATCACGACCGTGGACGGTGACTTTGCCACCGTCACCGCCACACAGGAACTGAAGGCGGAGACCTGGAAAAACTACAAGGGCTGGTACCTCGATTTTCCGGTCACTGGTGAGCGTCTGCTCAAGCCCATGCAGTTCTTTGATGGCAGCAACATTCTGGCCGTTTATTCAGAGACGCCCTCAGGCATCAAGAACAGCGAAAGCGACAACATCAATGAAAGCTGTGTCCCGGTGAAGGTCGACACCAGCGCCGGCAGCCAGTTCCGCACCCTGATCAACATCATGGACGGTAAGCGCGCCACCATTCAACTTGTGGACTACAACGGCGATGGCCTCTACAACGCCGACGACCTGAACGTGGACCGTGCGGCGGTTAAGACGGGCACCCCTATTCTGATCACCAAACGAGACCGGATTGTCGACCTAACCGGGGGTGGGGGTGGCCGCGATACCCTGGCACGCATGCCAGAAAGCTCCATGCGCCCCAGTTGGCGCCAATTGAAGTAAGAAGAAGGAACGCAAACCTCATGCACCAGCATTCGCACAGCCGACAAGATGGTTTTACTCTCATCGAATTGATGATCGTGGTCGCGATCATCGGCATTCTGGGGGCGATCGCCTACCCCAGCTACACCAGTTATGTGCAGCGTGGCCACCGGGCCGATGCTCGGGCGGGGCTGCTTCAGGCCCAGCAGTGGTTGGAGCGCGCCTCCACCGCCACCGGTGTCTATCCCACCGAACTACCCGACGCGTTGACCTGGGCGAATGACAAAAGCAAGCGCTACACGATCGGATTTGCCGCCAACAATACAGAAATGGCATTCAGCCTGACGGCAACCCCCAAATCGCCGGGCCCCCAGGCCAGCGACCAGTGCGGTACCTACACACTGACCCACACCGGCATCCGCGGGGCGGCGGGTAAGAAGCAAGGCGACAGCAGCTACAACGCCAGTTGCTGGGACAAATAAGCCTGGTCGCGCTTGGATTACCATCCGGGGCAAGATGACCCACTCCCCCTTCATGCAACAAGCGCTTGATCTGGCTCGTCAGGCGCTTTTCATTTCCAACCCCAACCCGCGCGTGGGCTGTGTGCTGGTGTCCGCCACGGGCCAGGTCATCGGCCAGGGCTTCACCCAGCAAGCCGGCGGGCCGCATGCCGAGGTCATGGCGCTGCGCGATGCCGCGACGCAAGGCCACAGCACCCAGGGGGCCACGGCCTATGTCACGCTGGAGCCCTGCTCCCACACCGGGCGCACCGGCCCCTGCTGCCATGCGTTGATCGACGCCGGCATCGCCCAGGTGGTCGGCGCCATCACCGACCCCAACCCGCAGGTGGCCGGCCAAGGTTTTGCCAAGTTGCGGGCCGCCGGGGTGCAGGTCGAGGTGTACGCGCCCGCCGGCCTGGCTTCGCGCGAGCTGAATCTGGGTTTCTTCAGCCGCATGGTGCGAGGTACTCCCTGGGTGCGCATGAAGGCGGCCACCTCGTTGGATGGCAGCTCGGCCTTGCACAACGGCCGCAGCCAGTGGATCACCGGCCCCGCTGCGCGTGCCGACGGACATGCCTGGCGGGCCCGGGCCTGCGCCATCTTGACGGGCATCGGCACCGTGCTGCAAGACAACCCGCGCCTGAATGTGCGCGAGGTGGCCACGCCCCGCCAGCCCAAGCTGGTGGTGATCGACAGCCATCTGGACATGCCCCTGGATGCGCATGTTTTAAAAGCACCCAGCGGTTGCACCATCTACACCTCCAACCACAATCCATCCAAGACCCAGGCGTTGCAAGCGCTGGGTGCTACCGTGATTGCACTGCCGAACGCACACGGCAAGGTCGATCTGGCCGCCATGCTGCGCGATCTGGGCGCCCGCGGCACCAACGAGCTGCATGTGGAAGCCGGCTTCAAGCTCAATGGCTCCCTGCTGCGTGAAGGCCTGGTCGATGAGCTGCTGCTCTACCTGGCCCCCCAGTTGCTGGGCACCGGCGGCATGGGGCTGGCCAACTTTGGCCCACTGGACGAGCTGGCACAGGGTGTGCCGCTGCAGTGGCAGGACGTCAGCCGCATCGGCAACGACCTGCGCATCGTGGCCCGTGTGGCCGGCCGCGACCAGTTTTAAGCCTCCGCCGCCCGTGCAAAACCTCTGGCGTCTGACAGGCCAGCGCCGCCGCGCCGTCTTATAAATTCCTGCATGCCTTTTCTTCTGCCTGCACGCTTTGGCCGCGCCCTGCGGCGCTTGGCACTGTACGGCCTGCTCTGCGCCAGCGCCCTGGGCTTGACGGCCTGCGGCAGCCTGCCGCCCATGCCGCCACGCACGGCCAGCACGGCGTTGGCGGCCCCACAGGCCACGCCCCTGGGGCAGATGGTGCAGACCCAGCGCCAGGCCGCCGGCACGCGCTACACCTCGGGCTTCACCCTGCTGGGCGGCGCCCAGGCGGCTTTCACCAGCCGCCTGGCCCTGGTGCAGGCCGCCACCCAGACCCTGGACCTGCAGTACTACGCCATCCACGCCGATGCCAGCACCGCCCGCCTGCTGGAGGCCCTGGTGCAGGCCGCACAGCGCGGGGTGCGCGTGCGGGTGCTGCTGGATGACTTCCATGGTGCCGGCAAGAACGCACAGGTCATGCGCCTGGCGTTTGTGCCCGGCATCGAGATGCGCATGTTCAACCCGCTGACGGGGCCACGCGGCTCGACCATGCTGCGGGCACTGTCCACGCTGACCGATTTCCAGCGCGCCCAGCAGCGCATGCACAACAAGCTGTTCATTGCCGACAACAGCATCGGCATCACCGGTGGGCGCAACCTGGGCGACGCCTACTTCGATGCCCTGGACAGCGACAACTTCATCGACCTGGATGTGATGGCGGCCGGCGCCGCCGTGCGCCAGCTGTCCGCCAGCTTCGACCGCTACTGGAACGACGCCCGCGCCTACCCCGTCAGTGCGCTGGTGTCCGAGCCCGAACTGCTGCGCCTGCGCGAGCACGCCAGCGAGGACCAGGAACAGGCGCTGGTGCAGGCCGCCATCGCCACCAGCAAAACCGCAGAGCTGCAGCCCATGGATTTGCAGGCCGTGCCGTGGATCTGGGCACCGGCCCTGGTGCTGGCCGATGCCCCGGGGAAGATTCCGCCGCCCCCCGAGGACGCGCCACCAGACACCGGCAGCGCCGCCGCCGGCGACACGGCCACACCGCCGGCCGATGCCGAAGACGGCCATGCCACCCAGTTGCTGCCGATCCGCCTGCCGTCCACGCAGGAGGCCGCACCGCGCGGCCAGCCGACCTCGCCCAACCGCCAGGCCCTGCGCCAGGTGCTGGCCCCGGTGGTCGGCCAGGACAATGTGGTCAGCGGCCTGCTGGCCCTGATCGACCATGCCAGCAGCGACATCCTCATTGTCTCGCCCTACTTCGTGCCAGGGGACGACATGAAGCAGGCCTTCGCCCGCGCCCGCGCGCGGGGCATCCGGCTGCGCATCCTGACCAACTCGCTGGCCTCCAACGATGCACCGCTGGCCCATGCTGGCTATGCGCGCCACCGTCTGGCCTTGCTGCAGCAGGGGATCGAGCTGTATGAGCTGCGCAGCCTGCAGGACGGCCACGTCGGCACCGGCACGCTGCGCGGCACGGCGGGCACGATCACTGGCTCGCAAGGCCAGTCGCGCGCCATGCTGCACTCCAAGATGCTGGTGCTGGACCACAAGTTGACCGTGGTCGGCTCCATGAACCTGGACATGCGCTCGCAGCTGCAGAACACCGAGATCGCCCTGCTCATCGCCTCGCGCCAGCTGGCCCAGGAAGCCACGGCCAACATCGAGGCCACGCTGCAGGAGGCCGCCTGGCGGGTGGAGGACACGCCGCACGGCCTGGTGTGGCGCGCCCCGGCGGGCAGCGACTGGGGCGACCGCAGCCGCGAACCCGATGCCAGCCTGCCACTGCGGCTGATGATCCAGCTGATCGGCCCGCTGGCGCCCGACCATCTGCTCTAAAAAGCGCAGCTGCCTGCGCTGGTCAGCGCTTCATTCCAGCACGTAATCGCCGTCAGGCATCCGGTGTTCGTACGCGGCAAGCTCTTGTTTGTGTAGCACAAAGGGCACGCCGCAACGCGCGCACTCCTGCTCGATCCACGCCGTCACCAGGCTTTGCTGGGTGATCACGCGCACGCACTGGAACGCCTCCTCGGCCTCGGGGTAGCGGCGGCGCATCAGGTTCAGCCACTGCTTGAGCCGGCCAGCGCGCTGGTTGGGCGTCAGGTCGCGGCAGAC
Organism: Comamonas aquatica NBRC 14918; assembly: GCF_000739875.1. Classification (GTDB taxonomy): domain Bacteria; phylum Pseudomonadota; class Gammaproteobacteria; order Burkholderiales; family Burkholderiaceae_C; genus Comamonas; species Comamonas aquatica. Next base: position 7,778 of record NZ_BBJR01000001.1, read on the forward strand.
CATCCACCAAAAGCGCTGGATGTGGGGCAACAAATCCGCCCAGGCCACCACGGGTGGCAGCTCGGGGGCCTCCTGCGCGCCCTGCGCCAGCGCCTGGCGCACCGCCAGGGCCAGGCCCGGGTCGGCCACGCTGCCGCGGCCCAGCATCAGGTCGCTGCAACCGGACTGCGCACGGCAGCGCAGCGCGTCCTGCACGGTCCAGATCTCGCCATTGGCCACCACGGGCACGCGCACGGCGGCCGCAATCTCGGGGATCAGCTCCCAGTAGGCCGGCGGGCGGTAGCCCTCCACCTTGGTCCGGGCGTGCACCACCAGCTCGCAGGCGCCGTTTTCGGCCATGGCCAGCGCGCACTCGCGCATCAGGCTTTTGTCGTTGAAACCCAGGCGCATCTTGGCCGACACCGGCAGGTGGGCCGGCACGGCGCGGCGCACGGCGGCCACCAGGGTGGCGATCGCCTCGGGGTCCTGGAGCATCGACGCCCCGCCGCCGTGGCGGTTCACGGTCTTGGCCGGGCAGCCGAAGTTCAGATCGATGCCCTCGGGCTGCAGGCGCGCCAGCGCGGCCGCGTTCTCGGCCATGCTGACCGGGTCCGAGCCCAGCAACTGCGCGCGCACCGGCACGCCGGCCAGGGTGCGGCTGCCGTGCCGCAGCTCCGGCATATAGCGCAGAAACACCCGGTCCGGCAGCAGCGAGCCGCTGACGCGGATGAACTCCGAGACGCAGCGGTCCACCCCGCCCACCCGGGTCAGCACATCGCGCAGCACAAAGTCCAGCAAACCCTCCATCGGGGCCAACAACAGTCTCATGGAATTTTCAGTGGCACCCACAGGCACCTTCAGATCAAAATCACGCTCCTGCGCTTGTCCAGCAAGCGCAGGCAGCTATCAATATGGAGGGCTTGATGCCGTCCAGCCTGCCATTGTCGCAAGCCTGGGGCATTCCTGCCTCGGCTTCATCGTGCTGTCACACAGCTTGTGTGCAATCGACCGATGTCTCTGCAACGCACGCCCAAAGCCCTGCTGGAGCTGGCCCCTGGCCAGCGCCACCTGAGCCTGCGCGAGCGTTCCCTGCTGCTGCTGGCCGAGGGCACGCCCCTGGCCCAGCTGCAGGCCATGTACCACGGCCAGGGGGCGGCGCTGGTGCAGCGCCTGCTGCAAGACGGCTACCTGCAGCAACCCAGCGCGGAACAGACCACGGCAGCGCCCGAGTCCCCCAGTGCCACCGCGCCCGTCAGCCTAGCGGGCGTGCGCATGCACTTGTTTGACCTGTGCGAGCGCATGTTTGCCAACCGCCTGCACGACACCGCCCACCACCTGCGCCAGATGCTGCGCGAAGCCCGGGATCTGGACAGCATGCTGCACGCCCGCGATCAGCTGCTGCGCGCCGTGCACCTGCATGCCGGCGCCGAGCGGGCCGAGGTCCTGCGCCAGCAGCTGGCCGACATGCTGCCCGAGCGCAGCCTGGAAAGCCCCAACTGAAACCGTCAGCGCCCTGCCGTCAACGCGCCTGCAGGCGCCACAGCGAGGTGACTTCCTGCGCACGCGCGGCGTGCAGCGGGTCGCTCGCGTCCTGTGCCTTGCCATGGCGCGGGCGCACGTCCAGCTTGCCCACCACCTGCAGGCCGGCGGCCTCGATCCAGCCCAGCAGCTCGGCACGGCTGCGCAGGCCCAGGTGCTCGGCCAGGTCCGACAGGATCAGCCAGCCCTCGCCCTGCGGCAGCAGGTGCGCGCGCAGACCGGTCAGGAAGCCCCGCAGCATGGCGCTGTGCTCGTCGTACACGGCCTGCTCCAGCGTGGTCACGGCGCGGGCCGGCAGCCAGGGCGGGTTGCAGACGATCAGACCGGCCTGCCCTTCGGGGAACAGGTCGCAGGCCTGCAACTGCACGCGCTGGGACAGGCCCAGGCGCTGCAGATTCTCCTGGGCGCAGGCCAGGGCGCGCGGCGACAGGTCGGTGCCCACCACCTGGCGCACACCGCGCTGCACCAGCAGCGCCGAGAGCACGCCCGTACCGACGCCAATGTCAAAGGCCCGCGCCTGGCCCGCGGCCGGCAAGGGCGCCTGGGCGACCAGGTCCACATACTCCCCACGCACCGGCGAGAACACGCCGTAGTGCGGGTGGATGCGCGCCTGCGCGCCCAGCACCGGCATGGCCACGCCCTTCTTGCGCCACTCATAGGCGCCGACCACGCCCAGCAACTCGCGCAGCGCCACCACCTGCACACCGGCATCACCGCTGGGCGCGCCCCAGGCCTGGGTGCAGGCTTCGCGCCAGTCGGGCGCACGGCGCAGTTGCATGCCGTAATCGGGCTGCAGCGGCACCAGCAGGCTGTTCAGCACCCGCGCACGCTGGCCCTGGGCCTGGCGGTGCAGGTGGAAGGCCTGGGCCGGGCTGACCGGCTCCGCGGCCGGGCGTGGCTTGCCCCGGCCTGCGGCCTTGCCGGCCGGCTTGCGCGCGGGCTTGTCCAGGCGGCGCTTGAGCGCATCCAGCAGGTGCCGCGCATTCTGGAAGTCTCCCTGCCACAGCAGGGCCGTGCCCTCGCACGCCGGGCGGTAGGCGGTATCGGCGGACAGGGTGTCGTCCGCCACCACCACGCGGCGCGGCGCGGGCAGGCCGCTTTCACTGCGCCAAGCAGCTTGGTGGTCAACGCCTTGGTGGTGCCAGTGCAGCATGCAAAAATCCTTGGTCAGGGTACAAAAAAAATCGGCCCGCCGAAGCGGGCCGTGGACAGCAATCAGTTCAAGGGCCGCTTGAGGCGGACTTCCTCGATCTTGATGCCGGCAATGACTGCCGTCTTGGCGGTCGACATCTCGCGCTTGAAGCCTGCCATTTCATGGAAATGCAGGGCACGCTCGTTGCGCAAAGGGACCCAGGCGGTGACGTTGGTACAGCCTTCTTCAAGCAGGCCTTCGCGCGCAGCGTCCCACAGGGTCACGCCGACGCCCTTGTTCCAGTGCGAAGGGGCCGCATAGATGGCCCAGATTTCACCGGTGGTCTGGCGCGACTTCTCGTCACGGGAACGGTCAAAGCCAACAAAGCCTACGATCTTGTCACCGTCGATGGCCACTTGCACTTGCGGCTCGCAGTACTCAATGGCCTCACGCCAGTAAGCTTGGCGCTTCTCGACGGAAGACATGGCTTTCAGTTGATCGTCAGGCACGATGCCACGGTAGGCTTCCAGCGCAGAAGCAGTGTGGATTTGTGCAATCGCCTTCGCATCGCGAAGGGTTGCAGGACGAACCTGGTAATTGGACATGGAAAAACCGGAAACGGGAACAGGTGTTGAAAACGAAAGTCGGCAATTGTCAGTGAAAACGGTTTTTCACCTTAGGCCTTTCGTTTGTAGCCATTTGCCCAAGTACGGCTGTATCCGGTTTCTTGCCCCTTCAAAAAGGATGTGCTAGGCCTGTCGAAGCACAAGCCACGCCAAGCCATTCGGGGCGTTTTCAGAGTGGCAAGCGCTCAGTGCCAGCGCTTGAGGAGCGCCATGACACGCTCAAACTTGGCGCCATACGGGGGGTAGAGCCAAGCAGCAGGGCTCCATTTTGCTTGCAAAAAGACCCCCTTTTGGTGAGAAAAGCGTAAAAAACCAGACTCTCCGTGGTACGCACCCCAGCCACTGGCGCCCACGCCACCAAATGGCAGGTTGTCGTGCGCCACGTGCATCAAGGTGTCGTTGACGGTCACACCACCGCTGACCGTGCGGCGCAGCACGCTGTCACGCTGCTGCACATCCTGCCCGAACCAGTACAGAGCCAGCGGCCGCTCCCCAGCGTTGATGGCCTTCACCACATCGTCCAGGTGGTCGTAGCTGATCACCGGCAGCAAGGGCCCGAAGATCTCCTCGCGCATGATGTCCATCTCGGAGTGCACGTTCCACACTAGGGCCGGCGTCATCTGGCGCTGCACCGCATCACCCCACCCGGGGGCGGCCGACGCGGGGCTGGCACTGGCAGGGCCGGCCTCCAGCCACTGCACATGTGCGCCCTCGCTTTCCGCCTGCTGGGCCAGGTTACGCAAGCGGTTGAAATGCTTCTGGTTGATGATGGCCGCATAGTCCGGGTTGCCGGCCAGTGCGGGAAACAGCTGGGCCACGGCCTTGCGGTAGGCCTGCTCGAAGGCCTGTTCGCGCCCGCGCGGCAGCAGTAGGTAGTCGGGGGCGATGCAGGTCTGCCCGGCGTTCAGCAACTTGCCGTGGGCAATGCGCACGGCGGCCTGCGCCAGATCGCAGTCGTTGCCGATGATGCAGGGGGACTTGCCACCCAGCTCCAGCGTGGTCGGCGTCAGGTGCTGGGCAGCGGCCATCGCCACCTTGCGGCCAACGGCGGTCGAACCGGTGAACACCAGGTGGTCGAAGGGCAGGCCGGCAAACTGGCTGGCCACCTGGGCATCGCCCTGGATGACGCAGAACTCCTCGGGGCTGAAGAACTGGCCGATCACGTGCGCCAGCTGGGCCGAGGTGTGCGGTGTCAGTTCGCTGGGCTTGAGCATCACGCGGTTGCCGGCCGCCAGGGCCGCGATCGCCGGGCCCAGGGCCAACTGCAGGGGATAGTTCCACGGCGAGATGATGCCCACCACCCCCAGCGGCTGGCGTTCGATGCGCGCCGTGGCGGGCAACAGGTGCAAGGGGGTCCAGACACGCTGCGTGCGCATCCAGCGCTTGAGCTGGCGCAGCGTCTGCTGCAGCATGGTGCGCAGCACCATGAGGTCGGCCATCTCGGTCAACTGGGGGGAGCGCACGCCAAAGTCGGCCTGCACCGCGGCCGCCAGGGTGGTGCCATGTTCGTGCAGCAGTTTCTGCAGGCGCAACAGGCGTTCTCGGCGCACCAGCTCGGGCACGTCCACGTGCTGGCGGCTGGCCTGGTATTGCAGCTCAAACGCTTGCTGCCAGGGGGAAGGAAGGTGCATGCTGGCGTTGTCTCCGTCGCGTTCTCTCTCGTTGGGACCTTCCTGGGAAGGCCGGCTCAGCGCTCGTGGACTTCGCGGGGTTGCACGTCGCTCACATCACCGGCGACCTGGGACAGGATGCCGCCGCGCTTGCTGCCGGCCGCAGTACTGAAAGGGGGCGCCGTTTCGGCAGCCGCCGCCGATTGCGCAGCCATGCCGCCAAAACCGCCGGCGCGCTGGTACATGCTGGTCCAGCTGCTGGCCGCGCGCATGGGCATGACCCAGGGCGTCACAGGCTGACCGGTGAGCTTGGCCCACAGGGCCCGCAGCCCCCACAGGGCCGCCAGCAGGCAGCCCACGGTGAGCAGGCTCAGAAAGAACACGACACCGACCATGAGCAGGACGATGCGGACGGTCCACCGGGTGGCCCAGTTCAAAAAATCGTTCAAAGCAATCCCTTTCTGAATGCGGCCAGCCCCTTGCGGCGCTGGCCGTCCCGGATCAGGCGCCGCCGTCGGCGGCGACCAGACCGAAATTGAAGACTCCGGGGGCCTGGACAGGGTCCACCGAAACCTCGATCCGGCTCTTGGGCGGGAACTTGCCTTCCAGCAACAGGCGCGAGAGCGGGTTCTCGATGCGCTGCTGGATGGCCCGCTTCAGCGGACGTGCGCCAAAGACCGGATCAAACCCTACTTTAGCCAACTCTGCCAAAGCAGGCGCTGTCACGTGCATTTCCAGGTCCATTTTTTGCAGACGGCGCTGCAGCAACTGCAGCTGGATCTGGGCGATGGCCTCGATGTGCGCCGCATCCAGGCCGTGGAAGACCACGGTTTCATCGATGCGGTTGAGGAATTCGGGTCGGAAATGGGATTTAAGTTCCCCCCACACCGCGTCCTTGATGTCCTCGCTGTCCTCACCGACCATGGCCTGGATCAGGTGCGAGCCGATGTTGCTAGTCATCACGATGACCGTGTTCTTGAAGTCCACAGTGCGGCCCTGGCCGTCCGTCAGGCGGCCATCGTCCAGCACCTGCAGCAGCACGTTGAACACGTCGGGGTGGGCCTTTTCGACCTCGTCCAGCAGCAGCACGCTGTAGGGCTTGCGGCGCACGGCCTCGGTCAGGTAACCGCCCTCTTCGTAGCCCACATAGCCGGGGGGCGCGCCAATCAAGCGTGCCACGCTATGCTTTTCCATGAACTCGCTCATGTCGATGCGCACCAGGTGCTCTTCGCTGTCGAACATGAAACCGGCCAGCGCCTTGCACAGCTCGGTCTTGCCCACGCCCGTGGGGCCCAGGAACAGGAAGCTGCCCAGTGGCTTGTTGGGGTCGGACAGGCCCGAGCGCGAACGGCGGATGGCGTTGGCCACGGCCGAGATCGCCTCGTCCTGGCCCACCACGCGCTCGTGCAGCTTGGCTTCCATGTGCAGCAGCTTGTCCTTTTCGCCCTGCATCATCTTGGACACGGGAATGCCCGTGGCGCGACTGACCACCTCAGCAATCTCTTCAGCCCCGACCTGGGTGCGCAGCAGCTTGTGCTTGGGCGCGGCACCATCGGCCTCGCTGGCCTGGGCCTCGTTGAGCTGCTTTTCCAGCGCGGGCAGCTTGCCGTACTGCAGCTCGGCCACCTTGTTGAAGTCGCCCTTGCGCTTGAGCTCTTCGATCTGGGTGCGGATGGCGTCCACTTCCTTGCGGATCTGCTCGGAACCCTGGGCGCTGGCCTTTTCGGCCTTCCAGATTTCCTCCAGGTCGGCGTACTCGCGCTCCAGCTCGATCAGTTCGTCCTCGATCAGCTGCAGGCGCTTTTGCGAGGCCTCGTCCTTTTCCTTCTTCATGGCCTCGCGCTCGATCTTCAGCTGGATCATGCGGCGCTCGAGCTTGTCCATGCTCTCGGGCTTGGAGTCGATCTCGATCTTGATCTTGGCCGCGGCCTCGTCGATCAGGTCGATGGCCTTGTCGGGCAGGAAGCGGTCGGTGATGTAGCGGTGGCTCAACTCCGCTGCAGCAACGATAGCGGGGTCCGTAATATCTACGCCGTGGTGCGCCTCATAACGCACTTGCAGACCGCGCAGGATGGCGATGGTGTCCTCCACCGAGGGCTCTTCCACCAGCACCTTCTGGAAGCGCCGCTCCAGCGCCGCGTCCTTCTCGATGTACTTGCGGTACTCGTCCAGCGTGGTCGCGCCAATGCAGTGCAGCTCGCCGCGCGCCAGCGCGGGCTTGAGCATGTTGCCGGCATCCATGGCGCCTTCGGCCTTGCCGGCGCCGACCATGGTGTGGATTTCGTCGATGAACAGGATGATGCGGCCTTCTTCCTTGGCCACATCGTTCAGCACGGCCTTCAGCCGCTCCTCGAACTCGCCGCGGTACTTGGCACCGGCCAGCAGGCCGGCCATGTCCAGCACCAGCACGCGCTTGTCCTTGAGGGTTTCGGGCACTTCGCCCTCAACGATGCGCTGCGCCAGGCCTTCGACGATGGCGGTCTTGCCCACGCCAGGCTCACCGATCAGCACGGGATTGTTCTTGCTGCGGCGCTGCAGCACCTGGATGGCGCGGCGGATTTCGTCGTCGCGGCCGATCACCGGGTCCAGCTTGCCCATGCGGGCACGCTCGGTCAGGTCCAGGGTGTATTTTTTCAGGGCTTCGCGCTGGCTTTCGCCTTCGGCGCTGTCCATGGTCTGACCACCGCGCACAGCGTTGATGGCGGACTCCATGGCCTTGCGGCTCAGGCCGTTTTCCTTGGCAATCTTGCCAGCCTTGCTGTCGCTGTCAGCCAGCGCCAGCAGGAACAGCTCACTGGCGATGAACTGGTCACCGCGCTTGATGGCTTCCTTTTCCGTGGCCTGCATCAGCTTGCCCAGCTCGGAGCCGATGGTGACCTGGTCGTGGCCCTGGACCTCGGGCAGCTGCTTGACGGCGTTTTCCACGGCCGTGGACATGGCCGCCACATTGGCGCCGGCGCGCTGCAGCAGGGCCTTGGGGCCGTCGTTCTGGCGCAGCATGGCGGCCAGCAGGTGCAGGGGGTCGATGTAGGCGTGGTCGTTGCCCAGGGCCAGGGTCTGGGCGTCGGCCAGGGCTTCCTGGAATTTGGTGGTGAGCTTGTCGATTCGCATGGGTGGCTTCCTTCAACAGCAAATTAATAACTGCTTCACAACTAAGGGCTTGGCCAGGGTTTTCAAGGGGCTGCCAGGCCTGAAAAGGCACCATCTATCCGGCCAGTGGCCGGCATGCGGTGCCGGCTTGTGCCGCAAAGTTCCTTGCAATCTTTTGAATCTTGTCATCAAGCGCATTGAATGCTGTGTCAGAGGGCGCCTTCTAGACTGCCTGCTTCTGCACCCTTTGTTGCGCACCATGCCCTCCTCCCCCACCCACCGCTACACCACCACCGCGATTGCCCTGCACTGGGTGCTGGCCGCCGCCCTGCTGGGTCTGCTGGTGTTCGGCTGGTACATGGTGGGGCTGCCGTTCTCACCCGCCAAACTCAAGTACTACAACTGGCACAAGTGGGCTGGCGTGACCATCCTGCTGCTGAGCGTGCTGCGCCTGGTCTGGCGCCTGGCCCACCGACCACCGGCCCTGCCCGCGCGCATGGCCGCTGCCATGCCGCGCTGGCAGCACCTGGCCCACCATGGCGTGCACCACCTGCTGTACGCGCTGTTCTTCGCCGTGCCGCTGATCGGCTGGGCCTACAGCTCGGCGGCGGGCTTTCCCATCGTCTGGTTCGGCCTGTGGCAGCTGCCCGACTTCGTGCCCGCCAGCCCCGCCTTGGCTGAAGCCATCAAGCCCTGGCACATGCTGACGGCCTACACCCTGCTGGCCCTTGCGGCCCTACACATTGCCGCCGCGCTCAAGCACCAGGTGATCGACCGCGACGGGCTGCTGCGCCGCATGTGGCCCGGCCGCGCGCGCTGACCCCCTTCCATCCCATTGTTTGCGAATGCCACAAGGATTGACCATGACTTTCACCTTCCCACTGCGTGCCACCGTGCTGGCCAGCGCCGCCCTGCTGGCCACCGCCGCCATGGCGCAGCAGGCCCTGGTGCCTGCGCAAAGCAGCATCCAGTTCAGCGCCAAGCAGCTCGGCGTGCCCGTCAGCGGCCACTTCAAGCAGTTCAGCGCGCAGGTGCAGTTCGACACCGCCAAGCCCGAGACCAGCAAGATCCACTTCACCGTGGACACCGGCAGCGCCACCATGGGCTCCAAGGAGACCGACAGCAACCTGTTCAGCGCCGACTGGTTCAACATCGCCAAGTTCCCCAAGGCCACGTTCGACTCCAGCGCCGTCAAGGCCCTGGGTGGCGGCAAGTACCAGATCGACGGCACGCTGACCATCAAGGGCCAGGCGCAGAAGGTCTCCGTGCCCGTGCAGCTGGCGCAATCGGGCACCACCACCACGGCGTCCGGCACCCTGCCGCTCAAGCGCCTGAGCTTCAAGATCGGCGATGGCGACTGGGCCGACACCGCCATGGTGGCCGACGAGGTGAACGTGCAGTTCAAGCTGGCCCTGACCGGCGTGGGCAAGCTCTAAGCCCTGTTTTGGAAGCAGCTGGCGCGCGCTGCACTTGGGTTTCCGATGCTTTACGGCTTGAAACCTAATGAATGCGCGCGCAGGCAGCTCTCTTTTTTATCTGTGTTCTTTGTTCCCGCTTTTCACCAAGGAGATTCCACCATGCGCTCGACCCTGATTGCCCTGGCTGCCACCGGCCTGCTGGCCACCGCCGCCCACGCGGCCCCTGCGGCCTACGCCATCGACCCCACCCACACCTTCGCGACCTTCGAGATCGACCACTTCGGCGCCTCGACCAACCGCGTGCGCTTTGACAAGAAGAGCGGCACCGTGCAGTTCGACAAGGCCGGCAAGAGCGGCAAGGTGGAAGTGGCGCTGGACATGAACTCCGTGAACTCCGGCACCGCCGCCTTCGACAAGCACCTCAAGAGCGCGGAAATCTTCAACGCCGAGAAGTTCCCCGAAGCCAAGTTCGTCTCCGACAAGTTCGTCTTTGACGGCGACAAGCTCAAGGAAGTGACCGGCCAGCTGACCCTGAACGGCCAGACCCACCCCATCACCATCAAGTCCAACAAGTTCACCTGCTACGACAGCCCCATGCTCAAGCGGGAAGTCTGCGGCGGCGACTTCGAGGCCACCATCGACCGCACCCAGTGGGGCGTGAACTACGGCGTGGACTGGGGCTTCCCCAAGAACGTGCGCCTGGTGCTGCAGATGGAAGCCGTCAAGCAGTAAGCGCGACACAGCATGCGGGAAGGCGGCCTTGCGGCCACGCTTCCTCGCACAGCCAAAAGCGGGCCCCTGGGCCCGTTTTTTCATGCCCGCGCGGTGCAGCGGGGCGCGCGCTTCACAGCGGCGGGTGGTGCTCGGCCAGCAGCTGCAGCATGGCGGCGTTGAACAGTGGCAGGTCTTCCGGCGTGCGGCTGGTGACCAGCTGGCGATCGGCCACCACCACCGGGCTGTCCTCATAGCTGGCACCCGCATGCTGCAGGTCATCCGCAATCTGCGCCACGCCGGTCATGGCGCGGCCGCGCACCACGCCGGCGCTGACCAGCAACAGCGGGCCGTGGCAGATGGCAAAGATCGGCAGCCTGCGCGCATCGCAGTCGCGCACGAACTGCAGCACCCGCGGGTCGCGGCGCAGCACGCCGGGCGAACGCCCGCCGGGGATCAGCAGGCCCGCATAGTCGGCCGCCCGCGCCTGGTCGATGCCCAGATCGATGCGCAGCGGCAGTTGCTCCGCGCGGCTCTTGACGATGCGCCCTGGCTCCACATCGATGTTGAAGATGGCATAGCCGGCGGCCCTCAGGGCGTCCACGAGCGAGAGGTATTCGCTGTCCTCAAACCCCTCGGTGACCAGCACCGCAATCGACCGGCTCATGGCAGCCCTCCTTGGCCCAGGTGGATCCTGCCGGCCATGGTGGCCCGCCGCGCAGCCAGCGTCTGTCGGCCAAGGCGGCGCCCCGCTGTCACCCGTGCCTGACGCCGTCGTGCGGCCTGCGTTGGGGGCATGGCAGCACCGCCGGCCACCGGGGGAGGCCCGTCGCGCTCCGGCCTGCGCCGGCGCAGGGCGTCAGTGGGCGGGGGTCTCGACCCAGCGGGCCAGGGCCTGTTCGTCGCTGACGCGCGCATCCACCCAGCGTGCGCCTTCGGGGGTCTGCTCTTTTTTCCAGAACGGGGCCTCGGACTTCAGGTAGTCCATGATGAACTCGCAGGCCTGAAAGCTCATGCCACGGTGGGCCGAGGTGACGGCCACCAGCACGATCTGGTCCAGGGGCTGCAGCGGGCCGATGCGGTGGATCACGCGCGCGCCAAAGATGCCGAAGCGCGCCACGGCGCGGTCGATGATGGCCTCGATGCACTTTTCCGTCATGCCGGGGTAGTGCTCCAGTTCCATGGCCGAGACACTGGCGCCCTCGTTGCGGTCGCGCACCGTGCCGACGAAGCTGCACACTGCCCCCACGCGCGCATCGCCCGCGCGCAGCGCGGCCAGCTCGGCGGAAACATCAAAATCTTGGTGCTGGATCAAAACACGGGGTGCAGTCATGGCGCAGATTGTGGCGTAGGTCGCGCAGCACATGCCCACATGCCAGCGAAACCCTGCCCAGCCACGGTAGCATTGCGGCCCCGCGGCTTTTCGCCACCCTCTTTTTTGTCTTTCGCATGGCCACCCCAACCATCGACACGCCGGAGTACATGCTGTACCCCTCGCCCCGCAACGAACACCGTGTGGTGTTCGAGCACCAGTGCTTCGTGCCCCACCCCTACGCCATCATCCACCTGCCGGACTACGACTTCGAGGGCCGGGCCACGCTGTTCTCGGCCCAGCGCAAGCAGGACGGCCGCATGGGCCAGCTGGTGACCTGTGAGCTGGAAATCGACATCGTGCGTTTCGAGCGCCTGTTCGACCCCGACTGAGCGCCCCCGATGGACGACACCAGCCAGATCCAGCCCCCGGCCAGTTTTGCCGACCTGTTCCGCAGCCGCGCCGGCGTGCTCAAGACGCCGATCGCCGAGGTCGTGGCGCGCTACGAGCTGTGCGAGGACTTGGCCTGCCACCTGGTGGAACAGGCCCAGACCCTGTACCACAGCGGCAACTCCAGCGAGGAAGGTGTGCTGCTGGGCTTTCACAGCGCGCTGGCGGCCGAGGGCTCGGTCCTCACGGCCGTGGAAGCCGGCTGGGTGATCCAGCGCCTGGCCGAGCTGCTGGAGTGGAAAGCACCGCGGCTGCCCGACGGCACGGAATCTGCCTGAAATACGCCTTCAGCCCAGCATCCACGAGCGCTGACTGCTCACAAAAAAGCCGCCCCCCAGGGGCGGCTTTTGCATGCCGGAACCACCCCGGCTCAGGCGGCCACGGCCGGGGCCTGCGCCTTGTCCAGCAGGAAGGCCATCAGCGTCTGCTGGGCCTTGGTCTGGTAGCGCGAAGGCATGTGCAGCAGGTACAGGTTGGAGCGCAGGAAGGCCAGGTCGCGCTGCGGCACGGACAGCCGCAGCAGATGGCCGGAGGCGATCTCATCGGCCACCATGTAGTCGGGCACCAGCCCGGCGCCCAAGCCCTGCAGGATGGCGTCGCGCAGGAAGAAGAAGTTGGCCGACATCAGCCGCGGGCGGATGTCCGCACTCTGGCCGGCCAGCTTGAGCTTCTCGCCCGTCAGCTCCGAGGTGATCAGCGGTAGCTGCTTGAGCGCGGCCAGCGTCTGCACCGGACCGTAGGCCGCCACCAGCTGCGGCGCAGCACAGGCCGCGTATTCCACCGTGCCCAGGTTGTGCGTCACCAGGTGGCTGGGCGCATCGCCCATGACGCGGATGGCAAAGTCCACCGCGCCCTTGACCAGGTCCTCGATGGCGTTGTCGAAGATCACCTCCAGCGTCACCTCCGGGTAGCGGCGCATGAACTCCATCAGCCACGCCGCCATGGTGTGCTGGCCGTAGCCGCTGGGCACGCTCAGGCGCACCGTGCCGCCCAGGCTGCGCCCCAGGTGCTGCAGCGACTCCTCGGCCGCCATCAGCTCGTGGCGGATTTTCTTGCCGTGCGCATACAGCTGGCGCCCCAGCGCCGTGGGCTCCAGCTGGCGCGTGCTGCGCTTGAGCAGCTCGGCCCCCAGGCTTTTCTCGAAGTGGTTCAGCCGCTTGCTGACGTTGGCGCGGCTCATGCCCAACTTCTGCGCCGCACGGCTGAGGTTGCCGCTGTCGATGATGTCCACCAGCAAGGCCAGGGCATTCAGGTCCATTGTCAACTTTCAGTTTTCATATCTGTTGAATATTAATTGCAATTGTCAAAAATTAATACCAATCCGACAATGCAAGCACTATGCGATGGCCGCCGCAGTTGCGACAGGCCACCCTGACGGAGACCCACACCCATGCCTGCATCCATCCACGCAGCCCCCCTCCCCCTGGCGGGGGTCCGCGTCCTTGACCTGTCCCGCGTGCTGGCCGGCCCCATGTGCGCCATGGCCCTGGCCGACCTGGGCGCCGACGTCATCAAGGTCGAGCACCCGGCCCGCGGCGACGACACCCGCGACTGGGGCGTGCGCGTCGGCACGCGCAACACCTCCTACTTCAACAGCGCCAACCGCAACAAACGCTCCATCACCCTGGACCTGCAAAGCCCGCAAGGCGCGCAGATCGCCAAGGACCTGGCGGCGCAGTGCGACGTGGTGATCCAGAACTTCAAGGTCGGCGGCGCCGAAAAGCTGGGCCTGGGCTATGAGCAGCTGCAGGCACTGAACCCGCGGCTGGTGTACTGCTCGATCTCGGGCTATGCCCGCTTCACGCCCGAGGCCCAGCGCCCCGGCTACGACCTGGTGGTGCAGGGCGAATCGGGGGTCATGGCCACCAATGGCGAATACGGCCAGGGCCCGCTGAAGTTCGGCGTGGCCGCCGTGGACATGTTCACGGGCATGTACTCCGCCCAGGCCATCCTGGCGGCCCTGTTCGCCCGCCAGCACAGCGGCCAGGGCCGCCATGTGCAGATGGCCCTGTACGACTGCGGGGTGATGATCACCTCCTACTACGGCATGGAAGCCCTGCTCAAGGACGGGGACCCGCCCAAGTTCGGCAATGCCCACCCGTCCATCGTGCCCTACGGCGTGTTCGAGGCCGCCGACGGCCCGCTGGTCATCACCGTGGGCAACAACGGCCAGTTCCAGCGCTTTTGCCAGGACGTGATCCAGCGCCCCGACTGGGCGGCCGACGAGCGCTTTGCCACCAACACCGGCCGCTCGACCCACCGCGAGCTGCTGCTGCCGCAGATCCGCCAGGCCCTGCAGGGCTTCACGCGGGCCGAGCTGCTGGAGCGCCTGGTGCGCGCGCAGATTCCCTGCGGCGAGGTGCTGGGCATGCTGGACGCGCTGCAGTCCGAGCGCACCGCCCAGGCCGGCCTGCTGCACCGCTACGACGATGCCGAAGCCGGCACCCAGGCCGTGCTGGCCCCGCCCTATGCCATGGACGGCCAACGCCTGCCCGTGCGCCGCCCGCCCCCGCACCTGGGCGAGCACACCCACAGCGTGCTGCAGGAGCTGCTGCAGCTGGACACCGCGGCCCTGGCCGCATTGCAGGAAAACGGCGTCATCTGACGCCCGTGTTTGTACAACAAGGAGACATCGCATGAACCCCTCATCCATCCGCCGCCGCCAGTTGCTGGCCTGGAGTGCCGCCGCCCCGCTGCTGGGCTGGACCGGCTACAGCCGGGCCCAGGGCGCCTGGCCCAGCAAGATCATCAAGATGGTCGTGGCCTTCCCCGCGGGCGGCCCCACCGACACGGCGGCGCGCATCGTGGCGCAGAAGCTGAGTGAGCGCCTGGGCCAGCAGATCATCATCGAGAACAAGCCCGGCGCCTCCGGCTCCATCGGCACCGCCAGCTTCATCAAGAGCCCGGCCGACGGCTACAACCTGTCCATGTTCGGCATGCCGGCCCTGCTGGCACCGCTGATGTACAAGAACAATGCCTACGACGTGACCAAGGACTTCGCCGCCGTCGCCACCGTCTACGACCTGCCCATGGCGATCGTGGTCAACCCCGCGGTGATTCCGGGCGTGGACGACCTGGCCGGCCTGATCCGTTTCATCAAGGAGAGCAAGGAGCCGCTGAACTTCACCAGCTCGGGCACCGGCAGCTTCGGCCACCTGGCGATGGAGCAGCTCAAGGAACTGGGCAAGTTCGACCTGATGCACGTGCCCTACCGTGGCAGCGCCCCGGCCGTGGCGGACCTGCTGGGCGGGCAGATCGGCATCATGTTTGCCGACGTGGTGGCGGCCCTGCCCCACATCCATGCCGGCAAGCTCAAGGCCATCGCCCTCAGCTCGCCCAACGCCAAGGCCTTGCTGCCCAAGACCAGGACCGTGTCCGAACAAGGCTTCCCGGGCTTTGACTTCGACTCCTGGGGTGGCCTGATTGCCCCCCTGGGCACGCCCCAAGCCATTCTTGACCGCATCGCCAGCGAGACGCGCGACATCGTGGCCAAGGACAAGGAACTGCAGCAAAAGCTGCTGACGGCCGGCGCGATCGCCTCGTTCCAGGACGGCAAGCAGATGCAGGCGCGCCTGAACAAGGACTACGAGCGCTGGAGCGCCATCGTCAAGGCCAAGGGCATCAGCGCCACCTAATCCCCGCCACAGAACGCAGCCCCCAAGCCATCCCCGAGCCACATGGGGATGGCTTTTTTTGGCTGGCCCACGCCGGGGCGCAGGGCCTGGAGCAACCACAGCCAGGCACCCGCAGGCGCGCGCCGGGTCGCCGTCAGGCCGAAGCGGCCTGGGCCCAGTCGGCGTAACGGTTCAGGATGCGCTGCACCTGGCCGTGGGTCCACGGCCCGCCCTTGGCGGCGGGAATGCCGCGCGCGTTGAGCAGCTCGGCCATCTTGCGGTGCGTCAGGCCCTGCGCCACGAATTCGGCAAACAGCGCTGCGTGCTGCTTGGCAAAAGCGTCTGCGGCGCTCTTGCGCTTTTCCACCGTGGCGCGCAGGTTGTCCGCGCCGGCCTTGCCCAGTTGCACACCGCGGGCCTTGGCCTCGCTCAGCGCCTGGCGCGTGCGGCGGCTGATGGCGGCATCCACCTGCTTGGGAGCATCGTTCATGGCTCAGCCCCCGGTGACAGGGGGAAAGAACGCGACTTCATCGCCGGCCTTCAGGGGCGCATCGCCCTGGCACAGGTCCTGGTTCAGGGCCATGCGCACGGCCTTGCCCGGGGCCAGGGCGGCCGCAGCCGCGGGGCTGCGGGCCATCAGCGCCTCGCGCAGCGCCCCCACGGTGGTGGCACTGGTCTGCAGCGCTTCGCTGCCGGTGCCCATGGCCTCGCGGATGGAGGCAAAGTAACGCACGGTGATATTCATAGAGTTGCTCTCCGGGATGCTCACATCAACTCGGTGAAGGGGATGAAGCGCACGCTGTCGCCGGGCTGGATGGGCGTCAGCGGCGGGTTGTCGATCAGGCCATCGCCCCACACGGTCGAGGTCAGCACGCCCGAGCCCTGGTTGCCAAACAGCTGCAGCCCCCCTTGTCCATCGTGGCGCGCGCGCAGGAACTCGCGGCGCTTTTCCAGCTTGGGCCAGGCGAACTGCGCGGTGACCGTCGTGGCCCTGGGGGCGACGTCCTGCAGGCCTTGCAGGCGCAGGACAAAGGGCCGCACCAGCAGCAGGAAGGTGATGAAGCTGGAGACCGGGTTGCCGGGCAGGCCCATGAAATGCGCCACGCCCTGGCTGGCATCCTGGCCGTTGCGGAACACCTGGCCATACGCAAACGGCTTGCCGGGCTTCATGGAAATCATCCACAGGTTCAACTTGCCCTGCTGCTCCACGGCCGGCTTGACGTGGTCTTCCTCGCCCACGGACACGCCGGCGCTGGACAGTACCAGGTCGCAGTCCTGGGCCACGCGGTGAATGGCCTCGACGGTCTGCGCGCGGTGGTCGGGCAGGATGCCGCCATCCACCACCTCGCAGCCCAGGCGCTGCAGCAGCGCGCGCAGGAAGTAGCGGTTGCTGTTGTAGATGCTGCCGGGGCGCATGTCCTGCGGAGCCACGGTGCCGGGCAGCACCAGCTCGTCCCCCGTGGAGAACAGCGCCACGCGCGGCTTGCGGCCCACGGGCAGCGTGGCCATGCCGATGCTGGCGGCCAGTCCGATGGCGGCGGGCGTCAAGCGCGTGCCGGCGGCCAGCACGGTGCTGGCCAGGGCAATATCTTCGCCCGCACGGCGAATGTTCTGGCCCGGCTTGGGCACCGCGTTGAACTGCACGCGGCCGTCTGTCAGCACGGTGGTGTCTTCCTGCATCAGCACCGCGTCGGCACCGGGGGGCACGGGGGCGCCGGTGAAGATGCGGGCCACGCTGCCGGGCTGCAGTTCGGTGCCGACATGGCCGGCAGGGATGCGCTGGCTCACGGGCAGGGCCACGCCAGCGGCGGGGAGGTCGGCCACGCGCACGGCGTAGCCATCCATGGCGGAGTTGTCCTGGGGTGGCACCTGCAGGGCCGAGGTGCAATCGGCACGCAGCACGCGGCCATCGGCGTTGAACAGGTCGACATGCTCCACGCCCAGCGGCAGGGCCTGGGCCAGTACGGCGGCCAGGGCTTCGTCCAGGGTGGTCAGGGCTTGGGGCTTCACGCGTGCTCTCCTTGTGGGCGACGGTATTCAAAACGGCTGGCATTGGCCAGCATCCAGTCCGCGATCTGTGCGGGCTGGTTCATGTCGAGCAACTGCACATGGGCCGGCGGCTGCTGAGGCAGGGCCGCCGCATCGTCGGTGGCCAGCGCCACCACATGCGGATCCTCGGGAAAGCGCAGGGGCTTGGCGGGCTTGCCACTGGCGGGGTCGGGCTGGCGCCAGATTTCCACCTTGGGCAGGTCGCCGTGTTTGAAGCCTTCGATCAGCACCCAGTCGACCTGGGGGCTCAGCTCGGCCAGCATGGCATGCACGTCCAGGTCCTGCGCGGTGCTGAACTCGCGCACCAGGGCCAGGCGCCGGTCGCAGACCAGCAGCACCTCCTGGGCACCGGCCTGGCGGTGGCGCCAGCTGTCCTTGCCCGGCAGGTCGATGTCCACGTCGTGGTGGGCGTGCTTGATGGTGGACACGGTCTGCCCACGCGCACGCAGTGCGGCGATCAGGTGCTCCAGCAGGGTGGTCTTGCCGGCGCCGGAGTAAGCGGCAAAGCCCAAGGCTTTCATGCGTTGTGCTCTCTTCCAAATAGCAACCGGCGCTTGTGGAACAAGCGCCGGCGCTCAGTTTCATGCCTAAAGCCCAGGCTCAGTCGCAGTGCTGCTGAATATAGGCTTTGACCTTTTCCACATCCGCCGGCATGACCACCACACGCTTGGGCAGGTCTTCGATGCCGTCGAACTTGGCGGGACGCTCGGGCTGGCGGCCCAGGGCTTCCTCGATGGTGGCCGCGAACTTGATCGGCAGGGCGGTTTCCAGCACCAGCATGGGCTCGTGGCGCAGGTGCTCACGGGCCACCTTCACGCCGTCGGCGGTGTGGGTGTCGATCATCTGGCCCAGACGCTGGTAGCAGTCCTTGATGGTAGCCAAACGGTCGGCGTGCGTGCTCTTGCCGCTGACAAAGCCGTACTTCAGGGCCGCATCCTGGAAGCAGGCGTCCTGGCTCAGGTCGAACTTGCCTTGCTTGGCTACGCCTTCGGCAAACAGCGCCTGGGTGCGCGCGCCATCCCGGCCGACCAGGTCGAACACAAAGCGCTCGAAATTACTGGCCTTGGAAATGTCCATGGACGGGCTGGAGGTCTCGTAGGTGTTGACCGCGCCGCGCACCTGGTAGACGCCGGTGCGGAAGAATTCGTCCAGCACGTCGTTCTCGTTGGTGGCAACCACCAGCTGGGCAATCGGCAGGCCCATCTGGCGCGCCACATGGCCGGCGCAGATGTTGCCGAAGTTGCCCGAAGGCACGGTGAAGCTGACCTTCTCTTCGTTGCGGGCCGTCGCCTGCAGGTAGCCGGCAAAGTAGTACACCACCTGGGCCAGCAGACGCGCCCAGTTGATGGAGTTGACGGTGCCGATCTTGTACTTGGCCTTGAAGGCGTGGTCGTTGGACACGGCCTTGACGATGTCCTGGCAGTCGTCGAACACGCCTTCGATGGCGATGTTGTGGATGTTGGCGTCCTGCAGGCTGAACATCTGCGCCTGCTGGAAGGGGCTCATGCGGCCGTGGGGGCTGGTCATGAACACGCGCACACCCTGCTTGCCGCGCATGGCGTACTCGGCCGCGCTGCCGGTGTCGCCGGAGGTGGCGCCCAGGATGTTCAGCGTTTCGCCACGGCGGGTCAGCTCGTACTCGAACAGGTTGCCCAGCAGCTGCATGGCCATGTCCTTGAAGGCCAGCGTGGGGCCGTTGGACAGGGCTTCAATCCGCAAATTGCCTTCCAGCGTGCGCACGGGCACGATGGCCTCGGTGCCAAAGACTTCCTGGGTGTACGTCTTGGCGCACAGGGCGCGCAGGTCGTCGGCAGGGATGTCGTCGATGTACAGCGACAGGATCTCGAACGCCAGCGCGGCATAGCCCTGGGTGGCCAGCGTGGTGCGCAGCTGGGTCAGCTTCGCATCGTCGATCTGGGGGTACTCGACCGGCAGGTACAGGCCGCCATCGGGCGCCAAGCCTTCGAGCAGGATGTCGCAAAAGCGTTTGCGGTCGGCATGACCGCGGGTGGACAGATAAAGCATGGTGCTTCCTCGTCAATATTCGAATCAAAAGCCCCAACACAGTGTCCACGCCAACTTTCGCTGGGGACACCGCGCAAAGGCCGCTCCGCCGCACTGGTGTCGTCCCCCTCCAGCGCGCAGCGCCAGCGAGGGGGAAGGCGCACAGCGCCTCAGGGGGAGCGCTTAGTTCAGCTCTTCTTTGCGGATGCGCGTGATCGGCGCCAGCACGGTGGGCAGCCCCTGGATTTCAGCCAGCGCCTTGTCCATATCGCCTTCGCGCGTGTCGTGGGTCAGGATGATCAGGTCGGTCTGGGTCGAACCTTCGCCGCCCACTTCATCGGCTTCGCGCTGCAGCACGGCGTCGATGCTGATGCCGGCATTGGCCAGCAGCGTGGTGATCTTGGCCAGCACACCGGCCTCATCGGCCACGCGGATGCGCAGGTAGTAGCTGGTGACCACCTCGGCCATGGGCAGCACGGGCAGTTCCTTGCCGGCAGCACCCAGGGTGCTGCTTTGGAAGGCCAGGGGCGGCACGCTGTGGGCAAGGTCCGCGCCGTGCAGGCGGGCGATGTCCACCAGGTCGGCAATCACGGCCGACGCAGTGGGCTCGGAGCCCGCGCCCTTGCCGTAGTACAACGTGGTGCCCACGGCGTCGCCGTTCACCACCACGGCGTTCATCGCGCCTTCGACGTTGGCGATCAGGCGCTTGGAGGGCACCAGCGAGGGGTGCACACGCAGCTCGATGCCCTTGTCCGTGCGCTTGGTGATGCCCAGCAGCTTGATGCGGTAGCCCAGCTGTTCGGCGTACTTGATGTCGGCGCCCGCCAGCTTGGTGATGCCTTCCACATAGGCCTTGTCGAACTGCACGGGGATGCCAAAGGCAATCGCGCTCATCAGCGTGGCCTTGTGCGCGGCGTCCACGCCTTCGATATCGAAGGTGGGATCGGCTTCGGCATAGCCCAGGCGTTGTGCTTCTTTCAGCACCACGTCGAAGTCCAGGCCCTTGTCGCGCATTTCGGACAGGATGAAGTTGGTCGTGCCGTTGATGATGCCGGCCACCCACTGGATCTGGTTGGCGGTCAGGCCTTCGCGCAGCGCCTTGATGATGGGGATGCCACCGGCCACGGCGGCTTCGTAGGCCACGATCACGCCCTTTTCGGCCGCCGCCTTGAAGATTTCGGAGCCGTGCACGGCCAGCAGCGCCTTGTTGGCGGTCACCACGTGCTTGCCCGCGGCAATCGCTTCCAGCACCAGGGCCTTGGCGATGCCGTAGCCGCCGATCAGCTCGACCACCACGTCGATGTCGGGGTTGGCGATGATGGCGCGGGCATCGCCCACCACCTGGACGGCATCACCGACGACTTGCTTGGCGCGCGTGGTATCCAAGTCGGCCACCATGGCAATCTCAATGCCACGACCCGCGCGGCGGCGGATCTCTTCCTGGTTGCGCTGCAGCACGTTGAAAGTGCCGCTGCCCACGGTGCCAATGCCCAACAGGCCTACTTGGATCGGTTTCATAGTCTCATTACGCTTTCACGTCAAAAAGGGCTGCAGCGCTTATGGGGTCTGCGCTTACAGCTATCAAAAATGCTTAGGCCGCAGCGTCGGCCTTGGGTTTGGATTTGGCGGCCGGCTTGTTCAGCAGCTTGTCCGTGCCATGGCGCTGGCGGTACTTGGCCAGGAAGGTAGCCAGGCGGTTGATGGCCTCGCGCAGATCGGGCTCGTGCGGCAGGAAGACGATGCGGAAGTGGTCGGGATTGGGCCAATTGAAGCCCGTGCCCTGCACCAGCATGACCTTGGTTTCCTGCAGCACTTCGAGGAAGAATTCCTGGTCGTCCTTGATGGGGTAGATCTCGGGGTCCAGGCGCGGGAACATGTACAGCGCGGCCTTGGGCTTGACGCAGGACACGCCGGGGATGGAGTTGATCAGCTCCCAGGCCACATCGCGCTGCACGCGCAGGCGGCCGCCTTCCTTGACCAGCTCGTCAATGCTCTGGTGACCGCCCAGGGCCGTCTGCACGGCCCACTGGCCGGGCACATTGGCGCACAGGCGCATGTTGGAGAGCATGTTCAGGCCCTCGATGTAATCCTTGGCGGGCTTCTTGTCGCCGGAGATCACCATCCAGCCGGCGCGGTAGCCGCAGCTGCGGTAGGCCTTGGACAGGGAGTTGAAGGTGATGGTCAGCACGTCGGCGGACAGGCTGCCCAGGGGCGTGTGCTTGACGTCGTCGTACAGCACCTTGTCGTAGACCTCGTCGGCAAACACCACCAGCCCATGCTCGCGCGCCAGCTGCAGGATCTCCAGCAGCAATTCCTTGGAGTACAGCGCACCCGTGGGGTTGTTGGGGTTGATGACCACGATGGCCTTGGTGCGGGGTGTGATCTTGGCGCGGATGTCCTGGAGATTCGGCATCCAGCCGTTGTCCTCGTCGCACATGTAGTGCACGGGTGTGCCACCGGACAGGCTGGTCACGGCCGTCCACAACGGATAGTCGGGCGCCGGCAGCAACATCTCGTCGCCGTTGTCCAGCAAGGCGTTGGTGGCCAGGGCGATCAGCTCGGAGGCGCCGTTGCCCAGGTAAATGTCGTCCAGCGTCACACCCTTGATGCCCTGGCGCTGGGTTTCGTGCATCACGGCCTTGCGCGCCGCGAAGATGCCCTTGCTGTCGGAATAGCCGGCCGAGTTGGGCAGGTTGCGGATCATGTCCTGCTGCACTTCCTCGGGGGCATCGAAGCCGAACACCGCCAGATTGCCGATGTTCAGCTTGATGATCTTGTGACCGTCCTCTTCCATCTGCTTGGCCGCATCCATGATCGGCCCTCGGATGTCATAGCAGACGTTGGACAGCTTTGCGGATTTTTGGACAGTCTTCATGGAAATATGCCACCTATTGCTTCAACAGCGCCAAGGCGCGCCCGCGCCCCGGTGAAACCTATAATTTGACCACACTTCGGCCGGCCGCCCTCCCCGCAAAATGCGGTGCCCATGCTCCCGGTATACCAGGCAGCGCCCTGACCCACGCCGCCACCACAAGGACCCCCCTCCATGAAACTCCACGCTGACCACTCCGACGTGCAAATGGTCACGGGGTACGGCCCCGGCTGGCTGACCGTCAACAAGCAGGAACACCGCGGCAACCTGCTGCTGGGCGCCAGCGGCTTCCTACGCCCCTGGGACTGCACGGACTTCGCCTCGCTCACGCCCCAGCACTTCGCCGCACTGGCCGAACTCAACGCCGAACTCATCATCTTCGGCTCCGGCAGCAAGTTGCGTTTCGTGCACCCCTCCTGGCTGCAACCGCTGATGCACAAACGCATCGGACTGGAGACCATGGACACCCACGCCGCCTGCCGCACCTACAACGTGCTGGCCGCAGAAGGCCGCAATGTGATAGCCGCACTGCTCTTGGAGTAATATCCGCACGGGGCTCGTCAAAATTCGCGTTTCGGGGTAAAATCCCAGGTTGCGGTCGGGGGCGTACCTACCCATAAAAGCAATACACACCCTACACCCCTCGGCATTCCAACGACTACTCCCGAGAGATCAAAGCGCATGGCGATCGTTGTCAACAAACCCCTTCCCGAATTTGAAGCCAACGCGACAGGTGGCGTGAAGGTATCCAACACCTCGCACACCGGCCAGATTGTGATTCTGTACTTCTACCCGAAGGACAACACCCCTGGCTGCACCACCGAGGCCATGCAGTTCCGCGACAAGTTCAAGGACTTTGAAAAGGCCGGTGCCGTGGTGTTCGGCGTGTCGCGCGACAACATGAAGTCGCACGACGACTTCAAGGAAAAGCTGGAACTGCCCTTCGAGCTGATCGCCGACACCGAAGAAAAGATGTGCCACATGTTCGGCGTGGTCAAGAACAAGATCATGTACGGCAAGAAGGTCAAGGGCATCGAGCGCTCCACCTTCCTGGTGAATGCCGACGGCATCCTGGTGCAGGAATGGCGCGGCCTGAAGGTCCCCGGCCACGTGGACGAAGTCCTGAAGGCTGTCAAGGCACTGAAGACCGCCGCCAAGCAAGCCGCCTGAAATACCACGCCACGGCGCTGACATCGGAGTCGGCGCCAAGGCATGCATAATGGGTCTCATGCCTTTGCGCGTTTTGACCCTGCATTGCAAACCCACCTCCTCCAAAGCCGCCTGGGCCTGTGCCCGGCGGCTTTGTGTTTTTTACAGCCCTCACAAGGACTGACTCGCTTATGCCATTGCCTCCCGCCCCGACCAAACGCGCCGCCCGTGTAGCCAAGGAAGCCTTTGACGTCACCGCACGTACCAGCAGACGCGCGACAGCCGCCGCCAGCCCGGACACAGAGGACACGCTGCCGACACCCCTGGCCAGCACGCCTGCGCCGGCCTTGACACCGCCGCCCGCGCGCAGCGGCAAGAAAGCCGCCAGCACCGCCACGGCCAGTGCCGCAACCACGGCAGCCGCGCAAAGCCTGGCCCAGCAGCGCGCCGCCGTGCAGCAAAAGGCGGCCGCGGCCGCCCCTGCGCCCAAGGCAACCCCTGCCCCCGCACCGGCCACGCCCGCGGCCAGCAACCGCAAGCGCAGCACCACCCCCGCGGCGGCTGCACCCGCAGCGGTCGCCAGCAACCCGGCACGCCCGACCAAGAAGCGCACGGGCCAATCCTGCCTGTTTGTTCTGGACACCAATGTGCTGCTGCACGACCCCACCAGCATCTTCCGCTTCGAAGAGCACGACATCTTCCTGCCCATGGTGGTGCTGGAAGAGCTGGATGCCCACAAGAAGGGCATGACCGAAGTGGCCCGCAACGGCCGCCAGGTCAGCCGCATGCTGGATGCCCTGGTGGACGCGCAGCAGAGCGCCGATCTGGCGATTGGCCTGCGCCTGGACGCCAGCGGCAACAAGGGCTCCACCGGCCACCTGTTCTTCCAGACGGTGCCGCTGGACTACCGCCTGCCCGCCAGCCTGCCCCAGGGCAAGGCCGACAACCAGATCCTGGGCGTGGTCCAGGCCCTGCGCGCGGCCAAGCAAGGCCAGCAGGAAGTCATCCTGGTGTCCAAGGACATCAACATGCGCGTCAAGGCGCGCGCCCTGGGCCTGCCGGCCGAGGACTACCGCAACGACAAGGCGCTGGACGACGGCGACCTGCTGTACACCGGCAGCCTGGCCCTGCCCGCCGACTTCTGGCGCAAGGCCAAGAACGTCGAAAGCTGGCAGCAGGGCGGACGCAGCTTCTACAGCCTGAGCGGCCCCGTCACGGCGCCCATGCTGATCAACCAGTACGTGTACTTTGAAGCGCCGGGCGAGCCCAGCCTGCATGCCCGCGTGACGGAGATCCGCGACAAGACCGTGGTGCTAGAAACCCTGCGCGACTACAGCAGCAGCAAGCACAACGTCTGGGGTGTGAACGCACGCAACCGCGAGCAGAACTTCGCCCTGAACCTGCTGATGGACCCCGAGGTGGACTTCGTCACCCTGACCGGCACGGCCGGCACCGGCAAGACGCTGATGGCCCTGGCCGCCGGCCTGTGCCAGGTGCTGGACGAGCGCCGCTACACCGAGATCATCATGACCCGCGCCACCGTCAGCGTGGGCGAGGACATCGGTTTCCTGCCCGGCACCGAGGAAGAGAAGATGGGCCCCTGGATGGGTGCCCTGGACGACAACCTGGAATTCCTGGCCAAGGGCGACGGCGGCAACCCCAACGAATGGGGCCGTGCCGCGACCAATGAGCTGATCCGCAGCCGCATCAAGATCAAGAGCATGAACTTCATGCGTGGCCGCACCTTCCTGAACAAATACGTCATCATTGACGAGGCCCAGAACCTGACGCCCAAGCAGATGAAGACCCTGATCACCCGTGCCGGCCCCGGCACCAAAATCATTTGCATGGGCAACCTGGGCCAGATCGACACCCCGTACCTGACGGAAGGCAGCTCCGGCCTGACCTTTGCCGTGGACCGCTTCAAGGGCTGGCCGCACAGCGGCCACATCCAGCTGGCGCGCGGCGAGCGCTCGCGCCTGGCGGACTTTGCCAGCGAGGTGCTGTAAATGGCGATCAGCTGGGTGGCGGCCCTGAAGATGGTGCCATGGACCGATGTGATCCAGGCGGCACCGCACGTGCTCAAGGCCGCCAAGGGGCTGATGAAGAAAAGCCCCGGGCAGGAGGCCGCCGATGCCATGGCGTCAGCACCCTCCTCCACCGGACCGCAAACCAGCTTGCCCAGCAATGCGGGCGAACTGGCCTTGCAGCAGGTGGCACAGCTGGAAGCCCGCGTGCAGCAGTTGGAGGCCGCCCAGCGCGCCTCGGCCCAGGTGCTGGAGCAGATGGCCGAGCAGCAGGCACAGATCGTCCAGACCGTGGGCCTGCTGCGCACCGGCGCCACCCGCCTGGCCTGGGCCTGCGGCGTGCTGGGCGTGTGCGTGCTGGGGCTGCTGATCGCCTTGCTGCGTCAATAAACGAAGCAGCCTGCGCTGGATAGACGTGAGTTTCAATGCTTCAAGGACTGCAACTCTATGAATAACCAGCGCTGACAGCTCCTCTTTTTGAGGCACCCTCCAACAAAAAGGGCCTTGCCATGGTGGCAAGGCCCTTTTTTTTTCATGCTTTCGCGCCGGGCACGCCCTCAATAGGCGTCGCTGTCGTAGCCCATGGCCAGGTTCTCGAAGCGTGTCTGGTTCTTCTGGAAGAACAGCTTCACCGTACCCGTGGGGCCGTTACGCTGCTTGCCGATGATGACCTCGGCGATGTTCGGCTCCTTGGAATCCTTGTTGTAGTAGTCATCGCGGTAGATGAACATGATGATGTCCGCGTCCTGCTCGATGGCGCCCGATTCGCGCAGGTCGGACATCATGGGGCGCTTGTCGGTGCGCTGCTCCACCGAACGGTTCAGCTGCGACAGCGCAATCACCGGGCACTGCAGTTCCTTGGCCAGCATCTTCAGACCCCGGGAGATTTCCCCCAGCTCGGTCGCGCGGTTGTCACCACCTGCGCCACTGCCGGAGCCACTCATCAGCTGCAGGTAGTCGACCACGATCAAGCCCAGCTTGCCGCACTGGCGCGCCAGTCGCCGCGCATTGGCGCGCAGCTCGGACGGCGTCAGCCCCGGCGTCTCGTCGATGTGCAGCGAGATCTGGCTGAGCTTTTCCACCGCCTCGGTCAGGCGCGCCCACTCATCGTGCTCCAGCTTGCCGGTACGCAGATTGCCCTGGTTCACCTTGCCGATCGAACCCACGATACGCACCGCCAGCTGGGCGGCGCCCATTTCCATCGAGAAGATGGCGACCGGCAGGCCTTCGTTGAGCGCCACGTGCTCGGCAATATTCACCGCGAACGAGGTCTTACCCATGGACGGGCGCGCCGCCAGCACGATCATGTCGCCGGCCTGCAGGCCACTGGTCATGCGGTCCAGGTCGGCAAAGCCGGTGGGAATGCCGGTCACATCCACCGGGTTGTCCGCCATCTCCTGCACCCGGTCCAGCAGGTCGCCCACCAGGGTGTCCATGCTCTGGAAGCCCTGCTTCATGCGCGAGCCCTCCTCGCCGATGGCGAAGATCTTCTGCTCGGCCTCGTCCAGAATGCGCTCCACCGGCTTGCCCTGGGGGTTGAGCGCATTCGTGGCGATCTCATCACTCACCGTCAGCAGTTTGCGCAGGATGCCCTTCTCGCGCACGATCTCCGCATAGCGGCGGATGTTGGTCGCGCTGGGCACGTACTGGGCCAGCTGGTTGAGGTAGAGGATGCCCCCCACCTCTTCGGCCTTGCCCATGCTTTGCAGGTGCTCGAAGACCGTGATCACGTCGGCCGGCTTGCTGTCGTTGATCAGCTTGCCGATGGCGGCATAGATCTGCTGGTGCTCGTGGCGGTAGAAATCGCGCTCGGTCAGCAGGTCCCCCACCCGGTCCCAGGCGTTGTTGTCCAGCAGCAGACCGCCCAGCACGCTGGACTCGGACTCCATGGAGTACTGCGGCAGGCGCAGCTTGGCCACCTGCTGGTCCTCGGCGGCAGCCGGCGCGCCAAAAACATCATCATCCAACGGAGGCATCACAGAAGACATGGTCGACCCACAAAAAGACAAGCCCATCATCGTAGCGCCGCCGTCGGCTGCCGTCATCCACCGATGCAGGCAGCCCAGCGTCGGCATGGGCTTCGCGGCCAGGGATAGCCCCGGAACCGCTGAAATAAAAAGAGCTGCAAGCGCAGGTTCAGCAAGCGCCAGCGCCTGTTTTCATCCTGAAAATACAAAAGCCGCCCGAGGGCGGCTTTTGGTGTGTCGGAAAGTTTCCGAAAGCTTAGGCAGCTTCGCCAGCCACTTCCACGGTCACTTCGACCAGCACGTCGGTGTGCAGAGCCACTTCCACGGTCGAAACCGACACGGTCTTGATGGGACCGTTGGGCATGCGCACTTGTGCCTTGTGCACGCCAAAGTTTTGTGCCTTCAGGGCGTCAGCGATGTCGTGGTTGGTCACGGAACCAAACAGACGGCCGTCCACGCCAGCCTTTTGCGACAGCTTCAGCGTGAAGCCGTTCAGCTTCTCGCCTTCGGCTTGGGCAGCAGCCAGCTTCTCGGCAGCAGCCTTTTCCAGTTCGGCGCGCTTGGCTTCGAACTCGGCCTTGGCAGCAGCCGTGGCGCGACGGGCTTGGCCCGAAGGGATCAGGAAGTTGCGAGCGTAGCCGTCCTTGACCTTGACGATATCGCCCAGGTTACCCAGGTTCACAACCTTTTCGAGCAGGATGATTTGCATGGTTGTGACTCCTTAGATCTTGTGCTGGTCGGTGTAGGGCAGCAGAGCCAAGAAGCGAGCGCGCTTGATGGCAGTGTTCAGCTGACGCTGGTAGATGGCGCGCGTGCCAGTCAGGCGAGCGGGGATGATCTTGCCGTTTTCGGCGATGAAGTCACGCAGGGTGTCGACATCCTTGTAGTCGATCTCTTCCACACCAGCCACGGTGAAGCGGCAGAAGCGCTTGCGCTTGAACAGCAGCGACTGGGTGTTGCGCTTGGGGCGCTTGTCTTTGTTGAATTTCTTGAACGTGGCCATTGCTGGACCTCTTGAAAATTAATTTTGTTGAATATCCTGGATGTGCAGCACCACGGTTTTGCTGTTGCGCGGTGTGGCCAGAAAACCTTGGAATCTCCAAGAACTTCCGGGTGCCTGGCGGGCGAGTCGCTCAGCCAACGCACCAAATGCCACCGCTTTTACAGCTGCCGAGACCTTGCGCGGGCTGCCTGCTTCCATCTGGGAGGATTCGTGCACCAGGCGCAAATCCAAGGCGGGCAATCCGGCGGGGGTGTACCGCAGAGCGGGCAACTCATCGATACAGGCGGTCAGGACAACGTGGTTTTCCACTCTCCAAGCGAAGGCCTGAAATTAGGCTTCAGCGGCTTGGTTGGCCTTGCGGGCTTCTTCGCGCTCGACAGTCTTCATCATGGAAGAAGCGCCGGTGTCGGCCTTCTTCTTTTGCACTGTCAGGTGACGCAGCACGGCATCGTTGAACTTGAACGCGTGTTCCAGTTCAGCCATCACAGCCTGGTCGGCTTCGATGTTCAGGCAGATGTAGTGGGCCTTGGCGAGCTTGTTGATCATGTAGGCCAGTTGACGACGGCCCCAGTCTTCTTCACGGTGCACTGCACCGCCGCCGGCGGTGATCATGCCCTTGTAGCGCTCCAGCATGGCTGGAACTTGCTCGCTTTGATCCGGATGGATCAACAAAATGATTTCGTAATGACGCATGAAAACTCCCTTTTGGGTTAAGCCCCCCGCTGCGCCTGTAGCGGTGGAGCAAGGCAAAACGCGAGATTATAGACACTCCTCTCCAGGCTTGTACACTTGTCCCTGCAATACCCTTTGGGTGACCCGGCCCTTGAAAGCCGCCAAGGCACCCCCATGTGAACTGGCAAGGTTCATTCTTCTGAGACGCTATCCACATGTCCGAACAACACACTACGCCCCACACAGCCCCTGTTGACGCCTCGACCGAGGAACTGGAGGCTGCGATGGCTGCCAATGTGGCCGACGAAATCTCTCGCCTGCAAGCCGAACTGGCCGAACTCAAGGCCAAGAACGCCGACATGGCCGACCAATTCCTGCGCGCCAAGGCCGACGCCGAAAACATGCGCCGCCGCGCCGAGGAGGAAGTCAGCAAGGCGCGCAAATTCGGCATCGAAAGCTTTGCCGAAAGCCTGCTGCCCGTGTGCGACAGCCTGGACGCCGCCCTGGCCATCCAGAACGCCACGGCCGAGCAACTGCGCGAGGGCTCGGACGCCACCCTGCGCCAGCTGCAGCAGGCGCTGGAGCGCAACAAGGTGGTCACCATCGCCCCCGCGGCGGGCACCAAGTTCGATCCCCACCACCACCAAGCCATCTCCATGGTCCCCGCCGACCAGGACGCCAACACCGTGGTCAGCGTGCTGCAAAAGGGCTACCTGATTGCCGACCGTGTGCTGCGCCCCGCGCTGGTGACGGTCGCAGCGCCCAAGTAAGGCCACGTAAAAAATCTTGACACCATGGCTTGAAGCCCCGGGAACAACCCTTAGCTAAGAGCCAATCAACCAAACATTCGGAGCATTTCAAATGGGCAAAATCATCGGTATTGACTTGGGCACCACCAACAGCTGCGTGGCCATCATGGAAGGCAACACCACCCGGGTGATCGAAAACAGCGAGGGTGCGCGCACCACGCCTTCGATCATTGCGTACCAGGAAGACGGTGAAATCCTGGTCGGCGCCTCCGCCAAGCGCCAGGCGGTGACCAACCCCAAGAACACCATTTACGCCGCCAAGCGCCTGATCGGCCGCAAGTTCGACGAAAAGGAAGTGCAAAAGGACATCGACCTGATGCCCTTCACCATCACCAAGGCCGACAACGGCGACGCCTGGGTGGAAGTGCGCGGCCAGAAGCTGGCACCTCCCCAGATCAGCGCCGAAGTGCTGCGCAAGATGAAGAAGACCGCCGAGGACTTCCTGGGCGAAACCGTGACCGAGGCCGTGATCACCGTGCCCGCGTACTTCAACGACGCCCAGCGCCAGGCCACCAAGGACGCCGGTCGCATTGCCGGCCTGGAAGTCAAGCGTATCATCAACGAACCCACCGCTGCCGCCCTGGCCTTCGGCCTGGACAAGGTGGGCGCCGGTGACCGCAAGATTGCCGTGTATGACCTGGGTGGCGGCACGTTCGACGTGTCCATCATCGAAATCGCCGACGTGGACGGTGAAAAGCAGTTCGAAGTGCTGTCGACCAACGGCGACACCTTCCTGGGTGGCGAAGACTTCGACCAGCGCATCATCGACTACATCATCAGCGAGTTCAAGAAGGAACAGGGCGTGGACCTGTCCAAGGACGTGCTGGCCCTGCAACGCCTGAAGGAAGCCGCTGAAAAGGCCAAGATCGAGCTGTCGAACTCCGCACAGACCGACATCAACCTGCCTTACATCACGGCCGACGCCACCGGTCCCAAGCACCTGAACATCAAGCTGACCCGCTCCAAGCTGGAGGCCCTGGTCGAGGACCTGATCGAGCGCACCATCGCCCCTTGCCGCACCGCGATCAAGGACGCCGGCATCTCCGTGTCCGACATCCAGGACGTGATCCTGGTCGGCGGTATGAGCCGCATGCCCAAGGTGCAGGAAAAGGTCAAGGAATTCTTCGGCCGCGACCCCCGCAAGGACGTGAACCCCGACGAAGCCGTGGCCGTGGGTGCTGCCGTGCAAGGCCAGGTGCTGGCCGGTGACCGTTCCGACGTGCTGCTGCTGGACGTGACCCCCCTGTCCCTGGGTATCGAAACCCTGGGCGGCGTCATGACCAAGATGATCACCAAGAACACGACCATCCCCACCAAGTTCGCACAGACCTTCTCGACCGCGGACGACAACCAGCCTGCGGTGACCATCAAGGTCTTCCAGGGTGAGCGTGAGATGGCCTCGGGCAACAAGCTGCTGGGTGAATTCAACCTGGAAGGCATCCCTGCCGCACCCCGTGGCGTGCCCCAGATCGAGGTGAGCTTCGACATCGACGCCAACGGCATCCTGCACGTCGGCGCCAAGGACAAGGGCACCGGCAAGGAAAACAAGATCACCATCAAGGCCAATTCGGGTCTGTCGGAAGAAGAAATCCAGCAGATGGTCAAGGACGCGGAACTGAACGCAGCCGACGACAAGAAGAAGCTGGAACTGGTGCAGGCCCGCAACCAGGGTGAAGCCGCCGTCCACAGCGTGAAGAAGAGCCTGGGCGAGCACGGCGACAAGCTGGATGCCGCCGAGAAGGACGCCATCGAAGCCGCCACCAAGGAACTGGAAGAAGCCCTGAAGGGCGAGGACAAGGACGCCATCGAAGCCAAGACCACGGCCCTGATGACCGCCAGCCAGAAGCTGGGCGAGAAGGTCTACGCCGAAGCCCAGGCAGCTGCCGGTGCAGCGGGTGGCGCCGCAGCCGCCGACGCGGGTGCCGCTCAGCAGCAGCAAAAGCCTGCGGGGTCCAACGATGACGACATCGTGGACGCCGAAGTCAAGGAAGTGAAGAAGTAATTCGAAGCAGCGGCATTCCTGACCGCTTGCCGCCGCGCCGCCCCAGCTGATGGGGTCTTGCGCGGCGTTCCTGTTTTTTATTGGCTGTAGCAACCATGTCCAAACGCGACTATTACGAAGTCCTCGGCGTCGCCAAGACGGCCTCGGACGATGAGATCAAAAAGGCCTACCGCAAGCTGGCCATGAAGTACCACCCGGACCGCAACCAGGGTGACAAGGCGAAGCAGGCCGAAGAGCAGTTCAAGGAGGTCAAGGAGGCCTACGAAATGCTCTCGGACAGCCAAAAGCGCGCGGCCTACGACCAGTACGGCCATGCTGGCGTCGATCCCAACCGGGGCATGGGCGGCGGTGAAGGCTTTGGCGGCGGCGGTTTTGCCGAAGCCTTTGGCGACATCTTTGGCGACATGTTCAGCGGCGGCCGCGCGGGCGGCCCACGCGGTGGCCGCCAGGTGTACCGCGGCAATGACCTGAGCTATTCCCTGGAAATTTCTCTGGAAGAAGCGGCCAAGGGCAAGGACGCCCAGATCCGCATCCCCAGCTGGGACAACTGCGACACCTGCCACGGCAGCGGCGCCAAGCCCGGCACCAGCCCCAAGACCTGCACCACCTGCGGTGGCAATGGCTCGGTGCAGATGCGCCAGGGCTTCTTCAGCGTGCAGCAGACCTGCCCCCACTGCCGCGGCACGGGCAAGATCATTCCCGAGCCCTGCACCACCTGCAGCGGCCAGGGCAAGATCAAGCGCCAGAAGACGCTGGAAGTGAAGATCCCCGCCGGCATCGACGACGGCATGCGCATCCGCTCCACCGGCAACGGCGAGCCCGGCATGAACGGCGGCCCTCCGGGCGACCTGTACATCGAGATCCGCATCCGCGAACACGACATCTTCGAGCGCGATGGTGATGATCTGCACTGCCAGGTGCCGGTGAGCTTCATCACGGCCGCCCTGGGGGGCGAGATCGAAGTGCCCACGCTGCAAGGCAAGGCGGCGATCGACATCCCCGAAGGCACGCAAGCGGGCAAGCAGTTCCGCCTGCGCGGCAAGGGCATCAAGGGCGTGCGCTCCAGCTACCCCGGCGACCTGTACTGCCACATCGTGGTGGAAACGCCGGTCAAGCTGACCGAGTACCAGCGCAAGCTGCTGCGCGAGCTGGAAGAGTCGCTGAAAAAAGGCGGCGCCAAGCATTCGCCCAGCGGCGAAGGCTGGACCGACAAGCTCAAGCGCTTCTTCAGCTGATCCAGCACACCCCATCCAGGCCCGCCGTCGCGGGCCTTTTTCATGCTGTAGCTACTGCAAGCCGCCGCTCCCCCATCCATAGCTGCCTGCGCTCAGGGTGCTTGGGCTGGAGGCCTCCAGCGCGCTTCATGCTGAACGCCGACCGCTGCGCCCCCATGTCCGCCACCCCACTGCGGCCGCCTGCGAGCCACACACCGGCCACCGCACGCCCGGAAAGATCCGCCCCCCACCGACAGACAGCGCCATACGACCCGGCGCATCCTCGCCAGCGGTGCCACCAAAAGCTGCGGCGCAGATGGGGGTTCTTGCCATCTTCCCTGCCCGCCATCACGCCCGCCTTTAGCATTAGAAAAAGTTTATGTACTTTTTTGTCCATACAAATTTCTAATTTCCGCATGCCAGTCACCGCCACCTGCCGGCCACCCGCCCTCGCCCTCCTGCTCACCGGCCTGGCCGCGTCGGCCCACGCCCAGACCGAGGCCCCTACGCTGGAGGCGGTCGAAGTACGCTCCGCCCCCGGCACCCCCAGCCTGCAGGCCCTGCCCACCTCGGCCACGGTGCTCGATGGCGAGCAGCGGCGTGCGCCTGTATGTGGATGGCATTCCCGCCACCATGCCCGACGGCCAGGGCTCGCTGTCGCACATCGACATAGCCAGCCTGGAGCGCGTGGAAGTGCTGCGCGGCCCCTACTCAGCGCTGTACGGTAACTCCGCCGGCGGCGTGGTCAGCCTGTTCACCGAAACGCCCGAGGGACGGCCCTTTGTGGAAGGCGGCGTCAGCTTTGGCAGCGACGGCCAGCAGCGCCTGTCGGCCAAGGCCGGCGGCCAGACGGCACAAGGCCTGAGCTATGTCGTCAGTGCCAGCCGCTTCATGACCGACGGCTGGCGCGACCACAGCGCCGCCGACCGCAACGTGGCGAATGCCAAGCTGAGCACCGCGCTGGGCGACGATGCCCGGCTGACCCTGGTGGCCAACACCATGGACTCTGACGCGCAGGACCCCCAGGGCCTGACCTGGGCGCAGTACCAGGCAACCCCGCGCCGCGCCTCCTACCGGGCCGACAACGGCGCTGCCGTGGCCGAAAGCTTCAACACCCGCAAATCGCTGCAGCAAACCCAGGTGGGCGCCAGCTATGAACGCCGCCTGGACGGCGTGCACAGCGTGGCCCTGACGGCCTATGCCGGCCACCGCAGCATGGCGCAGTACCAGTCGATTCCGGCTGCCACCCAGGCCGCTGCCGGCCATGCCGGGGGCGTGATCGATATGTCGCGCAACTACGCCGGCGTGGACGCCCGCTGGACCGGCAGGTTCAGCGACGCGCCAGTGCCCGTCACCGTGACGGCCGGCCTGGCCGTGGACCGGGTGGACGAAGACCGCCAGGGCTATGAGAACTTTGTCGGCAGCACCCTGGGGGTGCAGGGTGCACTGCGCCGCGACGAGAAAAACACCATCACCAACGTCGACCCCTACATCCAGGCCACCTGGCAGCTGGCCCCGGCCTGGAGCCTGGACACCGGCCTGCGCTACAGCCGCGTGAAGTTCGTGTCGGACGACCATTACCTGCGCCCCGGCAATCCCGACGACTCGGGCACGGTCACGCACCACCAGGCCCTGCCGGTGGTGGCACTGTCCCACCAGGTCACCCCCGACGCCACGGTCTACGCCAGTGCCGGCCGCGGTTTTGAAACCCCCACCTTTGCCGAGCTGTCCTACCGCCCCGACGGCACCGGTGGCCTGAACCTGGCACTGCAACCCAGCGTCAGCACCCAGTACGAACTGGGCTGGCGCCAGCGCCTGGCAGGCCGCGTCCAGGGCCTGTGGAGCGCGGCCGTGTTCCACAGCCGGACCGACGACGAGATCGTCAGCGCCGGGGGCACGGGCGGGCGCACCACCTTCCGCAACGCCGGCACCACCCGCCGCTACGGCGCCGAGCTGCAGGCCGATGTGCGCCTGGCACGCCAGTGGTCGCTGCAGGCCGCCTACACCTACCTGAATGCCGAGTTCCGCGAAGGCGAGTTCGCGGGCCGCATGCTGCCCGGCCTGTCCAAGCAGCACCTGTTCATGGGCCTCAATTACCGTCCCACCGCAGCCTGGCGCCTGGGCGTATCGGCCCAGCACGCCGGCAAGGTCTACGTGAACGACGCCAACAGCGAAGCTGCACCGGCCTTCACCATAGCCTCGGCCAGCGTGGGCTACACCCGCCAGCTCGGCGACTGGACGCTCAACGCCTTTGCGCGGGTGGACAACCTGTTCGACCGCCAGTACGTGGGATCGGTCATCGTCAACGACGGCAACAGCCGCTATTACGAAAGCGCACCGGGCCGCAACTGGGCCACCGGGGTCAGCTTGCGCTACAACTTCTAAAGCACACCCCGAGCATCGGGGCACGCGACCGCGGCACCCGCTTCTGAATCAGGAGCTGGTGCCGCTGTGTTTTCAGGCGTTTACATGCCCAATCCACTGCAAAAGCCCTGAAATCGCGCGCCAGCAGCTCCTGATTCTGGGTTCCGGCACGCAAACCATCGCGAAACACGATGGCTTGATTGGCACAACAATAGCCAAAGTCTTCGTATTGCGCGATGCCAAAGCGCTGAACATGGTGAGAAAATCGCTTCAACTTCTCAAAATGAGAAGACTTGATAAGTGTGCCCCGCCATGAAGAATTCCGAGCGCAGTTTTGCCCGCCGTATCGACCTGACCTCGTTGCAGCTGTTTGTGGCTGTGTGCGAGCTTGGCAGCATTGGTCGTGCCGCCGAACGTGAATACATCGCCGCGTCTGCCGTCAGCAAGCGCCTGTCCGACCTGGAGGCCGCCGTCGACACCGCGCTGCTGTACCGCCACAGCCGCGGTGTGACGCTGACGCCCGCCGGCGAAAGCCTGTTGCACCACGCCCGCAACGTGCTGTACGGGCTGGAGCGCATGCAGGGCGAGCTGTCCGAATACGCCGACGGGGTGCGCGGCCATGTGCGCGTGCACGCCACCATCTCGGCCATCGTGCAGTTCCTGCCCGAGGACCTGGGCGCCTTCAGCAAGGAGCATCCGCAGATCAAGATCGACCTGCAGGAACACCTGTCGGCCGACGTGCTGCAGGCGGTGCACGAAGGCACGGCCGACCTCGGCATCTGCAACATGGGCCAGGCCAACACCAACGGCCTGCAGACCCGCCCCTACCGCACCGACCGCCTGGTGGTGATCATGCCTGAGGCCCACGCCCTGGCCCAGCGCGAGGCCATCAGCTTCGAGGAAGTGCTGGAATGGGACATCGTCGGCCTGCAGGGCGGCAGCTCCATCAGCCTGGCCATGCGCGGCGCGGCAGCGCGCTCCGGCCATCCCCTGCACCAGCGCATCCAGGTCACAAGCCTGGACGCCATGTGCCGCATGATCGACAACGGCCTGGGCATCGGCCTGATCCCCGACCGGGCGTTCGAGCTCATGCACGGCGTCGGGCACCTGAAAAGCGTGACCCTGACCGACGCCTGGGCACAGCGCACCCTGAGCCTGGTGGCCCGCGACTTCGAGGCCCTGCCGGTGACATCGCGGTTGCTGGTGGAACACCTCGGCAAAGGCTGGGAGCCCGCCCCCAAACCCGCTGCCTAAAATTTCGAGAGACAACCTCCCTACCCACGAGAAGAGAACACCATGGGACGCACCCTTTACGACAAGATTTTTGACGAGCACGTCATCCACACCGAGGAAGACGGCACCTCCATCCTCTACATCGACCGCCACCTGGTGCACGAAGTCACCAGCCCGCAGGCCTTCGAAGGCCTGCGTCTGGCCGGTCGCAAGCTGTGGCGCATCAACTCCGTGGTGGCCACGGCCGACCACAACACCCCCACCACCGGCTGGGAGCGCGGCTACGACGGCATCGAAGACCCGATCAGCAAGGAACAGATCACCACGCTGAACACCAACATCGCCGAATTCGGCTCGGCCGCCTTCTTCCCCTTCATGGACAAGGGTCAGGGCATCGTCCACGTGATGGGCCCCGAGCAAGGCGCCACCCTGCCCGGCATGACCGTGGTCTGCGGCGACAGCCACACCTCCACCCACGGCGCCTTCGGCGCGCTGGCCCACGGCATCGGCACCTCCGAAGTCGAGCACGTCATGGCCACGCAGACCCTGCTGGCCAAGAAGGCCAAGAACATGCTGGTGCAGGTCAACGGCAAGGTCGCGCCCGGCGTGACCGCCAAGGACATCGTGCTGGCCATCATCGGAAAGATCGGCACCGCCGGCGGCACGGGCTACACCATCGAGTTTGCTGGCCAGGCCATCCGTGACCTGTCCATGGAAGGCCGCATGACCGTGTGCAACATGGCCATCGAGGGCGGCGCCCGCGCCGGCCTGGTGGCCGTGGACGACAAGACCATCCAGTACGTCAAGGGCCGCCCCCTGGCGCCCACCGGTGCCGAGTGGGATGCCGCCGTGGCCTACTGGAAGACGCTGCACTCCGACGCCGACGCCCAGTTCGACCACGTGGTCGAGCTGAACGCCGCCGACATCGTGCCCCAGGTCACCTGGGGCACCAGCCCCGAGATGGTGCTGGGCGTGGACGCGACCGTGCCCGATCCCGACAAGGAAAAGGACCCCAACAAGCGCGGCGCCATCGAGCGCGCGCTGACCTACATGGCGCTGGAGCCTGGCAAGCCGCTGAACGACATCTTCGTCGACAAGGTGTTCATCGGCTCGTGCACCAACAGCCGCATCGAGGACATGCGCGAAGCCGCCGCCGTGGTCAAGAAGCTGGGCCAGAAGGTGGCCAAGAACATCAAGCTGGCCATGGTCGTGCCCGGCTCCGGTCTGGTCAAGGAACAGGCCGAGCGCGAAGGCCTGGATGTGATCTTCAAGGCCGCCGGCTTTGAATGGCGCGAACCCGGCTGCTCCATGTGCCTGGCCATGAATGCCGACCGCCTGGAGCCCGGCGAGCGCTGCGCCTCCACCTCGAACCGCAACTTCGAAGGCCGCCAGGGCGCGGGGGGGCGCACCCACCTGGTCAGCCCAGCCATGGCCGCGGCCGCGGCCATCCACGGCCACTTTGTGGACATCCGCAAGTTCGCCTGAGTCCGACCCAGATCCCACGAGACACGGAGACCCTCATGAAGCCTTCCTTCACGATTCTTTTGCTCGGCCTGGCCTTCACGCTGGCAGCCTGCAACACCGTCCAGGGCATTGGCCAGGACGTGCAAAAAGCCGGCAACGCCATCGAGCGCGCCGCCCGCTGATCTGCCACCCTACCGATTCGAACGCCATGCAAAAATTCACCATCCACCAGGGCCTGGTGGCCCCCATGGACCGCGAGAACGTCGACACCGACGCCATCATTCCCAAGCAGTTCCTGAAGTCGATCAAAAAGACCGGCTTTGGCGTGAACGCGTTTGACGAATGGCGCTACCTGGACCAGCCCGGCCAGCCCGGCGTGCCCGAAGAACAGCGCAAGCCCAACCCCGACTTCGTGCTGAACCAGCCGCGCTACAAGGGCGCCAGCATCCTGCTGACACGCAAGAACTTCGGCTGCGGCTCCAGCCGCGAGCACGCGCCCTGGGCGCTGGACCAGTACGGCTTCCGCGCCATCCTGGCGCCCAGCTTTGCCGACATCTTCTTCAACAACAGCTTCAAGAACGGCCTGCTGCCCATCGTGCTGCCCGAGGCCACGATCGACCTGCTGTTCCACGAAGTGCAGGCCTTCCCCGGCTACGAGCTGACCATCGACCTGGAGCGCCAGGTCATCGTGCGCCCCCAGGGCGAGGAAATCCCGTTCGACGTGATTCCCTTCCGCAAGTACTGCCTGCTCAACGGCTTTGACGACATCGGCCTGACCATGCGCCACGCCGACAAGATCAAGGCCTTCGAAGCCGAACGCCTGGCGCAAAAGCCCTGGCTGTCGCGCAGCCTGGTCCAGGGCTGACCCGCTTTCCATAACTATGAATCCATGAGCTGACAGCGCGCATCACACAAGGGTTTCAGAGTCTTTTCTACTTGAAACCCTTGCAATACGTGCGCAAGCAGCTCTCAAAACTTCGAGGAACACCATGAAAATTGCAGTCTTGCCCGGCGATGGCATCGGCCCCGAAATCGTTGCCGAAGCCGTGAAGGTGCTCAACGCCCTGGACCTGGACATCGAGATGGAATCCGCCCCCGTGGGCGGCGCCGCCTACGAAGCTGCCGGCCACCCCCTGCCCCCGGCCACACTGAAGCTGGCCCAGGAAGCCGACGCCATCCTGTTCGGCGCCGTGGGCGACTGGAAGTACGACACCCTGGACCGTCCCCTGCGCCCCGAGCAGGCCATCCTCGGCCTGCGCAAAGCCCTGGGCCTGTTCGCCAACTTCCGCCCCGCCATCTGCTACAAGGAACTGACCCACGCCTCCAGCCTCAAGCCCGAGCTGGTGGCCGGCCTGGACATCCTCATCATCCGTGAGCTGACCGGTGACATCTACTTCGGCCAGCCGCGCGGGCGCCGCGTGGCCACCGACGGCCACTTCCCCGGCACCGAGGAGGCCTTCGACACCATGCGCTACTCGCGCCCCGAGATCGAGCGCATCGCCCACGTCGCCTTCCAGGCCGCGCAAAAGCGCGGCAAGAAGGTCACCAGCGTGGACAAGGCCAACGTGCTGGAAACCTTCCAACTGTGGAAGGACGTGGTCACCGAGGTCGGCCAGCAGTACCCCGACGTGGCCCTGGACCACATGTACGTGGACAACGCCGCCATGCAGCTGGTCAAGGAACCCAAGCGCTTCGACGTGGTGGTCACCGGCAACATGTTCGGCGACATCCTGTCCGACGAAGCCTCCATGCTGACCGGCTCCATCGGCATGCTGCCCAGTGCCAGCCTGAACGACAAGAAGCAAGGCCTGTACGAGCCCAGCCACGGCTCGGCCCCCGACATCGCCGGCAAGGGCATCGCCAACCCCCTGGCCACCATCCTGTCGGCCGCCATGATGCTGCGCTTCAGCCTGGGTCAGGAAGCCGCCGCGCAGAAGATCGAAGCCGCCGTGCAGAAGGTGCTGGCCGATGGCCTGCGCACCGCCGACATCTACAGCGAAGGCACCACCAAGGTCTCCACCCGCGAAATGGGCGATGCCGTGGTCGCTGCCCTGGCCGCGGTCTGAGTCCGCGCCCTGAACCGCCGCGCCCGGGGTGCGGCGGTTCAGGCACACTCATGCACCTGCAGAAAATTTCATGGCCGGTGCACCGGGTTTCAGCGCCACAATGCGAAACCCAAAACCCTGCGGAGGGTGGAGATTAGCTTCTCTAAACCCGCATTAGTTCAGCTACAATCCACATCTTATGTTTGCCGCCCACTTCCCCACTGCCTCTCACAACGCTGCCTTGCTGGCAGGTGTGGCCGTGCGCGCGACAACCATTACGACGATCAAAGGCTGACCCAGCCCGGTTCGTCGCGCGCCCTCCCCCGGCCAGACGAGCCGGGCCCGGAAAGCAGGATTGAGCACATTCACATCTGTTTTCGCAACTCGGAAGGGCGTTTCAAATGAGCAAGCAATTGGTAGGTTTGGTGGGCTGGCGCGGCATGGTCGGCTCGGTGCTGATGGACCGCATGCAGGCCGAAGGTGACTTCGACCTGATCGATCCCGTGTTTTTCTCCACCTCCAACGCCGGCGGCAAGGCCCCGGCCATGGCCACGGTGCACACCCAGCTCAAGGATGCCAACGACATCGCCGAGCTGGCCAAGTGCGACATCATCATCACCTGCCAAGGCGGTGACTACACCAAGGAAGTCTTCCCCAAGATCCGTGCGGCCGGCTGGAACGGCCACTGGATCGATGCGGCCTCCTCGCTGCGCATGGAAGACGACGCCGTCATCGTGCTGGACCCCGTCAACGAAGACCTGATCCAGGCCAAGCTGGCCGCCGGTGGCAAGAATTGGATCGGCGGCAACTGCACCAACTCCATCCTGCTGATGGGCCTGGGCGGTCTGTTCAAGGCCGGTCTGGTGGAGTGGGTCTCCTCCATGACCTACCAGGCGGCTTCGGGCGGCGGCGCCAACCACATGCGCGAGCTGCTCAAGGGCATGGGCGTGGTGCACGCGGCCGTGGCCGACGAGCTGGCCACGCCAGCATCCGCCATCCTGGACATCGACCGCAAGGTGGCCACCACCATCCGTGAAGACGTGCCCACCGAGTTCTTCGGCGCGCCCCTGGCAGGTGGCCTGATCCCCTGGATCGACGTGCAACTGCCCAATGGCCAGTCCAAGGAAGAATGGAAGGGCCAGGCCGAGGTCAACAAGATCCTGGGCACCGCCGCCACCATCCCCGTCGACGGCCTGTGCGTGCGCATCGGCGCGATGCGCTGCCACTCGCTGGCTTTGACCCTGAAGCTGAAGAAGGACCTGCCCCTGGCAGAGATCGAAGCGCTGATCAAGGGCGGCAACCCCTGGGTCAAGTTCGTGGCCAACGACCGCGCCGAGACCGTGCAGCAGTTGACCCCCGCCGCCACCACCGGCGGCCTGGAAGTGGCCGTGGGCCGCGTGCGCAAGCTGAACATGGGCCCCGAGTACGTGTCGGCCTTCGTGATCGGTGACCAGCTGCTGTGGGGCGCGGCCGAACCGCTGCGCCGCATGCTGCGCATCCTGCTGGCACGTTAAGCACGGCGCCGGCCCAGCCCACAGGGAAGCCACATGGCTTCCCTTTTTTTGTGGCTGCAGCGCCTGCGCCGACCACGGCAGACCCGGGTGTGGCTGTGTTGCAGCGACAACATTGCTTAACAATTCACTGCGCCAATCCACGGGCGCACGGGCTGCCCGCCGAAAATCCCAGGCAGCCGGACAATCGCGCGCGGGGGCCGGCCATCCGGGGCAAGGGCTTGCCATAATGGCGTCCAGCCCCAGCGAAGCCTGGAAAAGGCTTGGATTCCCGTGCTTTGTGCGCGCTTGTCTGCCCCTGGTAATGCTGCTAAGGTCGTTCGCAAGTGCCTACGCCCGGGCGCGCCCCTCCCCATACTTGCTGCCACCGCAGCGGCACAACACCTTTTGAACGTGACTGCAAACATGCATCGTTGGAAACTTTCAGCCCTGGCCGCCGCGGCCTTTGTTTCTGTGGCCCTTGCCCCCACCGATGCCGCAGCCCTGGCCCTGGGTCCCATCCGCATCCAGTCGGCGTTGGGTGAAAACCTGCGCGCGGAGATCGCGATCCCGCAGATCACCGCAGCGGAAATGAACAGCCTGAGCGTGCAGATCGCCGCCCCCGAGGTCTTCCGTGCCCAGGGCATGGACTACAGCAGCGCCGCCCGCAGTGTGCAGGTCAGCCTGCAGCGCAACCCCGACGGCACGGCCAGCCTGCGCCTGAGCAGCAACACCCCGATCAATGAGCCGTTTGTCGACCTGGTGATCGACTCGCAGTGGAGCACCGGCAATCTGGTGCGCACCTACACCCTGCTGCTGGACCCCCCAGCCAGCCAGCGCCGCGCGGCCCCTGCGCCCACGCCCGCCCAGGTGACGCCCCCCGTGGCCGCTGCGCCGGCCGCAACGCCCAGCCCCGCCCCACGCCCACGTGCCGCCGCACCCACCCCGGCCGCCGCAGCGCCTGCGGCAACGGAGCCCCGCAACGACAGCCAACGGGTGCAGGCCGGCGACACGGCCGGGCGCCTGGCGAATGCCAACCGCCCCAACGGCGTGTCGCTGGACCAGATGCTGGTGGCCATGCTGCGCAGCAACCCCAAGGCATTCATCAACGGCAACGTCAACCGCATCCGCGCCGGAGCCGTGGTGCAGATGCCCAGCCGCGAACAGGCGCTGGAGACCTCCGCCAGCGAGGCACGCCAGATCGTCGCCGCGCAAAGCCGTGACTTCAACACCTACCGCCGCAGCCTGGCCTCCAAGGCCCCGCAAGCGACCGTACAGGCAGCCGACCGCAGCTCCGGTGGCCAGGTCCAGGCCCACGTCGAGGATGCCAGCGCCGCCGCGGCCACGCCGGACAAGCTGACCCTGTCCAAGGGCGCCGTCCAAAGCGCGGCCGCCGAAGAAAAGATGGCCATCCAGAAGCAGGCCGAAGATCAGAGCAACCGCCTCAATGAGCTGCAGCGCAATCTGGCCGAGCTCAACGAACTGGCCCAGAACAACGCCGCGGCCAAACCCGCCGTCCCTGCCGCAGCGCCAGCACCCGCTGCGGGCGAACAGCCCGCCAGCACAACCGCCACCCCGGGCGTGGAGGTCGCTGCCAGCAACCCCGCGGTCACGGCAGCCGCCCCCGAGGCGCCCCCCGCCAGTGGCGACAAGGCCCCCGAAGCCACACCACCTGCGGCCAGCGACGCACCGCCCCCCCAGGCAGCGGCCCAGCCGGCCCCCAAGCCTGCGGTCGTGCCGGCCGCGCCCGTGGCCGAAGCTTCCCTCACCGACGAGCTGCTGGACAATCCGCTGGTCCCCGCCGGGGGCGCCGCCGTGGCACTGCTGCTGGGCCTGCTGGGCTATACCGCCTGGAAACGCCGCCATGCCCAGTCCAAATCCGAGGACCCCGCGCTGGGCGACAGCCAGTTGCAGCCCGATTCGTTCTTCGGCGGCAGCGGCGGCCAGCAGGTCGACACCAGCAATGCCGAGGGCAGCGCCACCACCATGGCCTACTCGCCCAGCCAGCTCGATGGCGGCGGCGATGTCGATCCCGTTGCCGAGGCCGATGTCTACCTGGCCTACGGCCGGGACGTGCAGGCCGAGGAAATCCTCAAGGAAGCGCTGCGCAACCAGCCCGAGCGCCTGTCCATCCACCTGAAGCTGGCGGAAATCTACGTCAAGCGCCATGACATCAAGGCCCTGGAGAACACGGCCCGGGGCATGCAGCCCGTCAGCCAGCCCCAGGACCCCGAATGGCAGCGCGTGGTGGAAATGGGCCGCAGCCTGGACCCCACCAACACTTTCTTTGCCGGCGCCGACACCGGTGCCTCGGCCACTGGCGGCAAGCCTGCTTCCTCGTTTGCCGCGGCCTTGAATGCGGCCAAGCCCGAGCTTGCGACACCCGTGGCTGCGGCGGCGGGCGCGGTGGCTGCGGCTGCAGCAGCGAACACGCCCGATCTCCCGGATCTGGACCTCCACCTGGACCTGCCCGAGGGCTTGATCACCGCCAATACCCCCTCCGTGGCGGATGTCCCGGCGGCGCAGCCACCGTCGGACGACGACTTTGCGGCGCTGGAGCTGCCCTCGACCCTGGACAGCCAGCTCGACGTGACGGCCGCTCCAGCGGTCGAGGACCCACCCACCCTGGTGCAGGACACCGTCATCGGCGAAGACAGCCGCCAGGACCTGGACGGCCTG
The DNA here is from genome assembly GCF_000739875.1 of Comamonas aquatica NBRC 14918. GTDB lineage: Bacteria > Pseudomonadota > Gammaproteobacteria > Burkholderiales > Burkholderiaceae_C > Comamonas > Comamonas aquatica. Next base: position 52,302 of record NZ_BBJR01000001.1, read on the forward strand.
GATCTGGACCTGTCGGGCTTTGACGTGCCTGCGCCTGCGGCAGACACCCCACCACCCGCCGCACAGAATGCCGACACGGATATGGGCGCTGGACTGGACTTTGACCTGGACAGCCCATCCCCCGACACCGCTGCGCCTGCCGGCGCGGCCACCGAGCCTGCCCCCGCAGCGGCGGTGCCGCAGGACCTGGAATTCGACCTGGGTTCCCTGGATCTGGATTTGGGCACCGACGCCGCGCCTGCAGCCCAGCCCCAAGCCGTGCACAATGCCGCGGACGACCCCCTGTCGACCAAGCTGGACTTGGCCCAGGAATTCAACTCCATCGGCGACAGCGAAGGCGCCCGGGCATTGATCGAGGAAGTGCTGGCCGAAGCCAGCGGCCCGCTCAAGGACCGTGCCCAGAAGATGCTGTCCGAACTTGATTGATGCACCGTATTTTTTCTGAAGCGGCCCGGCCGCTGGCCTGGGAGCCGCCATGCGCATAGCCCTGGGCGTGAGCTACAACGGCCAGGCCTACAACGGCTGGCAAAGCCAACCGAACGGCAACACCGTTCAAGACAAACTCGAAGCGGCCCTGGGCCGCTTTGCTACTCAGGGCGTGTCCACCTTGTGCGCCGGCCGCACCGATGCCGGGGTGCATGGGCTGATGCAGGTGGTGCACTTTGACACCGCTTTGCAGCGGCCGGAAACCGCCTGGGTGCGCGGCACCAACACCTTCCTGCCCCCCGACATCGCCGTGCAGTGGGCGCGGGCCGTGCCCGACGCCTTCCACAGCCGTGCCTGTGCCACGGCGCGGCGCTACGCCTATGTGCTGCTGCAGTCGCCGGTGCGCCCCAGTGTGGAAGTCGGGCGGGTGGGCTGGGTGTTCAACCCGCTCGATGGCGAGGCCATGCGCCAGGCCGCGTCCTGCCTGATGGGCGAGCATGATTTCACCTCGTTCCGCGCCTCGGCCTGCCAGGCGCTGACACCGGTCAAGACCCTGCACCGCATCGACATCACGCGCCGCGCCGTGGCCTCGGCCCAGCACCGTGAGATGGAATGCTGCTACTGGCGCTTCGAGTTCGAGGGCAACGCCTTCCTGCACCACATGGTGCGCAACATCATGGGCTGCCTGGTCTACATCGGCCAGGGCTCGCACCCGCCCGAATGGATGGCCCAGGTGCTGGCAGCGCGCTCGCGCGACGCCGCAGCGCCGACGTTTTCGCCGCATGGCCTGTACTTCTTGGGGCCTGTGTACGATCCGCAGTGGCAACTGCCCGACCGTGTGCCCGGCTTCGACTGGCTGCCCTGAGCATCAATTCCACGCCAAATTGGCATGAAACCCTTATGGATCAAGCGCTGAACGCTCCTATTTCACGCACCCGCATCAAGGTCTGCGGCCTGACCCGCGAAGCCGATGTCGACGCGGCGGTGGCCGCCGGCGTGGACGCCCTGGGTTTTGTGCTCTATGCCCCCAGCCCACGCGCCGTCAGCCTGGCGCGCGCGGCTGAGCTGGCACGGCGCCTGCCGCCTTTCGTCACCCCCGTGCTGCTGTTCGTCAACGCCACGGCGGCCGAGATCGCCGCCGCGCTGGCCGCCATTCCGCACGCCCTGCTGCAATTTCACGGCGACGAGAGCCCGGCCGCCTGTGCAGACGCCACGGACCAGGGGCGCCACCGCTACCTGCGGGCGGCGCGCATACCCCTTGGGGATGACGCCGGGGACTTTGACCTCGTAAAATACGCCCATCAATACTCTCAGGCCCAGGCCATTCTGTTGGACGCCCATGTGGACGGCTACGGTGGTGCAGGCAAAGCATTCAATTGGTCACTCCTTCCAACAAGCGTCAACGCTCACCTCGTCTTGTCTGGTGGGCTTACGCCTGCAAACGTGACCGATGGCATCCGTCTGGTACGACCCCGCTGCCTGTCTTTGGCAGTTGATGTCAGCTCCGGCGTCGAAGCCACCCGCCCTGACGGCACGCCGCTCAAGGGTGTCAAGGATGCTGAAAAGATTCAACGCTTCGTTGCAGCCGTGCGTGCTGCCGATGCACCCATTGCCCCCCAATCCTGATGTACGAATATTCCTATCCCGATGCTCACGGTCACTTTGGCCCCTATGGCGGCAGTTTCGCCAGCGAGACGCTGACCCACGCCCTCGCCGAGCTGCGTGACGCCTATGCCAAGTACCAGCACGATCCGGCCTTCGTCGCCGAATTCCGCTCCGAGCTGGCGCACTTCGTCGGCCGGCCCTCACCCGTCTACCATGCCGCGCGCATGTCACAGGAGATGGGCGGCGCGCAGATCTATCTGAAGCGCGAAGACCTGAACCACACTGGCGCGCACAAGATCAACAACGTGATCGGCCAGGCCATGCTGGCCAAGCGCATGGGCAAGCCGCGCATCATCGCCGAGACCGGCGCGGGCCAGCACGGCGTGGCCACGGCCACCATCTGCGCGCGCTACGGCCTGGAGTGCGTGGTCTACATGGGTGCCGAGGACGTCAAGCGCCAAAGCCCCAACGTCTACCGCATGAAACTGCTGGGCGCCACCGTGGTGCCTGTGGAATCCGGCTCCAAGACCCTCAAGGATGCGCTGAACGAAGCCATGCGCGACTGGGTGGCCAACGTCGACAACACCTTCTACATCATCGGCACGGTGGCCGGACCGGCTCCCTACCCCGCCATGGTGCGTGATTTCCAGAGCGTGATTGGCGAAGAGTGCCTGACGCAGATGCCCGAGATCTTCAAGGAACTGAAGATGGCCGGTGAGCAACCCGATGCCGTTGTCGCCTGCGTGGGCGGCGGCTCCAACGCCATGGGCATCTTCTACCCCTACATCCCGTTCGAGAACACCCAGCTGATCGGCGTGGAAGCTGCGGGCGAAGGCCTGGACACCGGCAAGCACTCGGCCTCGCTGCAAAAGGGCAGCGCGGGCGTGCTGCACGGCAACCGCACCTTCATCATGCAGGACGAGAACGGCCAGGTGCTGGAGACCCACTCCATCAGCGCCGGCCTGGACTACCCCGGCGTGGGGCCTGAGCACGCCTGGCTGCAGGAGATCGGCCGTGCCCAGTACGTGGGCATCACCGACAAGGAAGCGCTGGAAGCCTTCCACTACCTGTGCCGCGTCGAAGGCATCATCCCCGCGCTGGAGTCCAGCCATGCTGTGGCCTATGCCATGAAGCTGGCCAAGACCATGAAGCCCGAACAATCCATCCTGGTCAACCTGTCGGGCCGGGGGGACAAGGACATCGGCACCGTGGCCGACCTGTCGGGCGTGGATTTTTACGACCGCCCATCGATGCGCGGTCTGACCGTCAAGGGAGGGCACGCTGCATGAGCCCACAACCATCCAGAATTGCTGCCACTTTCGAAAAACTGAACCAGGAAGGCCGCAAGGCCCTCATCCCCTTCGTGACGGCTGGCTACCCGTTTGCCGCCATCACGCCCTCGCTGATGCACGGCATGGTGGAAGCTGGCTCGGACATCATCGAGCTGGGGGTGCCGTTCTCGGACCCGATGGCCGATGGCCCCGTCATCCAGAAGGCCGGGGACCGCGCGATTGCCAATGGCGTGGGCCTCAAGCAGGTGCTGGCCTATGTGCGCGAGTTCCGTCAGAAGAACCACACCACCCCCGTGGTGCTGATGGGCTATGCCAACCCGGTGGAGCGCTACGACCAGGTGCACGGCACGGACGCATTCGTCAACGATGCCGCCGAAGCCGGTGTCGATGGCATCTTGGTGGTGGACTACCCTCCCGAAGAGTCTGAAGCGTTTGCTGCCAAGCTGCGCGCCAAGGGCATGGACCAGATCTTCCTGCTGGCTCCCACGAGCACCGACGAACGCATGCAGCAGGTGGCCCGTGTGGCCAGCGGCTACGTGTACTACGTCTCGCTGAAGGGCGTGACCGGCTCCAACGCGCTGGACCTGGACGCCGTGGGCGAGATGCTGCCGCGCATCAAGCAGCACGTACACATCCCGGTCGGCGTGGGATTTGGCATCCGTGACAACCAGACCGCCCACGCGGTGGCCCAGATGTCCGACGCGGTCATCATCGGCAGCAAGATCATCCAGCTGCTGGAAGATCAACCCCACGAAAAGATTGTCCCGCTGACCATCGACTTTCTGCGCGGCGTGCGCAAAGCGATGGACGCATAATGCGACCCCGGGCGGCCGCCGCACCGGCCCGCTGCCCGATCGCCTTGAAGAGGAAACCGTATGTCCTGGCTCGAAAAACTTCTGCCCGCCAAAATTCAGCAAACCGAACCCAAGGATCGCCAACAGCAGATCCCCGAGGGCCTGTGGGTCAAGTGCCCCAGCTGCGAGTCGGTGCTCTACAAGACCGATCTGGAAAGCAACCAGAACGTGTGCCCCACCTGCGGCCACCACCACCGCATCGGTGCGCGTGCGCGCCTGAACCATTTCCTGGACGGCGAAGGCCGCTATGAAATCGGCCAGGAAGTGATTCCCGTCGATGCCCTGAAGTTCCAGGACAGCCGCAAGTACCCCCAACGCCTGAAGGAAGCCCTGGAAAACACGGGCGAGACCGATGCGCTGATCGTCATGGGCGGCACCGTCAAGGGCATCGAGCTGGTGGCCGCCTGCTTCGAGTTCGACTTCATGGGCGGCTCCATGGGCTCCGTGGTGGGCGAGCGTTTCGTGCGCGGCGTGGAAACCGCCATCGCACAGAAAGTGCCCTTCCTGTGCTTCACCGCCACCGGCGGCGCCCGCATGCAGGAAGGCCTGCTGTCCCTGATGCAGATGGCCAAGACCAATGCCGCGCTGACCCGCCTGGCACAAAAGGGCCTGCCCTACATCTCCGTGCTGACCGACCCCACCATGGGCGGCGTGTCGGCCGGCTTCGCTTTCGTGGGTGACATCGTGATGGCCGAGCCCAAGGCGCTGATCGGCTTTGCCGGCCCCCGCGTGATCGAAACCACCGTGCGCGTGAAGCTACCCGAGGGCTTCCAGCGCTCCGAGTTCCTCAAGGAAAAGGGTGCCGTGGACATGATCGTCGACCGCCGCGAACTGCGCGACACCGTGGCCAGCACCCTGGCCATGCTGCAGCGCCTGCCGGCCGATGCCGTGGTGCAGGACTGATCCAGCGGCTGTGCCCCCCAACAAAAAGGCTCCCAACCGGGAGCCTTTTTTCATGCCGGCACGCAGGCCGGGGCCATGGCGTGCCGCTTCAGCCGCCGGTGGCCATGCTGGCCAGCACGCCAAACTGCACATTGCCCAGCACCATCAGCAGCACCTGCAGGGCGATGATGGCCACCAGGGCCGACAGGTCCACCCCGCCGATCAGGGGAATCAGCTTGCGCAGCGGCCGCAGCAAGGGCTCGCTCAGGCGGTGCAGGATGCCGGCCATCGGCGAGTGCGGCTGCACCCAGGACAGGATGGCATAGACGATCAGGATGCCGATCAGCCCGGTCAGCACCATGCGCAACAGGCCGAACAGCGCCAGCACGGGCACCAGGCCGGGGTTGCCATTCGCGCCCAGCAGCAGCCACAGCAGCACGTACTGCACCAACATCACCAGCACTGCGGCCACCAAGCTCGACAGGTCGTACTGGCTGCGGTTGGGGATGATCTTGCGCAGCGGCATCACGATCCAGTCGGACAGTGCGAACACCAATTGCCCCACCGGGTTGTTGAATGGAATGCGCTGCGCCTGCATGTACAAGCGCAGCAAGCAGGCACCAGCGATCAGGCCGCTGACGACCTCCAGCAGGAATTGAAGAATTTGAACAATCATGGAGATCACAAAGGTTGAAGAACTACGCGCACAACCATATCCCACATGCAGGTCCGCGCGTTGTCAGCCTACGCCCACCGGCAGGCACTGGCGGCCATCATAGCCAGCAGAATCACCGCATGCAGCCATGACCTCGCCGTTAACGCTCATTTCGCTACCGCTGTTTCCCCTGCATGCGGTGCTGTTTCCCGGCGGTCACCTGCCATTGCGGGTGTTTGAGGCCCGCTATCGCAGCATGGTGCACGGCTGCCGCGAAGCCGGTGCGCCCTTCGGCGTGGTCACGCTGCTGAGCGGGCAGGAAATCCACCAGCCCCACCTGCCGCCCGAAACCTTCTATGCCACCGGCACGATTGCCGCCATCGACTCGCTGTCGCCGCTGAGCACCGGGCTGGAGCTGCTGCACTGTAGCGGCAAGGACCGCTTTCACATTGCCACAGCACGCAAGCTGCCCCTGGGCCTGTGGGTGGCCGACGTGGAGCTGCTGCCCGCCGACCACACCATCCCCATCCCCTCCTACCTGCGCCATACGGCCACGACCTTGCGCCTGGTGCTGCAGAAGATTCCGCAGAACCACCTGGAAGGCGCCACCGACGCCCAGTTCGCCGACTGCGGCTGGGTGGCCAACCGCTGGTGCGAACTGCTGCCCATGGAGCGCAAGCTGCAGCTGTGCCTGCTGGAGCTGGACAGCCCCCTGGTGCGCCTGGAGCTGGTGGCCGACACGCTGGAGCGCGCCGGCATCACGCCCTGAGGCCCGGCGCGCCATGCATGCGTCATGCTGCGCAAAACCATAGCTGCTGGCGCAGATGAACAGGACATCTTCAATACTTTTGTGTGCCAAACCCATACAAATCAATCGCTTGCCGCTCTTTTTCTGCAAGCACCGCGCCCCATCGCCACCGGCAGCGCAGCGGATTCACAGAGATTCCCACACCGGCCTGCCGACCGGGCGCAAAAAAACTAAAATCTCCGGTTTTGGCTTGTTTCCTCAGCCTTTGCGCTGCGCTCATCCATGTCTGAACAACACAACTCCCCCGAGGCAGAAGTCACTGCCCCCCAAGACGAAAACAAACTGATTGCTGAGCGCCGCGAAAAACTGAAAGCCTTGCGCGAGTCCGTCAAGGCCCACGGTGGCGTGGCCTTCCCCAACGACTTCAAGCCCGCCGACCGCGCCCTGCCGCTGGTCGAGGCCCATGGCAGCAAGGAAGCCGAGGCACTGGACGCCGAAGCCATCACCGTCTCCGTCGGCGGCCGCATGATGCTCAAGCGCGTCATGGGCAAGGCCAGCTTTGCCACCGTGCAGGACGCCACCGGCCGCATCCAGGCTTACATCACCCGCGACGCCGTGGGTGAAGAAGTCTACGCCGACTTCAAGAAGTGGGACCTGGGCGACATCATCGCCGTCGAAGGCCAGCTGATGAAGACCAAGACCGGCGAGCTGTCGATCAAGGCCACGCGCATCCGCCTGCTGACCAAGAGCCTGCGCCCCATGCCCGACAAGTTCCATGGCATGGCCGACCCCGAGCAGAAGGTGCGCCAGCGCTACGTTGACCTGATGATGAACGAAGACGCCCGCAAGCGCTTCGTGGCGCGCAGCAAGGCCGTGGCCGGCATCCGCGACTTCATGGTGCAACACGGCTTCCTGGAAGTCGAAACGCCCATGCTGCACCCCATCCCCGGTGGTGCCAACGCCAAGCCCTTCGTCACGCACCACAATGCGCTGGACCAGGAGATGTACCTGCGCATCGCGCCCGAGCTGTACCTCAAGCGCCTGATCGTCGGTGGCTTTGAGCGCGTGTTCGAGATCAACCGCAACTTCCGCAACGAAGGGGTGTCGGTGCGCCACAACCCCGAGTTCACCATGATGGAGTTCTACGCGGCCTACTGGAACTACCAGGACCTGATGGACTACACCGAGCAGCTGGTGCGCGACGCTGCCATGAAGGCCGTGGGCACGCTGGAGTGCACCTACGGTGGCAAGCCCGTGGACCTGACCAAGCCGTTTGAGCGCCTGACCATCCCCGAAGCCATCGTCAAGTACACCGAAGCCGGTGACAACGTGACCAACCGCGACTGGCTGACCAACGCGCTGAAGAAGCTGGGCATGAACGAGGAGAAGGACAAGCTGTCCAGCCGCTCGCTGGCCAGCCTGCAGGTGCTGTACTTCGAGGAAGTGGTCGAAGAGAAGCTGTGGAACCCCACCTTCATCATGGAGCACCCCACCGAAATCTCGCCGCTGGCGCGCGCCAACGACGAGCGCCCCGAAGTGACCGAGCGCTTTGAGCTGTACATCACCGGCCGCGAATTCGGCAATGGTTTCTCCGAGCTGAACGACGCCGAAGACCAGGCCGCGCGCTTCAATGCCCAGGTGGAAGCCAAGGACGGTGGCGACGACGAAGCCATGTACTTCGACCACGACTTCGTGCGCGCGCTGGAATACGGCATGCCCCCCACCGGCGGCTGCGGCATCGGTATCGACCGCCTGCTGATGCTGCTGACCGACAGCGCCAGCATCCGCGACGTGATCCTGTTCCCCGCCCTGCGCCGCGAACACGCTTGATCCTCCGCGATCCAGCCTCTTTCCAAGGGACCTGCGGGTCCCTTTTGATTTCTGCCATGCCCCCAAGTGCAGGGGCATGGACCCCGCTTCGTTAGTATCGGAAGAAGAACACCGCTTTGAATTTACCGACCGTGACCCTGATCGACCGTATTTCTGGCCTGCGTACCCGCCTGCCTGCCTGGATGCAGGACTGGCTGGAAATCGCCATTCCTGTGCTGCAGATCCTGCTCATCGTGCTGGTGGCCTGGCTGCTGCACCGCCTGTTCAAGCGCGTCATCCAGCGCGCCAGCGACCACTACGAGTTCCCGAACGAGCTGCTGATGCCCATCCACACCGTGGTGCGCTGGCTCATCATTGGGGGCTCCGTGCTGCTGATCCTGGAGCGCATGGGCGTCTCGGCCAGCGTGCTGTGGTCGGCCTTCACTGGCTTTGCCACCGTGGGCGCCGTGGCCTTCTTTGCCGCCTGGAGCGTGCTGTCCAACCTGTTTTGCGCCTTCCTGATCTTCACCGTCGGCCCCTTCCGCGTGGGCGACCACATCGAGGTGCTGGACACGGCCGAGAAGCCCGGCGCCCTGGGCCGCGTGATCGACATCAACCTGCTCTACACCACGCTGGAAGATGCCACCGCGCCCATCCCCGGCACGCTGATCCAGATCCCCAACTCGCTGATCTTCCAGCGCGTGGTGCGCCGCTGGCGCATGGGCACCCCCTTGCCCGAGGACAAGCTGCACAAGCCCGCCGCGCAGATGCCGGCCCCGGAAGCAGCAGAACCTGCCCCAGCCCCCAAGAGCGCCAGCTTCCCCTGACGCGCCGACGCCCCTGGCCCCAGCCCTGCTGCACCGCACCAGGGCTTTTTTCATGCCCCGGGGCCCTGTGGCTCAATACAGCTGGGGCACCAGCATGCTGGCGGGCACCGGATGGCGGATGGCGGATGTAATCCGCATGGCGCACGCGCTCCGGCAGGCTGGTTGCGGGCCGGGGCACCTCGTTGTAATCGAACTGCGACAGCAGGTGGCGGATGCAATTGAGCCGCGCCTGCTTCTTGTGGTCGGCCGGCACCACCCACCACGGCGCCTCCGGGATGTGGGTGCGCTCCAGCATCACCTCCTTGGCGCGGGTGTAGTCCTCCCAGCGGCGGCGCGACTCCAGGTCCATGGGCGAAAGCTTCCACTGCTTGAGCGGATCGTGGATGCGCCCCAGAAAGCGCAGGTGCTGCTCTTCGTCGGTGATGGAGAACCAGTACTTGATCACGCGGATGCCCGAGCGCACCAGCATGCGCTCGAACTCCGGCACGGAGCGGAAAAACTCCTCGTACTCGTCGTCCGAGCAGAAGCCCATCACCCGCTCCACGCCGGCGCGGTTGTACCAGCTGCGGTCGAACAGCACCATCTCGCCCGCGGCCGGCAGGTGGGCCGCATAGCGCTGGAAGTACCACTGCGTGCGTTCACGGTCGTTGGGCGCCGGCAGCGCCACCACGCGGCACACGCGCGGGTTCAGGCGCTGGGTGATACGCTTGATCACGCCGCCCTTGCCGGCGGCATCGCGCCCCTCAAACAGGATCACGGCCTTTTGCTTGGTGGAGGCCACCTAGTCCTGCAGCTTGACCAGCTCGCCCTGCAGGCGGAACAGCTCCTTGAAATACGCCACGCGCTGGGCATGGCTTTCGGGGGCCCCCTCTGCCATACCCGGCACGGCGCCCAGCACGCCCGTGCGGTCCTCGATCTCCAGCTCTTCGTCCAGGCTGTCCAGCAGGTCGCTCTCGATACGGCGCACCAGTTCTTCTCGGTTGTCCCAATTCATCACTCACCTTCGTGGTTGGCCGTTTGTGGCTTTGCCACACAGGCTACGCGCCGCCTGCGACGCTTTGATGACAACCGGGTACGCGCTGCGCACAGCGTCTGCGGGGCGCCCCCATCGCCAGGCAAGCCCAGCCCGCACGCCACAACCGCGGGCGAGCGGCACACGGCCCGCAGCCCTTAGTCGTTTTGCGCGCAAGCACATCCATTTTTGTTCGTTGGAGCGCCCGCCACCGGCTCGCAAGATGGTGGCTATCGCCATCTTCCTGCGATGGATTGCACCGAAAGGCCACGCCATGACACACGCTACCACCGACACCCTCACCGCAGCTGCGGTCGCCCCCCAGCAGCCCCCCGCACTGCCTGCCGTGCTGCAGCAGGCCCTGGCACAGGCCCAGGCACAAGGTCTGCCCTACGCCGGCAGCGTGACCCCGCTCCAGGCCTGGCCCCTGGTGCAGCAAGGCCAGGCGCTGCTGGTGGATGTGCGCACCGCCGAGGAACGCAAGTTCGTCGGCCAGGTGCCGGGCAGCGCCCATGTGGCCTGGGCCAGCGGCACGGCGCTGACCCGCAACCCGCGCTTTGCCCGCGAACTGGCCGCCCTGCACGCCAAACAGCCCCAGCCGCTGCCCGTGCTGCTGCTGTGCCGCAGCGGCAAACGCTCAGCCCTGGCGGCCCAGGAAGCGGCCAAGGCCGGTCTGGCCCATGTCTTCAATGTCAGCGAAGGCTTTGAGGGCGACCACGACGCGCTGCAGCAGCGCGGCCATTTGAATGGCTGGCGCTTTTACGGCCTGCCCTGGGTGCAGGACTAGGACGAACGCCCCTCCTCCGCCCTTTCACCGGACTGTCCCCATGAGCACCTTCGATATCAGCACCATCGTCCAGCAACTGCGCCAGGTCCGCGACCATTGGCGCGAGCAGCAGAACCGCACCGACCCCGGCCACCGCGAATTTCCCGCACGCGCCGCGATAGCCCAGGCCCTGGAGGGACTCAAAGGTGTGCTCTACCCGCTGCGCCTGGGCCCGCCCGACCTGCGCCACGCCAGCGAAGACTTCTACGTGGGCCACACGCTGGACACGGCACTGCAGGTTCTGCAGACCCAGGCCCAGATCGAGCTGCACTACCGCCACCGCAGCACGGGCGCGGCGGCCCAGGACCATTCCGCCCTGGCGCTGCAGACGGTGCAGGCCTTTGCACAGCAGCTGCCCCGCCTGCGCCAGTTGCTGGACACCGACGTGCTGGCCGCCTTCCACGGCGACCCGGCCGCGCGCAGCGTGGACGAGGTGGTGCTGAGCTACCCCGGCGTGCTGGCCCTCATCCACCACCGCATTGCCCACGCCTTCTACCGGCTGGACCTGCCGCTGCTGGCGCGCATCGTGGCCGAGCTGGCCCATGGGCAGACGGGCATCGACATCCACCCCGGTGCGCAGATCGGCCCCGGCTGCTTCATCGACCACGGCACGGGCGTAGTGATCGGCGAGACCGCCGTCCTCGGTCAGAACGTGCGCATCTACCAGGCCGTGACCCTGGGCGCCAAGCGCTTTCCCAAGGATGCCCAGGGCCACCTGCAAAAAGGCTGGGCACGCCACCCCATCGTCGAGGACGACGTGGTGATCTACGCCGGCGCCACCATCCTGGGGCGGGTGACCATCGGCCAAGGTGCGGTCATCGGCGGCAATGTCTGGATCACCGAGGACGTGCCCGCCGGCGCCCATGTCAGCCAGGCCAGCCTGCGCCAGGCCGTGGAACACAGTGGCGGCGCCGGTGCCACCGCACCGGTGGCCGCCGCCCCCCTCCCCGCCACCACCGCCCGTGTGGCCGCCTGAACATGCCAGGGCCCCACGTGATCCAGGACTTCGGTCTGGCCGTGCGCCAGCTGCGCGAAGGGCGCGGCTGGTCGCAGGAGCAACTGGCGGCCCAGGCCGACCTGAACCGCTCCTATGTGGGCGAGGTCGAGCGCGGCCAGGTCGCCCCCTCGCTGCTCACGCTGCACAAGCTGGCCCAGGCGCTGCAGGTCAGCAGCACCACGCTGCTGGCGCATGCCGAGCGCATCTGCCAGCAGCGCGACCCCCAGCACCAGCGCCTGGCGGCCAGCTTGGTGGCGATAGCCGGTTGAAGCCGCACCGCCCCCGTTGAACACTGGCGCAGAGCTTGGTGCTCCGCCTGCACCCCGTTTTATTCCGACCCGCATCCACCAGGAGCCTTTTTCCATGACAGCAACCGTCGGCGGTACCACCGCCCTGGGCGACAACGCCGCCCGCCAGCTGGCCAATGCCACCAAGACCGCACCGCAGCTGGCCACCATCACGCCCCGCTGGCTGACCCATCTGCTGCAATGGGTGCCGGTGGAGGCCGGCATCTACCGCGTCAACCAGGTCAAGAACCCGGAGGACATCCAGGTCACCTGCACCGCCAAGCAGCACGAGAACCAGTTGCCGCGCACCTATGTGGACTACGACGCCCAGCCGCGCGAGTACTTCCTGAACGCCGTCTCCACCGTGCTGGATGTGCACACCCGCATCTCCGACCTGTACAGCAGCCCGCACGACCAGATCAAGGAACAGCTGCGCCTGACCATCGAGACCATCAAGGAGAACCAGGAAAGCGAGCTGATCAACAACCCCGACTACGGCCTGCTGGCCCAGGTGACGGACGAGCAACGCATCTTCCCGCTGACCGGCGCGCCCACGCCCGATGACCTGGACGAACTGCTGACCAAGGTGTGGAAGGAACCCGCCTTCTTCCTGGCCCACCCGCTGACCATTGCCGCCTTCGGCCGTGAAGCCACGCGCCGTGGCACGCCCCCGCCCACGGTCAGCCTGTTCGGCAGCCAGTTCATCACCTGGCGCGGCGTGCCGCTGATTCCTTCGGACAAGGTGCCGGTGGCCGACGGCAAGAGCAAGATCCTGCTGCTGCGCGTGGGCGACCGCCGCCAGGGCGTGGTCGGCCTGTTCCAGCCCGGCCTGCCCGGCGAACAAAGCCCGGGCCTGTCGGTGCGTTTCATGGGCATCAACAACCACGCGATTGCCAGCTACCTGATCTCGCTGTACTGCTCGCTGGCCGTGCTCACCCCCGATGCCGTGGCCGTGCTGGACGATGTGGAAATCCACAAGTACCACGACTACTCGGTGCTGGACACCTACAAGTAAGCCCCGCGCTGCGCGGAAGGTGGTTTGCGAGTCAAAACCACCTTCCACGCATACTCAGAGCGCGCAAGCAGCTCACCTTCTCATATCGCGCACCACAGGAGATGCGGTTTTGAGCACCACCCCCGCGCACGCGCCCACGCTGGCGGCCGCCCAGGCTGCCCCGCTGACGCCCTCGCTGCCTTCACCCCCCGCCGCACCGTTGGACACTGGGGCCCTGGCCCAGCTGGCCACGGCCCTGTTCCGCAGCCTGCCCGGCAGCGCCACGCCCCAGCCACCATCCACGGCCGCCTTCGGCGCCCAGCCGCCCACCACCTGGGCCCCGGGCGGTTCGCCCCTGGCCAGCCCGGCAGGCTTTTCCCCCAATGTGCCTGGCACGCCCATTCCCACAGGGCAGATTCCGGGCACCAACCTGCTGCCCAGCGCCCCCGGCACCGTGCTGGCCCTGGGCCACCGCGCCGAAGCGCTGCGCCCCCACGCGGTGGCCGGCAACGGCGTGCCCGACCAGGCGTTTACCGCCTTGCCCGCCTATGAACCCCGCTTGGGCCATGTCACCGATGGCGTGCCACAGGCCACCGCCGCCGACGCGGCCACGCTGCGCCCTGCGGCACCCGCGGCAGATGGCGCGGTGCCCCAGACCGGCTCGACCGCCGCGCCCCACGCCGGGCTGTATGCACTGAGCCAGCAGGCCGTGGCCGCCCTGGGCAACTCTGGGCCTGCCTCCGGCACGCCCTTCGTCCCCGGCATCCCTTCGGGCCTGCTGGCAACGCCCGCCGCGCCTGCGGCCACGCTGCCCGGCAGCAGCCATGCCGCCGCCCCACAGTTCTACTTTGTCGATGCGGTGCAGCTGCCCAGCGGTTTTGTCACCCCGGCCAAGGCCCATCCCCATGGGGAGCAAGCCAGCACGCCGCAGGCCCAGGCCGACCGCCACCCCGGCTTCGATGTCAACGCCGTGCGCCGCGACTTTCCCATCCTGCAAGAGCGCATCCACGGCAAGCCACTGGTCTGGCTGGACAACGCCGCCACCACGCACAAGCCACGCCAGGTGATTGAGCGCATTGCGCACTTCTACGCGCACGAGAATTCCAACATCCACCGCGCCGCCCACACGCTGGCGGCCCGCGCCACGGACGCCTACGAACACGCCCGGGAAGTGGTGCGCCGCTTCATCCACGCGCCCGAGGTGAACGAAGTCATCTTCGTACGCGGCACGACCGAAGCCATCAACCTGGTGGCCAAGGCCTGGGGCGGCCAGAACGTGGGTGAAGGCGACGAAATCATCGTCAGCCACCTGGAGCACCACGCCAACATCGTGCCTTGGCAGCAACTGGCCCAGGCCAAGGGCGCCAAGCTGCGCGTGATTCCGGTGGACGACCAGGGCCAGATTCGCCTGGACGCATACGACCAGCTGCTGAACGACCGCACCAAGATCATCGCCATCGGCCATGTGTCCAATGTGCTGGGCACCGTGGTGCCGGTCAAGGAGGTGGTGGCGCGTGCCAAAGCGCGCGGCATCACCACGCTGGTGGATGGCGCGCAGTCCATCGCCCACACACCGGTCGATGTGCAGGACATCGGCGCCGACTTCTTTGTGTTCTCGGGCCACAAGATCTTTGCCCCCACCGGCATCGGCGTGCTCTGGGGCCGCCGCGCCGTGCTAGAAGCCATGCCGCCCTGGCAGGGCGGCGGCAACATGATTGCGGACGTGACCTTCGAGAAAACCGTGTTCCAGCCCCTGCCCAACACCTTCGAGGCGGGCACCGGCAACATCGCGGACGCCGTGGGCCTGGGCGCGGCGCTGGAGTATGTGGAGCGCATCGGCATCGCGGCCATCAGCCGCTACGAGCACGCCCTGGTGGACTACGGCATGCAGCAGCTGGCCACCATCCCCGGCCTGCGCCTGATCGGCACCGTGCCGGGCAAGGCCAGCGTGCTGTCGTTCACGTTGGAAGGCTATACGACGGAGGAAGTCGGCAAGGCGCTGAATGCCGAAGGCATTGCCGTGCGCACCGGTCACCACTGCGCCCAGCCCATCCTGCGCCGCTTTGGGGTGGAAACGGCGGTGCGCCCCTCGCTGGCCTTCTACAACACCTTCGACGAGGTCGACCTGCTGGTGCGTGAGGTGCGCAAGCTGGCGGCCCAGCGCCGCTGAAGCCGTGCACGCCCCTGTGGCGCTGCGCGCCTTCCCCTCGCGCTCGCCGTGCTGCGCACCACGGGCAAGGGGACGACACCTTCGCTGCGGGGCGGCCCTTGCTCGGCGTCTCTGGCATGGGCCACACCAGTTGCGCGCATCGCGCGGTACCAAGCCGCTGTGTGGAAAGTTCTGCACAGCGGCTTTTTGACCGCTAGCGTTTACCCCAGGCGCACAAGCAGCTATGTATTTTGAAGTTCAAGGCTTGCGCGGTTGGACCTTGCTGGCGGCCAGCTTGGCCGTCACGCGCGCCTGCTCCACGTCCGCCGCGCGCGCCAGGGCCACGCCCATGCGGCGCTTCACAAAGCTTTCGGGCTTGCCGAACAGGCGCAGGTCGGTGCCGGGCAGTGCCAGCGCTTCGTCCACGCCGTCGAACACCAGGCCTTCGGCATCCTGGCCGCCGTAGATCACGGCGCTGGCGCCGGGGTTGCGCAGGCTGGTGTCCACCGGCAGGCCCAGGATGGCACGGGCATGCAGCTCGAACTCGCTCTGCCACTGGGTGGTCAGCGTAACCAGGCCGGTGTCGTGCGGGCGCGGCGAGACTTCGCTGAACCACACCTGCTCGCCCTTGACGAACAGTTCCACGCCGAACAGGCCCAGGCCGCCCAGGTTGTCGGTCACGGCCTGGGCAATCTGCTGCGACTTCGCCTGGGCCGTGGCGGACATGGGATGGGGCTGCCAGCTTTCCACGTAGTCGCCCGCCTGCTGGATGTGGCCCACCGGATCGCAGAAATGGGTCTGGATCTGACCATCCGCGCCCTTGGCGCGCACGGTCAGCTGGGTGATTTCGTAGTCGAAGTCGATGAAGCCTTCGACGATCACACGGCCCTTGGCCACACGGCCACCGGCCATGGCGTAGTCCCAGGCTTGCTGCACATCGGCCGGGCCGTCGATCTTGCTTTGGCCCTTGCCCGAGCTACTCATCACCGGCTTGACCACGCAGGGGTAACCGATCGCAGGCTGGCCGTCGCTGCCGTCGATAGCGGCCTGCAGCTCTTCCTGGGAATCGCAAAAGCGGTAGGGACTGGTGGGCAGGCCCAGGGTTTCGGCGGCCAGGCGGCGGATGCCTTCGCGGTCCATGGTCAAGCGCGTGGCGCGCGCCGTGGGGATGACGGTGACCACGCCAGCGGCTTCCAGTTCTTCCAGCATGGGCGTGGCAATCGCTTCGATCTCGGGCACGACCAGATCAGGCTTCTCGGCTTCGATCAAGGCCTTGAGCTGCGCCGGATCGCTCATGGTGATGGTGCGCGCATGGTGGGCCACCTGCTGGCCGGGGGCATGGTCATAGCGGTCGACCGCGATGGTCTCCACACCCAGGCGTTGCAGGGCGATCAGCACTTCCTTGCCCAGCTCGCCGCTGCCCAGCAGCATGACTTTGGTGGCGTGGGGGGTGAAAGGGGTTCCGAGGGTGGTCATGGCAAGCTTCAAATCCAGAAAAAAGTGGGCATCCCGCACACCCCGGACAGCCCCCAGG
This sequence comes from Comamonas aquatica NBRC 14918, assembly GCF_000739875.1. Classification (GTDB taxonomy): domain Bacteria; phylum Pseudomonadota; class Gammaproteobacteria; order Burkholderiales; family Burkholderiaceae_C; genus Comamonas; species Comamonas aquatica. Next base: position 69,199 of record NZ_BBJR01000001.1, read on the forward strand.
GGCCCCGGCATGCGCACACTGCGCAGCATCATAAAGTTTTGCGCGCCCTCTCCCCCCAAGCGGCGTGCGTCGATCACGGCGCCCCCCCCTCAGGGCCATGCAGCCGTGCGGTACCCCGCAGTGAGCCCCGCTTAACCCCTGGTCCCCCTTGGCTAAGGCGGCTGCCCGAAGATGCGGGCCTGCGCGCGCCAGGGCTGCCTACCGCTGCCCGCATGCGCCTGGTTCCGTCTGTTGCCCCCTCCCCTATGAAGCTCCGTCTCCAACTGCCGCTGGTGATTGCCAGTGCCCTGCTGCTCATGCTGTGCGCAGCCCTGTTTGGCCTGCTGCGCCAGCAACAGGCCCTGTCGCTGTACCACGACGATGTGGCCCGCCACATGGCGCACGAACGGCTGACCAGCCTGATGCTCAACGATTTCAAGCTGCAGGCCCAGGAATGGAAGAACATCCTGCTGCGCGGCCACCAGGACCAGGACCGCACCCGCTACTGGCAGGCCTTCGAAAGCCAGGAGCAGGCCATCCAGGCGCACAGCCAGCAATTGCTGGACCAGTTGCCGGCCGGCCCAGCCCGCCAGCAGGTCGAACAATTCCTGCAGGCCCACCGCCAGATGGGCAAGGCCTACCGCACCGGCCTGCAGGCCTTCATCGACAGCGGCCACGACCCGCGCGTGGGCGACGCCCAGGTCCGCGGCATCGACCGCCAGCCCGCCGCCCTGCTGGAGCAGGCCGCCCAGCAGATCGCCGCCGACAGCGCCGCCCTGTCCGAACAGGCCCAGGCCATGGCCGAGCGGGCCCGCTGGCTCAGCCTGGGTGTGTGCCTGCTGGTGTTTGCCGTGGGGCTGGCGACCAGCGTGGGCTACAGCCGCCACATCACCCGCCCGTTGGCCCAGGCTGTGGACGTGGCCCGGGGCATTGCCGCGGGCGATCTGCGCCAACCGATCACCATCGCAGGCCGCAATGAAATCACCGACCTGATGCAGGCCCTGCAGCACATGCAATCCAGCCTGTCCGAGCTGGTGCAGCAGGTGCGCGCCGACGCCGAGCAAGTGGCCACGGCCAGCCAGCAGATTGCCGGCGGCAACCACGACCTGTCACGCCGCACCGAAAGCCAGGCCAGCGCCCTGCAGCAAAGCAATGCCAGCATGGAGGCCCTGGCCGGCAACGTGCGCCACACCGCCGACAACGCCCAATCCGCGCTGGCGCTGGCGCGCCAGGCCAGCCAGGTGGCCACCGACGGCCGCGGCAGCATGTTGCAACTGGTGCAGACCATGCAGGACATCGAACACAGCAGCCAGCGCATTGCCGACATCACCAGCCTGATCCACAGCATCGCCTTCCAGACCAACATCCTGGCGCTGAATGCGGCGGTGGAAGCCGCGCGCGCCGGCGAGCAAGGCCGCGGCTTTGCCGTGGTGGCCAGCGAGGTGCGTGCCCTGTCGCAGCGCACCACGGCAGCGGCCAAGGACATCAGCACGCTGATCGCGCGCAGCGCCGAGCGCGTGACCGCCGGCGTGCAGCAGGCCGGCGCCACCGGCAGCACCATGGACAGCATCGAAGCCACCATCCACCGCGTGACCGCACTGGTGCAGGACATTGCCCAGGCCAGCCAGGCGCAGAGCACGGGCGTGCTGCAGATGGGCGGTGCCCTGTCCGACATCGACAACAGCACCCAGCACAACGCCGCCCTGGTGGAAGAGATGGCCGCCGCGGCCAGCAGCCTACACAGCCAGTCCCAGGGCCTGCTGCGCAGTGCCAGCGCGTTCCAGACCGACGCGGGCACGCCTCGCTTGGCCGTCCCGGCCCTGCAGGCCTGAAGCCCCGCCGCCCGTGCCCCCGTTGGCGGCCCGGCGGGCAGCTCAGTGCGTGGTGGCCGGCCCGGCGGCGGCGCCACCACCGTCGCGGCGCGGGATGTGGCCCAGGGCAAAGTCCATGTCTTCGGTCCACACCACGCTGTCCCACAGCCAGGGGCTGCTGGCGGTCTCCAGGCTGAGCAGCTGCACACCGGCCGCATCCTGCAGACGGCCGCGCAGCCAGTCGATCTGGTCATCGCGCACGAACACCAGCAGGCCGATGCTCCAGTCACTGCCCGTCACCTGCAGGCGCTGCAACTGCTCCAGCAGCGGCGCATACCATTTCTCCACGCGCTGGTTCACCTTGTCCACCAGGCCCAGCGGGTAGCCGGAGGCCGAGACCTCGACCACCCACACCTGCTTCTTGGCCGGGCGCAGCGCCACCAGGCTGGGCCGCATCCAGCCGGCCGCCACGTCGTAGTGCGCCGCGATGAAGGTGTCCCCGTTCGCAGTCATCAACTGCATCACCGCCTCTTCGTGCCGGTCCATGGCATTCCTTTAAAAATTTAATAGCTGTCTGCGCTGATGGAATCTGCGCCAAAGGCCTATTTTGCTCATAAAAAAAGGAGCCACAAGGCTCCTTACCGGTGCGCGACCGTCGGACTCAGAAGGTTTCCCAGTCGTCGTCGTTGGGGGCCGTGGCCTTGCTGGACAGCGGCGCGGGCTTGAGCATCTGGGGCGCTGCGGCCGGCTTGGCCGCAGCGGGGGCCTTCTTGGCCGGGGCTGGTGCCACGGCGGCAGGCGGGGTCACGGCGGGCTGGGCGCTGGCCACACCCTGGGCGCCCCGCTGGGCCGGGGCCGCAGCGGTGCGCACAGCAGGCGCGGCCACGGTTGGCCGGGCCAGGGCCGCCACGGCCCCCTGCCCCACGTTGAACACGGCCACCACATCGGCCAGGCGCTGCGCCTGCTCGTTCATCGAGGTGGCTGCCGCGCTGGATTCCTCGACCAGGGCGGCGTTCTGCTGCGTCATCTGGTCCAGGTTGCTGACCGCCTGGTTGACCTGGCCGATGCCGTCGCGCTGCTCGGTGGCCGAGGCCGTGATCTCGCCAATCAAATCCGTCACGCGGCGCACGCTGGCCACGATCTCCTGCATGCTCTCGCCGGCCTGCGCCACCTGGGCCGAACCGGTATCCACATTGCCCACGCTGGCGGTGATCAGCTGCTTGATCTCCTTGGCCGCCTCAGCACTGCGCTGCGCCAGGCTGCGCACTTCACCCGCCACTACGGCAAAGCCGCGGCCCTGCTCGCCGGCCCGCGCCGCTTCCACCGCCGCGTTCAGCGCCAGGATGTTGGTCTGGAAAGCGATGCCATCGATCACACCAATGATGTCGCCGATCTTGCGGCTGGAGGTGTTGATCTGCTCCATGCTGCGCACCACCTGGTTCACCACCTCGCCGCCGCGCTCGGCGGCCTGCACGGCGGTGGAAGCCAGCTGGTTGGCCTGGCGCGCGGTGTCGGCCGACTGGGTCACGGTGGCGGTCAGCTCCTCGATGCTGGCGGCGGTTTCTTCCAGGTTGGCAGCCGTCTGTTCGGTGCGGGCCGACAGGTCCTGGTTGCCCATGGCAATCTGGCTGGCAGCCGAAGAGACAGAATCCACACCGTTGCGCACCTCGCCCACCACGCTGCGCAGCTTCTGCGTCATGGCACTCAGGCTGCGCAGCAGCTCGCCCAGTTCGTCCTTGCGGTCGTCGTGCACGTCCTGTGTCAGGTTGCCGGCCGCAATCGCATGCGACAGCGCCACGGCCCGCGCCAGCGGGGCGGTCAACTGGCGCACCAGCCAGACGGCCAGCAGCAGGCCTAACACCACCACCACGGCCAGGGCCGCCAGCCCCAGGGCATAGCTGGTCGTGCGTTCACGCTCGGCCTGCGCCAGGGTGCTAGCCAGCATCTGCTCCTGCAATTGCACCAGGGCGTTCAGGTCCGCGATGAAGCTCTCGACCGCCGGCACCAGGTCGGCACGCACCAGGCGCACCACGTCGCCGTCGTTGCGGCGCTCCAGGCCCACCTGCTCGGCCACGGTGTTGAGCTTGGCGCGCTTGTCCACGATTTGCTGGAACAGGGCCCGGCCTTCGGCACTTCGCAGGCGCGATTCGGTCGACTGCATCAGCTCGGTCATGTGGGCCGCCGCCTGGCCAAACTTGCCCTCGAAGAACTGCATGGACTCGCTGTCCTGCGCCAGGTTGCCGGCGATCAGGTAGCCCGCCGCCGTCTCCACGCTGCCGCGCAGCTCCACCACCAGGCGGATGCGTTCTTCCATGGTCTGGACTTCTTCGCGCAGGTGGCTTTCCAGCTGTTTCATGCTGGCGGTCATTCCCACGCCGGCCAGCAGCATGGCCGCCATCACCAGGAGCATCAACAGCCAAATCTTCTTGGCAACGGACAAATTTTTGAACTGCATACCGACTCTGAAAAGGAAAAGCCGCGAAGCCAACGCATCGCGGCACAGGGGCTACAAACGGCAACAATTACACAGGGAATACCCGCAACCTCCAAATTTTTTTAACGTTTGCTGACATAAATCGCTGCGGATTGCGTGCAACAAAAAAGCAGCCCGCAGGCTGCTTTGCTGTGTGATCGGCGCGAAAACCGCTCAATGCGCAGCTTCACCCAGGCAAATGCCAATATCGCGCGCCATGGTCAGCAAGGGGTGCGCCAGGTCGATCCTGCGTTGCGTATTGGCAACCTGGGCGATCTCCACGCTGCCGATCTGGCCCTGCTGCAGCGTGACCATGCGGCCAAAGCGGCCCGACAGCACCAGCTGCGCGGCATGGTGGCCGAACTGCGTGGCCAGCACGCGGTCGAACGGCGTGGGATCGCCCCCGCGCTGCACGTGGCCCAGCACCGTGGTGCGGACTTCGCTGCGCAGGTGGGGCTGCAGGCGTTCGCGCAGCACATGGCCAATGCCGCCCAGGCGCACCGGGTCGGGGCTGTGGGCGATGGTCTCGCGCACCGTCAGGCTGTGGCCGCTTTCCTTGGCGCCCTCGCCGATGCAGATGATGGTGTAGCGCTGGCGCTGCTCGCGTGCCTGGCAGATGTCGACGATGGCCTGCAGGTCGTAATCGATCTCCGGCAGCAGGATGATGTCGGCCGCGCCGGCCACGCCCGCCTCCAGCGCCAGCCAGCCGGCGTTGCGGCCCATGGTCTCGACGATCATCACGCGGTGGTGGCTGTTGGCCGTGCTTTCGATGCGGCGCAGCGCCTCGGTGGCCGTGGCCACCGCCGTGTCGAAGCCAAAGCTGCGCTCGCAGCTGGCAATGTCGTTGTCGATGGTCTTGGGCACGCCCACACACTGCATGCCCACGGCATTCGCCAGGCCGTTGGCCAGGCTCATGGTGCCGTCGCCCCCGATGGCCACCACCACGTCCAGGCCCAACGCCTGCACATTGCTTTTCACCTGGGTCAGCGTGGCCTCGCTTTTGAGCGGGTTGGCGCTGTTGCTGGTGCCCAGGATGGTGCCGCCGATGTGCAGGATGCCCGAGACCTCGTCCCAGGTCAGCGGCTTGACGCGGGGCGTGGCCCCCATCAGGCCCTCGAAACCGTCGGCAATGCCGATGACCTCGCACTGGCCCTGGCTGATCAAGGATTTCGTGACCGCACGGATCACGGCATTCAGGCCGGGGCAATCGCCGCCGCCTGTCAATACGCCCACTTTCATTGCTTGCTTCATTCCGTTCACTTCAACAAACCCAGGGCGTCGCGGTAGGCCGGCTGCAGCATCAGCTCGTCCCACGGCTGGGGCACGGTCTCGGGCAGCAGCGCCACGCGGCGCGATTCGGAGTCGGCATCGGGCACCCAGCGCCCGGTGCGCAGGGCATCGTCCATGCCGTCCAGCAGTTCATCCACGTGTGCGCCCAGGCCCAGGCTCTGGTTGCACAGCAGCACCATGTCGCAGCCGGCGGCCAGGGCGCGCAGCGCGGCCTCGGTGTAGCTGATGACCTGGCCGTCGATGCGGCGCGCCGCCTCCATGCTCAGGTCGTCGCTGAAGATGACGCCGTCGTAGCGCAGCTCGCCGCGCAGGACGTCCTGCAGCCAGACCTTGGAAAAGCCCGCGGGCAGGGCATCGACCTTGGGGTAGATCACATGCGCCGGCATGACGGCGGTGAGCACGCTGGACAGCCAGGGATAGGGGGCCGCGTCGTCGGCCAGGATCTTCTTAAGCTTGCGCTTGTCCACCGGCATGTCGACGTGCGAATCCAGCGTGACATGGCCGTGGCCGGGAAAATGCTTGCCGCAGTTGCCCATGCCGGCCTGCAGCAGGCCGTGCATCAGGCTCTTGGCCAAGGCGGCGACCACGCGCGGGTCGCGGTGGAAGCTGCGGTCGCCGATCACGCCGCTGGCGCCATGGTCCAGGTCCAGCACGGGCGTGAAGCTGAAATCCACGCCGCAGGCACGCAGCTCGCTGCCCAGCACATAGCCGGCCGCCGTGGCGGCGTTCATGGCGCGCATGGCGCCGTGGCCCTTGTGGCGCTTCTTGCCCTTGCCGTCGTCCATCCACATCTCGCCGAAGGCGCGCATGGGCGGCAGGTGGGTGAAGCCATCGGTCTTGAAGCGCTGCACGCGGCCGCCTTCATGGTCCACGCAGATCAGCAGGTCGGGCTTGACAGCCTTGATGTCGGCGCACAGCTGCACCAGCTGGGCGCGGTCCTCCCAGTTGCGGGTGAACAGGATGATGCCGCCGACCAGCGGGTGCGCCAGGCGGTCACGGTCGGTATCGGTCAGGGCCTTGCCGGCGATGTCGATGATCAGGGGTGCGTGGAGTGCGGTCATACGGGCCTTCGGTGTCACAGGCGCGGCGGGGCGCCTGCCATGCCATAAAGCCTCCAGTATGACCGCGAAGCAGGCCCGTCGGAATCTGCTGCGGGGCGCCGGGGGTTCAGACGTTGAGGGACGTCAGCAGCACCCACACCAGGGCCAGGCCGGCGAGGGGAAACAACACGGGCATGCTCAGGCTCCAGGGCGTTCGACCACGCAGAAGCTGGCGGCGTATTCGCTCTCGTCGGTCATGGTGATGTGGGCGGTCAGGCCGCGCGCCTCGAACCAGTCGCGCAGCGCGCCGTACAGCACGATGGTCGGCTGGCCGCTGGGCAGGTTGGTGATTTCGCAGCTGCGCCAGGTCATGGGCATGGTCATGCCCAGGCCCACGGCCTTGCTGAAGGCTTCCTTGGCCGAAAAGCGCGTGGCCAGGTACTTCACGCCGCGCTCGGGCCAGCGGCTGCTGCGCAGGCGCCAGACGGCCAGCTCGTTGGTGCTGAGGACTTTCTCGGCAAAGCGATCGCCGTGGCGCTCCAGACTGGCGCGGATGCGGCGGATGTCGCAAATGTCGGTGCCGATACCGTAAATCATGATTACAAGCCAAATTGGCATCCAGCGCTTACCCAGCAAGCGCTAGCAGCTCATCTTTTAGAAAAACCTCAAGGGCGTTGCGCCATGCCGGCGTCGATGCAGGCCTGGTAGGCCGCCACGGTCGCCGCATAGCCCAGCTCCAGCGCGTCGGCAATCAGGGCGTGGCCGATGGAGACCTCGGCCAGCCCCGGCACCTGGGCCACGAAGGCGGCCAGGTTGTCACGGTTCAGGTCGTGGCCAGCGTTGACCTCCAGCCCTGCGTCCAGCGCCGCCTGGGCCGCCTGGGCATAGAGTGCCAACTGCGCGTTTTGTTCCGCCGTGCCCCAGGCTGCGGCATAGGGCTCGGTGTACAGCTCGACACGGTCGGCGCCCACGGCCTTGGCGGCCGCCATCTGCACAGGCACGGGGTCCATGAACAGGCTGACGCGCACGCCCAGGGCCCGGCATTCGGCGATCAGCGGCGCCAAGCGCTCGGCATCCTGCGGGAAGTTCCAGCCGTGGTCGCTGGTGAACTGGTCCTCGCTGTCGGGCACGAAGGTGGCCTGGTGCGGGCGCACCTCGCGGATGAAGGCCATCAGGTTCTGCGTGGGATTGCCCTCGATGTTGAACTCGGCCTGCGGCCAGTCGCGCATCAGCGCGGCCAGCTCGAACACGTCGGTGCCGCGGATGTGGCGCTCGTCCGGGCGCGGGTGGATGGTGATGCCCTGCGCGCCCGCCGCCAGGCACAGCTGGGCCGCGCGCGTGACCGAGGGAATGCCCAGGTGGCGCGTGTTGCGCACCAGGGCGACCTTGTTGACATTCACGGACAGGGCCGTGCGGCGGGAGGGGGTCGAAGCGGTCATAGGGTTTGCAGGTCCATCATCAGCTGCCGCGTGCGCAACAGCGGGCTGCCGCAATGGTATTGCAGCAGGTGTCTCAACTGGGGCTTCAGGGCCGTGGCCACGGCGGCGCAGGCGCGCACGGTGGCCGGGTAGGCGCTCTCGCCCTGGGCCAGGGCCTGCTGCAGCAGGCCCCACTGGCGCCCGGTCAGCGCGGCGCGGTCGCTGTCCAGCGCCGGGCGCAGGCCCATCTCGGCCACCAGCACGTACTGGGCCTCGGGCTGCAGCGGCTGCAGCGTCAGGGTTTCCTCGTGCAGCGTGGGCAGCAGGCCCAGCTCGCGCAGCACGATCAGTTCGAAGGCGCGCAGCACCGGCTCGATCACCTCTTCGGGCTGGGTGGCCAGCAGCTTGACCACGGCGCCATAGACATCGAACAGGTAGGCGTACGGGTCGTCGCGCGCCAGCAGGCGCATCAGCAGCTCGTTCAGGTACAGGCCGGTGAGCAGGTTGTTGCCCATGGGCATGATGTGGCCGCCGGCCCATTCCGCGCCCTTGAGCACGTGGATGTCGGCCTGACCGTCGCCCGACAGGGTGTAGCTGACCTTGAGCGGCTGCAGCGCCAGCAGCACCGGCCGGAAGTTGGAGGTGTGCTTCTTGGCCCCCTTGGCGACCAGCGCCACGCGCCCGCGGTGGCGCGTGAACACCTCCAGGATCAGGCTGGATTCACTCCAGTCGTAGCGGTGCAGGATGAACGCGGGCTCTTCGCCCACCCGTTTGGCGGCCATAGGTTTTCACAAAGACAAAAAGGCCTCGGAGAGACCTTTTGAACAAGCACAGTGCTGCAAGTGTCGCACAGCCGGGGGAGCCGGTGACCGCGGCGCGGGAGTGGCCCGCAGACCGCGGCAAGGCCACGGTCAGTGCAAGCCCGCGGCCTCGGCCACGCCAGGTCCTCGATTTATTCGTAGCCGAAGGATTTGACGCGGGCCTCGTCGTCGGCCCAGCCGGAACGCACCTTGACCCACACCTCCAGGAACACCTTGGCGTCCAGCAGCTTTTCCAGCTCCTGGCGCGCTTCGGAGGAGATGCGCTTGAGGCGCTCGCCGCCCTGGCCGATGACCATGGCCTTGTGCCCATCGCGCTCGACCACGATGGTCGCGGCAATGCGCATGAAGCGCTTGTACATCTTGCTGGGCTCTTCCTCGAACTTGTCGATGACCACGGTCGAGGTGTAGGGCAGCTCGTCGCCGGTGAAGCGGAACAGCTTCTCGCGCACGGTTTCGGAGGCCAGGAACTTCTCGCTGCGGTCGGTCAGCTCGTCCTCGCCGTAGAACCAAGGCTGCTGCGGCAGGTACTTGCTGCAGATGCCGAACAGGCGCTCGATGTCGCCCTTGTTCTTGGCCGACATGGGCACGAACTCGGCGAAGGGGTGGCGCTCCTGCATGCTCTTGAGCCAGGGCGCGATCTCATGGCGGCGGCCCACGGCGTCCAGCTTGTTGGCGATCAGCAGGGTGGGAATACCGGGCTTGAACAGGCTCAGCACCTTGGCGTCGGCCAGGGTGAAGTTGCCGGCCTCGACCACGAACAGGATCAGGTCCACGTCGCCGATCACGCCCATCACGGCCTTGTTCAGCGACTTGTTCAGCGCCGTGGAGTGCTTGGTCTGGAAACCGGGCGTGTCCACGAAGATGAACTGGGTGGCTTCCTTGGTGCGGATGCCGGTGATGCGGTGGCGCGTGGTCTGCGACTTGCGCGAGGTGATGGAGATCTTCTGCCCCACCAGCGCGTTCATCAGCGTGGACTTGCCCACGTTGGGCTTGCCAACGATGGCGATCAGGCCGCAGTGCTGTTCTTCGGGCGCATAGATGTGCACGGACACTTCGGCTTCTGCCGCCTTCTCGGCCTCGATCTCGTGGGCACGGGCCACCAGCGAGGGCGTGGCACCGGGCTTGGCCGCCGCCAGCATGGCGTCCAGTTCGGCCATGCTCTGGCCGGCCGGCGTCACGTCGGGCAGGCTTTGGGTCTCTTTTTTGCCTTTGGCGCCCTTGGCGCCTGCGGTGCTAGCTACTTTTTTCGCAGCATCGTTCATGGGTGTTTCGCTTTCAAAATTTCCAGCATGGCGGCCGCAGCGGCCTGCTCGCCGGCGCGGCGCGAGCCGCCTTGGCCCCGCGCGCCCAGGCGCAGTTCGGGAATCACGCATTCCACCTCAAAGGTCTGCTTGTGCGCAGCGCCTGTGATCTGGGACACACTGTATTGCGGCAGCTGCATGCGCCGCCCTTGCAGCCACTCCTGCAACGCGGTCTTGGGGTCCTTCTCGGCCGCGCGCATGTGGGGGTTGATCTCCACGCCCTCAAACAGGCGGTGCACCACCTGCTCGCCGGCGGCGTAGCCGGCATCCAGGTACACCGCGCCCAGGATGGCTTCCACGGCATCGGCCAGGATGGAGGGGCGCGCCTTGCCGCCGGACTTGGATTCGCCCTCGCCCAGGCGCAGCAGCTCGGGCAGGCCCAGCTGCAAGGCGATCTGGTGGAGCGTGCCTTCCTTGACGAGGTTGGAGCGCACGCGCGAGAGATCGCCCTCGGGCAGATCGTTCAGGCGCTGGTACAGCAGACTGGAGATGGCCAGGCTCAACACCGAGTCGCCCAAGAATTCCAGCCGTTCATTGTTATCTGCCGAAAAGCTGCGGTGCGTCAGTGCGCGCTGCAGCAAGGCAGGGTTTTGGAAAGAATGCTGCAGCTGGCGCTGCAGGTCGTGCAGGGTGATTGGCACCTATTTGGTCTGGTAAGAAAAACGGTAAACAAGGTAGGCCGGGCCTACCAGCGGGATGTCGCGCTCGTACTCGAAGCCCACCACCACGCGCTCATTGACTTTGCTGACGTCCAGGTCCTGACCACGCAGGCTCTTGATGTCGTCGATCTGCGCAGCCCGGTCGAAGATGTTGCGGACTTCGGGCACGGTGGTGCCTTCTCTGGCGGCCTTCTGGGATGCTTTCTTGGCGGCTTGGTATTCCAGCCACATGGGCAGCGATTGTCCGCCAATCGCAAAAACCGCGACGGCCAGCACAGCAATCAGCACAAATCCGATGAAGGACAGCCCCTTCTGGCTGTGACGTGGTGCACTACGCATGATCCCCCCTCCTCTAGTGAAAGTGGCCGCATCAGCGGCCACAGAATCTTTGGATGACGCCCCGGGCGTTCAGTTGAAACTGCCGATGCGTTTGAGATTACCGAAATTCATCCAAACGAAAAAGGCCTTTCCGACAATGTTCTCGTCCGGCACAAAGCCCCAGTAGCGCGAATCCAGCGAATTGTCGCGGTTGTCGCCCATGGTGAAGTAGTGGCCTTCGGGCACCTTGCAGGTCACGCCTTCGACGGTGTAGGTGCAGTTCTCACGGAAAGGGAACTCGCTGGCGCCCTGGACAAAGGCTGGCATGCCCTTGGTGTTCAGCAGCCGGTGCGGCTTGTCGCCCAGTTGCTCCTCGAACTGCGCGAAGTAGCGCATGGCATCGGTGTCGAAGAAGTCGGGCAGGTCCTTGGTCGGCACTTCCTGGCCGTTGATGGTGAGGCGCTTGTTCAGGTAGGCCACGGTGTCCCCGGGCACCCCCACCACGCGCTTGATGTAGTCCAGCGTGGGCTGCGGGGGATAGCGGAACACCATCACATCGCCGCGCTGCGGGGCGTTGCCCTGCGTCACCTTGGTGTTGAGCACGGGCAGGCGGACGCCATAGGTGTACTTGTTCACCAGGATCAGGTCGCCCACCAGCAGGGTGGGGATCATGGAGCCGGATGGAATCTTGAACGGCTCGAACAGGAACGAACGCAGCACGAAGACCACGAACAGCACGGGGAACAGGCCGGCCGTCCAGTCCAGCCACCAGGGCTGCTTGAGGATGCGGGTCTCGCCCTCCGTGGTGTCGACCATGTCATGGCGTAGGCCTTGGCGCTCCAACTCGGCACGGCGCGCGGCGGCCTCGGCATTCAGGCGCTCGGCCTCCTTCTTGCGCTGGGGCCAGAAGTAAAAGCGCTCGGCCAGCCAGTACAGGCCGGTGATGAAGGTGGCCAGGAACATCAGCAAGGCGAAGTTGCCTTCGATGGCACCGGTGTACCAGGCACCGATGTAGCCCACAAAAGCGGCCAGGATGACCGCGGTGATCCACTGCATGGCTTGCATGAGTTTCCTTGTTAGTCTTCGACCTGCAGGATCGCCAGGAAGGCTTCCTGGGGCACTTCCACCGCGCCGATCTGCTTCATGCGCTTCTTGCCCGCCTTCTGCTTTTCCAGCAGCTTGCGCTTGCGGGTGATGTCACCGCCATAGCACTTGGCCAGCACGTTCTTGCGCAGGGCCTTGACGGTCTCTCGCGCAATGATGTTGGCGCCGATGGCGGCCTGGATGGCCACATCGAACATCTGGCGGCTGATGATCTCGCGCATCTTGGCCACCACGGCACGGCCGCGGTACTGCGACTGGCTGCGGTGCACGATGATGGACAGCGCATCCACCTTCTCGCCGTTGAGCAGGATGTCGACCTTGACCACGTCCGAGGCACGGTACTCCTTGAACTCGTAGTCCATGGAGGCGTAGCCGCGCGACACGCTCTTAAGCTTGTCGAAGAAGTCCAGCACGATCTCGCCCAGCGGCATTTCATAGGTCAGCATGACCTGGCGGCCGTGGTACTGCATGTTCATCTGCACACCGCGCTTCTGGTTGGCCAGGGTCATCACCGGGCCGACGTAGTCCTGGGGCATGTACAGGTGCACGGTCACAATCGGTTCACGCACTTCCTCGATGCGGCCGGCGTCGGGCATCTTGGAGGGGTTTTCCACGTCGATCAGTTCGCCATCGCCCTTGAGCACCTGGTAGACCACGCTGGGCGCGGTGGTGATCAGGTCCTGGTCGAACTCGCGCTCCAGGCGCTCCTGCACGATTTCCATGTGCAGCAGGCCCAGGAAGCCGCAGCGGAAGCCAAAGCCCAGCGCCTGCGAGACTTCGGGCTCGAACTGCAGCGCCGCATCGTTGAGCTGCAGCTTTTCCAGCGCATCGCGCAGCTGGTCGTATTCCGAGGCTTCCGTGGGGTACAGGCCGGCGAATACCTGGGGCTTGACTTCCTTGAAGCCGGGCAGCGCCTTCTCGGCCGGGCCCAGGTTGTTCGGCAGCTTCTTTTCCAGGGTGATGGTGTCGCCCACCTTGGCGGCCTTCAATTCCTTGATGCCGGCAATGATGTAGCCCACCTCACCCGCCTTCAACGCATCGCGCGGCGAGTTGGCCGGCGTGAACACGCCGACGTTGTTGGCTTCATAGGCCGCGCCCGTGGCCATCATCTTGAAGCGCTCGCCCTTCTTGAGCTGACCGTCCACCACGCGCACCAGCATCACGACGCCCACATAGGGGTCGAACCAGCTGTCCACGATCATGGCGCGCAGCGGCGCGTCGGGATCGCCCTTGGGCGCCGGCACCTTGGCCACGATGGCTTCCAGGATCTCGTCGATGCCCATGCCGGTCTTGGCCGAGCAAGGGATGGCGTCGCTGGCATCGATGCCGATCACGTCCTCGATCTCGGCCTTGGCGTTGTCCGGATCGGCCTGGGGCAGGTCCATCTTGTTCAGCACGGCGAACACCTCGACCCCCAGGTCCAGCGCGGTGTAGCAGTTGGCCACGGTCTGGGCTTCCACGCCCTGCGAGGCATCGACCACCAACAGCGCACCTTCACAGGCCGACAGCGAGCGCGAGACTTCGTACGAGAAGTCCACGTGACCGGGGGTGTCGATCAGGTTCAGGTTGTAGACGTTGCCGTCCTTGGCCTTGTACTGCAGCGCCGCAGTCTGTGCCTTGATGGTGATGCCACGCTCTTTCTCGATGTCCATCGAGTCCAGCACCTGCGCCTCCATCTCACGCTCGGCCAAGCCACCACAGCGTTGGATCAAGCGGTCGGCCAGCGTCGATTTGCCGTGGTCAATATGCGCAATGATGGAAAAATTTCGGATGTGCTTCATCAACGATAAGCGTCTGTAAATAAAGGGGAAAGCGGGCTCTTGGCAAGAAAAAAGGGCGCGTCTTCAAGCGACGCGCCCTGAACCAACAATCTCTGGCAACTGCGATTGGTTGGATGGCCGATTGTAGGCAAAACTGCCCAAAATCCAAGCATCCATTTCCGATGGCTGGGGCATAGCTGGATGCCTCAAAACCACTTATCTACAATTTATCCACAGCTCCGTTGATCACTCACAGGCGGGGAACCGGGCCCTTGTCTGCTTTCCGTTCACAGCAAGTGCTCGCTCGTGCATGGCCTGTAGCCGCGCTCATTACTCGGGCATTCTACCCAAGGCCCCGGGTAAAACCCGGGAGGCCCTCAGTAGGTCAGTCCTACACAAGGAATAGCCTCCCCTGTACAGGACCGACAGGGCAGCGCTTTACTTGCCGTTGGGACGAATGAGAACGTACTGGGTCCACTCGCCACGGCGCACCAGCAGGCTCAGGGGCTTGCTCTTGTCCACCTTGGCCAGCACGGCCTCGAAGGCCTTGACGTTGCTCACTTCGCTGTTGGCGATCGCCAGCACCACATCGCCCTCGCGCAGGCCCGCACGGGCGGCCGCATCTGCGGCCGAGACGATGCGCACCCCGCCCTTGATGGCCAGCGACTTCTTCTGCGCCTCGGTCAGGTCGGCCACCACCAGGCCAATCTGCTTGGCCGTGGCCGTGGCCGTGGCCCCGGGGGAGGACTTGCCTTCGGCACGCGCCACCTGGGCCTCGTCCGGTTCCACCTCGGCCACGGTGATCGTCAGATCGCGCATCTGCCCGCGGCGGAACACGCTGATGCTGCTCTTGGTGCCAGGCTTGGTGTTGCCCACCAGGCGTGGCAGATCGGCGACCTTGTCGATGGACTTGCCATCGTATTTCACGATGATGTCGCCGGCCTCGATGCCGGCCTTGGCCGCAGGCGAATCCGGCTCCACCGCCGACACCAGGGCGCCGCGCGCCGTGCCCAGGCCGATCGACTCGGCCACATCCTTGGTCACCTGGCCGATCTGCACGCCGATGCGCCCACGCGTGACCTTGCCGGTGGCGCGCAGCTGATCGCTGACCCGCACCGCCTCATCGATCGGGATGGCGAACGAAATGCCCATGAAGCCGCCGGAACGCGAGTAGATCTGGCTGTTGATGCCCACCACCTCGCCGCGCATGTTCAGCAGGGGACCGCCCGAGTTGCCGGGGTTGATGGCCACGTCGGTCTGGATGAAGGGCAGGTAGTCGCCGGTGTCGCGCTGCTTGGCCGAGACGATGCCGGCCGTCACCGAGTTCTCCAGGCCGAAGGGCGAGCCGATCGCCATCACCCATTCGCCGACCTTCAGGCGGCCGACGTCGCCAATCTTCACCGCGGGCAGGCCCTTGGCGTCGATCTTGACCACGGCCACGTCGGTGCGCTTGTCCGAGCCAATGATCTTGGCCTTGAACTCGCGCTTGTCGGTCAGCGTCACGATCACCTCGCTGGCGCCTTCGACCACGTGGGCATTCGTCATCACGTAGCCGTCAGGGCTGAGGATGAAGCCGGAGCCCACACCGCTGGGGCGCTCCTCGCCCTCGTCGGCATTGCCCCCGGGCGTGCCCTGGCGGGGCACGTTCGGCACAGGCAGGCCGAAGCGGCGGAAGAACTCGAGCATGTCCTCGTCCATGCCGCTCATCGAGGGCTGGGTGGAGATTTTTTCCGTGGTGCGGATATTGACCACGGCGGGGCCGACGGCGTCGACCAGTTGCGTGAAGTCGGGCAGGCCCGTCACCAGCGGCGCGGTGGCCGGCGCGGTCTGCGCGTGGGCCGGTGCGATCAGCTGGTGGTCCGAAGCGCCCCACCACGCACCGGTGGCGGCACCCGCAGCAATCGCCAGGGACAGCACCGCGGCATGGATGGGCTTGGGTTGCATAGAAGGCATTGTGGTCATCCTTTCCAAAATCACAGCCTGCGCAGCGCGCAGTTACATCCTCAGAAAACCGCCACGCGATTTGGTTCCCGCATCCTGCGGTTTTTGCACGTGACAGTGGTGCCTGCAAGGCAAGGTGTACAGCAAAAAAAAGAGCGCATTGCGTGCGCTCTTTCTTGATTTCATGGTGTTTTACCGCTGAAACGCTTGATATTCAAGCGCAACCAGCTCACTTTTTTGTCAGCCAGACGCTCAAATCGACCAACGGTCACTGGTTAGCGGCCTGCGTGCTGCGCGCCGCAAAGCTGGCGTTGCGCAGGAAATCGGCGGGCACCTGCAGGGCTGCACGGTACTGCTGGTGACTGGCCATCAGGGCGTCCAGGCGCGGATCGCGCAGCACTTCGCCGTTCTCGGTAGCCACCACCACAGGCGCAGCGCCCAATCCATTGCTGGCCAGCTGGGCCCCCTGGCCGCCGGCCGGGGTGGTGCTCACCAGGTTCCAGCCCAGTGCCGCCACGGCGGCGACGGTGGCAAAACTGGCCGCCACCTTCCAGCGGAAGACCGAGGTGTTGGCCGCCGGGTCGCGCAGAGCCACCACCGGGGTCTGCTGCGCCAGGCCGGCTGTGACCTGCTCCAGCTGCGCGGGCTGCAGGCGCAGCGCCGGCTCGGCCGCCAGCTGCTGGCGCAAGCCGGACAGCAGGTCGTGCTGGCTGTGGTGCGCCAGGTCGGGCGAGCGCAGCACATCGCCGACCAGGTGGTACAGCTCCCAGCTTGCGCAGCCGTCGGCACTTTCCGCGCACGCCAAGGCCTGCTCCAGCTCATCGCCGTGGAGCTCGCCGTCCACCAGGGCGGACAGCAACTCCTTGTTCATCTCTTGTTCCATCATGGGTTCACCTGCTCACTGGCTTTTGACCGATGTCGCTTCCATCACCATCGCTTGCCCCCCTGCCGCTCCAGCAAGGGTTTGACACGTGCCGAGATGGCCTCGCGGGCCCGGAAGATGCGCGAACGCACCGTGCCGATGGGACAGTTCATGGCAGCCGCAATCTCTTCGTAGCTCAGGCCCTCGATTTCGCGCAGCGTCACAGCTTGGCGCAAATCTTCAGGCAGCGCTTCCATGGCCGCATTCACCGCGGCGGCAATCTCTTGCGCAGCCAAGACGGTCTCAGGCGTCTCGTCGGTGGTTGGTTCATGGCGAGGGCGGAAAGTTTCATCCTCGTCGTCGGAAATGTGTAACGCACTCTCCAGCACCACCGGGTCGCGCCGCATATCCACCAGGGCCTTCTTGGCCGTGTTGACGGCAATCCGGTACAGCCAGGTGTAGAACTGCGCTTCGCCGCGAAACTGGTGCAAGGCACGGTAGGCACGCAAAAAGGTTTCCTGCGCGATGTCCTGCACCAGATCCGGGTCGCGCACCATGCGCGCAATCAGGCGCTCGATGCGCCGCTGGTACTTGATCACCAACAGCTCGTAGGCGCGCTGATCGCCGGCGACGGTGCGCTCGACCAGTTGCAGATCGCTGTCAGAGGAAGAAGAAGGCGCAGAGGCAGATGTCATGAATGCGAAGTCTCGCGAGAACGCCTGGCCGCAGTGCTGCATCCGGCGCCCTCCCGGGCTGGGAGCGTCGGCACATCTTACGGAGGACGGGCTGGTGAATATACCGCACGCCGCACATCGTCCCAGGCATGCGGCGCCCAATCTCTCTGCAGCCAAAAGCGCTGGCCCCGCTGCGCGCTGCCGGGCCAGCGCAGCAACAGCAGCGACTGCCCGTCCAGCACCACCTGCACGCTCCCCGCCAGCACGGACGACGCCCCGGGCCCCTGCCAGGTCCAGACACGGCCATCCCACTGCAGCACCCCCACCGGCATCGCACGCCAGGCCTGCCAGCCCCATACGGCACAGCCACCCCAGATGGCCACCGCCCCCGCCATGCGCAGCCATTGCCAGCGGCCATGGCCTGCACCCTCGACAGCCCACAGGGCCAGAAGCACGGCCTCCAGGATCAGCACCGCCCACAGGCCGTTGCGCAACAGCGGCGCAGCGCGCAAGGGGTAGGTGACGGCAGGACTGTGGCGCTCTGACATGGCGGGCTCGCTAGCCAAGAAAAAACCCGCGGCTTGGCAGGCAAGCAGCGGGTTGTAGGGAGGTCACAGAAGGCATGCGTGCCCTTGTGCCGTCGGGGTTCAGATGCGCTTGAAGATCAGCGAACCGTTGGTGCCGCCGAAACCGAAGTTGTTCTTCAGCGCGACATCGATCTTGGCGTCCCGCGCCACATTCGCGCAGTAGTCCAGATCACAGTCGGGGTCCTGGTTCAGCAGGTTGATGGTCGGCGGAATCTTCTGGTCATGGAGGGCCATCACCGTGAACACGCTTTCCACGCCACCGGCACCACCCAGCAGGTGGCCGGTCATGGACTTGGTGGAGCTGACCACGGTCTTGTAAGCGGCATCGCCCAGCGCAGCCTTGATGGCGTTGCTCTCGTTCTTGTCGCCCAAGGGGGTCGAGGTACCGTGCGCGTTCAGATAGTTGATCTGGTCCGGGTTCACACCGGCATTGCGCATGGCATTGATCATGGCGCGGCGGGGGCCGTCCATGTTGGGCGCTGTCATGTGGCCAGCATCGGCACTCATGCCGTAGCCACCCAGTTCGGCGTAGATCTTGGCACCACGTGCCTTGGCGTGCTCGTACTCTTCCAGCACCAGCACACCTGCGCCTTCGCCCAGCACGAAACCATCGCGATCACGGTCCCAGGGGCGCGAGGCAGCCTGGGGATTGTCGTTGCGTGTGGAAAGGGCGCGCATGGACGCGAAGCCACCGATGCCCAGGGGGGACACAGTCGACTCAGCGCCACCGGCGACGACGATGTCGGCGTCGCCGTATTCAATCATGCGCCCGGCTTCGCCGATGCAGTGCAGGCCGGTGGTACAGGCTGTCACCACCGACAGGTTCGGCCCCTTGAAGCCGAAGCGCATGGATACGTGACCGGCCACCATGTTGATGATGGAGGCAGGCACGAAAAATGGGGTGATGCGGCGGGGACCGCGATTGGACAGTTCGATCTGGGTGTTCTCGATCAGGGGCAAGCCCCCGATACCGGACCCGATCACGCAACCGATGCGGGTAGAAAGATCATCGGACAAGGCCTCGCCCGTGGGCAGACCTGCATCCCTGACCGCTTGCTCCGCTGCCGCAATGCCAAAGTGAATGAAGGTGTCCATGGTGCGCGCATCCTTGGCGCTCATGTACTCCTCCACGTTGAATCCCTTGACCTCGCCTGCAATCTGGCAGGAGAAGTTCGAGGCATCAAACTTGGTGATGCGGTCAATGCCGGACTTGCCGGCCAAAAGATTGGCCCAGGCATCGGCCACCGTGTTACCCACGGGGCTGATACATCCCAGGCCGGTCACGACAACGCGACGACGGCTCATGCGTTCAAACCTTATTCTTATCGCTCGGTGCGTAAAGACCTATTAGGCCTTGTGGTGGGTGTTGGCGTAGTCGATGGCGTTTTGCACCGTCGTGATCTTTTCAGCATCTTCATCGGGGATTTCGATGCCGAATTCATCTTCCAGGGCCATCACCAGTTCGACCGTGTCCAGGGAGTCAGCGCCCAGGTCGGCCACGAAGGCCTTTTCGTTGGTCACTTGGGACTCTTCAACGCCGAGTTGTTCAGCAATGATTTTTTTGACACGTGCTTCGATATCGCTCATGGTTTCCCTCAGGGGGTTGTGAATGAACCCGCGATTCTAGCCGCTTCGAGGAACTTGCCTCTGTTCGGCCTGCCGTCGCGAGGAAACGGCTTAACTTTCGTTAATTTACATGTACATACCGCCATTGACATGCAATTCGTGGCCGGTGATGTAACCCGCGCCTTCGGAGGCCAAAAAGGCCACGGCATGTGCAATGTCGGAGGGCTTGCCCAGATCCCCCATGGGGATCTGAGAAGTCAGCGCCTTCTTCTGCTCTTCCGGCAGAACCGATGTCATATCTGTAGCAATGAAGCCTGGCGCCACGCAGTTCACGGTGATACCGCGGCTGCCCAACTCGCGCGCCAGCGCACGGCTCATGCCGGCCACGCCGGCCTTGGCGGCCGCGTAGTTGGCCTGACCGGCATTGCCCATCGCGCCGACCACACTGGTCACGCTGATGATGCGCCCAAAGCGCTGTTTCATCATCGGGCGAATAGCCGCACGGCTGAGTCGGAAAACAGCTTGCAGGTTGGTGTCGATGACGGCGGACCAGTCGTCGTCCTTCATGCGCATGGCCAGGGTGTCGCGGGTGATGCCGGCATTGTTTACCAGCACATGCAGGCCGCCGTCGGTCTTAAGGATGTCGTCCAGCAGGGCGTCCACGCCGGCGGCGTCGTTCACGTTCAGGTTCACGCCGCGGCCGCCCTTGGCAGCCAGGGTTTCGCCGATGCGGGCCGCGCCAGCATCGGTCGTGGCCGTGCCGATCACGGTGTAGCCGCGCTCGGCCAGCTCCAGCGCAATCGCGGCACCAATGCCACGCGAGGCACCGGTCACCAGCGCCACTTGTTTCTTTTGTTCGGTCATGCGAGCAATTCTTTCACTTCAGCCAGGGTGGCCGGGTCATACAGGGCCACGCCCACCAGGTCCGCGTCGATGCGCTTGGTCATGCCAGCCAACACCTTGCCAGGGCCGCACTCTACCAAATGCGTGATGCCACGGGCTTTCATGGCCTGCACGCATTCCACCCAACGCACGGGGCCAAAGGCTTGACGGTAGAGCGCATCGCGGATAGCAGCCGCTTCGGTTTGCACCGCCACATCGATGTTGTTGACCACGGGGATCTGGGGCACACCCAGCTCCAGCGCCTCCAGCGCCAGCTTCAGCTTTTCGGCCGCAGGCTTCATCAGGCTGGAGTGGAAAGGGGCCGACACCGGCAGCGGCAGGGCACGCTTGGCACCCGCTTCCTTGACGGCCGCACTGGCCGCCTCGACCGCGGACTTGGAGCCAGCGATCACGGTCTGACCGGGGTCGTTGAAGTTCACGGCTTCCACCACTTCAGCACCACCCAGTTGCGCCGTCACGGCAGCGCAGACTTCGCGGACCTTATCGGCCGGCAGGCCCAGCACGGCGGCCATGGCCCCCGTGCCCACGGGCACGGCCTCCTGCATGGCGGCGGCACGCAGGCGCACCAGCGGCGCCGCCTGAGCCAGCGTCAGCACGCCGGAGGCCACCAGGGCGGAATACTCACCCAGCGAATGGCCGGCCACCGCAGCAGGGGTCGCCCCGCCTTCAGCCTGCCACACACGCCATGCGGCGACACCAGCCACCAGCATCACGGGCTGGGTGTTGGTGGTCAACGCCAGGTCTTCCTTGGGGCCGTTCTTGATCAGCGCACCGATGTCTTCCCCCAGGGCGTCCGAGGCTTCCTGCAGGGTCTGGGCCACCACGGGGTGATCGCCCCAGGCATCCAGCATGCCCACCGATTGCGAGCCCTGGCCGGGAAAGACAAATACAAATTTGCTCATATTGCGGTCTCTCATTCTTCGTAAAAACAGGCTTAAACGCTTGCACAGCAAGCGCTTACAGCTACATATTCAAAAGCACCGCACCCCAGGTGAAGCCCCCGCCCACCCCTTCCAGCAGCACGGTCTGACCGGGCTTGACCTGGCCGTTGCGCACGCCATGGTCCAGCGCCAGCGGGATCGAGGCCGCCGAGGTGTTGCCATGCTGGTCCACGGTGACGATCACCTTGTCCATGGGCAACTTGAGCTTGCGGGCCGTGCTCTGCATGATGCGGATGTTGGCCTGGTGGGGAATCAGCCAGTCGATGTCGGCATCGGTCTTGCCCGCTTTTTCCAGCGTGGCACGCGCC
This sequence comes from Comamonas aquatica NBRC 14918, assembly GCF_000739875.1. GTDB lineage: Bacteria > Pseudomonadota > Gammaproteobacteria > Burkholderiales > Burkholderiaceae_C > Comamonas > Comamonas aquatica. The sequence goes on from NZ_BBJR01000001.1 coordinate 90,955, forward strand.
GCTTTTTCCAGCACGCCCACGGCCAGCTTGAACACCGCCTGACCGTCCATGGTCAGCAGGGGCGAGCCCAGCACCTGACCTCCCGAGACGTTGCCGGGCACGCACAGGATGCCGACGTGGCTGCCATCGGCGTGCAGGTCGCTGGCCAGGATGCCTGGCGCGTCGGAAGCCTCCAGCACCACGGCACCGGCGCCGTCACCAAACAGCACGCAGGTGGTGCGGTCGCTGAAATCCAGGATGCGGCTGAACACCTCGGCCCCGACCACCAGCGCACGGCGGGCCCCACCGGAGCGGATCATGGCGTCGGCCACGGTCAAGGCATAGACAAAACCGCTGCACACGGCCTGCACGTCAAAGGCTGCACAGCCGTTGGCACCCAGCTTGTTCTGCAAGATGCAGGCGGTGGAAGGGAACACCATGTCGGGCGTCGAGGTCGCGACGATGATGAGGTCGATGTCCTGCGGCGCCAGGCCTGCGGCCTCCAGCGCCTTGCGCGAAGCCTCCAGCGCCAGATCGCTGCTGCTGGTGGCAGCATCGGCAAAGTGGCGCGCCTCGATGCCGGTGCGCTCCACGATCCATTCGTGCGAAGTCTCAATCCCACGTTCAGCCAGCTCGGCCGCCAAATCGTGGTTGGTCAGACGGCGCGGAGGCAGATAGCTGCCCGTGCCGGTAATGCGTGCGTAACGTGTCATCTCGTCTCAATCTGCCGCAGCAGCAGGCGCGGAAGGGGTTCCCGACGCCGCCAACAGCGTGGCCGCCTGGGCAATCCGACCTTGCACACGGTCTAGAAGGTTGTTGCGGGCTGCATCATAAGCGCGGTTGAGCGCATGCTCGTAAGCCGACTTGTCTGCGGAACCATGGCTCTTGAACACCAGGCCGCGCAGGCCCAGCAAGGCAGCGCCGTTGTAGCGGCGGTGATCCATGCGCTTCATCAGCGCTTTTAGCACCGGATAGGCCACGATGGCCGCAAGTTTCGTCAAGATATTGCGCTTGAATTCGGTCTTCAAACCACCCACGATCATGGCGGCCACGCCTTCGGAGGCCTTCAACGCCACGTTGCCGACAAAACCGTCACACACGACGATGTCCACGTTGCCCTTGAAGATATCGTTGCCTTCCACATTGCCGATGAACTGGATGGCCTTGGCATCACCCGCCGCGCGCAGCAGTTCGCCCGTGCGCTTGATGACTTCGTTGCCCTTGATGGCTTCCTCACCGATGTTCAGCAAGCCCACCGAAGGTTCGGCATGGCCGGCGTCCAGCGCTGTCACCAGCGCCGAGCCCATGACGGCAAACTGCAACAGGTGCTCGGGCTGGCAATCCACATTGGCCCCCAGGTCCAGCACCGTGGTGGCGCCACCCTGGTCGTTGGGCAGTTGCGTGGCAATCGCCGGGCGGTCGATGCCATCCATGGTCTTGAGCAGGTAGCGCGATACGGCCATCAAGGCGCCGGTGTTGCCGGCGGACACCGCCACCTGGGCCTTGCCATCCTTGACCAACTGGATGGTCACGCGCATCGAGGAATCCTTCTTGCGACGCAAGGCGACCTCGACGGCGTCGTCCATGGTCACCACTTCCGAGGCATGCACGATCTCGGCGCGCTCATGCGCCTGCCACCCCGCAAACGCTTGCGGCAGGCCGACCAGCAGCAAGCGCACATCCGGGTGGGTGGTGAGAAATTGGCGGCACGCGGGGAACGTGACGCTGGGGCCGTGGTCGCCCCCCATGCAATCGACTGCCAGTGTGATCATGAATAGCATTACCCGTCTGCACGAGACCGGCAACCAGTGACTAATAAATAAGCGGCATTAAAAAGCACAAAAGCCCGAGCTACAACAAAAGTAGCTGCGGGCCTTGGGTCAGCCGAGGCGAATTAGGCTTCGGACTTGTTCTTCAGCACTTGACGGCCACGGTACACGCCGTTGGGGCTGATGTGGTGACGCAGGTGCACTTCACCGGTGGTGGTTTCCACAGCGATGCCGGGCACATTCAGAGCGTTGTGCGAACGGTGCATGCCGCGCTTGGAAGGGGACTTTTTGTTTTGCTGAACAGCCATGATGGCTCCTGGTCTTGAAAGGGTTGGTGAAAAACGCGATCAGCCCATTAAAGACACGAGGGGGTTTCGCGCGAAGCCCCCGATTATAGCTCAAACCCTTGGAACAAAGCGAACCACCCCGCAACTTGGCAAGATGACCTCGGTACGCACCGGTTCACACCACGTGTCTTCCACAGCTTGGTCGCCGGGTTACCCACAGCACACCAACAGGAAACCGCCTTGCGGCGGCTTGCAACTGATCACCAAAAAACGTCAGTCTTGGCCGCCATTCTTGCGCAGCCCGGCCAACACTGCAAACGGATTGGTCTTTTCCGTGACGGCCTGCTCAAAGTCTTCATCGCTGGAGGCCATGGGCACCACGGCCGGGCACACCTCGTGCATAGGCACCAGGGGCAGCTCCATCAGCAACTCATCCTCGATCAGCTCGCGCAGGTTAAAGTCCTTGCTGATAGCCAGCAGGTCTTCTTCCGCTTCGTCATCCAGAACTTCGGCCGTGGCCTCGTCCTTCACAAAGCGGAAGGAGCGCTCGGCATGCAGCGCAATCTCGGCCACTTCCAGGCAGCGCTGGCAGACCATGGGCACGCTGCAGTCGGCCTGCAGGTGCAGCCAGATGTGGCCCGCGCCACCCATTTCGGCCACATGCTCGCCTTCGGCACTCCAGGTGACGACCGCTGCATCCTGCACCGGAGCTTGCGCCTCCTGCTGCAGACGCTCATACATCGATAGCGGATCCTGACCTTCCAGCAGCGCGCCAGCCTTGGCAAACGCGGCCACATCAAGGTGATCCGGAGAAAAGTCCTTGCTCATGGCGGCAGTGTAAGAGAATCCCAGCATGTCTGAATCCCACACCCCACAGCGCCCCTTGATCCTGGGGTCCACCTCCCGCTACCGCCGCGAACTGGTGGAGCGCCTGAACCTGTCCTTCACCACCGTTTCGCCAGAAGTCGACGAAACCCCGCTGCCCGGCGAAGCCCCCGGCGCGCTGGCCCTGCGCCTGGCCCTGGCCAAGGCCCATGCCGTGGCCGCCCTGCACCCCGAAGCCATCGTGATCGGCTCCGACCAGGTCTCGGACCTGCACGGCCAGCCCATGGGCAAGCCCGGCACGCACGAGCGCGCGGTCGAGATGCTGCGCGCCATGCGCGGCCAGACGGTGATGTTCCACACGGCCGTGGCCGTGGTGTGCCAAGCCACCGGATTTGCACAAAGCGATGTCGCCGTCATCCGGACCGTGTTCCGCAGCGACCTGAGCGACGACGCGATCGAGCGCTACCTGCGTGCCGAGCAGCCCTACGACTGCGCCGGCAGCGCCAAGAGCGAAGGCCTGGGCATCAGCCTGCTGGACGCCATCCACAGCGACGACCCCACCGCCCTGATCGGCCTGCCCATGATCCGCACCTGCCGCATGGTGCGCGCCGCCGGGATTGCACTGCCATGAGTACACCGGGCACGCTGTACCTGGTCCCCGCGCCGCTGGACTTTGGCTGCGCCACGCAATCCCCCATCACCGATGTGCTGCCGGAGCTGACGCTGCGCACCGCCGCGCGCCTGCAGCACTGGGTGTGCGAGAACGCCAAGAGCACCCGCGCCTACCTCAAGCGCGTGGGCGAGCACCACCCCCTGGCCGTGCCGCTGCAGCAGATGCAACTGCAGGAGCTGCCGCGCGAAGCCCATAAAAAAGGCGACCACGGTGGCCAGGGTGGCGCGGTGTTTGATGCCAAGGCCCTGCTGGCACCCGCCCTGGCGGGCCACGACATGGGCCTGGTCAGCGAAGCCGGCATGCCCGCCGTCGCCGACCCCGGCAGCTCCATCGTGCGCGCGGCGCACGATGCCGGCATCCCGGTGGTGCCACTGGTCGGCCCCGTGTCGCTGCTGATGACCCTGGCGGCCAGTGGCCTGAACGGCCAGAACTTCGCCTTTGTCGGCTACCTGCCCCAGGACGCCGCCCAGCGCGTGCAGCGCATCAAGGAACTGGAGCAGCTGGCCCAGCGCCACAACCAGGCCCAGCTGTTCATCGAAACGCCCTACCGCAACCCGGCCCTGTGGCAGGCGCTGCTGGGCAGCCTGCAAGCCGGCACCCGACTGGCCCTGGCCAGCGGACTGACACTGGAAAGCGCGCGCATTGCCAGCCGCAGCGTGAAGGACTGGAAGCAGCTGGGCACCGAGCCGGACAACCGCACCCCGGTGGTGTTTGCCATCGGCCAATAGGCAGCCACCAAAACCAGAGCGCCTTGCGCTTGGTCTGCAAAGCTTTCAGGGTTAAAACCATCTGAAAACCACAGCAGACCAGCGCAAGGCGCTCTTTTTTTATGCAGACCCGACGCCGCCGCAGCGGCGGGCTGACGATCAGCGGATGGCGGGCAGCATGCCGTGCAGCGCATCCACCGCACCGCCGCCCACGGCAGCGCCAAAGCGCTTGGCAAAGCGCTCGGCAATGTTCTCGCTGCGCGTGTAGTCGATCACCTGCTCGGCCTGCACCACGTCGCGGGCCACGCTGTCCAGGGTACCGTACTTGTCGGCCAGGCCCTGCTCAATCGCTTCCTGGCCCGTCCAGAACAGGCCGCTGAAGGTGTCATCGGTTTCCTTCAGGCGCTCGCCACGCCCCTGGCGCACCACGTCGATGAACTGCTGGTGGATCTGGTTCAGCATGGTCTGCGCATGGGCGCGCTGCCCAGGCTCCAACGGGCTGAAGGGGTCCAGCATGCCCTTGTTGCTGCCGGCGGTCAGCAGGCGGCGCTCCACGCCCAGCTTGTCCATGGCGCCGGTGAAGCCAAAGCCGTCCATCAGCACGCCAATGCTGCCGACGATGCTGGCCTTGTCGACAAAAATCTCGTCCGCGGCAGCGGCGATGTAGTAGGCCGCCGAGGCACAGGTCTCCCCGACCACAGCGTAAATGGGTTTCTGGTGCTGGGCCTTCAGGCGGCGGATTTCGTCGTTGATCATGCCGGCCTGCACGGGGCTGCCGCCGGGCGAATTGATCATCAGCACCAGGGCGCGCGAGCCCTGGTCTTCCAGCGCGCTGCGCATGGCGGCGATGATGAATTCCGCATTCGCGTTCGCATCGCTGGCGATGGCGCCCTTGATCTCGACCACCGCCGTGTGCGGCCCACTCATCGCCGCTGTGGCGCTGTCACGCCCCAGCCACCAGAACGCGGCCAGAAAGGCGCCCAGCCAGGCAAAGCGCCAGAAGATGCGCCAGCGCCGCGCGGCGCGCTGCTCGCGCACCGTGGCGAACACCAGGCGCTCCAGCACATCCCGCTCCCAGCCCGGAGCGGCAGGCGCCGCCGCCTGCGGGGCACCCGATGCGGCACGCGCCCACAGGTCCTGCCCCGGCTGCGGTTCAGACGATGGAAACCCCTCGCGATCGGGGGTGGATGGAGTGCTCATGGGTGCTCTATTCTCAAAATCAGGCCAGAACGGCAGTATGCCAGCGCGGCCGCGGGCAGCGGGGGCAAAGTGCGCCGCTCAGGCATTGCTGCGCAGCCACTGGTGCAAGTCTGCGACATCCGCCGCCACGTGCAGAGGCTGGCAGGCCTGCAGGTCCCGGGGGTCGTGCGCGCCATAGGCCACCGCCACGCTGGCGCAACCGGCGTTGCGCGCCATCTGCAGGTCGTGCGTGGTGTCGCCAATCATCAGCAGGCGCTCGGGCGGCACGTCCAGCTCGGCCATCAGCTCCTGCAGCATCAGCGGATGGGGTTTGCCGGCGGTCTCATCGGCCGTGCGCGAGCTGTCGAACATGCCGCGCAGGTCGGCATGCTGCAGCGCCTCGTTCAGCCCGCGGCGGCTCTTGCCCGTGGCCACGGCCAGCCAGTGCCCGCGCTCGCGCAGCGCTTCCAGCATGGGCAGCACGCCGGCAAACAGGGTGATCAGCTCCTGCTGCTTCAGATAGTGGTAGCGGTAGCGGTTGGCCAGGTCGTTGTACTTGTCCTGGGGCACGTCGGGCGCGGCATGGGCCAAGGCCGGCAGCAGCGCCATCCCGATCACGTACGAGGCCTGGGCGTCCGACGGCACCGTGCCGCCGACATCGGCCACCGCCAGCTGGATGCTGCGGGTGATCGCCGCGGTGGAGTCGAACAGGGTGCCGTCCCAATCGAAGGCGATCAAATCAAATTTACGAGCAGACATCGCAATACCGTTCTAGGTTGCTGGCCAATCAGGCCACAAATTCCGCCAGCTCTGGCGGCAGCTCGGCCCGCAGCTCAATGCGCTCGTCCGTGGCCGGATGGTTGAACTGCAGGCGCCAGGCATGCAGGAACATGCGCTTCAGCCCCTGCTTGGGCAGGCGCTTGTTCAGGTCGAAATCACCATACTTGTCGTCTCCCGCAATCGCATGCCCTTGCGAGGCCAGGTGCACGCGGATCTGGTGGGTGCGACCGGTCTTGATGGTGACTTCCAGCAAACTCATCGCCGGCAGCCCCTGCAGCGGGCGCGGCGCATGCTGGCTGCGCACCTTCACCAGGGTCAGGGCCCGCATGGCATCGGGATCGTCGGCCGTGGTGGTGCGCACACGGCGCTCCCCGTCGGGCAGCAGGTATTTGTGCAGCGGGGTGTCGATCACCTTCTTGTTGGCCGGCCAGACGCCGGGCACCAGGGCCAGGTAGGTCTTGCCGGTTTCGCGCTCGCGGAACTGGTCCTGCAGCTTGGTCAGCGCCGAGCGCTTCTTGGCCACCAACAGGATGCCCGAAGTCTCGCGGTCCAGCCGGTGCACCAGCTCCAGGAACTTGGCCTGGGGCCGCGCCTGGCGCAGTTGCTCGATCACACCGAAGCTCACGCCGGAGCCGCCATGCACGGCCACGCCGGCCGGCTTGTCCAGTGCGATCAGGTGGTCATCCTCAAACAGGATGGGAAACTCGCGCGCGGGCGCAGGACGCTCGGCCTTTTCCTGCACCCTGTCGGAAATGCGCACCGGCGGCACGCGCACCACATCCCCAGCTTCCACTCGGGTATCGGCGTGGCAGCGCCCCTTGTTGATGCGCACTTCGCCGCTGCGGATGATGCGGTAGACATGGGTCTTGGGCACGCCTTTCAGGTGGCGCATCAGAAAGTTATCCAGGCGCTGGCCGGCACCATCTTCGTCCACCGCAATCAACCGTACAGCGGAAGCTGCGGGGTTCTGGGTAGGTTCTGGGGGCTGTTTGCCCTCTATAATGTGTTTCACCTGCGCGTTATATAGTGTAAGTGGTTGATTTTTCTGGATTTTAGTCCACACAGCCATTTCCCCGGCGCAGGCAGGTCGATGCCACGGATGCCGCGCCCATCAAAATCCACCCGATTGTCGGTGGTCTCGGGGCGGGATCTGGCTGGTTGACGCATTGAAACACTGAACGGAATCTTCACGTGGATGGTGGTGTTTGGAGCCGCTTGCTCCAAGCCATCCACGTCTTCGAAATCGGCGAGTATGTGGGTACTTCTTTCTTGGTTGCTTGGTATGACGCAGCGGCAGATGCCGGTGCTGCGTGCCCGCACGCCAGGCGCACGCCCTGTCCTTCGCGCTGCCACAGGCCATCACCGCACGGTGCGGGACCTGCGCACAGCGTCACTCGCCCCCTGTCCCCTGCCCTTGCCACCGTTGCTGACCTAAGCAACGCCATCGCAATCAGGCCCAGGTCGATTCCCTTTCTTTTCGTTTCAACGCGGCAACCCGGCATCTTCGGCTCCTACAGAGCCTGTCTTTGATGAAGAGTCAAAGGCGTGTCGGTACCGCAGCGCGTTGCTGCTGGCCGGCCGCCACACAACGAAAAGGATATGCATCATGAAACGGATGCTGATTAACGCGACGCAGTCTGAAGAACGCCGCCTGGCCATCGTGGATGGCCAGAAGCTGCTGGACTACGAGATCGAAATCGAAGGTCGCGAACAACGCAAGGGCAACATCTACAAGGCGGTGGTCACCCGCGTGGAGCCCTCGCTGGAAGCCTGCTTCGTGGATTACGGCGAAGACCGCCACGGCTTCCTGCCCTTCAAGGAAATCTCCAAGCAGTACTTCACCGAAGGCGTGGCCCCCAGCCAGGCCCGCATCAACGATGTGATCCGCGAAGGCCAGGAGCTGATCGTCCAGGTCGAGAAGGAAGAACGTGGCAACAAGGGCGCGGCCCTGACCACTTTCATCTCCCTGGCGGGCCGCTATGTGGTGCTGATGCCCAACAACCCCCGTGGCGGTGGTGTCTCGCGCCGCATCGAGGGCGAAGAGCGTGCCGAACTCAAGGAGGCGATGGACCAGCTCGAGTACCCCAAGGGCATGTCCATCATCGCGCGCACGGCCGGGATCGGTCGCTCCGCCCCCGAACTGCAGTGGGACCTGAACTACCTGCTGCAACTGTGGACCGCCATAGACGGCGCAGCCAAGGGCGGCAAGGGCGCCTTCCTGATCTACCAGGAATCCAGCCTGGTGATCCGCGCCATCCGCGACTACTTCAACAATGACATCGGTGACATCCTGATCGACACCGACGACATCTACGAACAGGCGCAGCAGTTCATGGCGCACGTCATGCCCGAGCATGCCGCCCGCGTGAAGCGCTACCGCGACGACGCCCCGCTGTTCAGCCGCTTCCAGATCGAACACCAGATCGAGTCGGCCTACTCCCGCGTGGTGCAGCTGCCCTCCGGCGGCGCCATCGTGATCGACCACACCGAAGCCCTGGTGTCGGTGGACGTGAACTCGGCCCGCGCCATCAAGGGCGGCGACATCGAGGAAACCGCCACCCGCACCAACCTGGAAGCCGCCGACGAAGTGGCCCGCCAGATGCGCCTGCGCGACCTGGGTGGTCTGATCGTGATCGACTTCATCGACATGGAAGAGTCGAAGAACCGCCGCGAAGTGGAAAACCGCCTGCGCGACGCCCTGCGCCAGGACCGTGCCCGCGTGCAGTTCGGCACCATCAGCAAGTTCGGCCTGATGGAAATGAGCCGCCAGCGCCTCAAGCCCGCGCTGAGCGAAGGCGCCCACATCAACTGCCCGCGCTGCGGCGGCTCTGGCCACATCCGCGACACCGAGTCCTCGGCGCTGCAGATCCTGCGCATCATCCAGGAAGAGTCCATGAAGGACAACACGGCCGCCGTGCACTGCCAGGTGCCCGTGGAAGTGGCCTCCTTCCTGCTCAACGAGAAGCGCACCGAGATTGCCAAGATCGAGCTCAAGCAGCGCGTCTCCGTGCTGATGGTGCCCAACAAGTCGATGGAGACGCCGCACTACAAGCTGGAGCGCCTCAAGCACGACGATCCACGCCTGGAAAACCTGGACGCCAGCTACAGGCTGGCCGAGGAAACGGAAGACGTGACCAAGGTCACCCGCCGCTCGCAGGAACCCACCAACAAGCAGACGCCAGTCATCAAGGGTGTGCTGCCCGATGCGCCGCCCGCGCCCGAAGCGCGCCCCCAGCCTGTCGCCCGCAGCGCCGACAAGCCCCGCACCGGTGGTGCCCAGCGCCCCCAAGCCGCCGCAGCGGCTGCGCCACGCACCGAAGTGCGCGAGCAAGGCTTCTTTGCCTGGCTCAAGAGCCTGTTCGGCTTCGGCGCCAAGCCGGCGGCGGAACCTGTGGCACCGGCCAAGGCCGAGACCCCGCGCGAAGGCCGCCAGGGCGAGCGCAATGGCCGCAACGGTGAGCGCAATGGCCGCAATGGCGAGCGCGGCAACCGCCGTGGCGAGCGCAGCGAACGCGGTGACAACAGCGAACGCGGTCCCCGCAACGAAGCCGGTGGCAGCGAACGTGGCCGCCGCGGCGAACCGCGCAACGACCGGAACGAGCGCGGCGAACGCAGCGAACAGCGTTCGGGCGACAGCAACCGCCCCCAGCGCGAGCCCCGCGGCCGTGAACGCCAGCCACGCAATGCCGAGGTGAGCGAGCAGCGCAACCTGCAAGCTGCGGCCCCTGGTGACGCCAGCCTGCAGGCCCCGGAGACCGAACGCGCCGAGCGCCAGCCACGCCGCGAGCGCGGCGAGCGCCGTGACCGCCGCCAGGGCGACGCACCGGCCCTGCCCGTGGTCGACACCAACGTGCAAGACGTGACCGGGAATCTCCAGGCCGTGGAAGGCCAGGACCCCAGCGCGACCAGCGCCGAGGACGCGCCCCGCAATGGCCGCCGCTCGCGTGACCGCTACGGCCGCGATCGCCGCAACGGCCGCGACCGCAACGGTGCGCCCCGTGACGAGGACACCGTGAACGGCGAGGAAGACGCTGCCGTGGTGGCCCCTGCCGCCGTGGACGCCGACGCCGAGACCGTGGTGGACAGCACGCCGCGCCGCAGCTACTTCAGCCAGGTGACAGCCGCCGAAGAGGCCACCCCGGCCGCCGCAGACACCGCCGTGGCTGCACCGGTCGAAGCAGCCCCTGTCGCTGCGGCACCCGCCCCTGTGGTTGTGGCCGAAGTGGCAGCGGCCCCCGCAGCCCCTGCTGTGGCACCCGCCGCCCCGGCCGCTGCAGCCGCCATGCCCCGTGTGCAGGCCTATGCCCTGCCCGTGGGTGAGCTGGTGCAGCTGGCACGCGATGTAGGCCTGGAATGGGTCAACTCGGACGCCGACAAGGTGGCCGCCGTGCAGGCCGCGATTGCCGCGGAACCACAACCCGTGCGCATCCCGCGCGAACGTCCCCCCGTGGTGGTGATCGACGAAGGCCCGCTGGTCCTGGTCGAGACCCGCAAGGACCTGAGCGACATGGTCCTGCCGTTTGAGCAGACCAGCACCACAGCCTAAAACGCTGACAGCTACCGGGGGCCTAGGGCCCCCGGTGCTTTATTGACGCCCGCTGTTGCCGCCCTACCGACCGTGCCCATGCTGTTGTTGCTCTCGCCCGCCAAATCCCTGGATTACGAACGTCCGCTGCCTGCCGGACTGCCCCACACCCTACCCCCTTTCATTGCGCAATCCGCCGAACTCATTGCCCGCTTGCGCCAGCTGCCGCCGCAGGAGGTGGCGGCGCTGATGTCGATCAGCGACAAGCTGGCCCAATTGAACACGGCGCGCTACGCCGCCTGGCAGCCAGAGTTCACGCCCGACAACGCGCGCCAGGCGCTGTTTGCCTTCAACGGTGACGTGTACGAGGGGCTGGATGCCTATTCCCTGAGCTCCGACGACATCGCTTGGGCGCAGAACCACGTGCTGATGCTCAGCGGCCTGTACGGCGCCCTGCGCCCGCTGGACTTGATGCAGCCCTACCGCCTGGAAATGGGCACACGCCTGGCCACGGACCACGGCAGCAACCTCTACCAGTTCTGGGGGACACGCATCGCCCAGCTGCTCAACGAACGCCAGGCCCGCAGCGCACAGCCGGTGGTGGTCAATCTGGCATCGCAGGAATACTTCAAGTCCGTCGATCTGAAGCACCTCCAGGCCCGCGTGGTGGAGTGCGTGTTCGAGGACTACAAGGGCGGCAAGTACAAGATCATCAGCTTCCATGCCAAGCATGCCCGCGGGCTGATGGCACGCTATGCCATCCAGCACCGGCTGACCCGGCCCGAGCAGTTGATGCAGTTTGACGAAAAGGGCTACGCTTACGCCCCAGAGGTCTCGTCCCCTGACCGCCTGGTCTTCCGGCGCAACGCCGACTGAGCCCGCAGGCGGTCCCGCCCAGCCTGAGGACGCGCCCACGACAAGGAGATTGCCGTGCCCCAGTCTTTGGAACAGTTGTCGGCCCAGGTCCCCGGCAGCACCCCCGCCCTGCTGCAATGGGTGCAGACCCAGCTGGCCGCCGGCCACAGCCCGGCCGCGCTGCAGCACAGCCTGGTCACCGCGGGCTGGTCGGCGCCCATTGCCCAGGCTGCCACCGACCTGCTGCTGCGCCCGACGGCTGCCGCACCGAATGCATCCATGGAGATGCCGGACCTGCGCCTGCAGGACGGCTGCAACGCGCTGGACGCCGGCGACCGCCACGTCCAGGTGCTGCTGTCCATGCAGCGCCCGCGCCTGGTGCTGCTGGACCAGTTGCTGAGTCCCGAGGAATGCGCCCAGCTGATTGCCGAAGCCCGCCCGGCGATGGCCCGCTCCAGGACCGTGGCCAAAGAGGCCGGCGGCGAAGAGATCAACCCCGACCGCACCAGCGATGGCATGTTCTTCCAGCGCGGCCAGACCCCGACGGTGCGCGCCCTGGAGGCCCGCATCGCCCACCTGCTGCAGTGGCCGGTGGAGCGCGGCGAAGGCCTGCAGGTGCTGAACTACCGGCCCGGCGCCCAGTACAAGCCGCACCACGACTACTTCAACCCGCAGGACCCGGGCAGTGCGCCGGTGCTGCGCCGTGGCGGGCAGCGCGTCGCCACCCTGGTGATCTACCTCAACACGGTCAGCGCCGGCGGCTGCACCTATTTCCCTGAAAGCCAGCTGCGCATTCACCCACGCCCGGGGCAGGCCGTGTTCTTCCGCTACCCTCGCCCCGACGCCCAGAGCCTGACCCTGCACGCTGGTGACCCGGTGCTGCAGGGCGAAAAATGGATCGCCACCAAATGGCTGCGCGAGCATGCCTTTACCTGATCCGTCGAAGTTTGACCCCAATCGCCCGCCAGCGCGCACCCAGCCTGCGCAGGCAGCTATGAATATCTATGAATACACCTGAACAATCGCAACTGGGCAAGTCCTCTGCCTATGCCGACCAGTACGACCCCAGCCTGCTGTTTCCCATTCCGCGCAGCGGCAAGCGTGAGGAAATCGGCATCACCGGGGCCCTGCCCTTCTTCGGCGCCGACCTGTGGACCGCGTTCGAGCTGTCGTGGCTGAATGCCCGCGGCAAGCCCCAGGTGGCGTTGGCGCACTTCACTATCCCCTGCGAGACCCCGCACATCATCGAGAGCAAGTCGTTCAAGCTGTACCTCAACAGCTTCAACAACAGCCGCTTCGACAGCCTGGAGGCCGTGCAGGAGCGCCTGCGCGAGGACGTCAACGAGGCCCTGTGGCGCGGCGCGGCCGTGCGCCAGTCGTCGGCCAGCGTGCGCGTCATCGCCCAGGATGCCTTCGAGCTACAGAAGGTGCAGGAGCTGCAGGGCCTGAACCTGGACCGCCTGGACATCGAATGCAGCGACTACACGCCGCGCCCCGACCTGCTCAAGGCCGACCACGATAACCCGCCCGTGACCGAAACCCTGGTCAGCCACCTGCTCAAGAGCAATTGCCTGGTCACCGGCCAGCCTGACTGGGGCAGCGTGCAGATCAGCTACACCGGCGCGGCCATCGACCAGGAAAGCCTGCTGCGCTACATCGTGAGCTTTCGCAACCACAACGAATTCCACGAGCAGTGCGTGGAACGCATCTTTATGGACATCACGCGCCAGTGCCAGCCTATGAAGCTCAGCGTCTATGCGCGCTATACGCGCCGTGGCGGTCTGGACATCAACCCGCTGCGCACCAGCCACCCCATGGCTTTGCCTCCGAATGTGCGCACAGCCCGCCAGTAGCCTACGCAGACAGCTATGAAAAAAAGGAACCCAAAGGTTCCTTTTTTTCATGGACACGGCCCGCAGCCGGCCTGCGGGCCGGCATGGCCTCAGGCAGCAAAAGTAGCGGGATCGAAATCCAGCACATAGTTCTGCGGTCCCTTGGACGCCACCTTCAGTGCCCCCACGCGGTTGCCCAGCGCTGCGCAGCGTGCCAGGGACCAGCCCTGCTCCAGACCGAACAGCAGCGCACCACGCCAGGCATCGCCGCAGCCGGTGGGGTCGACCACCTCGGTGGGCGCCACCGGCGCCACCAGGGTTTTCACGCCCTGCTCCCAGACTTCGCAGCCCTGGGCGCCCAGGGTCACCACCAGGCCCTGCACCTTGTGGCTCAGCGCCGCCAGGTCCAGGCCGGTGCGGTCGCACAGCATCTTGGCCTCGTAGTCGTTCACGGCAATCCAGCTGGCCTGTTCGACAAAGGTCAACAGCTCCTGGCCATTGAACATGGGCAGGCCCTGGCCGGGATCGAACACAAACGGAATGCCCGCGGCCTGGAACTGCGCGGCGTGCTGCTGTATGGCATCGCGGCCATCGGGTGAGACGATGCCCACGGCGGCGCCTTCGCTGCCATCGATGACGTTGACATGGGCCTCGGTCATGGCACCGGGGTGGAAGGCCGTGATCTGGTTGTTGTCGCTGTCGGTCATGATCATGGCCTGGGCGGTGTAGGTGTCGTCCAGCTGACGCACATAGCGCGTTTCGATGCCCAGAGTGCGCATGCGGCCCAGGTAGCTGGCGCCATCCTCGCCCACGGTGGCCATGGGCAGGGGCTGGCCGCCCAGCAGCTTCAGGCTGTAGGCGATGTTGCCGGCGCAGCCGCCAAAATCGCGGCGCAGCGAAGGCACCAGGAACGACACGTTCAGGATGTGCAACTGCTCCGGCAGGATCTGATTGGCAAACTTGCCCTCAAAACTCATGATGGTGTCAAAGGCGAGGGAACCGCAAATCAGTGCAGCCATGGTCAAACTTTCGTGATGGGAAAAAGAAATCAGGGATAGAAGGCCAGCACCCGGTAGCCGGAGACGGCCAGGTGCAGCCCTTGGGTGACCACCGACAGGCTGCCTTCCCATTCGGTCTGGGCGGCCAGCTCGACCGGCGCACCGATGTCGCTGGGCAGCAGCACCTTGCGCACCAGCACCTGGTCCTGGGCATCGGTCAGCGTCAATTCCACCGCCGGCGTGGCCACCGAGGTGGTCGCCTGGTTCTGGATGCTCAGCTCCAGACGGTAGCGGTGGGGTTGCGCATCCTGGCGGAACGAAGAACCGGTCAGCACCACGGCCGCAATGTGCTGGCGCGGCGCCAGTTCACAGCGCAGCGCAATGCACATGGTCTGGAAAAAGGGGCGCCAGTGGGGTTTCCAGGCGACCAGGGTGTTGCGCTCGTGCACGGCGATCTGCAGCAGCAGCGCCAGCGGCAGCAGGATCACCAGCATGCCCATGGCAAAACGCACGCCGGGCTGGTTCCACCAGGCCTTGCGCTGGGCTTCCTTGACAAAGCTGGGCAGGGCCTCGGTTTCGAGATCGTCGGTTTCTTCGGACGGCAGGGCCTCAGGGGCCGCGGGTGCGTGCGGCGCCGGTTCTGGCGCCACGGCATCCTGGGCCCCAAGCTCCGTGACCATCGGGGGCAGCGGCTCGGGTTCGGACTGCGTTTGGGGTGGGGTCTGCAGCGCCTGCTGCCACGCCGCGGCCTGGGCTTCCTCGGCAGGCAAGGCCTGCTGCGGCTCCCAAGGCGCGGCCTCCTCCCAGACGGGCTCGCGCGGCAATGTGGCACCCACTACACCGGCAGCACTCGCCCGCCACACTGACGCATCGTGGACTGCCGCCATCGGCTGGTCCAGCCAGGCTTCCGGGGCCAACTCGCTGTCCGAATCCACCGGCGCGGGCAGTTCATAGCCCGCCGCCACGGGCTCGGCGCGCGGCGCCGGCGTGGACAGTTCCACAGGCACAGCAGCCAGTGGCACAGCAGGCAGGGAGACTGGCTCTGGCTCTGGCTCTGGCTCTGGCTCTGGCTCTGGCTCTGGCTCTGGCCGGGTGACCGCCACGGCCACAGGTGCCAGCACCTCAGGCGCAGCAGGCACGGGCGCAGGCGCCGCCGGGGGTGCCTCTTCCAGGGCCTGGGCCGCATCGAACACTTCCTGACAACGACCACAGCGCACCCAACCATCGGAGATGCGCAGTTGATCGGCCACCACACGGAATTTGGTGCCGCAAGAAGGACAGCAGGTAATCAGGCTCATCGCGCGTGGATTGTAGAAGCTGGGGCACACGCCCCCTGGCAGGCAGAAGATGTCCGATGTTAATCAGCCACGCGCCAGGGCACGCGGCCAAGTTCAGGCGCGGTGCGCGGTCATCAGGATCCAGCCGTCCTCGCTGTCGGCCACCTCCAGTTGCAGGTAGGGCCAGTAGGCTTCCTTCAGCTCGTCGGCCTGGCGCTCCAGGATGCCGGCCAGCACCAGATGGCCGCCGGGCTGCACATGCGCGCACAGCAGGGGGGCCAGGACCTTCAGCGGCGTGGCCAGGATGTTGGCCAGCACGGTCTGGTAGCTGCCCTGGGCCTTGTCCGGCAGACCGGCCTTGAGCGTGACCCCATTGGCCTGGGCATTCAGCTCGCACGACACCACGGCATCCTGGTCGATATCGACCGCATCGATGTCCTGTGCGCCGAACTTGGCCGCACCGATCGCCAAAATGCCGGAGCCGCAGCCATAGTCCAGCGTGCGGCCCAACGAGCCTTGGGGCTGGCGTGCAATCCAGCGCAGGCACATGCGGGTCGTGGGGTGGGTGCCGGTGCCGAAGGCCAGGCCGGGGTCCAGGCGGATGCTGACCTTGGCGTCTGCTGGCAGTTCATGCCAGGTGGGCACGATCCAGAATTCAGGGGTGATGTCGACGGGCTGGAACTGGGACTGCGTCAGGCGCACCCAGTCCTGCTGCTCGACTTCCTGGATGCCCAGCACCTGGCAGCCGGCAAAGAAGTCCTGCAACTGCAGCAGCACCTGGGCCCGCTGGGCCGCGTCCTCGGTCGGGAACAGGGCCACGATGCGGCTGCGGTTCCAGCCTTCCTTGGGGGCCGGCATGCCGGGTTCGCCGAACAGGGGCTGCTCGGACTCGGTTTGCGCATCCATGTCTTCGACCGAAACGCTCAAGGCATCCAGGGCATCGAGCGCGTCGCTCACATCTTCGACCCGTTCTTCGGGGCACATCAGGCTGAGCTCAAACATGAGGCAGCTCCTTCAAGCTTTATAAAAACGAAATGCTGACCCCCGTCGCCAGGGGCCAGCATGACTGGTCATCAATGACTGGGAATTAGCGCTTTTTGCGCTGCTCCAGCCAGTGTTCCAGATAGTGAATATTCGTGCCACCTTCGGCGAATGCGGCATCCACCATCAAGTCCTGGTGCAGGGGCACATTCGTCTTGATGCCTTCGACCACAACTTCCGACAAAGCGGTACGCATGCGGGCCAGGGCCTGCTCACGGGTGTCACCGTAGACGATCAGCTTGCCGATCATGGAGTCGTAGTTCGGTGGCACGAAGTAGTTGTTGTACACGTGGGAGTCCACACGCACGCCAGGACCACCCGGCATGTGCCACATGGTCACACGGCCGGGCGAGGGCATGAAGTTGTATGGATCTTCCGCGTTGATACGGCACTCGATCGCATGGCCACGCATTCGGTTGTTGATTTCACGCTGGGTGAAAGGCAACTTTTCGCCAGCGGCCACCATGATCTGGGTACGCACGATGTCCACGCCCGAGATCAGCTCGGTCACGGGGTGTTCCACCTGCACGCGGGTATTCATTTCGATGAAATAGAACTCCCCATTTTCATAGAGGAACTCGAACGTACCTGCACCACGGTAGCCGATCTTCTTGCAGGCGGCCACGCAGCGCTCGCCCACCTTCTCCACCAGACGGCGAGGAATGCCAGGTGCGGGCGCCTCTTCGATCACCTTCTGGTGGCGGCGCTGCATGGAGCAATCGCGCTCGCCCAGGTACACGGCGTTCTTGTGCTGGTCGGCCAGCACCTGGATTTCGACGTGACGGGGATTCTGGAGGAACTTCTCCATGTACACCGCAGGATTGCCGAAGGCGGCACCGGCTTCGGCCTTGGTCATCTGCACAGCATTGACCAGGGCGGCCTCAGTGTGCACCACGCGCATGCCACGGCCACCACCGCCACCGGCGGCCTTGATGATCACGGGATAGCCGATCGCCTTGGCAATGCGCTTGATCTGACCGGGGTCATCGGGCAGCTCGCCGTCCGAACCGGGCACGCAAGGCACGCCGGCCTTGATCATCGCCTGCTTGGCCGACACCTTGTCGCCCATGATGCGGATGGAATCGGCCGTGGGGCCGATGAACTGGAAACCGCTTTGCTCGACACGTTCGGCAAAGTCAGCGTTTTCGCTCAGGAAGCCATAGCCGGGGTGGATGGCTTCGGCATCCGTCACCTCGGCGGCCGAGATGATGGCCGGCATGTTGAGGTAGCTCAGAGGCGATGCGGCGGGGCCAATGCACACCGCTTCGTCGGCCAGCTTGACGTATTTCGCGTCGCGGTCTGCCTCGGAGTAGACCATCACGGCCTTGATGCCCATCTCGCGGCAAGCGCGCTGGATGCGCAGGGCAATCTCACCCCGGTTGGCAACCAAAATTTTCTTAAACATGGAAGTCCTCGTTGTTCACCGCCCCTCGCGGGGCGAATCGTGGAATCTGGCCAGTCCCACAGCGGGGGACTGCAACAGACCTCACTCGATCACGAACAGCGGTTGTCCGTATTCCACGGCTTGGCCATTGTCGACCAGGATGCGGGTCACGGTACCCGACTTGTCAGCCTCGATCTCGTTGAGGATCTTCATGGCTTCGATGATGCACAGGGTCTCGCCTTCCTTGACCTGGGCGCCGACTTCCACGAACGCTTTGGCGCCAGGGCTGGAAGCACGGTAGAAGGTACCCACCATGGGGGACTTGACCTGGTGGCCAGCCACGGCCGCAGGAGCGGCAGGTGCTTCGGCAGCAGCAGGGGCAGCGGCAACAGGGGCGGCGGCTTGCACGGGGGCGGCTTGCATGGGCGCGGCAACGAACTGCTGCACCACGTTGCCACCGCTCTTGACGATGCGGACTTTGCCCTCTGCCTCGGTAATTTCCAGTTCCGAAACATTCGATTCGGACACCAAGTCGATGAGGGTCTTGAGTTTACGCAGATCCATGGAAGCTCCAACGGCTAAAACTAAATAAGGGCGCGAATTTACCCTAAATCCGCCCTTCTGCGCGCTTTGTTAGATATTTTTCGCCATCGCCATTGAGGTTTTTTTGATGAAACCCGGCTGGATGGTCGTGACCACTAGCTGAAAGTGGCCCATTGCTGCAGTTCTTTTTCTGAAAGTTCGCCGATTTTACGCGCTTGCACATGACCCTTGCCGTCCAACAAGATGGTGAACGGCAAGCCCCCATTGATATTGCCCAGGCTGCGTGTCAGCGTGACCCCGCCGGCACCGGCCAGGGCCACGGGAAAGCTCAGGGGTTGGCGCGCCAGCCATTTGTTCACGGCGGCCGCCTGGTCCACGGCAATGCCCAGCACGCGCACGGCATGCGCCCCGCGCGCAGCCTGGGCCTGGGCAAACTGGTTGATCAAGGGCAGCTCGCGCACACAGGGGGGGCACCAGGTGGCCCAGAAATTCACCAGCAAGGGCTGTCCGCGCAGGGAGGCCAGGGACAGTACGCCCCCCTCGGGCTGCTGCAGCTGCAATTGCCAGAACGCCTCCAGGGCGGCGTCGTTGCTGGTGGTGCTGCGGGTTTGCTCCCAGGCCAGCCAGGCGCCGCCTGCGGCCGCGGTCAGCGCCACCCCACCGGCCAACCAGCGCCGCCGCGCCACGGACATGGGCGGGTGCGCGCTCATACCGCCTCCTCGGCCAGCAGCTGGCGCACGGCCTCGGCGTCGCCACGCTGGCTGCGCCCTTGTGCATCGTTGCGGCGGGCCCCGCGCAGGTCGTCATAGTCGTACACCATCAGGTGCACGCCCACCACTTCGTTCAGGGGCTTGCACAGGCTGCTGATGCTCAGCGCATCCACCGCCTCGCCATGGAAGCCTGCCACCTGGGTCACGTCGTACTGGACGTTGTTGTTGATCAGCGCAATCTCGGCCGACTTGGAGTCGTCGCAAAACAGCTGGATATAGATGTCGGAGTTGCGCGTGGCCGTGCCGCGCCACACGGCACCGGCCAGGTGGGGGCGGAACTCCTGCAGCCGGTCCATCCACACCAGGGCCAGCTCGCGCAGGGCCCGCAGCTCCTGCGGCTGGGTGTCGGCGCAAAAGATCTCGATGTATTCGCGCACGGCGGCTTCCAGCGCATCGTTGTCCGGCAAGGGGGTGCGCGGCGGCAACCCCAGTTGCTTGGCGGCGCGGCGTTTGGCGGGGCCCCATTCCAGCCCTTCTTCCACCACCATGCGGGCGGCAGTCTGGGCGATTTCGTGCAGGGCGGAAGATGAATGCATGCCGTGTTCTCTGGTCAACCATCAAAGCCCCGATTATGGGAAGCCAGCGGCCACCCGGGTGGCAGACAGCCCGTCGCCCCCAGGGGTTAAAGCCCGGCACTGCCCGATGGCCCCCATCCCTGGCGCCCCCCATGGCCGCCCGCTGCCCAGCCGCCCTGCATCGGACTGTGCCTGTATGCTATCTAAAACAAGAGCTGATTGCGCTGATAGAACGAGCATTTGCTGCCCATATCTATCTGAAGTGCTTGCTGATGCTGCGCAGATCGCTACTGTTTCCATGGATTGCGGCTGTTACCGCTGCTTGCACCGGCTGCCGCCAGACAGCCAGCGTGGCGGGCGAAGCCACCAGGGAACGCCACCGAGGCCGCCTGCCCCCGCCGATGGCAGCACAAGCATGAACACGCCCTAGAATCCGGGCATGCATATTCATATCTTGGGCATTTGCGGCACGTTCATGGGTGGCGTCGCCGCACTGGCACGCGAAGCGGGCCACACCGTGACCGGTTGCGACGCGGGCGTGTACCCGCCCATGAGCGACCAACTGCGCGCCCTGGGCATTGAGCTGATCGAAGGCTTTGGCACCGAACAGCTGGCCCTGCAGCCCGACATGTTCGTGGTCGGCAACGTGGTCAGCCGCGCCCACCTGGCCGATGGCAGCCCCAAGTTCCCGCTGATGGAAGCCATCCTGGACCAGGGCCTGCCCTACACCAGTGGGCCGCAATGGCTGAGCGAGCATGTGTTGCAAGGCCGCCATGTGCTGGCCGTGGCCGGCACCCACGGCAAGACCACGACCACCTCCATGCTGGCCTGGATCCTGGAATGTGCCGGTCTGACCCCGGGCTTTCTGGTCGGCGGCGTGCCGCTGAACTTCGGCGTCTCGGCCCGGCTGGGTCAGTTGGCCACCGCCCAGGAACGCCCCCTGTTCGTGATCGAGGCCGACGAGTACGACACGGCCTTCTTCGACAAGCGCAGCAAGTTTGTGCACTACCGCCCCCGCACGGCGGTGTTGAACAACCTGGAGTTCGACCACGCCGACATCTTCCCGGACCTGGCCGCCATTGAGCGCCAGTTCCACCACCTGGTGCGCACCGTGCCCGCTTCGGGCCGCGTGGTCTGGAACGGGCTGGAGGAAGCCCTGGCCCGCGTGCTGCACCAGGGCTGCTGGAGCACCCAGCGCAGCTTTGGCGCGGCGGTCAGCGACTTCACCGCCGAAGGCGCCCACCATGCCTTCGATGTGCTGCAGCAAGGCCGCAAGGTCGGCCGTGTGGAATGGGAGCTGAGCGGTGAGCACAACCAGCTCAACGCGCTGGCCGCCATCGCCGCGGCCGAGCACGTCGGTGTCTCTCCAGCCGTGGCTGCCGAGGCCCTGGGCCGCTTTCACAACGTCAAGCGCCGCATGGAACTGCGCGGCAGCGTGCGTGGCGTCACCGTCTACGACGACTTTGCCCACCACCCCACGGCCATCCGCACCACGCTGGACGGCCTGCGCCAACGCATCGGCCAGCAGCAGCGCATCCTGGCCGTGTTCGAGCCGCGCAGCAACACCATGAAACTGGGCACCATGAAGGCCCAGTTGCCCTGGTCGCTCAAGGAGGCCGATCTGGCCTTTTGCCACACCGCTGGCCTGGACTGGAACGCCGCCGAAGCGCTGGAGCCGCTGGGCGATGCGGCCTTCACCACCGACAACATCGACACCCTGGTGCAGCAGGTGCTTGCCCAGGTACGCCCTGGCGACCACATCGTCTGCATGAGCAATGGCGGCTTTGGCGGTGTGCACAGCAAACTGCTGGAGGCGCTGCAAGTGCACCTCGCGGCCTGACCGCACGCGCCTGGCAACTTAGCAATAAAAAAACCGACTGTCCCCAGTCGGTTTTTTTGTGGCGGCCCGGCGCGCTGCAGCTGCAGCGGGCGGGTGGCGCGGACTCAATAAGTCACGGTCATCCCGGCCACATCGACCTTGATCATCGGACGCGCCAGCACGGCATGGGCCGCGCGCGCATAGGTCTGAAACCAGGCCTCATCGCCCAGACGGCGGGCACCGGCCTCGCGCGCCACCACCAGCACCTTGTCAGCCAACAGCACCTTGCCGCTGGGCCGCAGGGGCTCGCAATCCAGGGCGGTAAACTGCTCATCCAGCCAGCGGCGCGCCTCTTCGTTGCCCATGGGTGCCAGGCGGTCCACATCGGCACGGAACTGCTGGTCGGCGCTGAGTTGCACAATGACTTCACTGATCATGGGGAGCCTTTCCGAAAAGCGGTGTTCCTTGGCGCTGCAGCGGGCCCCGTACGCCCCGGGGCGTGAAGAAGGGGTGCCCGCTGGACACCACGGAAACATATAGAAAACAAGAGCTACCTACACAATACCAGCAAGCGTTTGCGGCAAAAGTCACTGCAAAGACAATCCCCGCAGATCTTCACCACGCAGGGCCTGCCGGGCAGGCCCTGCACGCTCAGGCCGCCACGGCGGCAACGGCCTGGGGCTGCACCACGCCGCGGCGTTTTTGCACGGCGCCCGACAGGCGATCCAACACCTCCAGCGTATCGTTCCAGCCGATGCAAGCATCGGTGATGCTCTGGCCATAGTGCAGGCCGCAGATCTGGTCCTTGCCGGGGGTGAACTTCTGCGCCCCTGCGACCAGGTGACTTTCCAGCATGACACCGAAGATGCTGCGCGAACCGGCTTCCATCTGCGCCGCAATGTCGGCCACCACGTCCTTCTGGCGCTCGTGCTGCTTCAGGCTGTTGGCATGGCTGCAGTCCACCATCAGGCTGGCGGGCAGGCCGGCCTTGCCCAGGTCGGCACAGGCCGCCTGCACGCTAGCGTCGTCGTAATTCGGCGTCTTGCCGCCGCGCAGGATGACGTGGCAATCCTGGTTGCCGGCGGTGTGGACGATGGCCACCTGGCCGTTCTTGTGCACGGACAGGAAGTGGTGGCCATGGCTGGCGGACTGGATGGCATCGGTGGCGATGCGGATGTTGCCGTCCGTGCCGTTCTTGAAACCGATGGGCGCCGAGATGCCCGAAGCCAGTTCGCGGTGGATCTGGCTTTCGGTGGTGCGTGCACCGATGGCGCCCCAGCTGATCAGGTCACCGATGTACTGGGGCGAGATCACGTCCAGGAACTCGCTGGCCGCCGGCACGCCCAGACGGTTGATGTCGATCAGCAGCTGGCGGGCAATGCGCAGGCCCTCGTCGATGCGGTAGCTGCCGTCCAGGTAGGGGTCGTTGATCAAGCCCTTCCAGCCGACGGTGGTGCGGGGCTTTTCGAAGTACACGCGCATCACGACTTCCAGCGTGTCCTTGTACTGCTCGCGCACATCGGCCAGACGGCGGGCGTAATCCAGCGCAGCCGCTGGGTCGTGGATGGAACAAGGTCCGACAATCACCAGCAGCCGGTCGTCGTTGCGCCCATGCATGATGTTGCGGATGGCGCGGCGCGTGTTGCTGACCAGCGACTCCACGGGTGTGCCTTGGATGGGGAAGAAGCGGATGAGGTGCTCGGGAGGGGGCAACACGGTAATGTCCTTGATACGTTCGTCGTCAGTCTGGCCAGTCTTTTGTACAGAGCTGCGATACCAAGCGTCGCCGGTGGAGTTGTTGTGAGCGTTCATGTCTGCCTCGTGGTCCTGTGGAGTGTTGGAATAGATGGGTGAAAAAAAACCGCCGGGCTTTTCAGCTTCGGCGGTTTTTTGGAGGGTGTTCGTGTGTGCGAGCGCTTGCCTCTCATCCGCCTGGGACCGAGAACCAAAAGTAAAAATAGAAAGCGCTACGTACTTGCATGGCGAAAGACTTTAACACCAGGAATCGTGCACTGCAACACAACCCAGCACACACGATTCAGGAAAAAACCAAAAACACCTATAAAAAAGGCTGATTCATCGAAACAAATCAGCCTTTCTAGCAATCAGCACAGGAATACTGCAAACAATTCCAAATTAAGCCGTACCACCCACGGTCAACCCGTCGATGCGCATGGTCGGTTGCCCCACCCCCACGGGCACGCTCTGGCCTTCCTTGCCGCAGGTACCTACGCCGCTGTCCAGACGCATGTCATTGCCGATCAGGCTGACCTTCTTCATGCACTCCGGACCGTTGCCGACCAGCGTGGCCCCCTTGACGGGATACTGGATCTTGCCGTTCTCCACCCAGTAAGCCTGGCTGGCCGAGAACACGAACTTGCCGCTGGTGATGTCCACCTGACCGCCGCCAAAGTTGGTGGCGTACAAGCCCTTCTTGATCGAAGCGATGATTTCCTGTGGATCCTTGTCACCACCCAGCATGTAGGTGTTGGTCATGCGTGGCATGGGCAGGTGGGCATAGCTTTCGCGACGACCATTGCCGGTGGGCTTGACGCCCATCAGGCGCGCATTCAATGCATCCTGGATGTAGCCTTTCAGGATGCCGTCCTCGATCAGGACATTCGCCTGCGAGGGACAGCCTTCGTCGTCCACGTTCAACGAGCCACGGCGATCGGCCAGCGTGCCGTCGTCCAGAATCGTCACGCCCTTGGCGGCCACACGCTGACCGATGCGGCCACTGAAGGCGCTGGATCCCTTGCGGTTGAAATCGCCTTCCAGGCCATGGCCCACGGCTTCGTGCAACAGCACGCCGGGCCAGCCAGGGCCCAGCACCACGGTCATCTCGCCGGCAGGGGCGGGTCGGGATTCCAGATTGACCAAGGCCTGGTCGACCGCTTCGTTCACATACTCGGCAATCTGTGCATCGCTGAAATAGGCCAGGCCAAAGCGGCCGCCACCACCGGAAGAGCCCACTTCACGGCGCCCGCTCTGCTCTGCAATCACGGTCACCGACAGGCGCACCAGGGGACGCACATCAGCAGCCAGCGTACCATCCGCACGCGCCACCATCACCACGTCGTACTCGCTGGCCAGGCCGGCCATCACCTGCACGATGCGCGGATCCTTGCCGCGGGCCAGGGTTTCCACCTTGCCCAGCAAGGCCACCTTCTCGGTGCTGTCCATCGTGGCGATGGGGTCGAGGCCGGGATACAAGCTGCGCGAAGGCGCCACCTTGGCCTTGGGAATGCGCACCTTGCGCTCCTGGTGGTTGCCGGAGATGGCACGCACAGCATGGGCTGCATCCAGCAAGGAGGCCAGCGAAATGTCGTCGGAATAGGCAAACGCGGTCTTCTCGCCACTGACGGCGCGCACCCCGACACCCTGGTCGATGGAGAAGGAGCCGGTCTTGACGATGCCTTCCTCCAGGCTCCACCCCTCGGCACGGGTGTACTGAAAGTACAGATCTGCATCGTCCACCTGGTGAGCGCGGATTTCCGCCAGCGCACGCGACAGGTGGGTTTCATCCAGGCCGAAAGGCTCTAGCAACAGTTGCCGGGCCGTGGCCAGGCGCTCGATGGTGGGTTCGCGAGAGATCATGGTTGCCATTGTAGGCAGGCTGCCATGCCCTCACCACGCAGTGGTTGGCATATGGGGCCTGCCTATGCGGCCGCTGCGCTCTGGTCGTCCAGCGCAGCGTCCGCCGCATTCTTCATGACGGAGGCAATGCCGTTGTCACGTGCCACTCTGGAGGAATACATCTCGCTGCGGCCAATCACCTGACCATTCGTGGCCTTGAGCGTAAAGTAGGATGAGCCATCCTTGCCGTCGAGCTTGTCAAAGCGTGCCTCCAGAGGCCCATTCTTGCGCACCGACTCCACACCGTTCAAGGCGCTGGCCTTGGCCTCATACATCTCGCTGCTCAGAATGATCTGGCCGTTGACGGCATGGAGATTGAAAAAGAATTTTCCGTTCTTGGATTGCTTCAGCACGTACTTGGCAACCACGGCTCAGGTCCTTTCAAGAAAGAAAGGCTGGCACAGACATTGGCCAGCCCTGGAGGCTTTGTACGCGAACTTGGCGCAAGAGCCCAGCCGCAGAGCCCTGGCAACCGCGGATTTACAACGTGTGTTTCGGCTCCGCCATGGACAGCCGCTGCGCGCGGGCGACCGACATCAGCACCCCCAGGGCCAGCCCCAGGGTCACCATGGCCGTGCCGCCATAGCTGATGAACGGCAGGGGCACGCCGACCACGGGCAAGATGCCGCTGACCATGCCCATGTTCACGAAGGCGTAGGTGAAGAAGATCATCGCCACGGCCGAAGCCATCAGGCGGCCGAACAGGTTCTGCGCCTTGACGGCGATGGCCAGGCCACGCCAGACCAGCAGCAAAAAGCCCAGCAGCAGGCACAGGTTGCCGATCAGGCCGAACTCCTCGGAGAACGCCGCGAAGATGAAGTCGGTGGTGCGTTCGGGGATGAATTCCAGGTGGGTCTGCGTGCCGGCCATGAAACCCTTGCCCCAGACGCCGCCAGAGCCGATGGCAATCATGCCCTGGATGATGTGGAAGCCCCGGCCCAGCGGGTCGCGCATCGGGTCCAGCAGGGTGCACACCCGGGTGCGCTGGTAGTCGTGCAGGAAGTACCAGCTCATGCCGTCCTGGCACAGCCAGGGCTCGTTCCAGATCAGCCAGGCGATGCCCACGGCCCCCAGCACCACGGGCGGCACCACCAGTTTCCACGGCAGGCCGGCAAAAAAGATCACCGACAGGCCCGCTGCCATCACCAGCAGGGCCGTACCCAGGTCCGGCTGCTTCATGATCAGGGCCACAGGTACCATCAGCAGCACAAAGGCGACCACGAAGTCGATGGCCCGCAGCACGCCCTCCCGCTGGTGGAACCACCAGGCCAGCATCAGCGGGCCGGCGATCTTCAAAATCTCGGAGGGCTGGATCACCACGCCCACGTTCACCCAGCGCTGCGCCCCTTTGCGCGTGATGCCGAACAGCAACACCGCCACCAGTAGCACCACCCCCAGGGTGTACAAGGGCACGGCCACGGCCATCAGCTTGTGCGGGGGGATCTGGGCCACCACGAACAGGATGGCCGCCGCCAGCAGCATGTTGCGCCCATGGTCGACAAAGCGCGTGCCATGGTCGTAGCCGGCCGAATACATGGCCAGCAGGCCCAGGGACGCCATGCCGGCGATGATCAGCAGCAAAAGCGGATCAAAGCCACGAAACAGCGGCAAGATGCGTTGGAGAATGTTGGGCTTGTCAAATTCGGCGGCCATAGTCCACCATTATCTGCTGCCCGCTTTGCCCCTGGAACGTGTGGACGCTCACCAGCGGCGCAGCACCCGCCCATCCACAGACACCTGCCCATGCCCACCACCCACCTGCTGTACCTGCACGGTTTTCGCTCCTCGCCCCAGTCCACCAAGGCCCGCACCATGGCCGAGTACGTACAGCGCCGGCACCCGCAGGTGAGCTGGTACTGCCCGCAGCTGCCGCCCTCGCCGCGCGCCGCGATGGAGCTGGTGATGGCGCAGGTGCGCGACTGGCCCGGCGAGCGCATGGCGGTGATCGGCTCTTCGCTGGGTGGCTACTACGCCACCTGGGTGGCGCACCAGAAGCACTGCAAGGCCGTGCTGCTCAACCCCGCCGTCTGGCCGGACCACTCGCTGGAGCAGTACATCGGCCAGCAGACCAGTTGGCACCACCCCGAGGAAGCCTTCTTCTTCCGCCCCGAATACATTCAGGAGCTGCGCGACCTGGCCCTGCACGAACAGGCCGCCACCGCCCCGCAGTTGGGCGTGTTTGCCAAGGGCGACGAGGTGCTGGACTGGCGCCAGATGGTGGCGCGCTACCCCGAGGCCGAGCAGCTCATCCTGGAAGGCGGCGACCACGCCCTCAGCGACTTTGACAGCCACCTCTCGCGCATCCTGGACTTCCTGGACCTGGCCTGAAGCCAAAAACATAGCGGATGGCGCACGTTGCACAAGCACTTCAGGCTGAAAATGCTTTGAAACGACCGTTGCACCTGCGCAGCCCACTTTGCTTTGGATAGCTTGCCGCTGGCACCGCCGCCGCGGGCAAGCGCCCTCCGGGGGAAATTCGCGGCGTGGGACAATCGCGGCATGCACGCATTGTTTGAAGATGCCGGTAAGTTTTTGGCCGGCCGTATCCTGTCCGAGGCCGATGCCTCCTCCCAAATCGAGCTGGCCTCTGGCAAGCGCGTCAAGGTCAAGGCCGCCAACGTCCTGCTCAAGTTCGAGAAACCCGAGCCCGCCGAGCTGATGGCCAAGGCCGAGGCCATCGCCGCCAGCGTCGAGCTGGACCTGGCCTGGGAATTCGCCCCCGAAGAAGAGTTCGGCTTTGCCGACATTGCGCGCGACTATTTCTCCGAGTCCGCCCCGCTGAGCGAGCAGGCCGGCATGCTGTTTGCGCTGTACGGCGCGCCGCACTACTTCCGCCGCGCCGGCAAGGGCCGCTTCAAGAAGGCGCCCGCCGAAATCCTGCAGCAGGCCCTGGCCGCCATCGAAAAGAAAAAGCAGCTGCAGGCGCAGATCGACGCCTGGGCGCAGGAGCTGGTCGCCGGCACCTGCCCACCCGCCATCCGCGAGCAGCTGTACAAAATCCTGTTCAAGCCCGACAAGAACGCGCCCGAGTACAAGGCCGTGGTCGAGGCCAGCCGCAGCGCGCAGAAGGCCCCGCTGGAGCTGCTGCAGGCCGCCGGCGCCATCGACTCGGCCTACCAGTTCCACTGGAAGCGCTTCCTGTTCGAGAACTTCCCCAAGGGCACGGCCTTCCCCGCCGTCACCGCGCCCCAGCCCCCGGCCGACCTGCCGCTGGCCGCCGTGCAGGCCTACTCCATCGACGATTCCATGACCACGGAAATCGACGATGCCCTGTCCGTACAGGGACTGGGCACCGGCACCGTCACCGTGGGCATCCACATTGCCGCGCCCGGCCTGGCGATCACGCCCGGCTCGGACCTGGACAAGCTGGGCCGCGCCCGCCTGTCCACCGTCTACATGCCCGGCTACAAGATCACCATGCTGCCCGACGAGGTGGTGCAGATCTACACCCTGGACGAAGGCCGCGCCAACCCCGCCGTGTCGCTGTACGTGACCTATGACGAGGCCACGCTGGAGGTCAAGGACAAGGTCACCAAGCTGGAGCGCGTGCCCGTGGCCGTCAACTTCCGCCACGACAAGCTGGACCACATCGTCACCGAAGCCTGGCTGCAAGACCCCAGCATTCAGGTCGAAAACACGCCCCAGCCCTTGCTGGACAAGCGTGAAGAGCTATCGTTCCTGCACCGTCTGGCCCAACACCTGAAGGCCGGTCGCGAACAGGTGCGCGGCAAGCCCGAGAACTTCTCGCGCCCCGACTACACCTTCCGCCTGGACGGCAATGGCGACAACGAGCCCCAGGGCCACGAAACCGTCAGCATCACCGTGCGCAAGCGCGGCGCGCCGCTGGACCTGATCGTGGCCGAGGCCGCCATCGTGGCCAACAGCACCTGGGGCCTGATGCTGGCCGAATACGGCGTGCCCGGCATCTACCGCAGCCAGGCCAGCCTGGCCCCCGGCGTCAAGGTGCGCATGTCCACCAAGGCCCTGCCCCACGCCGGCATCGGCGTGAAAGCCTATTCCTGGGCCACCTCGCCGCTGCGCCGCTACACCGATCTGGTCAACCAGTGGCAGATCATTGCCTGCGCCCGCCACGGCGCCACGGCCGCCCTGGCGGCACCGTTCAAGCCCAAGGATGCCGAGCTGTTCGGCATCATCAGCAGCTTCGACGGTGCCTACAGCGCCTACAACGGCTACCAGGCCGGCATGGAGCGCTTCTGGACGCTGAAGTACGTGGAGCAGAACGCCATCACCGAGCTGGACGGCGCCGTGATCAAGGACAACGGCCCCAACGGCGTGCTGGTGCGCGCCGACAGCCTGCCGCTGGTCATCAGCGTGGCCGGCGCCCAGGCCCTGCCGCGCGGCGCCCGCGTGCGCGTGAAGCTGGGCGAGATCGACGAGATCACCCTGGACATCCACGGCACCGTGACCGAGCGACTGGACGACCCGCAAGATCCCAGCGATGATGCGCCCCTGGACGACAGCGCCGACGACGAAGAGGACGTGGCCGGCCCCATCGCGATTGCGGTGGACGTCAACGAGTCCGACAGCCCCAGCGCCGATAATTCCAACCCGTGAAACTGCCCGCCGCGCTCCGCTCCATGTCCACACTCAGCCTGACGCTGGGGGTGTCGATCGCCATTCACGCAGCTCTGCTGACGGTGCGCTTTGTCGCCCCCGAGCAGTTCAACCGGGTGTTCCAGGACACGCCGCTGGAAGTGATCCTGGTGAACGCGCAGACGCAGGAGCGGCCGGAAAAGGCCCAGGCCATCGCCCAGGCGGCCCTGGCCGGCGGCGGCGATGCCGCCCGGGGCCGGGCCACCAGCCCGCTGCCCTACTCGGCCCTGACCGCTATCGGCGACGACTTCGAGGAGCGCCAGAAGAAGCTGGACGCCATGCAGGAGCAGCAGACCGTGATGCTGACCCAGCTGCGCAAGCAGCTGTCGTCGATGCCACAGTTCGACCCGCGCGAGCAGTCCCAGCAGCAGGACCGCGAGCAGCAGGAGCAAAAGCGCAAGCAGCTGATCAAGCTGCTGGCCGAGATTGAAAAGCGCATCAACGAAGAGAACGCCCGCCCCAAGAAACGCTACATCAGCCCCGCCACGCGCGAGGAGGTGTATGCCGTCTACTACGACGGCCTGCGCCGCAAGGTGGAAGACAAGGGCACGGAGAACTTCCCCGAGCACAAGGGCAAGAAGCTGTATGGCGAGCTGGTCATGGTGCTGACCGTGAACCACGACGGCCGCGTGCTGGACACCGAGATCGTGCAGGGCTCCGGCATCCCGCAGCTGGACACCCGGGCCCAGGCGATTGCCCGCGCCGCAGGGCCGTTCGGCCACTTCGGCCCGGCCATGCGCGCCAAGGCCGACCAGATTGCCGTGGTCTCGCGCTTCAAGTTCACGCGCGAGCAGACGCTGGAAACCAATGTCCGCTGACGGTGCCTGCGCGCGCGTCCGTCCCTGTCCGTTTTTTTGCCGTTGCACCGAATGACCACCACCGATCTGTACTGCGTTGTGGGCCACCCCGTGGCGCACAGCCGCTCGCCCTGGATCCACACGCGCTTTGCCCAGCTGACCGGCCAGGCCTTGCGCTATGAGCGCCGCCTGGCGCCGCTGGAGGGCTTTGCCGCCGACCTGCAGGCCTTCATCCAGGCCGGCGGGCGGGGTTGCAACATCACCGTCCCCTTCAAGCTGGACGCCGCCCAGGCCGCGCACAGCCACAGCCCGCGCGTGGCACTGGCCGGCGCCGCCAACACCCTGGTGATTGCAACCGATGGCCGCATCCACGCAGACAACACCGACGGCCTGGGCCTGGTGGCCGACATCACGCGCAATGCCGGCATCCCCATCACCGGGCGTGATGTGCTGCTGCTGGGCGCCGGCGGCGCGGCCGCTGGCGTACTGGGCCCGCTGCTGGAGCAAAAGCCCCGCCGCCTCGTCGTGGTCAACCGCACGCATACCAAAGCCCAAACGCTGGTCCAGCAGCACGCGGCCATTGCCACACTACATAAAGTAGAGCTGGTAGCACTTGAAAGACAAGTGCTTGAGACCGATTTGACCCAAAATTTTGACATCATCATCAATGCCACAGCCAGCAGTTTGGCTGGGGATGATGTGCCCGCGCCCGCCAGCGTGCTGCACGCACGCAGTCTGGCCTACGACATGATGTACGGCCCCGCCGCTCAGAATTTTCTGAATTGGGCCAGCAGCCACGGTGCACTCGCACGCGACGGCCTGGGCATGCTGGTGGAGCAGGCCGCCGAATCGTTTGCGCTGTGGCGCGGCGTGCGCCCGCCTTCGACCCAGGTGCTGGACGAGCTGCGCGACCTCCTCGCGCACGAAGCCGCCGCATGAAGGCCCTGGGCCGCTGGCTGGCCGTGCTGCTGTGCGCAGCCCTGGCGCTGCAGCTGTTCTTCATCGCCCGGATTGCGCTGGCCGCCTGGTGGGATCCGCAGTCCACCAGCTTCCAGCGCTCGGAGATGTGGCGCATCTGGCAACAGTCGGCCCAGCAGCGCCACTGGCAGCAGCAGTGGGTGGATTACCCGCGCATCTCCCCCCACCTCAAGCGCGCCGTGCTGACCGCCGAGGACGATGGCTTTGTCGACCATGACGGCGTGCAGTGGGACGCCATCGAACGCGCCTGGGAGCGCAACCAGCAGGCGCTGGAGCGTGCCCAGCGCAGCCAGCGCCTGAGCGCCAAGCCGGTGCCGATCTACGGCGGCTCCACCATCACCCAGCAACTGGCCAAGAACCTGCTGCTGTCGGGCGAGCGCAGCTTCTTGCGCAAAGGCCAGGAGCTGGTGCTGGCGCATGCGCTGGAGCTGTTCCTGAGCAAGGAACGCATCCTGGAGATCTACCTGAACAACGTGGAATGGGGCCAGGGTATTTTTGGTGCCGAAGCTGCCGCGCGCCACTACTTCCGCAAGAGCGCCCAGCAGCTCAGCGCGGCCGAAAGCGCGCGCCTGGCCGTGATGCTGCCGCGCCCCCGCTATTACGAGCAGAACCCGCAGTCGCGCTACCTGCAGTCGCGCACCAGCGCCATCCTGCGCCGCATGGCGGCCACGCCGCTGCCCTAGCGCCACAACCACGCCCGGCAACGGGCCGTCCAACCGAAGGCTGCCCGCGGCACGCCAGCACCACCACGCGGCCGCTCACCGGCGCCAGGGCGGGCAACGGCGCTCAGCCGCCCATCTCGCCATACAGCAACAGCACCTGCAGCGCGGTCAGCGTTTCTTCGTGCAGCGCCGTCAGGGCAGCCACCCGAACCGGGTCCAGGATGGGCCTGTCCTGCCCGTCCACCGCAAAAGGCCGGCCCAGAATTTCGGCCATGTCGATGGTGTAGTAGGACCGGTCGCCATACGGGCGCTTTCCGTCAATGGCGTGCATGGGCCACAGCGGTGCAGCCTCGGTGCTCTCGGCCAGCCATTCCTGCAAGGCCTCGCTTTCCACCTCGCGCCACATGGCGGCACGCAGCAGGGCCAGGTGCTCGGCCCGCAGCTGGAACTGGCCGTGCTGCACACCGGGCAGCCAGGCAGCCATGTCGGCCGGCACGGCATAGCGCCCCGGCGCCAGGTGGGCCTGGGTCACAAACGGCCGCACCCAGTGCGCCACTTCGGCCAGCCGCTGCGTGGCCAGGGTGGCGTCGTCGGTGGCCAGCAATTGCTGGGCGCGCTGCACGGCGGGGGGCTCACCGCGCAGCGGCTGGCCGGGGTCGACCCCGGGCGCACCGGATTCGACCGGCAGCCACCACACCCGCAGCGCGCGCACCAGTTGCAGATGCTGCGGGGTGAACACCGGCAGGGGGGCCGCGCGGAACACCTGCTGCACCATCTCGGCATGGCGCGGGGTGGAGGCTGTGGCCAGCACCACGATGCGCCAGCCCACCAGCACCAGCACGGCCGCCCCCAGGCCCAGCAGCAGGCGCAACAACACACGGAACAGGCGACGAAGGATAGGCATGGGCAGACACGGCAAGGGACACACAAGGGGCGCAGTGTACCCAGGGCAGTGCCAGTTCCACGGCGGCCATGCGGGCATGCGGCACAATCGCAAGCAAGCGCAGCCTGCGCCGCCCTCCCCTTGTTCCCAGCACTTTCCATGCGAATCCTTGGCATTGACCCCGGCCTGCAGACCACCGGCTTTGGCGTGATCGAACGCGACGGCCACCAGCTGCGCTATGTGGCCAGCGGCACCATCCGCACTACGCGCACCGAAGGCGTGGCGCTGGGCGATCTGCCGGGGCGCCTGAAGATCCTGTTCGAGGGCGTGAGCGAGGTGGTGGCGCGCTACCAGCCCGACACGGCGGCCATCGAGATCGTGTTCGTCAACGTGAACCCGCAATCCACCCTGCTGCTGGGCCAGGCGCGCGGTGCAGCGCTGACCGCCCTGGTGACCCAGGACCTGCCCGTGGCCGAGTACACGGCGCTGCAGATGAAGAAGGCCATCACCGGCCATGGCCGGGCGGCCAAGGGGCAGATCCAGGAAATGGTCAAGCGCATGCTGCAGCTGCCCGGCCTGCCCGGCACCGATGCGGCCGACGCGCTGGGACTGGCCATCACCCACGCCCACGCCGGCGCCATGCTGGACAAGCTGGCCCAGGACTCCGGCCTGCAGCGCCGGCAGCACGCCATGCTCAAGGCCGGCCGCGCCTACTGAACCGCTGTCGCCTGGCTGTGCCGAAAGGCCACACGCCAAAATCGCCCGTAGCGCTTACCCCGTCAGCGCAGAGTGCTCTGCTTTTGATGCAATCGACCATGGCCTGCCACTGGGCACAGCAGGCCATGGCAAAGGGCCATCACGGCGGGGCGCCCCATGCACAGCGCTGCGCCCCGGCGCCAAGCGCCCCTCAATACATGCTGTGGATGATGAGCTGCGAGATCACGCCGGTCGCAATCGCCACCAGCATGTAGTCACCGCCGTAACGCACCCAGTGGTAGCCGCGGGGCGGCTGGTGCAGGCGGTGGCCACGCCAATCGTGCACCACGTAGCGTGTGGCACGGTACTGCGGCGGCAGGCGCGTGCCCTTGACCCAGTTGTGCTGCGGGCCCGCGCCGCGGTAGTAGCGGTGGCCCGGAGGCGGTGGTCGGTGGCCGGGGTGCGCCTGCGGACCATGTGGCCCACGGTCACGGTGCCAGCCGGCAGAAGGCCCGGGCTTGTGGCGGTGCTGCTGGGCGTAGGGTGCGTCATGGTGGCGGCCGCCGTGCGGCTGTGCCTGGGCCACGGCGCTCACCCCCAGGGTCAGGGCCACAGCGGTGGCGATCGAAGCAGTGAAACGTTGCAGTTGCATGGTGCGTCCTTTCCGAGGCAGAAAGCAAGCAGCCGGAGCGGCTGCCACAACGCCATCATGCGAGAAAAAACGGACCGCCCCGGCCGGTGCAGCCCAGCTTTACGGAACTTTGCCCCTGCCCCGCACCGCTTTGCACAGACTTTACAGATGCAAGCAAGTGCACAGCCCTGCACGGGCCCGTGCGCTCAGATCAGCAGGAAGCGCGACAGGCCGAGCACGGCAAAAAAGGCCAGCCCGGCGATCACGGCCCACTTCAGAATCACCAGCCCCCAGCGGCGATAGTGCGGCCGGCCCGTGCCCAGGTAGAAGACAAAGCACAGGGCCGAGGTGATCAACAAAGCAAAAAG
This sequence comes from Comamonas aquatica NBRC 14918, assembly GCF_000739875.1. Lineage (GTDB taxonomy): Bacteria > Pseudomonadota > Gammaproteobacteria > Burkholderiales > Burkholderiaceae_C > Comamonas > Comamonas aquatica. The sequence continues at coordinate 125,978 of NZ_BBJR01000001.1, forward strand.
CAGCCAGCGAAAAATCAGCATGGCTGCTTTATACCGTGATTCCCAGGGCGGGACTTACCAGGCCAGGGCGGTCTGGGCAAATCCGGCGGGGGCCTTGCGTTCGTTGTCGAAGGTGACGAATTCCCAGTTGGCGGCATCGGCCAGCACGGCACGGATCAGCTGGTTGTTCATACCATGGCCCGAGCGGAAGGCGCTGTAGGCACCCAGGATGGGATGGCCGATGACGTACAGGTCGCCGATCGCGTCCAGGATCTTGTGCTTGACGAACTCGTCGTCGTAGCGCAGCCCGTCGCTGTTGAGCACCTTGTAGTCGTCCATGACGATGGCGTTGTCCAGCCCGCCGCCCAGCGCCAGGCCATTGGTGCGCAGCATTTCCACGTCTTTGGTAAAGCCAAAAGTGCGGGCGCGCGCGATGTCGCGCATGTAGTTGCCTTCGCCCATGTCGAACTCGAACGACTGGCCGGTGGAGTCCACGGCAGGGTGCGAGAAATCGATATCGAACTTCAGCTTGAAGCCGTGGTAGGGATCAAAGCGCGCCCATTTGAGGTTTTTTCCTTCCCCTTCACGCACCTCCACGGTCTGCTTGATGCGGATGAACTTCTTGGGCGCGTTCTGCAGCTCGATGCCCGCGCTTTGCAGCAGGAACATGAACGAGGACGAGGAACCATCCAGGATGGGCACTTCCTCGGCCGTGATGTCGATGTACAGGTTGTCGATGCCCAGCCCGCACAGGGCAGACATCAGGTGCTCGATGGTGTGCACCTTGGCGCTGCCCACCCCGATGGTGGAGGCCATGCGCGTGTCCACCACCGCCTGGGCCGTGATGGGAATGTCGACCGGCTCCGGCAGGTCCACCCGGCGGAACACGATGCCCGTATCCGGCTGCGCAGGGCGCAACGTCATCTCGACACGCTGGCCGCTGTGCAGCCCCATGCCGACGGCACGGGTGAGGGTCTTGATGGTACGTTGCTGGAGCATGGGTCAATTTTAGCGGCGGAGGGCATTTTTCCGCCCCGCCAAGGACATGGAAATTTCTATAACGCCGATTGACGCCTGCCGTTGACCCCGGTGTGTTGGCCAACGTTACAAGCATAAAAAAACCGGGTTCAAGAACCCGGTTTGGGGACCGCGCTGTCGGATCAGTCCGCCTGCTTGCGCAGGAAGGCAGGGATTTCCAGATCGTCCATGCCACCCGAGGACAAGGCATCCACACGGGCTGCGGCCTGGGTACGGTTGGTGCGCCAGACGCTGGGCACGCTCACATCGGCATAGCCACCGCCCACGCTGGCGGCACCACCCATGGCAGGCGCTGTGGCAGCGCCCATGCTCACGCCGCCCATGGCGGCCGTGGGGGCGCCGGCGTAGGCGAAATCGCCGTCCGTGCCGGTGCGCAGACCACCCTGGACCACGGACATGGCCTGGCGGCGGGCCGCAGGACGCGACAGGCCGGTGGCCACCACGGTCACACGGATGTCGTCACCCAGCGAATCGTCGTAGGCAGCGCCATAGATCACGTGTGCGTCGGGCGAAGCGTAGGCGTTGATGGTGGACATGGCCAGACGCGACTCGGCCAGCTTCAGGCTGCCTTTGGCGGCCGTCACCAGCACCAACACACCCTTGGCGCCGGACAGGTCAATGCCTTCCAGCAGCGGGCAGGCCACGGCCTGCTCAGCCGCGATGCGTGCTCGGTCGGGACCGGAAGCGCGGGCTGTACCCATCATGGCCTTGCCAGGCTCGCCCATCACGGTGCGCACGTCTTCGAAGTCGACGTTCACATGGCCGTACTCGTTGATGATTTCGGCGATACCGCCCACGGCGTTCTTGAGCACGTCGTTGGCCTGCGCGAAAGCTTCTTCCTGGGTGATGTCATCGCCCAGCACTTCCAGCAGCTTTTCGTTCAGCACCACAATCAGCGAGTCGACATTGGCTTCCAGCTCGGTCAGGCCGCCATCGGCGTTCTGCATGCGGCGGCCACCTTCCCACTCAAAGGGCTTGGTCACCACGCCCACGGTCAGAATGCCCATCTCCTTGGCCACGCGCGCGATCACGGGTGCCGCACCGGTGCCAGTACCGCCGCCCATGCCGGCCGTGATGAACAGCATGTGCGCCCCTTCGATCGCAGCACGGATGTCTTCCACGGCGGCTTCCGCGGCTTCACGGCCTTTGTCGGGCTTGCTACCAGCACCCAGGCCGCTCAAGCCCAACTGGATGGTGCGGTGCGCGTTGCTGCGGATCAATGCTTGCGCATCGGTGTTGGCGCTGACGAATTCAACGCCTTGCACATTGCAAGCAATCATGTGCTCAACGGCGTTGCTGCCGCCGCCGCCCACACCGATCACCTTGATCTGCGTGCCTTGATTGAATGTTTCGGCTTCGATCATTTCGATGGTCATGTTGGTGCTCCTGGAGATTTTTGAAATGGGTTCAGTGGTGCTGTATAGGGGGCTTCTCTTCGTCGTCGGTATCGAAAATCCGTGGGAGGCCCGGTAATGCGCATACGTCGAGAGCACATAGTTAGAAGTTTCCCACAATGAAGTCTTTAAATCGACCAAAAGCGGTCTTCATGGACCCACTCTTTTGTGCCACCTTGAAACCGCGCAATCTTGCTTGTCGCGCTTCTTCCAGCAAACCCATCACCGTCGCGGAGCGCGGCTGCGCCACCATGTCGGCCAATGCACTGGAATACTTGGGCACGCCGCGGCGCACGGGCTTGAGGAAAATGTCCTCGCCCAACTCCACCATGCCCGGCATCACGGCACTGCCACCGGTGAGCACGATGCCCGAGGACAACACTTCCTCATAGCCGGACTCGCGGATGACCTGCTGTACCAAAGAGAAGATTTCTTCCACACGGGGTTCGATCACACCGGCCAGCGCCTGCTTACTGATCATGCGGGGGCCGCGATCGCCCAGGCCCGGCACTTCCACCTGGCTGTCGGGATCGGCCAGCATCTGCTTGGCATAGCCGCTTTCCACCTTGATGTCTTCGGCATCCTTGGTGGGGGTGCGCAACGCCATGGCGATGTCGCTGGTGATCAGGTCGCCGGCGATCGGAATCACGGCGGTATGGCGGATCGCACCGCCCGTGAAGATAGCGACGTCGGTGGTGCCGGCGCCAATATCGACCAGGGCCACGCCCAGGTCGCGCTCATCGTCGGTCAGCACCGCCTGGCTGGCCGCCAGCGGGTTGAGCAGTAGCTGCTCCACCTCCAGGCCACAGCGGCGCACGCACTTGATGATGTTTTCCGCCGCGCTTTGCGCGCCGGTCACGATGTGCACCTTGGCTTCCAGGCGGATGCCGCTCATGCCCACGGGTTCCTTGACGTCCTGGCCGTCGATCACGAACTCCTGGGGCTCCACCAGCAACAGGCGCTGGTCCGAGGAGATGCTCACCGCCTTGGCGGTTTCGATCACACGCGCCACATCGGTGGGCGTGACTTCCTTGTCCTTGATGGCCACCATGCCACTCTGGTTCAACCCGCGGATGTGGCTGCCGGTGATGCCGGTGTAGACACGCTGGATCTTGCAGTCGGCCATCAGCTCGGCCTCTTTGAGGGCCTGCTGGATGCTCTGGACCGTGGCTTCGATGTTCACCACCACGCCACGCTTGAGGCCGTTGCTCGGCGCCACGCCCAGCCCTGCCAGCTTGAGCTCGCCATTGGGCATGACCTCGGCGACCACGGCCATCACCTTGGCAGTGCCAATGTCCAAACCGACGACGACGTCTTTGTACTCTCTTGCCATATCAGTGCCTGCCCTCAGTAGGTCGTGTTTTTTTGCTATCTTTTTGTTGCTGTGCTGCCTGGCGTCTGGCCATTTCCAATGCCTTTTCTCGAGACACGGTGGTCACGCCACGCAAGCGCAGGGCGTAGCCATCGGGGTAGCGCAGATCTGCGTACTCCAAGGCCTCGGCCGTGCGCTGGTATTGCTGGGTAATTTGCGGCAACGTCCGCACAAAACGCTGCGTACGCTGTAGGACTTCTTCCGGCTTGCCGCTGCCCAGCTCGATGCTGGCACCGTTGTCGAGCTGCACCAGCCAGCTACCGCGGTCACGCCAGGTCAGCGCATCCACTGGCGCCCCGATGGCAGTGAAGACGGGGTCCAGGGCGTAGTACATGCGCAGCACCTCGACGGCCGAGCCCTCGGGGCCAGAAAGGCGAGGCAAGCCTTCACGCTCCACCTCGCCCACATTAGCCTCGAACACCTCACCCATGGTGTTGACCATCGCGGTCCCGGTCTCCGGCCCCCAGTACGCCTGGGGTTCGTGCTCGTGCAGGATGACGCGCAAGCTGTTCGGATACTCGCGCCGCACCTCGGCCTGGCGCACCCAGGGCACCTGCTCGAAGGCTTCGCGCGCGTCCTTCAGATCGATCGTGAAAAAATTGCCGGTCAGGTGCGGGGCCACATTCGCCCGCAGGGTCACGGCATTGTTGTGCAGCATCTCCCCTTCGACCACGATGCGTGCAATCGAGAAGGCCGGATGGCGCACCGCCCACCAGCTCACCACCGCCAGCATGAGGATGGCCACCCCACCGAACATGGCCGTTGCGGTCACGTTCATGAGTTTGACATCCAAAGGGGCTGGCATGGAGTAGCTCATCAGGCCGCACGCTCCTCTGAAGACGTGCTGTCCAGCGAGGCCGAAGCCAGGATGGTCAGGCACAGTTGCTCATAGCTCATGCCGCGCGCACGCGCGGCCATGGGCACCAGCGAATGGCTGGTCATGCCGGGCGAGGTGTTGATCTCCAGCAGGAAGGGCTGGCGATCGCTCTGACGGATCATCACGTCGGCACGGCCCCAGCCACGGCAGCCCAGGGTGCGGAAAGCCTTTTCCACGATCTGCTGGATGCGCGCTTCCTCGTCCGCCGGCAGGCCGCTGGGGCAGTGGTACTGCGTGACGTCGGTGAAGTACTTGTTCTGGTAGTCGTAGTTGCCGTCGGGCGCCACGATGCGGATCACGGGCAAGGCCACAGCCGCTGCGCCTTCGCCCAGGACGGCGCAGGTGGTTTCCTCACCGGCGATGAACTGTTCGCACAGCACTTCGTCGTCGTACTTGGCGGCCAGGGCATAGGCTGCAGCGCACTGACTGGCGTCCGTCACCTTGGTCAGGCCCATGCTGGAGCCATCGCGGGCGGGCTTGACGATCATGGGAGCGCCCAGGGCCGCCAGGGCCGCCGTGGTTGCCTCGGGGCTGGACACCATGCGCCAGTCCGGCGTGGGCAGGCCTTCGAAGCGCCAGATGCGCTTGGTCATGATCTTGTCCATGGCCATGCTGGAAGCCATCACGCCGGAGCCGGTGTAGGGAATGCCCAGCAGCTCCAGCGCACCCTGCACCGAGCCGTCTTCACCGAAACGGCCATGCAAGGCGATGAAGCAGCGCGTAAAGCCCTGGGCTTTCAGCGCGCCCAGCTCCTGCTCGGCGGGATCGAAGGCGTGGGCATCCACCCCCTGGGCACGCAGGGCGTCGAGCACGCCCTGCCCCGACATCAGGGACACCTCGCGCTCGGACGAACGGCCGCCCATCAGCACGGCCACTTTGCCCAGGGCACGCGGATCGATTTTCTTCATGGAATTGCTCATAGCGCAGATCCTTTCTGCGCTTGCAGCTCTTTTTTCTCTAGCATTTCAACCAGTTGCGCGGGGACCGCGCCAATCGACCCTGCGCCCATGCACAGCACCACATCCCCAGGCTGCGCATTGTCCGCAATTGCCTGGGGCAAATCCGCAATTGTCTCAATAAAAATGGGCTCCACACGCCCTGCGACACGCACGGCGCGTGCCAGTGCGCGCCCATCCGCGGCCACGATGGGGGCTTCGCCGGCGGCGTAGACCTCGTTGAGCAGCACCGCATCGGCAGCGCCCAGGACTTTGACGAAGTCTTCGAAGCAGTCGCGCGTGCGGGTGTAGCGGTGGGGCTGGAAGGCCAGCACCAGACGGCGCCCAGGGAAAGCCCCCCGCGCAGCGGCCAAGGTGGCGGCCATTTCCACGGGGTGGTGTCCGTAGTCGTCGATCACGGTGAACGTACCGCCCTGTGCGCAAGGCAGATCGCCATAGCGCTGGAAACGGCGGCCGACGCCCTTGAAGCCCTCCAGGGCGCGCAGCAAGGCGGCATCGGGCAGCTCCAGCTCCATGGCCACCGCCACGGCCGCCAGTGCGTTGAGCACATTGTGCTCGCCCGCCAGGCTCAGGGTCACGTCCAGTTCGGGATAGGTCTGGCCGTTCTGGCGCAGCACCTTGAAGCGCATCTGGCCATGCTCGGAGCGCACCTCCAGGGCCCGCACCTGCACATCGGGGGCGAAACCATAGGTGGTCACAGGCCGCGCCAGCGCGGGCAGGATATCGCGCACCGCCGGGCTTTCGGCACAGACAATGGCACGCCCGTAAAACGGCATGCGGTGCAGGAAATCGACAAAGGCCTGCTTCAGCTTGCCGAAGTCGTGGCCATAGGTTTCCATGTGGTCGGCATCGATGTTCGTGACCACCGCCATCACCGGCAGCAGGTTCAAGAACGAGGCATCCGACTCGTCGGCCTCGACCACGATGTAGTCACCCTGGCCCAGCTTGGCATTGGCACCGGCGCTGTTGAGCTTGCCACCGATGACGAACGTGGGGTCCAGCCCGGCCTCGGCCAGCACGCTGGTCACCAGGCTGGTGGTGGTGGTCTTGCCATGGGCGCCAGCGATCGCGATGCCCTGCTTGAAACGCATCAGCTCGGCCAGCATCAGGGCCCGGGGCACCACGGGAATCTTGCGCGCACGCGCTTCCAGCACCTCGGGGTTGTTGGCCTGCACGGCGGTAGAGGTCACGACCACATCGGCGGCCTGCACCTGGGACGCGGCATGGCCCACAAACGTCTGGATCCCCAGCGCCTGTAGGCGCTGCAGGGTAGCGCTTGGCGCCAGATCGGAGCCGGAGACGGTATAGCCGAGGTTGTGCAAAACCTCGGCTATACCGCTCATGCCGGAGCCACCCAGACCCACGAAGTGGATGTTTTGAATGGCGTGTTTCATGCGGCGAGCTCCTCGCACGCAGCGACCACCTCGCGGGTGGCATGAATCTTCTGCATCGTTTTCGCTTTAAGGGCAACGTTCAAGAGTGTTGAACGCTGCATATTCTGTAGCATTTCTGCCAGTTTTTGTGCATTCAATGCAGGTTGTGGCATTAACCATCCACCCCCGGCATCCACCATGAAGTGCGCGTTCGTGGTCTGGTGGTCATCGACCGCGTGCGGGAAGGGCACATAAATCGCCGCCACACCAACGGCCGCCAGCTCGGTCACGGTGCTCGCACCGGCGCGGCAGATGACCAGGTCCGCGTCGGCAAAGGCCTGCGCCGTGTCCTCGATGAAGGGGGTCAGCTCGGCCTGCACCCCGGCGGCCGCATAGTTGGCACGCAGGGCATCGATCTGCTTGGCGCCGCTCTGGTGCACCACCTGCGGGCGTGCCTCGACCGGCAGCAGGGCCACGGCCTGGGGCACGATGTCGTTCAAGGCCTTGGCACCCAGGCTGCCGCCCACCACCAGCACCTTGAGTGGGCCGCTGCGGCCGGCAAAGCGCTCGGCCGGCTCCGGCTGCTGCAGGAAGGCCTGGCGCAAGGGGTTACCCACCCACTGCGCCTTGGGCAGCGCATTCGGAAATGCTGCAAACACCTTGTCGGCGACGCTGGCCAGCACCTTGTTGGCCATGCCGGCCACGGAGTTCTGCTCGTGCAGGATCAACGGCTTGCCCGCCAGCACGGCCATCATGCCGCCGGGGAAGCTGATGTAGCCCCCCAGGCCGATCACCACGTCCGGCTTGACGCGGCGCACCACCGACAGCGACTGCGCGAAGGCCTTGAGCAGGCGCAGCGGCAGCAGGGCCAGGGTGAGCAGGCCCTTGCCGCGCACTCCTGCAAAATCAATCGTTTCCAGCGGGAACCCCTGGGGCGGCACCAGCCGCTCTTCCATGCTGCCGGGCGCCCCCAGCCAGTGCACACGCCAGCCTTGCTCGCGCAGCGCGTGGGCCACGGCCAAGCCCGGGAAGATATGCCCCCCGGTGCCGCCTGCCATGACCAAAGCCACTTTCTCTTGCATCACTTCCTCACCTTTGGACTGATGAGCTTGTTCTCATAGTCAATCCGCAATACCACCGCCACCGCGACCAGGTTCATCAACACCGCCGAGCCACCGAAGCTCATCAGCGGCAACGTCAGCCCCTTGGTGGGCAAGGCCCCCAGGTTCACACCCATGTTGATGAAGGCCTGAAAGCCAAACCACAGCGCCACCCCCTGGGCCACCAGACCGGAAAACACCTTGTCGTGGAAGATCGCCTCCCGGCCGATTTCGATGATGCGGCGGGTCAGCCAGACAAAGGCAACGATCAGGATCAGGATGCCGATGAAGCCGAACTCCTCGCCAATCACGGACAGCAGGAAGTCGGTGTGCGCCTCGGGCAGCCAGTGCAGCTTCTCCACACTGCGGCCCAGGCCCACGCCGAACAGCTCGCCCCGTCCGATGGCGATCAGGGCGTGCGAGAGCTGGTAGCCCTTGCCCAGCGCATGGTCCACCGAGAACGGGTCCAAGTAGGCAAAGATGCGCTCGCGCCTCCAGGGCGAGAAGGCGATCATTAGCACAAAGGCCCCGACCACCAGCGCCGCCATCAGAAAGAACATGCGCGCATTCACGCCGCCCAAGAACAGGATGCCCATCGAGATCACCACGATCACGAGGAAGGCCCCCATGTCGGGCTCGGCCAGCAACAGCACGCCCACGACGAACACGGCCGCGGCCATGGGCAGCACGGCGCGGAAAAAGCGCTCCTTCACGTCCATGCGGCGCACCATGTAGTCGGCGGCATAGACCAGCACGGCAAACTTGGCCAGCTCTGAAGGCTGGAAATTCATCACCCCCAGCGGCAGCCAGCGCCGCGCGCCATTCACGACCAGGCCCACGCCGGGCACCAGCACCATCACCAGCAGCAGCAGGGCCAGCAGGAACATGGGCACGGCCAGCCGCTCCCAGGTTTTCATCGATACCTGGAAGGCCAGCAGCGCCGCCACAAAGCCCACGCCCAGGCTCATCGCATGCCGCAACAGGAAGTGGTAGTGCTCGATCTTGCCGAAGCGCGGGTTGTCCGGCATGGCGATCGAGGCCGAGTACACCATCACCAGCCCCCAGGCCAGCAAGGCAATCACCACCCAGATCAGGGCCTGGTCCAGCCCCAGGGCCGTGGGCGGCAGGGCCCGGGTGTTGCGGTACTCCGTGCCCCCCACGCGCACGGGCAGCACGTCGACAGGCTTGTCGGCCGCGCCGGCCAGCCAGCCTTGCAGGCGTTCGCGCACATGGGTCAGGGCGTTCATGCGTCGTACCCTCCGAGGATCTGTCCGGCCTCATCGGCCAGCTCCTGCACCGCCGCCACAAACACCTGGGCGCGGTGGGCATAGTCACGGAACATGTCCATGCTGGCGCAGGCGGGCGACATCAGCACGGCATCGCCCTCCCGGGCCTGGGCACTGGCCAGTTGCACGGCCTGCGCCATGTCGGCGGCCTCCAGCAGGGGCACGCCTTCGCCCTGCAGGGCTTGCTTGATCAACGGGGCATCGCGCCCGATCAGCACCACGGCGCGCACATAGCGCGCCACCGGGGCGGCCAGCGGGGTGAAATCCTGCCCCTTGCCCAGCCCGCCCAGGATCAGCACGATGCGCCGATCGGCCCCCAGGCCGGTCAAGGCAGCGACGGTGGCCCCCACGTTCGTGCCCTTGCTGTCGTCAAAATATTCCACGCCCTGCACGATGCCAATCGGCTCCACGCGGTGGGGCTCGCCACGGTATTCGCGCAGTCCGTACAGCATGGGGCCCAGCGCGGCACCGGCCGCCTGGGCCAGCGCCAGCGCGGCCAGGGCGTTGGTGGCGTTGTGGCGGCCGCGGATGCGCAGGGCATCGGCGGGCAGCAGGCGCTGCAGGTGCAGCTCTTCCTGCGGGTCGCGCGCGCGGCGGCCCGCCTGGTCCACCTCCAGCGCGCGCACCAGCCAGGCCATGCCAGCCACCATCTCGATGCCATAGTCGCCGGGGTTGCGCGGCAGGTCGGCGCCAAAGCTGATGTGGGCGCGCTGCTGCGGCTTCTGCAGCTTGACCTTGACCGGCGCAGGCAGCATGTCCATGACAGTGCGGTCCTCGCGGTTCAGCACCATCAGGCCGTGCTCGCCGAAGATGCGGGCCTTGGCGGCGGCATACGCGTCCATGCTGCCGTGCCAGTCCAGGTGGTCCTGCGTGACGTTGAGTACCACGGCGGCGGTCGGCTCGAAACCCTGCACACCATCGAGCTGGAAGCTGGACAACTCCAGCACCCAGACCTGAGGCAGGTCCTGCGCGTCGATGCGCGCGCTCAGGGTGTCCAGCAAGGTGGGGCCGATGTTGCCGGCCACCCCCACGCTCAGACCGGCATGCTCCAGCAGCTTGCCGGTCAACGAGGTCACCGTGGTCTTGCCATTGGTGCCGGTGATGGCCAGCAGCTTGGGCTGGTAGCCATGCGCCTGGGCCATGCCCTGCAGGGCGGCGGCGAACAAATCCAGCTCGCCCCCGACGGGCAGGCCAATCGCACGCGCGGCGTCCGCCACGGGCGCGATCACATCCGGCGCCAGGCCGGGGGAACGGTACACGGCGTTCAGGCTCTGGCCGTCCACCAGGGCACTGGTCAACGGACCGCCCACAAACCGCGCCTGCGGCAGCTCGCTGTGCAACAGCGCCAGCTGGGGCGGGGCTTCGCGGGTGTCGGCCACGGTGACTTCGGCCCCGGCACGCACGCACCAGCGCGCCATGGACATACCCGAGGCGCCCAGGCCCAGGATCAGCACGCGCCGGCCCTGCAGGTGCTGCGCCTGGTCCTGCGGCCATTGCGCAGGCACGGGGGGCAGCGCCACCGCAGGGGCGGCATCCACGGGCACGGCCACGGCGGTGACGTCGGCATCGGCCGCATCCGACATGCTGGGGTCGGTGAAAATCTGCGCCACAAAGGCAGCCGCGTCCTTGGCGGCGCTCAGGCTGCTGACGTCGGGCACGGGTTCCGCCCAGGCAGGTAGCGCCTCTTTTTCAGGAGCAGCTGGCGCTTGCGATTCGGCCACTTCAGACACTTTTGCATCGCCATCCAAGGATACATGCGCGCTGACTGCTCCTGAATTTTCCAGCTGTACCGCAGCGTCGACCGGCGCCACCGCAGTGTCGGGGTGGGGCTGGGCCGGTGTGAGGTCTTGGGTGTGCATGGAGCCTACCTCAGCTTCAGCGTGGACAGGCCGATCAGGCACAGCAGCATGGTGATGATCCAGAAGCGGATCACGACCTGCGTTTCCTTCCAGCCGCTCTTTTCAAAGTGGTGGTGCAGCGGCGCCATCTTCAGCAGACGACGGCCTTCGCCATAGCGCTTCTTGGTGTATTTGAACCACACCACCTGCAACATCACCGACAGGGCCTCGGCCACGAAGATGCCGCCCATGATGGCCAGCACGATCTCCTGGCGCACGATCACGGCGATGGTGCCCAGGGCGCCGCCCAGGGCCAGCGCGCCCACGTCGCCCATGAAGATCTGCGCGGGGTGGGCGTTGAACCACAGGAAGGCCAAACCGGCACCGGCCATGGCGCCGCAGAAGATCATCAGCTCGCCCGTGCCGGGGATGCTGGGGAAGTGCAGGTACTTGGCGTAGCTGACGTTGCCGGTCACATAGGCAAAGATGCCCAGCGCCGTACCAACCATGATCACCGGCATGATGGCCAGGCCATCCAGGCCGTCGGTCAGGTTGACGGCATTGCTGGCGCCAACGATGACCAGGTAGGTCAGGATGACGAAGCCCAACACGCCCAGCGGGTAGCTAACTTCCTTGAAGAACGGCACCTGCAGCCCGGCCTGCGGCGGCAGGTCCATGGAGAAGCCCGACTGCACCCAGGTCACGAACAGCTCGAAGGCGCGGCTGTTGGTGTTTTCGGAAATGCTGAACACCAGGGCCACGGCGGCGATCAGGCCGATCACCGACTGCCAGAAATACTTCTCGCGCGAGCGCATGCCCTCGGGGTCCTTGTTGACCACCTTGCGCCAGTCATCGACCCAGCCGATGGCGCCAAAGCCCATGGTCACCACCAGCACGATCCAGACGAAGCGGTTGCTCAGGTCAAACCACAGCAGGGTGGACGCGGCGATGGCGAACAGGATCAGCACCCCGCCCATGGTGGGCGTGCCGTTCTTTACTAGATGGGTCTGCATGGCATAGCCGCGCACGGGCTGGCCCACCTTCAGCGCGGTCAGCATGCGGATGGCCTTGGGGCCAATCCACAGGCCGATCACCAGGGCGGTCAGCGCCGCCATCACGGCGCGGAAGGTGATGTACTGCACCACGCGCAGGAAACCGAAATCGGGCGACAAGGTCTGCAGCCACTCAGCCAAGATCAGCAGCATGCTGCACCCTCCCCACAGGCGCTTTCCAGGGCCTGCACCACGTGTTCCATCTTCATACTTCTCGAACCTTTGACCAGCACACTGCCGGTCTGCCCCATGCGGGCCTGCACCGCTGCCACCAGCGCTGCCATCTCTTCAAAATGCGTAGCACCCTGCCCAAATGCAGCCACGGCGTGCTGCATTTGTGGCCCCAATGCCAGGAAAGTTTCAATGCCGGCCTGCCGGGCACTGGCGCCGACTTCCGCGTGGAAGGCCGGCCCCTGATCACCCACCTCGCCCATGTCCCCCAGCACCAGCAGGCGCGGGGCGGGCAGCTCGGCCAGCACGGCAATCGCAGCCTGGACGGAGTCGGGGTTGGCGTTGTAGGTGTCGTCCACCACGTCCACGCGCCGGCCCGCGCACACCACCGCGGTGGAGCGCGAGCGGCCCTTGACCGGCTGGAAGGCGCTCAGCCCCTGGGCAATCGCCGCCAGGGGCACGCCCGCCGCCAGGGCACAGGCCGCCGCCGCCAGCGCATTGCGCACGTTGTGGCGGCCGGCGATGTGCAGCGCGCAGTCGAAGCGGCCTTGCGGGGTCTGCACCTGCACCTGCCACGCGCTGTCGGCCCAGGTGGCCTGCAGACTGCGCACGTCGGCGTCCTCGCCCCCGAAGGTCAGCACCGGGCGTTCACCCGCCAGGCTGCGCCACAGGGGGGTGAAGGCCTCATCGGACGGGAACACGGCCACGCCATCGGCGGGCAGGTAGGCCAGCACGCTGCCGTTTTCCTCGGCCACGGCCTGCACGGTGTGCATGAATTCCTGGTGCTCACGCTGGGCGTTGTTGACCAGGGCCACCGTGGGCTGGGCGATGCGCGCCAGCTCGGCAATCTCGCCGGGGTGGTTCATGCCCAGTTCCACCACGCCCAGCTGGTGCGCAGCGCTGAGGCGGAACAGGGTCAGCGGCACGCCGATCGCGTTGTTGAAATTGCCCTGGGTCGCAAACGCCGCATCGCCGGCCTGGGCCTTCAGGATGCTGGCGATCATCTGCGTCACCGTGGTCTTGCCATTGCTGCCGGTGACGGCAATCAAGGGCAGGCCAAACATGCTGCGCCAGCCGGCCGCCAGGGCCCCCAGGGCCTGGGTGGTGTCCGGCACCTCGATGCCGGGCAGGCCCAGCGCCTCCAGGCCGTCGTGGGCGATCGCCGCAGCGGCCAGGCCCTGCGCCCGCACCTGGGGCAGAAAGTCATGTGCATCCATGCGCTCACCCTGGAGCGCCACAAACAAATCGCCCGCCTGCAGGCTGCGGCTGTCCGTGTGCACACGCAGCAGGGGCGTGGCACCATCGCCCACCAGTCGCGCCTGCGGCTGGAAGGCCTGGATCCACTGCCATGCCTGTTGCAAAGTCATCATTGCTGCATTCCCTCTCGCCGGAGCAAGGCGGCACGCGCCTTGTCCATGTCGGAAAACGGGTGCTTCACACCCTGGATTTCCTGGTAGTCCTCATGGCCCTTGCCCGCCAGCAGCACCACATCCTGGGTGCCTGCCTGGGCAATGGCCTGTTCAATCGCCTGCGTGCGGTCCACCACCACCTGCACGCGATCGAGCCGCATGCCGGCCGTGATCTGCTGCACGATGGTCTGGGGGTCTTCGCCACGTGGGTTGTCGCTGGTCACCCACACCACGTCGGCCTGGCGCTGCGCAGCCTGACCCATCAGGGGGCGCTTGCTGCTGTCGCGGTTGCCGCCACAGCCGAACACGCAGTGCAGCCGGCCACCCCGTGCACGCGCCACGGGCTGCAGGCCCTGCAAGGCCTGCTCCAGCGCATCGGGGGTGTGGGCATAGTCCACCACCACCAGGGGCTGATCAGCCTGGGCAATCTGCTGCATGCGCCCTGGCACCGGCGCCAGCCCCTGGCACAAGGCCACGGCGTCCGGCAGCGTCCAGCCCCAGCTGCGCAGCACGGCCAGCACGCCCAGCATGTTGCTGACGTTGTACTGGCCGATCATCTGGGTGGTCATGGTCACGGACTGCCCGTCTTCCTGTACCTCGAAGCACAGGCCCTGCAGTCCATGGCGCACGTCCGTGGCCCGCAAGCGTGCCGGGGCGTTCACCGCCACGGTCCACAGATCCAGGCCTGCGCGCCCCTGCAACTGCTGCGCCAGCAACTGCCCATGGGCATCGTCGACGTTGAGAACGGCCACCTGCAGGCCTGCCCAAGCAAACAGCTTGGCCTTGGCCTGCCAATAGGCTGCCATGCTGGCGTGGTAGTCCAGGTGGTCCTGCGTGAAATTGGTGAACACCGCGGTGTGGATGTGCGTGCCATCCAGGCGGTGCTCCTCGATGCCGATGGACGAAGCTTCGATCGCGCACGCGGCCAGGCCCTGCTGCACGTAATCGGCAAACGCATACTGCAGGCAGACAGGATCGGGCGTGGTCATGCCCGTGCTGACCACCTGGGGCGGCACGCCAATGCCCAGCGTGCCCACCATGGCACAGCCCTGGCGCCCTTGCAGCTGGAACCCGACCAGTGCATGCGCCAGCCACCAGGCGGTGGACGTCTTGCCGTTGGTGCCGGTGACGGCGACCACCCGCAGCTGCCGCGAGGGGTGCTGGCACCATTGCGCCGCCATCTCGGCCGTGGCAGCCTTCAAGCCGCGGTAGCTGGCCACCGCGCCGGGCAGGTTGAACGCCTCCACGCCGTCGTGCTCGACCAGGCATGCAACCGCACCGCGCGCGATGGCCGAGGCCACATGGGCGCGGCCATCGGTCACGCCACCGGGCCAGGCGATGAAACCATCCCCGGGCTGCACCTGGCGACTGTCGGTGCGCAATTGGCCGGTGACGCGGGCGCGCAGCCAGGCCAGGGCCTGGGGCAGATCATGCAAAAACTCAGGGGCGCGACTCACAGCGATTCCTCCACGGGGTTGGCGACGATTTGCGGCTGTACCGCCATGTCGGGCGCCACCCCCAAGAGACGCAAGCTCTGCTGCACCACCGTGCTGAAGACGGGCGCCGCCACCGTGCCCCCGTAATAGGTGCCGTTGCTGGGCTCATCCACCATCACTGCCACAATCACGCGCGGATCTTCAATCGGCGCCATACCGGTAAACCAAGCGCGGTATTTTCCTTGGGCATAGCTTTTGCCCACTTGCTTGCGAGCGGTACCTGACTTGCCACCCACGGAATACCCGACCGTCTGTGCGCGCTGCCCCGTCCCGCCCGGGCCGGTGGCCAGGGCCAGCATCTTGCGCACCTGCTCGGCGGTCTTCTCGGAAAACACCGGCACGCCCACAGGGGGCCTGTCCAGCTTCAGCATGGTGGCGGGGATCACCTTGCCGCCGTTCGAAAACACTGTGTAGGAGCGCGACATCTGCAGCAAGCTGGCCGACAGGCCATAGCCGTAGGACATGGTGGCCTGTTCCACCGGACGCCAAGTCTTGTAGGGGCGCAGACGGCCACTGGCCGCGCCAGGGAAGGCGATCTGCGGCTTCTGGCCAAAGCCCACGGCCGAGAACGTCTCCCACATCTCCTGCGCAGTGAGCTGCTGGGAGATCTTGGTCGTGCCCACGTTGCTGGACTTCTGGATCACCCCTTCGACCGTCAGCACCCCGTAGTTGTGCGTGTCGGAAATGGTGGAGCCGGTCACATTGATGCGCCCGGGCGTGGTGTCCACGATCGTTGAGGGCTTGAACTTGCCGCTCTCCAGAGCGATGCCGACCGTGATCGGCTTCATGGTCGAGCCCGGCTCGAACACGTCGGTGATGGCACGGTTGCGCAACTGCTCCCCGGTCAGGTGCTTGCGGTTCGAGGGGTTGAAGCTGGGGTAATTGGCCAGGGCCAGCAGTTCGCCGGTCTTGGCATCCATGACCACCACCGTGCCGCCCACGGCCTTGTGGGCCAGCACCTGCTCCTTGAGCTTTTGGTAGGCAAAAAACTGGATCTTGCTGTCGACCGACAGCTGGATGTCGCGGCCATCGATCGGGGGCACCTCTTCGCCCACGCCATCGACCACCCGCCCCAGGCGGTCCTTGATCACACGGCGCGAGCCGGGCTTGCCCGCCAGGTCCTTTTCGAAGGCCAGCTCCATGCCTTCCTGGCCCTTGTCCTCGACGTTCGTGAAGCCCACGATGTGGGCCGCCGCCTCGCCTTCAGGATATTGGCGCTTGTATTCGCGGGTCTGATAGATGCCCTTGATGCCCAGGGCCTTGATCTGCAGACCCACATCCCAGTCCAGCTGGCGCTTGACCCAGACAAAGCTCTTGTCCTCGGCCAGCTTCTTCTTCAGCTGGTCCAGCGGCATATCCATCAGCTTGGCCAGCTTGGGCAGCTTGGCCAGGTCTTCCGGGGTGTTCTTCTCCACGTCCTCGGGAATCGACCAGATGCTGGCCGCCGGCACGCTGGAGGCCAGGATCAGTCCATTGCGGTCCAGGATGCGCCCACGGTTGGCCGACAGCTCCAGGGTCCGGGCAAAGCGGACCTCGCCCTGGCGCTGGAAGAAATCGTTGTCGATCACCTGCACCCAGGCCGCACGCGCAGCCAGGCCCGTGAAGGCCAGCACGATGCAGCCCATCACGAACTTGCTGCGCCAGGCCGGCGTCTTGCTGGCCAGCAAAGGGCTGGAGGTGTAGGCCAGACTGCGTCTCACCGGGCACCTCCGGCAGGTTGTTCATCGCGCACATAGTGCGTGATGGCGGGCGATGCGCCCTGCAAGCCCTGGGCCACAGCCAGGGACTCGATGCGCGAAGGCGAGGACTGCGCGCGCAGTTCCACCTGCAGCCGCTGGTACTCGGTCTCCAGGTTGCGGGCCTCGTTCGTCGCGCGGTGCAGCTCGGTGAACAGGCGGCGCGACTCGTACTGGGTCTCGACCAGGTACAGGCCACTGAGCAGCACCGCCACCAGCAGCAAGAGGTTCAGGCGCAGCATGCCACCTCCTGGATGCTGGGCCACTGTGGGCGGGTGGTCATGCCGGCACCTCGGTGCGTTCAGCCACGCGCATCACCGCACTGCGCGAGCGCGGATTGGCGTCCACCTCGGCCTTGCCAGGCTTGATGCGCTCCAGCGCCTTCAGGTGCATGGGCTTGGGTGCGGCAAACGGGGTGCGGCGGTCGTAGACCTCTTTGGCGTGTTCGGCAATGAACTGCTTGACGATGCGGTCTTCCAGCGAATGGAAGCTGATCACCGCCAGGCGGCCGCCCGGCTTGAGCACGCGCAGACTGGCCTGCAGTGCTTCTTCGAGCTCCACCAATTCGGCATTGATAAAAATCCGCAGGGCCTGGAAAGTGCGCGTGGCGGGGTTCTGTCCATCACGGCTTTTCACAATCTTGCCCACCAGATTCGACAGCTCGGTGGTGGTCTGCAGTGGGCCATGCGCTTCGCGGTGCGCCACGATGGCCTTGGCAATCGGGAAGGCCATGCGCTCCTCACCATAGTCACGGATCACATCGGTGATCTGCTGCACCTCGGCTTCGGCCAGCCACTCGGCCACACTCTGGCCGCGCGTGGTGTCCATGCGCATGTCCAGCGGACCCTCAAAGCGGAAGCTGAAGCCGCGGTCGGCTTGGTCGATCTGGGGCGAGCTCACACCCAGGTCCATCAGGATGCCATCGGCACTCGCCGGCGGCAGTTCGCCGATGTGGCGAAACCCTTCGTGGCGGATAGAAAAACGGGCGTCTTCGATACGCCCGGCTTCTGCAATCGCCAATGGGTCCTTGTCGAAGGCTATCAGCCGCCCCTGCGGGCGCAGCCGGGAGAGAATCAATCGCGAATGGCCGCCACGGCCAAAGGTTCCGTCCACATACGTGCCATCGGCCGCGGACGGATCATCGCCCAGCAAGGCATCGACGGCCTCGTGGAGCAAAACAGTGATGTGTTGGAGGGGCTGGTTCAACGCTCGCCCTTTTCAGAAAGCAAAGTCTTGGAATACATCGGGCATGGGCGCCTGCATGGCTTGCGCCTCATGGGCTTCATAAGTGGCTTTATCCCAAAGCTCGAAGTGATTGCCCATGCCGAGCAGGATCACCTCTCTCTCAAGACCGACCGCCTGACGCAGCTCTGGCGAGACCAGCACACGCCCGGTGCCGTCCATGTCCACATCCATGGCGTTGCCCAGGAAGATGCGCTTCCACCACTGGGCCGACATCGGCAACTGGCCGATGCGGTCGCGGAACAGCAGCCACTCGGGGCGGGGAAACAGCATCAGACAGCCATGGGGGTGCTTGGTGATGGTGAGCTGGCCTTGGGCCTGCGTGACCAGGGCGTCACGATGCCGGGTCGGCACTGAAAGCCGCCCCTTCGCATCGAGAGTCAGCGAAGACGCCCCTTGAAACACGATGGATCACCCCGTTTGCTTGGACCTTGAGCGCCCGCATGTGGGCGGTTAAGGGAATTCTCACCACTTAATTGCACTTTTTTGCACTGTAGCAGCAATTTGATCCGGCGCCACCCGGAAAAGCACATGCTTTTGCAATGAAATCAACGACTTAGAAATTGCAAACTTGTGAAAGCTCGCAAAAAACCCATTGAATTCAATCACTTAGCCACTCATCGAAAAGCAGCACTCGTCCTACGCACCATTTACGTTCTTTATCAAAACAAATCCCCCCAGGCGCCATGGCAACGCGCGGGGGGATGGGGAGGCTGTTTTTTAGTTACAGGATGTATCTGGACAGGTCTTCATCCTGGCTCAGCATCTGCAGGCGCGCATCGACGTACGCAGCATCGATGGTGACCGTCTGGCCTGCCAGCTTGACGGCATCGAAGCTGACTTCGTCCAGCAGGCGCTCCATCACCGTGGACAGGCGGCGGGCCCCGATGTTCTCGGTGCGCTCGTTGACCGTGAAGGCCGTGTGGGCCAGGCGGGTGATGCCATCGGCGGTGAAGGCCAGGGTGACGCCTTCCGTCTCCAGCAGCGCCTGGTACTGCTTGACCAGGGACGCGTGGGTCTGCGTCAGGATGGCCTCAAAGTCCTGCACCGACAGGGAATCGAGCTCGACCCGGATCGGGAAGCGCCCTTGCAGCTCGGGAATCAGGTCGCTGGGGCGCGACAGGTGGAAGGCCCCGGAGGCGATGAACAGGATGTGGTCGGTCTTGACCATGCCGTACTTGGTGGACACGGTCGTGCCCTCAACCAGGGGCAGCAGGTCGCGCTGCACGCCCTGGCGCGAGACATCGGAACCGCTGGTTTCCTGGCGCGTGGCCACCTTGTCGATCTCGTCGATGAAGACGATGCCGTTCTGCTCCAGGTTGGCCAGCGCGCGCGACTTGGTCTCTTCCTCGTTGACCAGCTTGGCCGCCTCCTCGTCGATCAGCTGCTTGAACGCCTCCTTGATCTTGAGCTTGCGCGTCTTGCGCTTGTCCTGGCCCATCTGGCTGAACAAGCCGCGCAGCTGCTCGGCCATCTCTTCCATGCCCTG
The DNA here is from genome assembly GCF_000739875.1 of Comamonas aquatica NBRC 14918. Taxonomy (GTDB): domain Bacteria; phylum Pseudomonadota; class Gammaproteobacteria; order Burkholderiales; family Burkholderiaceae_C; genus Comamonas; species Comamonas aquatica. Next base: position 145,786 of record NZ_BBJR01000001.1, read on the forward strand.
GGGGCCCATGATCTCCAGCTGGGGCCTGCCCTCTGCCAGATCGATCTCGATCTCCTTGTCGTCCAGCTGGCCCTCGCGCAGCTTCTTGCGGAAGATCTGGCGCGTGCTGCTGTCGGCGGGCACGGCGTCGTGCGTGCGCGCCTGCGGCAGCAGCACATCGAGGATGCGCTCCTCTGCCGCATCTTCGGCGCGCATGCGCAGCTTCTTCACCTCGCCCTCGCGCGCCTGCTTGACGGCGATCTCGGCCAGGTCACGGATGATGGAGTCCACATCCTTGCCCACGTAGCCGACCTCGGTGAACTTGGTGGCTTCGACTTTGATGAAGGGCGCATCGGCCAGGCGCGCCAGGCGGCGTGCGATCTCGGTCTTGCCCACGCCCGTGGGGCCGATCATCAGGATGTTCTTGGGGGTGATTTCCTGGCGCAGGCCATCGGCGACCTGCTGGCGACGCCAGCGGTTGCGCAGCGCGATGGCCACGGCGCGCTTGGCACCGGCCTGTCCCACGATGTGCTTGTCCAGCTCGGAGACGATTTCCTGGGGGGTCATGGAGGACATGGTCAAAATATCCATCAAATCTGGCTTTGACGCTTATGCAGCAAGCGCCAACAGCTATCAATTATTCAAATTCCACGCGCCAATGGCGTACGACGGTGCCGTGGCCGGCCAGCGGACCGCGCTCACAGCGTCTCGATGGTGTGGTTCATGTTGGTGTAGATGCACAGCTCGCCGGCGATTTCCAGGGACTTCTTGACGATGTGCTCGGCCGACAGTTCGGTGTTGTTCAGCAGCGCCTTGGCCGCCGAATGGGCGTAGGCGCCGCCCGACCCGATCGCCACGATGCCCTGCTCGGGCTCCAGCACATCGCCGTTGCCGGTGATGATCAGCGAGGCCGTGTGATCGGCCACGGCCAGCATGGCTTCCAGCTTGCGCAGCACGCGGTCGGTGCGCCACTCCTTGGTCAGCTCGATGGCGGCACGCGTCAGGTGGCCCTGGTGCTTTTCCAGCTTGGCCTCGAAACGCTCGAACAGCGTGAAGGCGTCGGCCGTGGCGCCGGCAAACCCGGCCAGCACTTTGCCGTGGTAGAGCTTGCGCACCTTGCGCGCCGTGCCCTTGACCACGATGTGGCCCAGGGTGACCTGGCCGTCGCCGCCGATCGCGACCTGGATGCCTTCGGGCGTCTGCCGACGCACGCTGATGATGGTGGTGCCGTGATACTGTTCCATAGCGACTGCAGATGGGGCCGGCATGCGGTTTTGCAAGCGCGCCGCTGCCACTTTTTACACATCCGCCGATCAGGCGGCGACGGCCTGCACGGTGGCGTGCTCGTGGATGCCGATGATGTGGAAGAACTCCGCCACCAGCTGGTGCAGCTGCGTGAAGCGCAGCTCATGGCCGTGGTTCTGCATCTCGGCCGCCCAGTTCAGCACGCTGCCGGCGGCCACAAAGTCCAGGCGGATGAGGTCGGCACAGGAAATCTCCAGCACCTGCCCGCGGCGCGCCTGGGCGCCCAAGGCGTCCAGCCAAGGCTGGGCATCGCCTTCGATCACACCGGCCAGGCCCTGCCCCACCGGCATGGCCCCAGGGATTTCGCCTTCCTGCGGCAGCACCGCCCCCGCCTGCACCGACTGCAGGGAGGCCTCGTGCAGCACCGAGACATCGGCCTCGCCCTCTTCCTGCACGATGCAGTGGCACGCCGGCTCCACCCAGGACGGTGGCGACACCTCGTAGGTCACGCAATAGTCCAGCGCCACCTGCTCGTAGGCATCCATGCGGTACACCAGGCGCAGCACCGCCATGCGCAGCAGCCACCAGGCTGCCGGACGGTGCGACTCGCCCACGGCGGTCTGTTGCTCCAGCAATTGCAGCAACTTGCCGGCATCGGACAGCACGAACTGACCCTCGCTGTCGGCCCAGGCCGTGCACAGCCGGGTCAGCGGCTGCAGCGCGGCGTCGTCGATGGCCACCAGCCGCAGCCAAGACATGCACCAGGGCTGGGGCGCATCCTCTTGGGACGCGCGCAGGGCCGTGACCGCGCCCACGGTCAGCAGCGCAGGGCTGGACCACAAGAACTGGCGCTTGCCGGGGTCCTTGCGCACCGCCCCCGCCAGGGCCGTCTGGCCCAGACGGGCCGGCAGGGAGGACCACAGCGGCGCTGAACGGCCAAAATGCTCGGCATAGTCGATCGCCAGGGGTTCGAAGGTGTCCTCGTCCCCGGTGGCGCGGCACCAGTCGAGCATGGCATGCCACAGCCGGCACACCTTGTCCTCATCCCGGGGCGTGGCACTGAGCGACTGCACCAGTTGCTCCAGCAAGCGGGTGCGGGCGCCTTCCAGGTCGCCATGGGCAAACAGGATGGCGGCTTCTTCCAGGTCCGGGTGGGGTTGGAACGCACGCACCACGGGTGGGGGCACCACCACGGGCGCAGCGACCACTGCTGCGGCAACCACGGGAGCCGCAGTGGGTATGGCCGGCGGTTCGGTCGCGACGGGGGCCGCCGCCTCCACGCCGGGGGCGGCCGGTTGCACCACGCTGTCTTCGCCCAGCACCGGCAGGCGGCTCCAGCTGCGGGCCGGGCCCCGCCGGCCGGCAGCTGGAGCCGCAGCCGCACCTGCCGCGGGCGGCTGGCGCCACCACTGGCCGGACATCTGGGCCTCGATCTCGTCGATTTTCTGCAGGGTGGCCGTGCTGCGCGTCTCCTGGCCCAGCAGCGAGGACAAAACCTCGGCCTCGCGCTCGGCCGCAGCATCGTGCACCTGGCCGATGGCCTGGTTGCGCTGGCGCAACTGCCGCAGCTGGGCAAACTCCTGCTGGCGGATGGCGTCGTTGCGGCGCTTGCGCGCCATGACCTCCTGCAGCGCCTCACGGGCCGTCAGACTGTCGGGGTCGGGCGGAGCGTCAGCCTCCGTGGCGGATGTCCCGCGCACGATGTGCATGACCTTACGAAAGAAACCGCCGGATTTGCCGCTGTCTGGTTGCATGATGCTGCGCATGAAAAACCGTGCACTGGGCACGGTCCTGAATCAATCTCCGAACATCTTCTGCTTGAGTTCGCGCCGCTGTTGCGCTTCGAGCGACAGCGTGGCGGTCGGGCGGGCCAGCAGGCGGGGGACGCCGATCGGCTCGCCGGTCTCATCGCAGTAACCATAGTCGCCGGCGTCGATCCGGGCAATGGCCTGTTCGATCTTTTTGAGCAGCTTGCGCTCGCGGTCGCGTGTGCGCAACTCCAGGGCGTGCTCTTCCTCGATCGTGGCGCGGTCGGCGGGATCGGGCACGACCACGGTGTCTTCGCGCAGGTTTTCTGCGGTTTCGCCGGCGTTCTGGTGCATGTCCTGCTTCAGCTTGACCAGCTTGGCGCGGAAATAGGCCTGCTGCACATCGTTCATGTACTCGTCATCGGACATGGCCACGATTTCAGCGTCGGTCAGTTCTTCGAGAGACTTGGTCTTCCAGTTGTTGGCGAGCTTGGGGTCGCGCTTGGTCACGATGGAAGTGGGCGCAGAAGTAGTCGTTGGCATGGTCTTGTTGGAAGCGGCCTTGGTGACTGCAGCAGGGGCTGCTGCAGTGGCCTTGGTTGGTTCATGGGTCACAGTGCGGGATGGGCTGCCCGCGGCGGTCTTGGCAGCAGCGGTGCTGGACTTGGCGGCCGTTTTCTTGGCGACCGGCTGGTCCTTCTGCTCAGCGGTGGTGGCAGCCACTTTGATGGTGGCTTTTTTCTTGCTCGTCTCGACTGCTGTCACTTCCTGTCTCCTCACAGTACTGGCACGGCCCCGTTGACGCCCCCTAGTGGCTGGAAGCTCCCGGGTTCTTCATTAGGGGCGCGATTGTATCGGTCAGATACTGCCATGCCCCCAAAGTTGCACATAACGCACAGACTTGTCTGGTTTAGCCCTGCCCTGCGCAGGGCAATGAAGACCCGCGCGGGCCTAGACCAGGCACTGATCCAGGCCTTGGCGCAGGATGTCTTGCGGCAGGTCAATCCCGATGAAGACCATCTTGCTCTGTCGTTTTTCATCCGCGGCCCACTCAGGGCCCAGGTCGCTGCCCATCAGCTGGTGCACGCCCTGGAAGATCACCTTGCGGGTGGTGCCGCTCATGTGCAACACGCCTTTATAGCGCAGCATCTTGGGGCCGTAGATGTTCACGATAGCGCCCAGGAAGTCCTCCAGCTTGGCGGGATCGAAGGCCTTGTCCGCACGGTAGACGAAGCTCTTCACATCGTCGTCGTGGTGATGGTGGTGCGGGTGGTGGCAGTGCTCACCATGCGCATGGTCGTGGCCGCAGTCAGGGCCGTGGTCATGGTGGTCGTGCGCATGCCCGTGCTCGCAGTGGCCATGGTCGTGGTCGCAATGGCTGTGGTCGTGCGCATGGTCGTGGTCGTCTTCCTTGAGGAAGTCGGGATCGATGTCCAGCTTGGCGTTCAGGTTGAAGCCGCGCAGGTCGAACACCTCGTTCAGCGCCACATCGCCAAAGTGCACGGCCTTGATGGGCGCGCGGGGGTTCATGTGCTTGAGGCGGTGGATCAGCGCCTGCTTGTCGTCCTCGGTCACCAGGTCGGTCTTGGACAGGAAGATCTGGTCGGCAAAGCCCACCTGGCGGCGCGCCTCCTGGCGGTCGTCAAGCTGCTGGTTGGCGTGCTTGGCATCGACCAGGGTCAGGATGGAGTCGATCAGGTAGGTTTCCGCGATCTCGTCGTCCATGAAGAAGGTCTGGGCCACGGGGCCGGGATCGGCCAGGCCGGTGGTCTCGATGACGATGCGGTCAAAGTCCACCAGGCCCTGGCGGCGCTTGGCGGCCAGCAGCTGCAGCGCTTCGCGCAGGTCTTCGCGGATGGTGCAGCAGATGCAGCCGTTGCTCATCTGCAGGATCTGTTCCTTGGATTCGGTGCGCAGGATGTCGGTGTCGATGTTTTCCTCGCCGAACTCGTTTTCGATCACGGCGATCTTCATGCCATGCGACTCGCTGAGCACGCGCTTGAGCAGCGTGGTTTTGCCCGAACCCAAAAAACCGGTGAGGATGCTGACGGGAATGAGTGCCATGGAAATACAACCTTGTCGCAATGCGCGCGCAACCGCGGCTGCGCTGCGCGGAAAGAGAAATCAAACCAGGGTGCCCAGACAGGGTGCCGGGCACCGAAGGCGGAAAGTGTAGCCATGCCGCGAAGCACGTGGCGCCACCAGGGGCGTGTGCATTCTGAAGGTTTTTGGCAGTAAACCCAGGCACAGCCAGCGCTATCAGCTATGAATATTCATAGATCTTCACGCCACCACCCGGTTTTCCAGCAGGCTGGCCATGGACGCCAGGTTCAAATCCCCCACCAGCACGCCGGTGAAACGCCCCTGCGGCCCGTGGATGGGCACGGCAATCGTCAGGCAGAAGTCCTCGGTGGCGCTGGACAGGTAGATGGGCGAGACAAAGGGCTGGCCGCTGTCGCGCACATGCACGAAGTAGGACTGGCTGCCGCGGTGGGCGCCGGCACCGCCGCCGCGGATGCGGCCGTACATGGCCGGGTTGATCCAGTTGGCGCAGATCTGCTGGCCATCGGCGTCCAGCTCGAACAGCACCTCGAAGAAGGGGTAGGCCTTGAACACATGGTCCAGCGCATGCGCGTCCAGCCCGCGCGGCTCCTGCAGCAGGCGCTGCAGGATGTCCAGCACCTGCACTTCCCAGCCGGACATGCTGGGACTGCTGCTCTCGGGCTGGACCACCCGGGGGTGGGCCGCCTCCACCACAATGACGTTGCCGCCCGAGGTCTTGCCCACCTTCTTGAGCTTGGCGGCGCGCGCCGAGGCCTCCACGCTGTCCTGGGGCATGCCGGTGCTGCCGTTGACGCAGGACACGGACATGCTGGCCACGGGGTGGGCCTCGCCGTCCTCGGTGACGAAATAGCCGCGCTGCAGGTCCTCGGTGTCGTACAGGTGCCGCGCCAGGGCATGGAACTGCGCCATGGCGCGCTGCAGCTGCGGAATCAGCAGGGCCACGGGGTGGTCGAACAGCACGATGAAGTCATCGCCGCCGATGTGGCCCAGGATGCAGTCCGGGCTGCTGGCGAACACGTGGCGCAGGATTTCGGCCAGCGTGCGGATCATGGCGTCGCCGCGCACAAAACCATAGCGGTCGTTGAAGGCCTTGAAATGGTCCAGGTCGATGTAGACCAGCTCCAGCATGCCGTGCTTGCGCGCAATCCGCATGTCGATGGCCTGGCGCAGCGTGGGCCCGGTCGGCAGCTGCGACAGCGGGTGCAGGCTGGCGCCGTGCTCCTGGCGCGCCAGCAGGTGGGAGACCAGCATCATCGGCTCCAGCGTGCCGATGTAGCAGCCGCGCTCGTCGACCACGGCCCAGGGGGCGGCGTCCATGCGCTCCAGGTACAGGCGCCGGGACAGGGCCGTCAGCCCGATGTTGTAGGGCAGCATGCGCTGCAGCGGCTGCGCGCCCTGGGCCACGGTGCGCAGGCCGGGCGAGAGCGCCCTGCCGCGGTGCAGGACGCCCACCGGATGCCCGGAATCGGTCAGCATGCACCAAGGCAGGTCGGGCGTGTCGCGAAACGCCTGGCGCACCAGCGTCAGCGGGGTCTGGATGTCGAAGGACGGCGGGGTCTCGATCACGTCGGTGATGGAAAACCGGTCCAGCCGCGCCATGGCGACCGTTTTGTCGGCCGTGGGCAGGGCCAGGCTGCCCCGCAACGGTGCATACGCCGGCTTGGCAAACAAAAAGCCCTGGACCAGATGGATGCCCAGCGAGCGGCAAAAGGCCACGTCCTCCTGGCGCTCCAGGCCTTCGGCGACCACGATGGAGCCCAGGCGCTCGGCCATGGAGACCAGGGCCTCCAGCAGCACCGAGCGCACCCGGCTGCCGCGCGCCTGGTGCACCAGGCCCCGGTCCACCTTGATGAAGTCCGAGCGCACCATGGCCAGCACCGACAGGCAGTTGAAGCCGGCGCCCATGTCGTCCAGCGCAATCCGCAGCCCCTGGGAGCGCAGCGCGTCACAGCGCTGGGCCAGGCCTGCGGGGTCGACCTGCTCGCTCTCGACCACCTCGATCACCACCTCGTGGTGCGGTATATCCAGGTCGTGCAGCCACTGCAGGAACTGGCTGGCCCAGGCCGGCTGCAGCAGGGTGGACGGCAGCACGTTGAGGAACAGGATGGCGCCGGGCTCCAGGTCGGCCACCTTGCGCTGCAGCGCCTTGTACTGCAGCGCCACGTCCAGCGCGTCCAGCCGGCCCAGGTGGCGCGCCAGGGTGAAGGTCTCGTAGCCCGACAGCAGCTCGCCCTGGGGGGTGCGCAGCCGGCACAGGGCCTCGTGGGCATAGATGCGCCCGCCGTCGGCCAGATCGACGATGGGCTGGAAGTGCACCTCCACGTACTTGTCCATGCCCGCCTGCAGCCAGGGGTAGCGCAGCCGCGTCAGCAGCACCATGAAGGGCACTGCGTTGTCCAGCAGCAGGGCCGGCGACTGCTGGTCCGCCACGCGCACCACCGCCACCAGGGTCAGGGCCAGCACCTCGGCCTCGGTCTCCTGCGCCAGCTGGTCCATCACGCCCTGCAGCGCATCCGGGTGCGGCAGGCGGAACACCCAGACATTGCGCCCCATGCGCATGCCGTGCAGTCGGGCCCAGACCCGGGGAATGTGGTGACCTTCGTATTTCAGGAGCAGTTCCATGACGCCATGCCGCAGATTTGTATAAATCTGTAAAAAGCAAAATTTGCACCACCTGCCGCTGGAGAAAATGTGAGCACGTTGCGCTTATAGCGATAGATGATCCAGCGCAAAAACACCTGAAAGTCATGAAGAATCAGCGCTGACAGCTCCTGTTCAAGGAGCCCCCCCCCGCCTCAGGGCGATTTCTTGCGCGCCCGCGGGTGGGCCTGCTCATAGGCCTGGGCCAGGTGCTGGAAGTCCAGCCGCGTATAGACCTGCGTGGTGGTGATGTTGGCGTGGCCCAGCAGCTCCTGCACAGCGCGCAAATCGCCGCTGGACTGCAGCACATGGCTGGCAAACGAATGGCGCAGCACGTGCGGGTGCACAGCAGCCGCCAACCCGGCCTGCTGGCTGCGCTGGCGCAGGCGCAGCCAGATGGTCTGCGGCGTGATGCGCGCGCCTCGCACGCCCAGGAACAGGGCCGGCGCACTCCAGCCGGCCGCAAAGCGCGTGGGACGGATCGCCAGCCAGCGCTGCACGGCGGCGCGCGCCGGCGCCCCCACGGGCACGCTGCGGCGCTTGCCGCCCTTGCCGGTCACATGCACCAGGCCGGCCTGCAGGTCCAGCCAGCCCAGGCTGTCGCCGGCCTGCACATCCAGGTTCGCCAGCTCGCTGACGCGCAGACCGCTGCTGTACAGCAGCTCGGTCATGGCCGCGTCGCGCGCTTCTTCCCAGGGATCGGCTTCCGGGTTGCGGTAGTCCGCCAGCTGCACGGCGGCGTCCACCCCCAGCGCCTTGGGCAGGGGCTTGGGCGTTTTCGGCGCGCGGATGCCCTCGACGGGGTTGCGCTCCACCCAGCCCTGCCAGGCCGCCCAACGGAAAAAGCCGCGCCAGCACGACAGCCACAGCGCAATGCTGCGGCCATGCCGGCCTTTGGCGTGCAGGCTGGCCACGAAGCGGCGGATGTGCTGGGGCTGCAGCGCCAGCACCGCGGGCCCGGCCTCGGCCGCCAGGGCCTGCAGCTGCTGCAGGCCTTCGGTGTACAGGGCCACGGTGCGCGCGGCCAGCCGCCGCTCGCTGGCCACATGCTGCAGGTAGGCCTGCAGTTGCGGCGCGAGCGCGGCGGTGTCGGCCATGCGGAGGGACTCAGTTGCCCGCAGGCATGACGCGCAGGCGCCCCAGGGCGGCGCTGGCCTGTTCGGCAATCCGCGAGAGGAATTCCGTGCCCATGGTGGCATCGAAGCGCAGCGGATCGGTCGAACCCAGCACCAGCAGGCCGAAGGCGGGCGACTGGCTGTCGTTGGGGCCTTCGCGCAGCGTCAGCAGCGCCAGGGACTGCACCGCGTCGGGCTTGGGCAGCCAGGCCGTGGGCTCAAAGCCCAGGTTGGGGCCGCAGAACGGCATGGTCAGCGAGGTGGCGAAGGCCTTGGCGTCCTCGCTGACGCCCATGGTGAACATCGAGCCCAGGTAGGGACCGGCGACGCCCCAGACGCGGATGCCCACCTGGGGCACGTCGAACTCTTTCTGGATGCCTTCGGCAATCGCGTGCGGCAGCTGGCGCACGTCGGACACCGCCGCCAGGGCACAGCTCCAGCGGTGGATCTTGTGCGCGATGGCCGAGTTCTCGCTGCTGTTGCGCACCATCTCCATGATGCGCTGCTCCAGCCCCTTGATCTTGTCGCGCAGCATCTCCGCCTGGCGCTCCTGCAGGCTCACGGCACGCTGGCCATGACCGCTGCTGAGCTGCACGCTGGTCAGCATTTCGGCATGGCGCTCAAAAAACTCGGGGTGCTGCAGCAAATAGTCGGCAATGCTGGCTTCATTCATGGCGGGTGTATCGATGCTGTTCATAGTTCGTCAGGAAGATGGATCTGGCCTTCAAACACGGTGGTGGCGGGGCCGGTCATCAGCACGGCATCCTGCGCGCCGCCGGCCCATTCGATGGTCAGCAGGCCGCCGCGAGTATGCACGTCCACGCGGTGATCCAGTTCACCCAGAAGGATACCGGCAACCACCGCCGCGCACGCCCCGGTGCCGCAGGCCAGCGTCTCGCCGGCCCCACGCTCGAACACGCGCAGCTTGACCGCCGTGCGCGACAGCACCTGCATGAAGCCGGCGTTGACACGCTGCGGAAAACGCACATGGGTTTCGACCTGCGGCCCGACCGTGGCTACCGGGGCGCTGTCCACGTCCGGCACCAACTGCACGGCGTGGGGGTTACCCATGGACACGACCACCACCTGCACCTGGGACACCGGGGCCGGGGCCTGCAGGACCAACGGCCACACCAGGGCCTGACCCTGGCGCTGCTCGGGCAGCCCGCTGGCGTCGAACGGCACACGGGCCGGCTCCAGCACGGGCGCGCCCATGTTGACCGTGACGCGGCCATCGGCGGCCAGCGCCGGCGCGATCACACCGGCCAGGGTCTGCACCCGGATCACGGTCTTGGGGGTCAGGCCCTTGTCGTGCACGAAGCGCGCAAAGCAGCGGGCACCGTTGCCGCATTGCTCCACCTCGCCGCCATCGGCGTTGTGGATCACGTATTCAAAGTCCACCCCTTCGGTGGGCGCAGGGCGCACGGTCAGAATCTGGTCGGCACCGACGCCGAAATGGCGGTCCGCCAGGAAGCGGTAATGGGCCGGCGTCAGCCCCAGGCGGCCCTGGGTTTCGTCGAGCACGACAAAGTCGTTGCCAGCGCCTTGCATTTTGGTGAAGCGGATGTGCATAGCAGTGCAGCGGTTGAGCAATGGTTTCAGCGCGGTCCGCGCGCACCCCGCCCACGGGGGGCACACTGGACCCAAACCCCGGCATCCTACCCCCCAAAACCTGGCCCTGCAGGCACCCTGTCAGACAAAGCACGGCCCACCCCCCGGGTTCGGCATAAAAAAAGACCGGCAGGGCCGGTCTTGGGGGTGCCGCACGGGGCGCTTACATGCTGATCTTGCTGATCTTGCTGCCGTTGACCGACACGCCGGCTTCCAGCCCGGTGTTGTTCAGCACGTAGCTGCTGACCGGCGCGTTGGCCGTGGTGGTGTCGATGCCGCCATTGGCGCCGGCCTTGCCAACGGCCACATTGGCGTCCGCCCCGACGGACCAGCCATCGCTGTTCAAGAACTTGTTGTAGGCATCCTGGGCGCTGAACACATAGATGACGGCCTTGGACTGCCCCCCCGCCTGCCAGCCGATCGAGGCCGCCGTGGTGCTGTAGTAGCCGCGCGTGGTGCCGTTGGAGCGCAGCACGCACTTGCCGTGCTCGGCACCGATCACGAAGCTGCCGCCGATCACGGCCGGGCACACCAGCACGCCGCGCGATTTGGCCACCAACTCACGGGTGCCAGGCATGGCGCTATACAGGCGGTTGAGCGCCGCCGTGGCCTGGGACTCCAGCTCGGCTCGGCTGGAGGGTGCTGCCCCCTTGCCCTGGGTGTTGCCCGTGGTCGTACAGCCCACCATCGCCACGGCCGCCGCCGCCATGCCGGAAGCCAGCACCAGGGAACGCACAGAAAAAGACTTTTGCATAGGAAACCCCTCGACAATGAAAAAGTTATGGAAACCTGCCCATCACCCTGGCGGTGTCCGTCTGGCCGACGTCCAGGGTGGTGGGCGGTGACAAGCATCCTAGGCGCTGCGCAACCGGCTGGCACGCACCCCGTCCAGTTCCCGCCGCCGGCCTACAGCCAGCCGGCTGCCTGTCTGCCATCGGTGCCGGAATGCGCGCACAAGTGCAGCAAGAAAGCCGTTTTTTCCCTGTTTTCCCGCAGACCATCCCCACACTGCATGCTTTAGGCTGGGCAGCCATGAGCTTCTGGAAACATTTTCACCATCCCCTGGCCGCCATGGTGCTGTTGCGCGTCACCCTGGCTGTGCTCCTGCTGTTTCACGGCTGGGCCAAGATCACCGGCGGCATTGCCGGCATTGAAGCCCTGGTGGTCAAGGCCGGGCTGCCCGCCTTCCTTGCCTATGGCGTGTTCATCGGCGAAGTCATCGCTCCGCTGCTGCTGCTGGTTGGCCTGTGCGTGGTGCCGGCCGCACTGCTGATCGCCGTCAACATGCTGGTGGCCCTGGTGCTGGTGCATGGCCCGCACTGGCTGCATATCAGCAAAAGCGGCGGCTGGGCACTGGAGTTGCAGGCCTTCTTCCTGATCACCGCCCTGGTCGTGGCGATGAGCCACAGCCGCAGCAAATAAGTCCGCCGGGCACAAAAAAGCGCGCCCGGGGCGCGCGAGGGTGCGGGGTCTGCGTGCCGCCCCGAATCAGAAGCGCTCCCAGGGCATGGCATAGCGCCACTGCCCTTCGGCCAGCTTGGCCATGGAGATGCGGCCCATGCGCAGGCGCTTGAGGCCCAGCAGCTTCAAGCCCACGCCGGCGCACATGGCCTCGATCTCCTCGGGGTAGATGCCCTTGAGCGCAAAGCGCAGGTGGTGGTCGCTTTGCCAGCTGACCTTGGTGCGCGGCAGGCGCTTGCCGGGGATGGCCGTGCCGTTGCACAGGCGCTCCAGCCCCTCGGCATCGAGCTGGCCCTGCACCTGGGCGATGCACTCCTGCTCCAGGTACAGCACGTCCTCGGTCAGCTTGCGCGCCACGCGCCTGTCCTGGGTGAACACGGTCAGGCCGCTGGCGGGCACGGGCAGCGGCTCCAGACACTCCAGGTGCTGGAAATGCTTGTGCAGCAGGCGGATGGGCGCCGGGGTATCGCCCTGGTTCCAGCGCTCCGGCACCAGCAGGTCCAGCGCGCTGCGCGGGCCGCCCGCCTGCACCGAATAACCGGCGGGCTTGTGCAGCAGCAGGGTGACAGGGGGCACCGGCTCGGGCTTGGCACCGGCGGTGACGGTCAGGACCTGCGCCGGGCCCACGCGGGCGCCGGCTTGCTCGACGGTCTGCCCGTCCACCTGCACGGCGCCGGCCTCGATGTACAGCTCCGCCTCGCTGCGCGAGCACTGCAGTTGCTCCGCCAATCGCTTGGACAGGCGCACGGTGTTGTCGTTGTTGTGGGGAAATTCAGTCGGTGACATGCAGCAAGCCTAAAGCACGAATGCGTTCCACGTGCGCCATCAGGCTTCTTTCGGCCAGCTTCCACAGCGCCGTGGGCGTGTCGGCATAGGCCTGGGCCACCCAGTCCTGGACCGAGCCCTCGGGCTGCTGGCGCATGGCAGCCAGCACCTTGGCCTCGCGCGCTAGGCGGTGGGCCTTGAGCCGGGCGATCACACCCAGCGCATCGCCCAGCACATAGCCATGGGCCGGCAGCACGAACTCCACGCCCTGCGCAGCGCACAGCGCGGCCAGCTTGTCCAGGCTGTCGAGGTAGTCGCGCATATTGCCATCAGGGATGTCGATGACCGGCGTGGTGCCGTTCAGGATGTGGTCGCCGCTGAACAGCAGGGCGTCCTCCTCCAGCAGCAGGCACAGGTGGTTGGCCGCATGGCCCGGCGTGTGCACGGCGCGCAGCGTGTGGCGGATGCTGGAGGCCTTTTCAGCCTCCAGCCCAAGCGGAGCGAGCGTGATGCGCTCTCCATCTTGCAGCACCACATCGGGCACGAACTGGCTGTTGGCACGCGCCGTCGGGGCCGAGGGCAGGCCATGGATTAAGGGCTTGTCCCGCCCCTGCTGCACGCACAGCGCCTGCAGCAGGAAGGCGCCCGGCGAGTGGTCGGCGTGCGAGTGCGTGCAGACGATGTGGCGCACGTCGCCCCCGGCGGCCTCCCACAGGCGCTGCACGTGGTCGGCATCGGCCGGGCCGGGATCGATGGCGATGAAGCCCGTGGCCGCTTCGCCGACCAGGTAGCTGTTGGTGCCCGGGCCGGTCATCACATTCGCGTTGGGTGCCGTCAGGCGCCACAGGTTCTTGCGCAGCGGCACGGCGCGCTCGCTCTGCCAGTCCAGCGGGTGCAGGATCTGCCCATCGGGGCAGACCATGGCCAGCTCACCGAACGGGGCTTCGTCTTCCATGCAGCGGTGCTGCTCGCCACGTAGCAGGCCGGAGCGCGGTGCGCTGGCCCACAGTGGCCCGGCGGCCACGGCGTCCAGCACCGCCTGCACGCTGGGGTAGCGCGCCAAGCGCGCCAGGGTGCGCAGCGTGGGGAAGATCATGGGCATCTGCCCGGCGGCATGGCGGTCCAGGGCCTGCTGCGGCTGGATCCAGACCGGCTCGAACTGCTCGGCCTCGTCGGCCACCGGGGTCTGGCCGGCGGGCATGCGCGCCACGAAGAAGGGCACGGCAAAGCGCTTGGGCAGGTTGCGGTCGGCCGTCCAGTGCGCCAGCTGCCAGACGCCGCGCACGTCCAGGCGCAGGCCGCGCTGCGCCAGCTGCGGCCACAGCGGGGCGTGGCGGTCCAGGGCATCGACATCGGCCTGGGTGGCGGGCCGTCCGTCGGCATGCACGGCCAGCAGCAGGCCCATCTCTTCCAGGCTTTCACGCAGGGCGGCGATGGCGGCGGTCAGCGCCCCGGGCGCCATGCCGTCGCGGTGCGCCACCTGGGCGTGGGCCTGGGCGTCCTGGGCCTCGATGCCGCCGCCCGGAAAGACGTAGGCACCGGGCACGAAGCTGGCCTTGTCGGAGCGGCGCGTCATCAGCACCTCCCAGCCCCCTTCGGGGCGGTCGCGCAGCAGCAGCAGGGTCGAAGCCTCCAGGGGCGTGACCGGCACGCGCTGGGGGTGGAGCAATTGTTCGGGTCGCAGCATGGCGCCCATTATTGATGCGGACGTGGGCCGCGCGCTGTCGCCCGTGGGCACACCGCCAGGACCTTGTGCGGGTCTGCCGTGCACCGCCGCCAGGTGTGCCTGAGTGCGGGTGTGCCGAAGGACGGTACGGCCCCCAAAAAAGTACAGGGCCCGGTCGATGACCGGGCCCTGCGGGGTGTCTGCAAAGTGTGAAGTCCGCCGATAAGCCGGATTCTGTGCATGGGCTTGCGCCCATGTGACTGCCATTACTCTGGGCCGGGGGTCGCCCCACCGGCTCGATGCTACCTACCCGCACACTCCGGGGGCCCCGTCAACGTGTGCCTACTTGGTATTGCTGCGCGTAGAGATTGCCCGTTTCACCCGGGCCGGTTTACCTTGCGGTACGCCTGCCCGACTACGTCTCTGTTGCTCTGATCCTCACCTCACGGTGGACAGCCGTTAGCTGCTACGCTGCCCTATGCAGTCCGGACGTTCCTCCAGTGCCGTGTTTCCACGCTTGCACCAGCGGCAGTCTGGCGAACTTCACGGGCGCCATTATCGTCCATGGGGCCGGCGTTTTCAGGTGATCGCCGAAATCACCCGGATGTCGTAGACGATCACCCCCATCAGGCCCAGCACCGCCAGTTGCATCAGCAGGATGCCCCAGCGGTTTTCACGGTAGGAAAAGCCCACCATCAGTGACACACAGACCACCGTCATGGCCACCATGTTGATGTGCAAAAGTGACATGGACAACGCCCTCCTTCTTTTTGGTGCTGCAAAAAGTATGCGCCATGGCCCCGCAAAATCGAAGTGCGGCGCAAAGGCCGCCTGAAACACTGCGCTTATCCAGACCGGCATATGCATATCGCCGGAGGTATGAACAAGTGCGCCAGAATGTGCAGCTTGTGCCCTCATCCACCCAAGGAGATGCCATGAAATTCGACAACGTCCTGCAGACCATCGGCAACACCCCCATCATCCGCATGCACCGCGTGTTCGGCGCCGGCGCCAACGTATGGATCAAGTCGGAGCGCGGCAACCCGGGCGGCTCCATCAAGGACCGCATCGCCCTATCCATGGTCGAGGATGCGGAAAAGTCCGGCGCGCTCAAGCCCGGTGGCGTGATCATCGAGCCCACCAGCGGCAACACCGGCGTGGGCCTGGCCCTGGTCGCCGCCGTCAAGGGCTACAAGCTGATCCTGGTGATGCCCGAGAGCATGTCCATCGAGCGCCGCCGCCTGATGCTGGCCTACGGCGCCAGCTTTGACCTGACGCCCAAGGAAAAGGGCATGAAGGGCGCCATCGCCCGCGCTCAGGAGTTGGCCGCGCAGACGCCCGGCGCCTGGATTCCGCAGCAGTTTGAAAACCCTGCCAACGTGGCCGTGCACGCCGCCACCACGGCCCAGGAAATCCTGGCCGACTTCCCCGAAGGCCTGGACGTGCTGATCACCGGCGTGGGCACCGGCGGCCACCTGAGCGGCGTGGCCCAGGTGCTCAAGGCCAAGTTCCCGCACCTGAAGGTGTTCGCCGTGGAGCCCGCGGCCTCGCCCGTGATCTCCGGCGGCAATCCCGCGCCCCACCCCATCCAGGGCATTGGCGCGGGCTTTGTGCCCAAGAACCTGGATACCAGCCTGCTGGACGGCGTGATCCAGGTCGAGGCCGAGCCGGCGCGCGAATATGGCCGCCGCGCTGCCCGCGAGGAAGGGCTGCTGGTCGGCATCTCCTCCGGCGCCACGCTGGCGGCGATTGCCCAGAAGCTGCCCGAGCTGCCCGCCGGCGCCAAGGTGCTGGGCTTTGCCTACGACACGGGCGAGCGCTACCTGTCGGTCGAAGGCTACCTGCCCACGGCCTGAAGCCCCCTCGCGCTGCGGCCCGCAACACGGCCGCCGCCTCCGACCACCACACCGGCGTGTGGTGGTTTTTTTATAGCTGCTGGCGCACGCCCCTGGCCAAAACCCCAGGCTTTCACGCTAAATCGCTGGCTGGACAAGCGCCATCCGCTCTTATTTTTGATTTTCATTCTCCTTGCCCTGCCGAGGGCATGCCTGCCGCCTACCATCGAAGGCACAAGGAGAAGTCATCTTGTTCGGATATTTTGAAAAACGGGTGCCGCCCTATCCGGCGGAAGATCCCCAACTGCCCCCTGCGGGCTTCATCGCTTTTCTGTGGGCCTGCACGCGCGGCATGCGCGGCTGGATCGTGCTGCTGACGCTGACCAGCGCGGCCCTGTCTATCTACGAAGCCTTTCTGTTTGCCGTCATGAGCCAGGTGGTCGACTGGCTCAGTGCCACGCCCATGGGCGATTTCTGGCAGCAGCAGCGCGGCAGCCTGCTGGGCATTGCCGCCATCCTGCTGGGCAGCATCGGCCTGCTGGCACTGCACACCATGGTCATGCACCAGGTGCTGGCCATCAACTTCCCGATGCGGCTGCGCTGGGTCTTCCACCGGCTGATGCTGGGGCAGAGCATGTCCTTCTACGCCGACGAATTCGCCGGCCGCATCACCACCAAGATCATGCAGACCGCGCTGGCGGTGCGCGAGGTGGTATTCATCGTCGTCGACGTGCTGGTCGGCGTGGCCGTGTACTTCCTCAGCATCCTGCTGCTGGCCGGCAGCTTCGACGCCTGGCTGCTGCTGCCCTTCGGCCTGTGGCTGCTGAGCTATGCCGGCGCCTGCTGGTACTTCGTGCCGCGCCTGGGCCAGATCGGCAAGCAGCAGGCCGATGCGCGCTCGCTGATGACCGGCCGCGTCACCGACGCCTACACCAACATCGCCACCGTCAAGCTGTTCGCCCACACGCGCCGCGAGGCCGAGTACGCGCGCAGCGCCATGGACGACTTCAAGCAGACCGGCTATGCGCAGATGCGCCTGGTCAGCCTGTTCGAGCTGACCAACCACATCATGATCACGCTGCTGATCCTGAGCAGCGCCAGCATGGCGCTGTGGCTTTGGGCCCAGGGCCAGACCGGTGCCGGCGTGGTCGCCGCAGTGATCGCCATGGCGCTGCGCATCGCAGGCTACTCGCACTGGGTGATGTGGCAGATGACGGGCCTGTTCGAGAACGTGGGCACCATCCAGGACGGCATCACCACCCTGACCAAGCCGCGCACCATCACCGATGCGCCCCACGCCCAACCGCTGCGCGTCACCCGGGGCGCCATCGCCTTCGAGGACGTGCACTTTGCCTACAAGGACGGCGGCAAGCAGGTCATCGACGGGCTGAACCTGCACATCCGCCCCGGCGAGCGCATCGGCCTGATCGGCCGCTCCGGCGCCGGCAAGTCCACGCTGGTGAACCTGCTGCTGCGCTTCCACGAGGCGCAGTCGGGCCGCATCACCATCGACGGCCAGGACATCACCCAGGTCACGCAGGACAGCCTGCGCGGCGCCATCGGCATGGTGACGCAGGACACCTCGCTGCTGCACCGCTCGATGCGCGACAACATCCTCTATGGCCGCCCCGACGCCAGCGAGGCCGAGATGCGCGCCGCCGCCGAACGCGCCGAAGCGGCCGAGTTCATCGACACCCTGACCGACCGCCATGGCCGCAGCGGCTACGACGCCCAGGTGGGCGAGCGCGGCGTCAAGCTGTCCGGTGGCCAGCGCCAGCGCGTGGCGATTGCGCGCGTGATGCTCAAGGACGCACCCATCCTGCTGCTGGACGAAGCCACCAGCGCGCTGGACAGCGAGGTCGAAGCCGCCATCCAGCACAGCCTGGACAAGCTGATGCACGGCAAGACCGTGATTGCCATCGCGCACCGCCTGTCGACCATCGCCGCCATGGACCGCCTGATCGTCATGGACCAGGGTCGCATCGTGGAAGCCGGCACGCACCAGCAGTTGCTGCAGCTGGGCGGCATCTACGCCAAGCTGTGGACCCACCAGAGCGGCGGGTTCCTGAGCGAGCTGGCCGAAGGCGAGGTCTGAGCCACTGCCCCGCCGCCCAGCTCAGGGCGCGGGGCGGCGCCCGCAAGGATTGCGCGCGCGCACCAGTGGTGCGACAGGGGGGCACAACGGCATCGCCAGGCCCCCGGCCCAGGGGGCATACAGGCTCCCACCAGGCGCCCCCAGGCAGACCGTGGCGGGGCGCAGACGCAGCGGCCGCCAACCCTTGATCCAGCACAAATCCCGCACACATTCGGCCCCGCAGGGCCGATGAACGGCCGCGTGTCTAGACCCGGTCTACCTAGCATGTGAGGCCGTTTGGCGCCACCCACCAACATCAGGCTGGGGGCACCGGCCCGCACTCACCCCAAGGGACACCACATGCACGCCACCATCGAACGCCCCGCTGCCGGGGCGGCCCCCCGCACGGCGCCGCCCCCCCAGCCCGTGGTGGCGCGCAATGAAGAGTTCCTGGTGCCCGAGTCCGAGCTGCTGATGTCCACCACCGACCGCACGGGGCGCATCACGCACTGCAACGCCGCGTTCACGCATGTCAGCGGCTATGCCATGGACGAGCTGATGGGCCAGCCGCACAACATCGTGCGCCACCCCGACATGCCGCGCGAGGCCTTCAAGGACCTGTGGACCACCATCGGCCATGGCCGCGCCTGGTCGGGCGTGGTCAAGAACCTGCGCAAGGATGGCCGCTACTACTGGGTGCGCGCCTACGTCACGCCCATCATGGAACATGGCAAGCCCGTGGGCTACATGTCGGTGCGCGTCAAGCCCACGGACAACGAGGTGCGCGCCGCCAGCGCGCTGTACGAGCGCCTGAACAACGGCACCCAGGGCAACGCCTACCTCCACGCCGGCAGCGTGCGCCACCATGGCCTGCTGAACCAGCTCGGCAAGCTGCAGCGCGCCAGTTTCACCCAGCGCCTGGCGACGCTGCTGCTGCCAATGGTGGCCGTGGCCCTGCTGTTTCCGCTGATGGGCTGGACCCAGGGCTGGCAGACCGGCCTGCAGGCCGGCGTGCTGGCCCTGCTGACGGCCTTGACACTGTACCGCCAGCATGTGCGGGTGACGCGTCCCTTCGAAGATGTGGCCTTGCTGGCGGGGGACATCGCGGGCTGCAAGCTCGACGGCGCCCTGCCGGCCTACCAGGGCCGCCACCCCATGGCCTTCTTGCTGGAGCGGCTCAAGCAGGTCCACGTCAACCTGCGCGCCGTGGTGGGCGATGCGCGGCATGAGATCGACGGCTTCACCGTGATGTCGCGCCAGCTGACCCAGGGCTCGACCAACCTGGCGCAGCGCACCGACCGCCAGGCCCAGGACCTGCAGGAGACCGCCGCCGCCATGGAGCAGCTGTCCGCCACGGTCGCCAACGCCCAGCAGTCCACCGAAGAGGTCAAGGTCCACAGCGAGCAAAGCGCCCAGCTGGCCGTGCAGGGCGGCAAGGCCATGGAGGAAGTGGGCGCGCTGGTGCAAGGCATGGCCCAGTCGTCGCAGCAGATGGGGCACATCATCTCCACCATCGAAAGCATTGCCTTCCAGACCAACATCCTGGCGCTGAACGCCGCCGTCGAAGCGGCGCGCGCCGGCGAACAGGGCCGCGGCTTTGCCGTGGTGGCCGGCGAGGTGCGGGCCCTGGCCCAGCACAGCGCGCAGGCGGCCGGCGAGATCCGCCAGCTGATCGCGCAGTCCAGCGAGCAGATGGACCAGAGCGCCCGCCACATGCAACAGGCCGGCCACACCATCCACCAGGCGGTCAACTCCGTCACCCAGGTCAGCGCCCTGATCCACAGCGTGGTCACCGCCACGCGCGAGCAGACCCAGGGCATTGCCCAGGTCAACGACGCCCTGAACGACCTGGATGCCGTCACCCAGGACAACGCCCGGCTGGCCGAGGAATCGGCCCACTCCGCCCAGCACATGGATACCAACGCCGGCATCCTGCGCCGCACGCTGGACGTATTCCGCATGTAGGCTGGCCCACCCAGACCGCGCACCAGCCAGCCCCTTCGGGGGCTTTTTTTTGTTTTGGTAGCGGCCTGCGCCCGCCAGCGCTCGATATTCCACCGAAATCTGCAGCAAACGCCCTACCGGTGTGCGCTGGGCGCTCTGGTTTTTCACACCACCCGTGCGCCAGCGGCGTGGTCTCTGCGCTGCATCAAGCCCGGCGCAGACCCGGGCCTGGGCTGCACGGCGTTTGACCGCGTCGCTGGACAGGCACGGCCCGTGTTTTCTATGGTGGCGATCCCCTCACCCAGCACCCAGCGCCCATGAACGCCACCGCCACCCTGCCCGAATACCTGCACATCTTTGGCGAAGACGGCCCCGTGGCCGTGGAAGTCCACGGCCCGGCGGGCCCCTTGCCACTGCCCGCGCGCCGCATCTGCGCCGAAGACATCGCCTGGCTGGTCAGCGGCGACGGCCAGCGCCTGCGCACGGCGCTGCAGTTCGACGGCCAGGAGCGCGCCGTGCTGGCCTGCGAGCTGGACCCCGTGCAGCAGTGCATCCGCCTGCGGGTGGCCTGAGGCCGCCCGCGCCGCGCTCAGTCCAGGCCGATGCCCTGGACGATGGCCTTTTCCTCGGCAAACGCCTGCTGCGCGAATGCCGCATAGGCCTGGTGGTCCCGGTAGTCGGTGCGGATGCCGTAGTTGGCCACCACCTGCTGGAAGCCGGGGTCGTTCATCGCTGCCTTGACGGCGGCATCCAGCTTGCGCACCACCTCCTGCGGCAGCCCCTTGGGCCCGGCAATGCCCAGCGGCGAAGGCACGTCAAAGCCATAGCCCGCCTCGCGGAAGGTGGGCACGTCGGCAAAGGCCTCGGGCCGGCGGTCGGCCGCGGTGGCCAGGGCGCGCACCTTGCCGGCCTGCAGCTGCGGCAGGATGCTGTTGGCAAAAATGGCCGACTGGATGTGCCCGCCGGCCAGGGCGCTGATGGCGTCCGCATCGCCCTTGAAGGGGGCGTGGTTCAGCTGGATGCCGGTCTTCTTCTCCAGCAGGGCCATGGCCACGTGGTTGGCCGTGAACTTGCCCGGCGTGCCATAGCTCATCTGCCCTGGGTGCTGGCGCGCCCAGGCCACATAGTCCTGCAGCGTGCGGATGGGCGAGCTGGCCGGCACGGTGAGGATGAAGTCGTAGGTCATGAAGCTGGCGATGTAGGTCAGGTCGCGCACCGGGTCATAGGCCACCTTCTGGATGTAGGGCTGCCGGAAGATGCCCACGGGCGCCAGCGTCAGGCGGTAGCCATCGGGGCGGGCGGTCAGCATGTCCACCACGCCCATGGCGCCCGCCGCCCCGGCCTTGTTCTCCACCACCACGGTCTGCCCCAGGGTCTTGCCCATGCTGGCCCCCAGCGCCCGGGCAATCACATCGGTCACACCCCCCGGCCCGTAGGGCACGATCAGGGTGATGGGTTTGTTCGGAAAAGCGTCGCCCTGCGCCTGTGCCACCCCCATGCTGAGGGTGGTGGCCACCACCGCTGCCATCCAAGTCCGTCGCTGCATGCCTGCCTCCTGGTCATCGTCCGTGGAACATGGGTGCAATCTACGGCCTGGCGTGCCGCCCGCCTTGCGGGTCTGCCCCAGGAAATGCCGTCCCTAGGGCAAACCACATCGTGCAGCGCAACACCTGGGTCCCACCGCCCGGCAGGCCCGGCCGGTGCTGGCGCGGGCCTTGGGCCCACGTGCTGCAGGACCTGCAGGAACGCCGCCGCCGCGTCCTGCAGGTGACAGGCTGGGGATGCGAATGCGCCCGTCCAATCCGCAGGCCCCTGCGGCGAAATGCGGCCCCGCACGGTGCTGCGGGGACAGGAGGTTGATAGCATCGACCGTGATTGCCTCTTTTGGATCCCCCCTTCCCATGCGCCTGCTGCACACCTCGGACTGGCACCTCGGCCAGAGCTTCATGAACCACAGCCGCGAGCGCGAGCACACGGCCCTGATCGGCTGGCTGCTGGAGCAGGTGCAGGTGCAGCAGGTCGATGCCGTGCTGATCGCCGGGGACATTTTTGACACCGGCACCCCGCCCAGCTACGCCCGGGCGCTGTACTACCGCCTGATTGCCGAGCTGCACCGCCTGAACGTGGCCCTGCTGCTGCTGGGCGGCAACCACGATTCGGTCAGTGTGCTGGGCGAAAGCCTGCCCTTGCTGCAGCACCTACAGACCACCGTCATCGCCAGCACCGGCAGCGCCGCACAGCACCTGGTCACCCTGCCGCAGCGCGCCAGCGGCCAGCCCGGCTGCATCGTCTGCGCCCTGCCCTTCATCCGGCCGCGCGACGTGCTGCACAGCCAGGCCGGCCAGAGCGCGCAGGACAAGCAACGCAGCCTGCAGGCCGCCATCCAGGACACCTATGCCCAGGTCTATGCCGCAGCGCAGGCCCAACAGGCCGCCCACCTGCAGGCGCACGGCGTGCGCCTGCCCATCGTCGCCACCGGCCACCTGACCACCGTGGGGGCCAGCAGCAACGAATCGGTGCGCGAAATCTATGTGGGTGCGCTCGAAGCCTTCCCCACGACCGCCTTCCCGCCGGCCGACTACATCGCGCTGGGCCACATCCACAAGCCGCAGAAGGTGGGCGGCCTGGAACACATCCGCTACAGCGGCTCCCCGATCGCGCTGGGCTTCGACGAGGCCCGGCAGAACAAGGAGGTGCTGCTGGTCGAGCTGGGCGCGGACGGCCTGTCCTCGGTCACGCCGCTGCCCACCCCGGTGTGCCAGGCCCTGGTCTCGGCCAGCGGCAACCTGGCCAGCCTGCCCGCCACCCTGCGCGCGCTGGCCGCCCAGGGCACGGCGGAGCACCCGGCATGGCTGGAGGTCACCGTGCAGGACGACGACTACCTGCCCGATCTGGCCCCGCGCATCGAGGCCATGGTCCAGGACCTGCCGCTGGAGGTGCTGCGCGTCAAGCGGCAGCGCGGCACGGCCACGCCGGGCCTGTGGGCCGAGGACGCCGCCTCGCTGCATGAGTTGTCGCCGCGCGAAGTCTTTGCGCGCCGCCTGGCCCAGGAGACGCTGCCGGCGGAGCTGGAAGCGGCCTTGCGCGCCCGCTATGACAGCCTGCTGGCCACGCTGCACGCCGGAGGTGCGGCATGAAGATCCTGAGCCTGCGGCTGAAGAACCTCAACGCCCTCAAGGGCGAATGGCAGATCGACTTTCGCCAGCCCGCGTTTGCCGACAACGGCCTGTTTGCCATC
Organism: Comamonas aquatica NBRC 14918; assembly: GCF_000739875.1. Taxonomy (GTDB): domain Bacteria; phylum Pseudomonadota; class Gammaproteobacteria; order Burkholderiales; family Burkholderiaceae_C; genus Comamonas; species Comamonas aquatica. The sequence continues at coordinate 169,171 of NZ_BBJR01000001.1, forward strand.
ACCGGCCCCACGGGCGCAGGCAAGTCCACCCTGCTGGATGCCATCTGCCTGGCGCTGTACCACGAGACCCCGCGCCTGAACGCCGTGGGCGGCCAGAGCAACGAACTGATGACCCGCCACACGGCCGACTGCCTGGCCGAGGTGGAGTTCGAGGTGCAATCCACGGTCTACCGCGCCTTCTGGAGCCAGCGCCGCGCACGCGACAAGGCCGACGGTGCGCTGCAGCCGCCCAAGGTCGAGCTGGCCCAGATCGAGGCCGCCACGGGCGCGGGCCACATCCTGACCACCCACAGCAAGGACAAGACCCGGCGCATCGCAGAGATCACCGGCCTGGACTTCGGGCGCTTCACCAAATCCATGCTGCTGGCCCAGGGCGGCTTTGCCGCCTTCCTGAACGCCAACGCCAACGACCGCGCCGAACTGCTGGAAGAGCTGACCGGCACCGAAATCTACGGCCAGCTGTCCCAGGCCGTGTTCGAGCGCGCCCGCGAGGCGCGCGAGGCCCTGGCGCGCACCCAGGCCCAGGCCGACGGCGTGCAGCTGCTGGCGCCCGAGGCGCGCGCGGAACTGCAAGCCCGCCACCAGCAACTGCACACCGCGCTGGCCGAGACGCAGACGGCCTGGGCCACCGCCCAGGGCCAGCACGCCTGGCTGCAGCAATGCGCCAGCGCCCAGCAGGCGGTGGAGCAGGCCACCGCGGCCGAGCAGCAGGCCCTGCAGGCCCAGCGCCAGGCCCACGACGCACTGCAACGCCTGGAACAGGATGCCCCCGCACAGCGCTTGCTGCCCCTGCACCAGCACTGGCAGCGCAGCCAGGATGCGCACCGCCAGACGCAGGAGACACTGCAAAAACTGCAGCAATCACTGCTGAATCAGCAAGCGCTGCAGGCCTATTTGCACCAGCATGCGGCGCAACAGGCGCAAGCCGAGGCCAGCACCGCCCGGCAGCAGCTGCAGGCCCTGCAGGCGGCCATGGAGGAGCTGCAGCGCTACCAGCAACAGCATGCCGCCGATGCCCAGCTGGGCGAACACCTGGGCGGCTGGCGCGCCCAGGTGCAGCAGCGCCAGCATGCCCTGCAACAGCTGGCCGCGCAGCAGCGCAGCGCCGCGCAGCATGGCGCCGACGTGGACCAACTGCAGCGCACGTTGGCGGCGCAAGCGGCCCAGCTGCACACCGCCGCGCAGGCGGAAACTGCCGCCAGCGACGCCCTGCAGGCCGCCACGGCGGCGCTGCACCAGTTGCTGGCCCAGCACGACAGCGCCAGCCTGGCCGAGCTGCGTGCACGCTGGCAAGCCGCGCTGCAGGCGGTCGCCCAGGCCGAACAGCGCCAGGCGTTGGCCGCCACCCGGCGCGAACACGCCCAGCACCAGGCGCAGCTGGAGACCGCCCTCGCGGCCGGCACGGCCGAGCTCGACAAACAGACGGCCGCCCTGGCCGACCTGCGCCAGCGCTACGCCGCCCAGCGCGACGTGGTGGCCGACAAGCGCCAGTTGCTGGAGCAGGAGCGCCGCATCCAAAGCCTGGAGGCACACCGCCAGGCCCTGCAGCCCGGCCACGCCTGCCCCCTGTGCGGCGCACTGGAGCACCCGGCCGTGGCGGCCTACCAGGCGCTGGATGTCTCGGTCACGCAGACCGCGCTGAGCGCTGCCGAGGCGGCGCTGGAACAGTGCAAGGAACAGGGCGAAGCCGCCAAAGCCGCCCTGGCCGCCGCACAGCAACGCCAGTCGGGGCTGCACGACCAGCTCCAGCAACTGCACACCGCCAGCGCGCGCAGCGCCGCAGCCTGGCAGGCCCTGCCACCGCCCGAGGGCCCGACCGGCGACTGGCAGCAGCCCGGCCCGTGGGCCGAGGCACTGGCCCAGGCGCACCGCCAGGCCCACGCGGTACAGCACGCGCTGCAACAGGCCGAGGACGGCGAGCGGGCACTGCACACCGCCACGGCCGCCCACTACCAGGCGACCCAGGCACGGCACGACGCGGCCCACCAGCACGACGGCCTGCAACAGCGCCTGCACGCAGCGCAGCAGCGTGTGCAGCAGGCACAGCAGGCCGTGCAGCAGCAGGCCGACGCACTGGCCACGCTGGAGGCGCAGTTGGAAGCCAGCCTGGCAGACCACGGCCAGCACCTGCCCGATCCGGCCGCCACCGCCGCCTGGCTGGACGCCCTGCAGCACGCCTGGCAGCGCTGGCAGGACAGCGGGCAACAACTGCAGCAACTGAGCCCGCACTGGGTGCTGCTGCAGCAGGCCTGTGCCCAGGCCGAGGCCACCGCGGCCCAGTGGCAGGCGCTCAGCGCCGCGTGCCCCATGCCCACGGCCCTGGCATCGCCAGCGCCAGACCCGGCCACGCTGCCCGCCACCCTGGCCGATTGCGCCCCGGCGATTGCCGCGCAGGCCCAGCACCTGGCCCAGCTGCAAGGCCGGATCACCCAGACCCAGAGCGCCGTGGAGGCCGAGCAGGCCGCCGTGGCCCAGGCCCACAGCGCCTGGCTGCAGGCCCTGCAGGCCAGCCCGTTTGCCGATGTGCAGGCCTTCCAGCAGGCCTGCCTGCCCGAGGCCGAACGCCTGCGCCTGCAGCAGTGGCAGCGCACGCTGGCGGACGCCGTGCAAGCGGCGGCCACCTGGCGGGCCCAAGCGCTGGCGCAGCAGGCGCAACTGCAGGCCCAGGCCCTGACGGACCAGCCGCCCGAGGCCGTGCTGAACCAGCTGGAGGCCCTGGAGCTGCAACGCCGCGCCCAGACCGAGCAGCTCGGCGCCACGCGCGCGCGCCTGGAAGACGATGACCGTTACCGCGAGAACCAGCAGGCCCTGCTGGCGCAGATCGCCACCCAGGCGCAGGACAGCGAGCTGTGGCAGCGCCTGAACGCGCTGATCGGTTCGGCCCAGGGCGACAAGTTCCGCAAGTTTGCGCAGGGGCTGACGCTGGACCACCTGCTGCAGCTGGCCAACCAGCACCTGGCGCGCCTGCACGAGCGCTATGTGCTGCGGCGCAAGCCCACGGGCGAGCTGGAGCTGGACATCGTGGACCGCTGGCAGGGCGATGTGGCGCGCGACACGCGCACGCTGTCCGGCGGCGAATCGTTCCTGGTCAGCCTGTCGCTGGCCCTCGCGCTGTCGGATCTGGTGAGCCACAAGGTCTCGATCGACTCGCTGTTCCTGGACGAAGGTTTTGGCACGCTGGATGGCGACACGCTGGAGACCGCGCTGGCGGCCTTGGACGTGCTGAATGCCCGCGGCAAGATGATCGGCATCATCAGCCACGTCGAGGCGCTCAAGGAACGCATTCCCACGCAAATCCATGTCGAGAAGGGCGGTGGCGTGGGCCATTCCCGCCTGAGCATTCGCAGCTAAAAAGCCCGCCAGCGCTTGCCCTGCCTGCGCTGGCAGCTATGCATTTGTGCGATGCAGATTCCCAGCGCACTGCCCGGCCAAGCCGGGCGGGCGGGATGCGGGGGCGCGCTTTGCACTACCATGCCTGCCCTTGCTTGATAGGTACAAGCCACCATGATTCGCATCGCAGAACTGAAAATCCCGCTCTCGGCCCTGGAATACCACCCCGAGAACCATTCCGAATTCCTGCCCACCGCCCGCCTGACCGCCCTGGCGGCCGAGCGCCTGGGGATTGCCGCCGATGCGATCGCCCAGGTCCATGTGCACAAACGCAGCTTCGATGCGCGCAAGGCCGAGCTGCTGGCCGTCTACATCGTCGACATCGCCCTGGCCGATGCCAGCCAGGAAGCGGCGCTGCTGGAACAATTTGCCGAGCACCCCCACGTCCATCCCACGCCCGACATGGCCTGGACGCCCGTGGGCCAGGCCCCTGCGGACCTGCGGCACCGCCCCGTGGTCGTGGGCTTTGGCCCCTGCGGCATGTTTGCCGCCCTGGTGCTGGCGCAAATGGGTTTCCAGCCCATCGTGCTGGAGCGCGGCAAGACCGTGCGCGAACGCACCAAGGACACCTGGCGCCTGTGGCGCAAGCGCGAGCTGACGCCCGAGTCCAACGTGCAGTTTGGCGAAGGCGGTGCCGGCACCTTCTCGGACGGCAAGCTCTACAGCCAGATCAAGGACCCGCGCCACCTGGGCCGCAAGGTGCTGCAGGAGTTCGTGACCTATGGCGCGCCCCCGGAAATCCTGTATGCCGCCCACCCGCACATCGGCACCTTCAAGCTGGTGAAGCTGGTGGAAGGCATCCGCGAGGAAATCGTGCGCCTGGGCGGCGAGATCCGCTTCGAGCAGCGCGTGACCGACCTGCAGATTGCCGGTGAGGGCGAGGAGCGCCACGTCACGGCCATCGAGGTACTCAACCAGGCCACGGGCGAGGCATACACCCTGGAGACCGACCAGGTGGTGATGGCCCTGGGCCACAGCGCGCGCGACACCTTCACCATGTTCTACGAACGCGGCGTGTACATGGAGGCCAAGCCCTTCTCGGTGGGCTTTCGCATCGAACACCCGCAAAGCGTGATCGACCAGGCCCGCTGGGGCAAGCACGCCGGCCACCCCCTGCTGGGTGCCGCCGACTACAAGCTGGTGCACCACGCCCAGAACGGCCGCGCCGTCTACAGCTTCTGTATGTGCCCCGGTGGCACCGTGGTGGCCGCCACCAGCGAGCCCGGCCGCGTGGTCACCAACGGCATGAGCCAGTACTCGCGCGCCGAACGGAATGCCAACGCCGGCATGGTCTGCGCCATCGAGCCCAGCGACTACCCGCAGGACGCAGCTTCGTTCGCCTGGGCCTTCGACGGCAAGACCTATGGCGTGGAACACCAGCCGCCCGGCAGCCACCACCCGCTGTCCGGCGTGGTGTTCCAGCGCCAGCTGGAATCCAAGGCCTACGAGCTGGGCGGGTGCAACTACAACGCCCCCGGCCAGTTGGTGGGCGACTTCGTCGCCGGCCGGCCATCGCGCGAGGTGGGCCACGTGCCGCCCTCGTACAAGCCCGGCATCACCTGGGGCGACCTGCACCAGGCCCTGCCGGCCTTTGCCATCGAGGCCATGCGTGAAGCACTGCCCGCCTTCGGCAAGAAGCTGCGCGGCTACGACATGCACCAGGCCGTGCTGACCGGGGTGGAGACGCGCACCTCCTCGCCCGTGAAGATTACCCGGGGCGCCAACTTCCAGAGCGTGAACACCCGCGGCCTGTACCCGGCGGGTGAAGGCGCCAGCTACGCGGGCGGCATCCTGTCGGCCGGTGTGGACGGCATCAAGGTGGGCGAGGCCGTGGCCTGCGCCATCCTCGGCCTGGACGTGCCCTCGTCCGGCGTGCGCAACTCCGGCGCCTACTGAGCCCGCCGCAAAGGAAGCACCACCATGCGCTACCCCCACCCCAGCCGTTCGCAACTGACCCTGGCCGTACTGGCCATGGGCGTGGTCGTGCTGTCGTCCAACATCCTGGTGCAGTACGCCATCAACGACTGGCTGACCTGGGGCGCCATCACCTACCCTTTTGCCTTCCTGGTGACGGAGCTGGTCAACCGCGCCTTCGGCCCTGCCCAGGCGCGGCGGGTGGCCTGGGTCGGCTTTGCCGTGGCCGTGGCCGCATCGGCCCTCCTGGCGCCGGCACGCATCGCCGCTGCGTCCGGTCTGGCCTTCCTGCTGTCGCAGATGCTGGACATCGCGGTGTTCGACCGCCTGCGCCAAAGCCGCTGGTGGCGCGCACCGCTGATCGCCACCGTGCTGGGCGCCGTGCTGGACACCGGCGTTTTCTGGGGCGTGGGCTTTGCCGGCGAAGACCTGCCCTGGGTCACCTGGGCGCTGGGCGATCTGGGCGTCAAGCTGGTCATGGCCGTGTGCCTGCTGCTGCCGTTCCGCCTGCTGATTGGCACACGCGCGACCACCAACGCCGCCCCGTCGGCCTAGGCGGGTAACCGCCCATCCAGGATGGGCGGGACACAGCGGCCGGCCATCGCCTGCGCCGGATGCGACCCAGTCTGCGCAAGTTCATACAGTCGTTACTTTTATGCACTGCGCTTGCAAGCGATTTGCAAGCCTGCGTGAAAAAAAATCCTCATGATTGCGTCCTGGCATCTTTTGGCGCTGGTTTTTCAGCGCCATGCCGACGACAACAATGACGGAGACACCCTTGACCCCCTCCCCTACCTCCGGCCTGCGCATCGCCGTGCTGGGCTGCGGCCTGATGGGCGTGCCCATGGCCCGGCGCCTGCTGGCCGCCGGCCATGTCGTACACGCCTGGAACCGCACCCGCGCCAAGGCCGAGCCCCTGGCCGCGCTCGGTGCCTTCGTGCACGACACGCCGCGCCAGGCCTGCATCAAGGCCGACTACGTGATCAGCATGCTGGAGAACGGCCAGGTCGTGGGCGACGTGCTGTTCGGCATGGGCCAGGATGGCGCCATCCACGGCATGCGCGCCGGCACCCTGGTGGTGGACATGGCCTCCATCCAGCCGCGCGAAGCCCGCGACCACGCCGCCCGCCTGAGCGAGCGCGGCCTGCGCCACTTGGACGCCCCGGTCTCCGGCGGCACCGTGGGGGCGGAAAACGGCAGCCTGGCCATCATGGTCGGGGGCAAGGCCGAAGACTTCGAGGCCGCCCAGGCTCTGTTCGCCCCCCTGGGCCGGGCCACGCACGTGGGCCCGCACGGGGCCGGGCAACTGGCCAAACTGGCCAACCAGATGATCGTGGGCATCAGCATCGGCGCCGTGGCCGAAGCCCTGCTGCTGTGCGCCAAGGGCGGCGCCGACCCGGCCAAGGTGCGCGAGGCCATCACCGGCGGCTTTGCCGACAGCCGCATCCTGCAGCTGCACGGCCAGCGCATGGTGGAGCGTGACTTTGCCGCGCGCGGCAAAATGACGGTGCAGCTCAAGGACATGCGCAACGCCTTGGCCACGGCCCAGGAGATCGGTTTTGACGCCCCGATCACCAGCCTGTTCGAGCAGCTGTATGCCGACGGCGTGGAGCATGGCCTGGGCGATCTGGACCACAGCGGCCTGTTCGTGGAGCTGGCCAGCCGCAACGCGATGCAGTAAATCGACGGGAAAAAGACCGTACTTTCCCGAGGCCGCCAAATTTTTGGTGCATAATGGCGATCTTGCTTGATTGGCAATGAAGTGGGCTCTTAGCTCAGCTGGTAGAGCAGCGGACTCTTAATCCGTTGGTCGAGTGTTCGAATCACTCAGGGCCCACCACTTCCCCCTCCAAGCAGCGATCTGGTTGATCCAGTCGGGCTCTTAGCTCAGTTGGTAGAGCAGCGGACTCTTAATCCGTTGGTCGAGTGTTCGAATCACTCAGGGCCCACCAAATTTTCTATTCACTGCACCGCGCAGTGATCCTTCCGGTTGCGAAGGGCTCTTAGCTCAGCTGGTAGAGCAGCGGACTCTTAATCCGTTGGTCGAGTGTTCGAATCACTCAGGGCCCACCAAACACAAAAAGCCGTCTTGGTCACAAGACGGCTTTTTTGTTATGCACTCATAGATTCCATAGCTGCCCGCGCAGGCACCATAAGGATTTGGCGCTTGCATCAGGCTCCAACGATGGCCAGATCAGCGCCAACCGCTATGCTTTTCCCAACAGCGCACACATGACCACCGTGCAACAGGCATAAAAAAACCGGCCCAAAGCCGGTTTTTTTTATGCATGCACACCAGGGCTGCGCACCAGGCGCAACCCCAGTTGCATCAGCGGTCGCGCGAGAAGGTCTTGCGGCGGTCGCCACCAAAACCACCGCCATTGCGGTCATCACGGCCACCACCAAAGGACTTGCCTTCGCGACGCTCGCCGCCACCAAAGCCACCGCGGTCGCCACGGCCTTCAAAACGGGGACGATCGCCACCGAAAGGCTTGCGCTCGGCAAAGCCGCCTTCACGGCGCTGGCCGCCGCCGAAGCCGCCGCGATCGCCGCCACGATCTTCAAAACGGGGACGGTCACCACCGAAGCCACCGCGCTCTGGACGGTCACCAAAAGCGGGCTTGCGATCGGCAAAACCACCTTCACGGCGCTGGCCGCCACCGAAGCCGCCGCGATCGCCGCCACGGTCTTCAAAGCGGGGACGGTCGCCACCAAAACCACGCTGGTCACGGTCACCGCCAAAGCGGGGACGGTCACCACCGAAGCTGCCACGCTCACGGTCGCCACCAAAGCTACCTTCGCGGCGCTGGCCACCACCGAAACCACCACGGTCACCAAAGCCTGGCTTGCGGCCATAGCCGTCGCCGTCACGGCGACCACCAAAACCACCACGGCCACCGGCGCCGCCGCCACGACGGCCGTCGCGCTCACCGGCGGCCGGGAAGCGTTGCTGGGGTTCCAGACCCGGAATGACTTCGGCCTTGAACTGCTGGCGGGTGTAGCCTTCGATGTCGAACACGCGGCGACGGTCGCGGAATTCCGCAAACGTCACGGCCACGCCTTCGCGGCCGGCACGGCCGGTACGGCCGATGCGGTGGGTGTAGTCCTCGGCCTTCATGGGCAGGCCGTAGTTGAACACGTGGGTGATGGTGGGCACGTCGATGCCGCGTGCTGCCACGTCGGTGGCCACCAGCACCTGGATCTGGCCATTGCGCAGCGCCATCAGGCGGCGGTTGCGCAGACCCTGGCTCAGCGCGCCGTGCAGGGCGGCGGCGGAGAAGCCGGCTTCCTGCAGGTCGGTCGCCAGGCCGTCGCACTCCACCTGGGTGGAGGCAAACACGATGGCCTGGTTGATCGAGGTGTCACGCAGCCAGTGGTCCAGCAGCTTGCGCTTGTGCTGGGCGTTGTCGGCCCAGAACAGCACCTGCTTGATGTTGGTGTGCTTTTCCTGCGCCGTGGAGATGGTCACCTTCTTCACGTTGGCGCCACCTTCGTGCATCACGCGCATGGCCAACTGCTGGATGCGGGGCGCGAAGGTCGCGCTGAACATCATGGTCTGCTTGCGCTGCTCGGTCAGTTGGTTGACTTCGGCCAGGTCATCGGCAAAGCCCAGGTCCAGCATGCGGTCGGCTTCATCAACCACCAGGAACTGCACCTTGTCCAGCTTGATCTGCAGCGAACGCTGCAGGTCCAGCAGGCGGCCAGGCGTGGCCACCACCAAGTTGGCGTTCTGCAGCTTGGCGATCTGCACCTGGTAGGGCATGCCGCCCACCACGTTGGCAATGCGCATGCCGCGGCAGTGCTTGACCAGCTCAATCGCATCGTGCGCCACCTGCTGTGCCAGCTCGCGCGTGGGGCACAGGATCAGGGCGCCGGGCACGGCGGCCTTGAAGTTGCGGGGGTTGGTGGGGTCCTTGCGCTTGTTGCGCTTGGGTGCAGGTTCACCACGGGCCGCCGCTTCGGCCGCCAGACGGTCGTATTCCGCTTTGGCTTCGGCTTCTTCCTCGTTCTTCTGCTGAATCAGGGTGTTCAACATGGGCAGCAGGAAAGCAGCCGTCTTGCCGGAGCCGGTCTGGCTGGAAACCATCAGATCGATGAAAGCGCCGGCATCTTCGCCAGCCCCCATCGCCAGGGGAATGGCCTGTGCCTGCACGGGTGTGGGCTGGGTATAGCCCAGGTCACCCACGGCACGCACCAGCTCGGGCGCCAGGCCCAATTCTTCGAAAGGATTGGGACCTGCGGGCTCAGTGGCCTCCACCGTATCCACGTCGGCCAGCATCTGGTCCAGGGTAGCGTCCAAAGAGGTATCTGCAGCGGCCACCAGGCCCTGCTCATTCAGGATGTCGTTCATGTGTTCTCACGCGGAAAGCAAACACCAATGCCCAGCGGCAGTGCTGCTTTCTTGACGGTTAGGGAAACATCAACCGTCAAACAAAGCACTTCCACGCTGGTGGATGTGGTGGGCAGTCGTATCGGCATCGCTGGCGGCCCGTGTGGGGCGGCCATGGCGAGCGGGTGTCGGTGAGCCCGGTGAGTGATGGGAGATGCGCAAATGGCTGAAAAAAGCGCAGACCTTGCTCCAAGGTTGCGTTCAGACAAGATCGCTATTATTGCACGCCCTGCTTTTTTCTTCAATCCACAAGGGCTTATCCCCTGGGATTACACGCCTTATGGTGCGGGATCGGCCACCGCTTCCTCGGCCGGCACCGGGCTGAGGAAGTGCGCGCGGTAGTGCTGCAGCTCGTCGATGGACTCCAGCACGTCGGCCAGGGCGGTGTGGCGCTGGGCTTTCTTGAAGCTGCTGACCACCTCGGGTTTCCAGCGCCGCGCCAGTTCCTTGAGCGTGCTGACATCGACGTTGCGGTAATGCAGATAGGCCTCCAGCTTGGGCATGTAGCGCGCCAGGAAGCGCCGGTCCTGGCCGATGCTGTTGCCGCACAGCGGCACTTTGCCCTTGGGCACGTACTTGCTCAGAAAGGCGATCAGCTGCGCCTGCGCCTGCTCTTCCGTCACCTGCGAGGCCTTCACGCGCTCAATCAGGCCGCTGCGCCCGTGTGTGCCCTTGTTCCAGGCGTCCATGCCGTCCAGCAGGGCATCGCTCTGGTGGATGGCGAACACCGGACCTTCCACCCGCACATCGAGGTTGGCATTGGTGATCACCACCGCGATTTCGATGATGCGGTCGTGCTCGGGGTTCAGCCCCGTCATTTCGCAGTCCAGCCACACCAGGTTGAGGTCGGACTTGGGCAGCACAGGGGTTTCGGGGGAGGCGGCAAGAGACATCCGCAAATTGTCGCCTACACTCGCCGCCAATGCCGACACACAACGCCCTTTCCCCTTCGCTGCTGCTGACGCTGGCCTTCGCGCTGATGCTGGCCCTGCACCTGCTGGTGCAGATGTGGCTCAACACGCGCCAGGTGCGCCATGTGGCCCAGCACCGCCACCAGGTGCCGGCGGCATTCGCGCACCGGATCGCCCTGGCGGCCCACCAGAAGGCCGCCGACTACACCCTGGCCAAGGCCCGTTTCGGCCTGGTGCACATGGCCTGGGGGGCCGTGGTCCTGCTGGGCTGGACCCTGCTGGGCGGCCTGGACGCGCTGCACGCCGGCCTGCTGCAGTTCATGGCACCCGGCCTGGGCCAGCAACTGGCGCTGCTGGCAGCCTTCGCCCTGATCTCCGGGGCCCTCGACCTGCCATTCGCGCTGTACCAGACCTTTGTGCTGGAAGCGCGCTTCGGCTTCAACAAAAGCACGCCGGCGCTGTGGCTGACCGACCTGTGCAAGTCCACCCTGCTGGCCGCCGCCATCGGCCTGCCGATCGCCTGGGCCATCCTGTGGTGCATGCAGGCCACGGGCAGCCTGTGGTGGCTGTGGGCCTGGGGCTTCTGGACCGCCTTCCAGCTGCTGCTGATGTGGGTCTTCCCCAGTTTCATCGCCCCGCTGTTCAACAAGTTTGAGCCCTTGACCGACGCCACCCTGCAGGCGCGCGTCACCCAGCTGATGCAGCGTTGCGGCTTTGCCGCCAAGGGCCTGTTCGTGATGGACGGCAGCCGCCGCTCGGCCCATGCCAACGCCTACTTCACCGGTTTTGGCACGTCCAAGCGCGTGGTGTTCTACGACACCCTGCTCCAGCAGTTGAATGCCGACGAGGTCGAAGCCGTGCTGGCGCACGAGCTGGGCCATTTCAAGCACCAGCACATCACCAAGCGCATGCTGGGCATGTTCGCCGTCAGCCTGCTCGGCTTTGCCCTGCTGGGCTGGGTGTCGCAGCAGGCCTGGTTCTACGCCGGCCTGGGCGTGACGCCCAGCGTGGCCTTGGCCTTCGGCCAGCCCACCGACCAGCCGGGCCTGGCCCTGCTGCTGTTCGTGTTGGCCGTGCCGGTGTTCACCTTCTGGCTGTCGCCCCTGGTGGCCCATTTTTCACGCCGCGACGAATTCGAGGCCGATGCCTATGCCATGACCCAGGCCAACGGCGGCGCGCTGGCCAGCGCCCTGCTCAAGCTGTACCAGGACAACGCCTCGACCCTGACGCCCGACCCGGTGTATGCGCGCTATTACTACTCCCACCCGCCTGCGGTGGAGCGCCTGGCACGCATGCCAGCACCTGCCACCCCCCACCCCGTGAGCGCCGCATGAGCCGCAAGCACAGCAAAGCCGCCGTCGCCTCGGCGGCCGCCTCCACCGAAGGCCTGGTTGTCGGCAGCCATGGCCGCCATTGCATCGTGGAAACCGAGGACGGCAGCCGCCGCATCTGCCACCCGCGCGGCAAGAAGAGCCAGGCCGTCGTCGGCGACCGCGTGCTGTGGCAGGCCCCGCCCCCCGGCCAGGGCGAGGAAGGCACGATCGAGAAAGTGCTGGAGCGCAGCAACCTGCTGTACCGCCAGGACGAGATCCGCACCAAGATGTTCGCCGCCAACCTGGACCAGGTGCTGATCCTGATCGCGGCCGAGCCGGTGTTCTCCGAAAGCCAGCTGGCGCGCGCCCTGATCGCGGCCGAGGATGCCGGCATCCAGCCCATCATCGCGCTGAACAAGTTCGACCTGCCCGAAGCCTTTGCCCTGGCCTGGCAGCGCCTGGAGGCCTACCGCGCCCTGCAGCGCCCCGATGGCAGCCCGCACTACCCCGTCATCCCGCTGAACCTGACCAGCGACGACCCCGAGCAGAAAGAGGCCTTGATGGACCTGCTGGCCGGCAAGCGCACCTTCGTGCTCGGCCCTTCGGGCGTGGGCAAGAGCACGCTGATCAACCTGCTGGTGCCCGGCGCACAGGCGGCCACCAACGAGATCTCGCGCGTGCTCAACACCGGCAAGCACACCACCACCACCACCACCTGGTACTGGATGGACACCGCGCGCACCACGGCCCTGATCGACTCCCCCGGTTTCCAGGAATTTGGCCTGTACCACATCGCCCCCACCGACCTGCCGCGCTGCATGCCGGACATCGGCGCCCTGGCCAACCAGTGCAAGTTCTACAACTGCACCCACCTGCACGAGCCGGGCTGCGCCGTGATGGCCGAGGTGGACCAGGAAGGCAGCCCGCACTGCATCCACCCCAACCGCTACCGCATCTACGCCGAGCTGTTCGATGAGCTGAGCCAGATGCGCTACTGAAGCGACGGCACATGCCCCACAAAAAAAACCGCCAGGCAATCCCTGGCGGTTTTTTTATGGGAAATTAGCCTCTAACCCTTATGCAGCCTGCGCAGAGTGCTATCCAATCAGCCGATGAGGCGCGCCAGACTGAGCAGCGCCAGCAGCAGCATCCACACCACCACGCTGCGCCACACCAGGCCCACCAGAGCGCGCAGGTGGCCCACGTCGGCCTCACGCCCCGGGGTCACACCGGGGTCCTGCCAGCCGTCCTCGTCGTCGTACACGGGCGCGGTCTGCAGCTCCTCGCGCATCTTCAGCGCGTTGCCGCCCAGGCGCACGTTGATGGCGCCGGCGGTGGCCGCCAGAATCACGCCATCGTTGTCGTTGGGAAAGTGCTTGGTGTGAAAGCGCCAGCCATCGATCGCTTCCTCAAAGCTGCCCACCACGGCAAACCCCAGCGCCGTCATGCGCGAGGGCAGCCAGTCGATCACCGTCCATGCCTGCTTGGCCGATTGCTGCAGCCGCTCGCTCACCGGTGCGGCGCCACCAATCGACTTGCGCGACCAGTAGCGCGACAGGTATTCCGCCATGCGGTAAAGCACAGCGCCCGCCGGCCCCAGGCCCAGGGCCGCCAGCAGCGCAAACCAGAACAGCACGCCGAACACGTGGCGGTGGGCGCAAATGACCGAGTACTCGATCACATGGCGCACCACTTCACTGCGCGGGACCTCGGCCGCATCCACCTGGCGCCAGTCCGCCAGACCTTCGCGTGCCGCCTGCTCATCGCCGCTTTCCAGCGCGTCGCGGATGCGGGTGAAATGGTGGCTGAACTGGCGAAAGCCCAGGGTGACGTACAGCACGGCCACATTCCACAGCATGGCCGCCGGCCAGCCGACCCAGCGCATCAGCAGCCAGTACACCCCGACGACCAGCAGCACGGGTGGCACCATGGCCAGTCCCCAGGCCACCCAGCCATGGTGTTCACGACCCGCATCGAAGTTACGACGCACCGACACCGACCAGGCCCGAACGCCAGCGTGCACCGGGTTGCCCCGTGACAGCGGACGGGCCTGCTCCAGCAAGAGAGCAAGCAAGATGGCAAAGAAACTCATGGGACGATGATAGCGGCAAGCCTTCGCCTTGCCACCCCCGCGCCAGCGCGGGCCGCCTCAAGCCACCATGAAACGGTAGAAGTTGCGCAGCATGCCCGCCGTGGCGCCCCAGATGTAGCGCTCGCGCCCGGCATCCAGGTACGGCATGGAAAACCACTCGCGCTCCTGGCCCTGCCAGTGCAGCCGGTGGCGCTGGTGGTGGGCCGGATCGAGCAAGAAGCGCAGCGGCACCTCGAACACATCCGCCACTTCGTAGGGGTTGGGATGCAGCGGCGCATCGGGCTGCACCAGGGCCACGACCGGGGTGACCATGAAGGCCGTGCCGGTCTCATAGACCGGCAGGCTGCCCAGCACCTCGACCTGCCCGGGATCCAGACCAACTTCCTCCTGGGCCTCCCGCAGGGCCGTGGCCGTGGCATCGGCATCTTCCGGGTCCTGCCGCCCACCAGGAAAGGCCACCTGCCCGGAATGCGTGGACAGCTGCTCCGTGCGCTGGGTCAGCAGCACCGTCAGCTCCTCGCGCAGCACCAGGGGCACCAGCACCGCCGCATGCGCCGGCGTGCGCGGGGCAAAGCGTGCCTCCTTGCGGACTTCGGGCTGCCACCGCGGCGGATGGGCGAAGCGCGCGCGCAAGGCCTGGGGGGTTTGGCCGGCGGCGGGCACGGCCGGCAGATGGCTGTCGGTACCGATGACCGGCACCTGGCGCGGATCGAAGTTGGGGATGCTGGCGGTCAGCGACGCTGGCTGCCGGGACGCGGGCGAGGGGGTCAACAAAGCTTCTCCACGGGCATAAAAAAAGCCGCCACAGCGAACTGTAGCGGCTTTTGCCTGACAAGGCTGCGCGATTACTCGGCAGCTGCAACAGCAGTCTTGTTGACGCGTTGTGGCAGCTTTTCCTTGATACGTGCCGACTTGCCGCTGCGCTGACGCAGGTAGTACAGCTTGGCACGACGCACATCACCGCGGCGCTTGACTTCGATGCCAGCGATCAGGGGAGAGTAAGTCTGGAACGTACGCTCCACACCTTCGCCGCTGGAAATCTTGCGCACGATGAACGCGCTGTTCAGGCCACGGTTACGCTTGGCGATCACCACGCCTTCGTAAGCCTGCACGCGCTTGCGATTACCTTCCACCACGTTCACGGACACGATGACGGTGTCACCAGGCGCGAAAGCAGGGATGGTCTTGTTCAGGCGAGCAATTTCTTCTTGCTCCAGAGTTTGGATCAGATTCATGATTCATCCATCTTGATCTTGTCCGCGCCAGAATTGGCAAGCGCCGGGATTGGTGCTATGGCTGCATTCAAACCGATGCAGCGGCCGGATAGAGGATCAAAGAACCCAGCATTATAGCTGGGACGCGTTTTTTGCCAAAAACCCTTCGTCTTTGGCATTCAACAAGCCCTGGGCGCGGGCCTGTGCGATCAATTCTGGGCGGTGCTGCGCCGTGATGCGCAGGCGCTGGTCACGGCGCCAGCGCTCGATGTTGCCGTGGTGGCCCGACAGTAACTCGGGCGGCACCGGCTGGCCTTGCCAGACTTCGGGGCGGGTGTAATGCGGGCAGTCCAGCAGCCCGTCCAGCGCGGGGTTGAAGCTGTCCTGCTGGAAGCTGCCCGCGTCGTTGAGCACCCCGGGCTGCAGCCGCGTGACCGCATCCAGCAGCACCAGGGCCGCCAGCTCGCCGCCGGAGAGCACGAAATCCCCCAGGCTCAGCTGGTGGGTGACGTACTGATCGATGAAGCGCTGGTCGATGCCCTCATAGCGGCCGCACAGCAGGATGGCACCCTGGCTCTCGGCCCAGTCGGCCACCACCTCGTGCTTGAGGGTCTGGCCGATCGGCGAGAACAGCACCACCGGCGCCGGCGCGGATGCTCCGCCCTCGGCGTGCGCCGCACGGATGGCCTCCAGGCACAGCTGCAGCGGCTCGGCCATCATCACCATGCCAGGGCCACCGCCGAACGGGCGATCGTCCACGCGGCGGTAGTTGCCTTGGGCATAGTCGCGCGGGTTCCACAGATGCACCGCCACCTGCCCGGAAGCATAGGCACGGCGCGTCACTCCGCTTTCCAGGAAAGGGGCGAACAGCTCGGGGAACAGGGTGATGATGTCGAAACGCATGCGTGCCAAGGGCTCAGTAGTCGGGCTGCCAGTCCGCGATGATGGTTTTGGCGACCACATCCACCTTGTCGATGTAGGCATCGACAAAGGGAATCATGCGCTCGCGCTCCTTACCACCTTCTTCGTAGGCCAGCACCAGCGTGGTCTGGGGCCCGGTGGCCAGCAAATCCTTGACCACGCCCAGGTCCACGCCTTCACGGTTGCTGACTTGCAGGCCCATCAGGTCGACCCAGTAGTACTCGCCGTCCTCGGCCTGGGGGAAATGCTCGCGCGCCACGAAGATGCGGGCACCGCGCAGGGCCTCGGCCGCATTGCGGTCCAGCACGGCGGGCGAAGTGGCCACGATGGTGTCCGAGTGCGGGCGCACCTGCTTGACCGGCAGCAACACCGTGCCCGTGAAATGCTTGGCGCCTTTTTCGGCCGGTAGCAAGAACCACTGCTTGGCGGCGAACAGGGCCTCAGGATCCGCACTGTAGGCAATGACCTTGAACCAACCCTTCACCCCCCACGCATCGGCAATGCGGCCAATTTCCACCGCATCGTCCGGCAGTGCGGTGGGCTCCAGTTCAGGCATGTGGCTCATGACAATCTTCAAAAGACGAAAAAAGAAAAAACGGGTTCCGTCAGACTAGCCAACGGAACCCGTTTTCAATGGGGGTGCTGATTAGGCAGCAGCCTTGGCGGCAGCTTGCTTGAGCAGGCGTTCGACGGTGTCGGAAGCCTGGGCGCCAACGCCCTTCCAGTAGGTCACGCGGTCCAGCGCAATGCGCAGACCTTCTTCAGCGCCACGGGCGGTGGGGTTGTAGAAACCCACGCGCTCAATGAAAGCGCCATCGCGACGAACGCGCTTGTCGGTCACGACGATGTTGAAGAAAGGACGTGCCTTGGAGCCGCCGCGGGAGAGTCGAATAACGACCATGATTTATCCTTCGGGTGGTCGCAGCAAATTTGCTGCAAGAGTTTTTCACGGCGTTTGAGACACGCGACATGGCCACCCGGCCAGCGACACGCCGAAAACGCAAGATTATATAGGGTTCTGATTTTTATGCCTAACGTCCGCCCCAGCCAACCCCTGGATTTGACCGCCATCACGGCCATTTACCGCCACCACGTGCTGCACGGCACCGGCACCTTCGAGATCGAGCCGCCCTCCTTGGCCGACATGACGACCCGCCGCCAGGACGTGCTGAACAAGCACCTGCCCTGGCTGGTGGCCGAAGGCGAGGACGGCAGCATCCTGGGCTATGCCTATGCCAACTGGTTCAAGCCGCGCCCGGCCTACCGGTTCTCGGCCGAGGATTCCATCTACGTGTCGGATCAGGCCCGCGGCCAGGGCATTGGCCGCTTGCTGCTGGATGCGCTGTGCCGGGAGTGCGAAGCCGTCGGCGTGCGCAAGCTGATCGCCGTGATCGGCGACAGCACGAATGCCGGATCGGTGGGCGTGCACCGCGCCGCGGGCTTTGCGCATGTGGGCACGCTCAGCGCCGTGGGCTGGAAGTTCGACCGTTGGCTGGATGTGGTGATGATGGAGAAGTCCCTAGGTGCCGGCGCCAGCACCTCACCCGAATAATGGGGGCATGAAGAACAAGACCGTTGCAGCGTGGTTGGCATTCGTCGGAGGCCCCCTGGGGCTGCACCGGTTTTATCTGCATGGGATGGGCGACACCCTGGGCTGGGCCCTGCCCATTCCCACGGCGCTGGGGCTGTATGGCATCCAGCGCGTGCAACAGTTCGGCCAGGATGACCAGCTCAGCTGGGTGCTGATTCCGCTGCTGGGCTTCACCATCGCCGCCTGCGCCCTGGTGGCCATCCTTTACGGTCTGCGCCAGCCGCAGCAATGGAACGCCCGCTTCAACCCGCAGGCCAGTGCCGATGCGCCGGCCGGCCATACCAACTGGTTCACGATTGCCGCCATCGCGGCCGCCCTGATGGTGGGGGCGGCGGTGCTGATGGCCAGCCTGGCCTACAGCTTCCAACACTACTTCGAATACCAGATTGAGGAAGCGCGCAAGATTTCCCAATGAGGACTTGGCTGCTTCCAACAGGGTAGCAGCTTGCGCAGAAAGAAAAAGGACTTCAGAGCCATTCCACTCTGAAGTCCTTTTTGTATTAGCGCCAGGCGCTCTTTTTAATAGAGCTGCAGGCTGACCCAGTAGGCCACGGCCGCCACGAAGGCGCTGGCGGGGATGGTCAGAATCCAGGCCCAGACAATGTTGCCGGCCACGCCCCAACGCACCGCGCTCATGCGCTGGGTGGAGCCCACGCCGACGATGGCGCCGGTGATGGTGTGGGTGGTGGAGACGGGCACGCCCAGGAAGGTGGCGAAGAACAGCGTCATCGCGCCCCCGGATTCGGCACAGAAGCCGCCCACGGGCTTGAGCTTGGTGATCTTCTGGCCCATGGTCTTCACGATGCGCCAGCCGCCGAACATGGTGCCCAGACCGATCGCCGCGTAGCAGCTGACGATCACCCAGATGGGCGGGCTGGATTCGGTGCTCGACATGTAGCCCGTGCCCAGCAGCAGCAGCCAGATGATGCCGATGGTCTTTTGCGCATCGTTGCCACCGTGGCCCAGCGAATAGGCGCCGGCCGACACCAGTTGCAGGCGGCGGAACCACTTGTCCACCTTGCTGGGGCGCGTGCGGCGGCAGATCCAGGCGACGATCACCATCATCAGCGAACCGAACAGGAAGCCCAGCAGCGGCGAGATGAAGATGAAGGCCAGGGTCTTGAGGATGCCACTGGCAATCAGCGGACCGGTGCCGGCCTTGGCCACCACAGCGCCGACGATGCCGCCGATCAGCGCGTGCGAGGAGCTGGAGGGGATGCCGTAGTACCAGGTGATCAGGTTCCAGACGATGGCGCCGGCCAGGGCGCCGAAGACCACGTGGGTGTCCACGATCTCCGGATTCACGATGCCCTTGCCCACCGTGGCAGCCACGCTGAGGTGGAACACGAAGATCGCCACAAAGTTGAAGAAGGCGGCAAACACCACGGCCTGCGTGGGTTTGAGCACGCCGGTAGAGACGACGGTTGCGATCGAGTTCGCCGCATCATGAAAGCCATTCATGAAGTCGAAGATCAGCGCCATCGCCACCAGCAGAATGACCACCCACAGGGCGGCTTGTACGGTTTCCATGGTCAGGATTCCCCGTGCTGGTCGATCAGGAGTTTTCGAGGACGATGCCCTCGATGGTGTTGGCGACGTCCTCGCACTTGTCGGTGATGGTTTCCATCAGCTCGTACACACCCTTGAGCTTGATCAGTTCGCGCACATCCTGCTCTTCACGGAACAGCTTGCTCATCGCGGCGCGCAGCACGCGGTCGGCGTCCGATTCCAGGCGGTCGATTTCCTGACAGGTCTTCAGGGCGGCCTCGGCCACCGACTGGTCGGCGATCTGGTTCAGCAGCTTGACGGCATCGCGCACGCGCTCGCAGCACTTGAGGCTCAGGTCGGCCAGGCGCGTCATCTCTTCGGTCATCTGGCGGATGTCGTACAGCGCCATGGCTTCGGCCGAGTCCTGGATCAGGTCCACCACGTCGTCCATGGTGTTGATCAGGCCGTGGATGTGCTCACGGTCCAGGGGCGTGATGAAGGTCTGGTGCAGGGTCTTGGTGACTTCGTGGGTCACACGGTCGGCGGCGCGCTCGGCGTTGTCGACATCGCTGTTGTACTTCTCACGCAGGTGCGTATCGTTGTAGTTGGCCACCATCTGCGAGAACGCACGTGCGGCTTCCACGATGCGCTCGGCATGTTGGTTGAACATTTCGAAAAAATTGCCTTCGCGGGGCAAGAGCTTGCCAAACAGCATGAACGCTCCTCCAAGAGTTATGTATAGCGTTGGAAACTAGAAAGCCTACGCGTGGCACACACGTAGGCTGCTGGATCTGTGGGAATGCGCGCAGCGCGCCATTCCTGTCGTTCCGGCGGGGCGACGCAGGTGTCGCCGTTCCGGGTTGTGGCACCGGCCAAGGCGGCTGGTTGCCGCGCATTGTCCATGACAAAACAGTGAATATTTAATTAAATTTTTATGACAAATGTGTGACGAAGCATGAAACAACAAAAAAGAACGCAAGCGCACACTCATTGATCAAATTCGAAAAAAATTGAACATTTTGTCGCCGCAGCGAGGGCATGCCTGCCGCACCGCGGTGGCGCGATGCAGGCCGCCCCTCACGGCTTGCGCTGCTGCTCTGCGGCCTCGTTGAGCTGGCGCAGTTGCGCCAATTTTTCACCGATCTTGATCTCCAGGCCGCGCGGCACGGGTTGGTAGAAGTGGGGATTGTCCAGCCCCTCGGGAAAGTAATCCTCCCCGGCCGCAAAGCCACCTTCCTCGTCGTGGGCGTAGCGGTAGCCCTTGCCCCAGTCCATGTCCTTCATCATCTTGGTCGGGGCATTGCGCAGGTGCATGGGCACGGGCCGCGTGCTGTCGGCTTTGACCAGGGCCTTCATCTGGTTGTAGGCCTGGTAGCCGGCATTGCTCTTGGGCGCCACGGCCAAGTAGAGCACGGCCTGGGCCAGCGCCAGTTCGCCCTCGGGGCTGCCCAGGCGCTCATAGGTTTGCGCCGCCTCGTTGGTGATCTGCATGGCGCGCGGGTCGGCCAGGCCGATGTCCTCCCAGGCCATGCGGATCAGGCGTCGGGCCATGTAGCGCGGATCGGCGCCGCCATCGAGCATGCGCACCAGCCAGTACAGCGCGGCATCGGGATCCGAGCCGCGCACCGATTTGTGCAGCGCGCTGATGGTGTCGTAGAACTGCTCGCCGCCCTTGTCGTAGCGGCGCATGCGCTCGCCCAGCACCTGCAGCAGCCAGGCGTCGGTGATGCTGCCCACCTGGGCCTGCTCGGCCGTGATGGCCAGGGTCTCCAGCGTGTTCAGCAGGCGCCGTGCATCGCCGTCGGCATAGGCAATCAACCGCTCCAGCGCTTCATCTTCCATAGCTGGCACCGCTTGCAGCGCCTGGGCTTTTGCCACAATTTGCTTCAAGTCGTCCGCCGTCAGGCTTTGCAGCACATAGACCGCCGCGCGCGACAGCAGGGCCGAGTTGACCTCGAAGGACGGGTTTTCCGTCGTGGCCCCGATGAAGGTGAACAGGCCGCTTTCCACGTGCGGCAGGAAGGCGTCCTGCTGGCTTTTGTTGAAGCGGTGCACCTCGTCCACGAACACGATGGTGCGCT
The DNA here is from genome assembly GCF_000739875.1 of Comamonas aquatica NBRC 14918. Lineage (GTDB taxonomy): Bacteria > Pseudomonadota > Gammaproteobacteria > Burkholderiales > Burkholderiaceae_C > Comamonas > Comamonas aquatica. The sequence continues at coordinate 190,476 of NZ_BBJR01000001.1, forward strand.
GCGGCATCAGGCCGCTGCGCGCCAGCTCGGCCCGCTCCACGGCTTCGCGGATGTCCTTGACCCCGCCCAGCACGGCGCTGATGGCGATGAACTGCGCATCGAAGGCATCGGCCATCAGGCGGGCGATGGTGGTCTTGCCCACGCCGGGCGGGCCCCACAGAATGCAGCTGTGCGGGCGGCCCGACTCGAAGGCCAGCCGCAGCGGCATGCCCGCGCCCAGCACCTGCTGCTGGCCCACGACCTCCGCCAGGCTGCGGGGGCGCAAACGCTCGGGCAGGGGGGCATGCAGGGCCGAATCCCCCCCGCCGGATGTGACCTTGGACAAATCAGCTGCGCCTTTCAGGGTTGTTTTGGAGTTCGCCATATAACAGAACTTTATATGCGGCAAAATAGGTAAATCAGCGGATCACTACCCGTCATGCGCGATGCTTACCTGCGTTACCCATGATGGCTGTAGCCCGTGGACCGAAGCCACAAGCTTAATCGGCACGGAAACCCCTCGCCATTTGCTGCCCCTGCGACCCTCGGCCGGCAAGGCACCCTGCTCCTGTCGGCGCCGACATCCGGCCCGCAGCGTACGCGCACGGAATCCGCATTCGTCGCTCTGCAACGCGGCTCGCACGCACGGCTGTGCTGCGGCCCTCTGGTTTTAGGTTTTTTCCCCATGACAACACTCAAGACGCGGGACATTCTTGCCCTCGGCTTCATGACTTTTGCGCTCTTTCTGGGCGCTGGCAACATCATTTTCCCGCCCAGCGTGGGCCTGGCCGCTGGTGAATTCCAATGGTCTGCCGCCCTGGGCTTTTTGCTGACCGGCGTGGGCCTGCCCCTGCTGGGCGTGGTCGCGCTGGCGCGCGTCGGCGGGGGGCTGGACACGCTGACCAGCCCCATCGGCAAGCTGGCCGGCACCCTGATGGGCCTGTCCATCTACCTGACGATCGGCCCCTTCTTTGCCACGCCGCGCACGGCCACCGTGTCGTTCGAGGTGGGCATGGCCCCGTTCACCGGCAACACGCCCGAGGCGCTGCTGCTGTTCACCATCGGCTACTTCGCACTGGTGATGGTGCTGTCGCTGTTCCCCGGCAAGCTGATGGACAACATCGGCAAGATCATCACCCCGGCGCTGATCGTGGTGCTGTCCATCCTGGGCATCGCCGCTTTCGTGGCCCCGGCCGGTGACATCGTGACCACGCCCGCGCCCGACTACGCCTCGGCCGGCCAGGCCCTGGCCCAGGGCTTCCTGCAGGGCTACCAGACCATGGACGCGCTGGCCTCCCTGGTCTTCGGCATCATCATCGTGGCCGCCATCAAGGCCGCCGGCGTGACCGACACCCGGCTGCACACGCGCTACACCATCCTGGCGGGCCTGATCGCCGCCACCGGCCTGGGCCTGGTCTATGTGTCCCTGGTCTACCTGGGCGGCATGAGCGGCTCGGTAGTGGAAGCCGGCGCCAGCGGCGTCAAGATCCTGAACACCTACGTGGACAACACCTTCGGCACCGCCGGCAGCTTCCTGCTGGCCGCCGTGATCCTGCTGGCCTGCCTGACCACGGGCGTGGGCCTGGTCAGCTCCTGCTCGGCCTATTTCAGCGAACTGCTGGGCGTGAAGTACCGCACCGTGGTGATCGTCATGTCGGTCTTCAGCACCGCCGTGGCCAACCAGGGGCTGGAGCAGCTGATCACCGTGGCCGTGCCCGTGCTGGTGGCCATCTACCCCGTGGCCATGGCGCTGATCGCGCTGGGCCTGATGTCCAAGCTGTTCCAGCACCAGGCGCGCGTGTTCATCCCCGTGATGGGCATGGCCTTGCTGTTCGGCATCGTGGACGCCCTCAAGGCCATGGGCTTTGGCAGCATCGTGCCCGCCGCGCTGGGCAGCCTGCCTGGCAGCGCGCTGGGCCTGGGCTGGCTGCTGCCCGTGGCGGCCACCCTGGCCCTCAGCGCCGTGCTGGACCGCATGCGCCCCGCGCCTGCAGCCACCACGGCCTGATCCGGCAGACGCCACAAAAAAAGCCCTGCAGCCACAAGCTGCGGGGCTTTTTGCATGGGACGCTCACACAAACAGAGCAATTGACGCGCACTGTGCCTGCATTTCAGGCCACATACATACTGAAACCTAGACGCCAAGCGCGCAAGGCGCTATCGCATTAATACCAGCCATCACTGCTGCATGACGTCGGCCCCCGCGGGCACTTCGAACTTGAAGTGCCCGGCCGGCAGCGCGGGCAGCAGCTTGAGCTGGCTGAACCGGATCACCGAGCGCTGGCCGAAGCCGTCCAGGATGTCCATGGCCGCCAGGGTCTCGCCCTGGAAGCCCACGCGCACGCTCTTGAGCTGGCCGTCCGACGCCTTGGGCACGGCCTCAACCCACTGCAGGCCGTCGGCATCGGGCACGGGCTTGAGCGTGAAGTCCTTTTGCAGGCCCGACAGGTCGCTGGCCGACGCCAGGATCGCCGCCGGCGTGCTGCCCAGGGCATCGGCCTGCTTGCGCTGCGTGACCTGGTTCAGGTCCACGTCGTACAGCCACACCGTCTTTCCATCAGCAACGATGGTCTGGGCAAACGGCTTGGTGTAGGTGAACTTGAACTGACCGGGCCGCTGGAACGTGAAGTCACCGCTGCTGGTCTTGGTGCGCGGCGCCTGCCCTTCCTTGGCCGGTGCGGTCACGGTCTGCGTGAACTGCGCCTGCCCGGCCTTGGCCGTGCGCATGAAGTGTTCCAGGCTCTGCAGGCCATCGGCCCAGACCACGGCCGGCAGCAGCACACTCGCGGCCAGCACCCCCAACGACTTTGTCATATCCATCCTGTCCTTTCGCCCAGCAGCCAAGGCTGTCAGGTCTTATTCCGGCCGTGCAGGCACCAGCACTTCGCGCTGGCCGCTGCTGGTGAGGGCACTCACCAGCCCTGCCTGCTCCATCTGTTCCAGCAGATTGGCCGAACGGTTGTAACCAATGCGCAGCTTGCGCTGCACGTACGAGATGCTGGCCTTGCGGTCCTTGAGGACGATTTCCACGGCCTGGTCGTACATCGGGTCCTTCTCGCCCCCTTCACCACCACCTTCACCGTCCGGACCACCGTCTTCCGACAGGGTCGACTCCAACACCCCTTCGATGTAATCGGGCTCGCCTTGTTCCTTCAAATAACTCACCACCCGATGTACTTCATCGTCTGACACAAAGGCCCCATGCACACGAATGGGCAGCCCCGTGCCGCTGGCCATGTACAGCATGTCGCCCATGCCCAGCAGGGACTCGGCCCCCATCTGGTCCAGCACGGTGCGGCTGTCAATCTTGCTGCTGACCTGGAAGGCAATGCGTGTCGGAATGTTCGCCTTGATCAGGCCGGTGATCACGTCCACGCTGGGGCGCTGGGTGGCCAGGATCAGGTGGATGCCGGCCGCGCGCGCCTTCTGCGCCAGGCGGGCGATCAGCTCTTCGATCTTCTTGCCCACCACCATCATCAGGTCGGCCAGCTCATCGATGACGATGACGATGTGCGGCAGGCGGTCCAGGGGCTCGGGCGACTCCGGCGTCAGGCTGAAGGGGTTACCAATGATTTCACCCTTTGCCGTGGCTTCACCGATCTTGGTGTTGTAGCCGGCCAGATTGCGCACGCCCAGCTTGCTCATCAGCTTGTAGCGGCGCTCCATCTCGGCCACGCACCAGTTCAGGCCGTTGGCGGCCTGCTTCATGTCGGTCACCACGGGCGCCAGCAGGTGCGGAATGCCTTCGTAGACCGACATTTCCAGCATCTTGGGGTCGATCATCAGCAGGCGCACGTCCTTGGCCTCGGCCTTGTACAGCAGCGACAGGATCATGGCGTTGATCCCCACCGACTTGCCCGAGCCGGTGGTACCGGCCACCAGCACGTGGGGCATCTTGGCCAGGTCGGCCACCACGGGCTTGCCCTCGATGTCCTTGCCCAGGCCCATGGTCAGCAGGCTCTTGGCCTCGTGGTAGACCTGCGAGCCCAGCACCTCCGACAGGCGGATCGACTGGCGCTTGGTGTTGGGCAGCTCCAGCGCCATATAGTTCTTACCGGGGATGGTCTCGATCACGCGGATGGACACCAGCGACAGCGAGCGCGCCAGGTCCTTGGCCAGATTGACCACCTGCGATCCCTTGACGCCCGTGGCCGGTTCGATCTCGTAGCGCGTGACCACCGGGCCGGGCGTGGCCTGCACCACACGCACGTCCACGCCGAAGTCCTTGAGCTTTTTCTCGATCAAGCGGCTGGTCATCTCCAGCGTCTCGGGCGACACGGTTTCCTGCTTGGCCGGCGCGGCATCCAGCAGGTCCACCTGCGGCAGGCTGCCTTCCTGCATCTGCGAATCCTGGAACAGCGGCTTCTGGCGCTCCTTGAGCACACGCTCGCTGGGCTGCGGCGGCGCAGCCGTGGGCGTCACGATCAGCACCGGCTCGTGGTGGTGCTCCTCGATTTCGCTGCGCTCCTCGGCAACCACCTTGGCGCGCTCCTTGGCGGCCTTGCGGCCTTCGGCCTCGTCCTTGACCTTTTCCCGCTGCTGCTGGTTCAGGCGCACCAGGGTCTCGATGCGGCGGCCCAGGCCCTCGGCAGCGCGGCCCCAGGAAAAGCGGAACACCAGCGACAACGCCACCACCAGCAGCGCAATCCCGATCAGGCCCGAACCGGTGAAGCCCAGCCAGCGCACGCCAATCAGACCCAGGGTGTAACCCACCACACCACCGGCATGGCCGGGCAGCACACTCTCAAACCGGTACAGGCGCGACCACTCCAGCGCGCAGCTCACGCCCAGCAGCAGGGCCACGCCGGCCCACCACTGCAGGCGCTCGCCCACCGGGGTTTCCAGCATGCTGTGGCCGCGCATCCAGCGCAGGCTGGACGCGCACAGCACATACAAGGCGATCAGCAGCAGCCACCAGGCCGACAGGCCAAAGCCGAAATACCAGGCATCGGCGAGCAATGCGCCCAAACGGCCCATCCAGTTGTTCACCATGACCACGTCACTGCTGCCCGATGTGGACCACGCGGGGTCCAGGGGCGAGTAGCTGACCATCGCCATCAGCCAGAACAGCAGGCCCAGCGCCCCGGCGGTCAGGCAGATTTCATGGCCAAAGCGCGCCAATCCCTGGCGGGGCGCGGTCTTGGCCAGATTGGCATTCAGTGCATTCGAGGAATAAGTCATACGCAGTCGGGAGCTTACCTTAGGCGTGCGAGGCGCTACACAAATGGTTGCAACGCCTGTGCAAGCACTTGCAACAACCACGCGGGCGTGCGCGCACCGCCCGCAGCCCGGCGGTGGCCGCCGCACAGGCCGGTGCCGTTAGCTTCTGGCTATGCGCGTGTTTAGGGATACCTTGCCCAGGAATTTCCCCAGCTTTCTACAATGCATGGCTACCCCGTGCAAGCGGTGACACCTGCCCGACAGGTGCCGTGCGATTGTTCAACCGGTGTGGCGCATGCGCGCAACACCTCCCCCTTCGAAAAGCAACGATGTCCACCAACCAACACGCCAAAGTCCTGATTCTGGGTTCCGGCCCTGCCGGCTACACCGCGGCCATCTACGCAGCCCGCGCCAATCTGAACCCCATGCTGGTGACCGGCATGGCCCAGGGCGGTCAGTTGATGACCACCACCGAAGTGGACAACTGGCCCGCCGACGTCAACGGCGTGCAAGGCCCCGAACTGATGCAGCGCTTCATGGAGCACGCTGAGCGCTTCAAGGCCCAGATGGTGTTCGACCACATCCACAGCGTGGACCTGTCCCAGCGCCCCTTCACCCTGACCGGCGACAGCGGCACCTACACCTGCGACAGCCTGATCATCGCCACCGGCGCCTCGGCCAAGTACCTGGGCCTGCCTTCGGAAGAGGCCTTCATGGGCCGCGGCGTGTCCGGCTGCGCCACCTGCGACGGTTTCTTCTACCGTGAGCAGCCGGTGTGCGTGGTCGGTGGTGGCAACACCGCCGTGGAAGAAGCCCTGTACCTGTCCAACATCGCCAGCAAGGTCACCCTGGTGCACCGCCGTGACAAGTTCACGGCCGAGCCCATCCTGGTGGACAAGCTGATGGAGAAGGTCAAGGAAGGCAAGATCGAGCTCAAGACCCACTTCACCCTGGACGAAGTGCTGGGCGACCAGTCCGGCGTGACCGGCATCCGCATCAAGAGCACGCAGGATGGCCACACCGAGGACGTGGCCCTGCAAGGCTGCTTCATCGCCATCGGCCACTCGCCCAACACCGACATCTTCAAGGGCCAGCTGGAACTGGAAAACGGCTACATCGTCACCCAGGGTGGCCGCAAGGGTTATGCCACGCAGACCAGCGTGCCCGGCGTGTTCGCCGCCGGCGACGTGCAGGATGACGTGTACCGCCAGGCCATCACCAGCGCCGGCACCGGCTGCATGGCCGCGCTGGATGCCCAGCGCTTCCTGGACCAGTAAACCGCGCATGCCCGGGCGTGCGGCAGGCTAAAACCCTGTCGGCCCACGCCTTTTTCCAGAAAGCCCGTATAATCGCGGGCTTTGCTGCATTTAGCGCCTGTTCTTACAGGTTGTGGGGTGTGACAAATTCGGGCTACCGCCACCCTTTATCTGGCGAGGTGAGGCCTGCTGGCACATTGCGCTGACCGTGCAATCTCCGTGCTGGCGGCCGTTTCAAATATCGGAGTGTCCAAATGGCACGCGTATGTGAAGTTACGGGCAAGAAGCCCATGGTGGGCAACAACGTTTCCCACGCCAACAACAAGACCAAGCGTCGTTTCCTGCCCAACCTGCAGTACCGTCGTTTCTGGGTTGAGAGCGAAAACCGCTGGGTGCGCCTGCGTGTTTCCAGCGCTGCCCTGCGTCTGATCGACAAGAACGGCATCGACTCCGTGCTCGCAGACATGCGTGCCCGTGGCCAGGCTTAATTTCCTCAAGGAGCATAAAAATGGCTGCTAAAGGCGGACGCGAAAAGATCAAGCTGGCTTCCACAGCTGGCACCGGTCACTTCTACACCACGACCAAGAACAAGAAGACGATGCCTGAAAAGATGTCGATCATGAAGTTCGACCCCAAGGCTCGCAAGCACGTCGAGTACAAGGAAACCAAGCTGAAGTAATTCAGCCGTTTCTTCGGACAAGAACCGCCGACAGCGCAAGCTGCAGGCGGTTTTTTGTTGCCTGCGCCCTGGGTGGATGGCACAAGGCAGCCGCTGTCGACCCGTGCGTGGACTGGCAAGTGCGAGCCCACATCTCAGGCGGCCCTACCCCAACACCTGGCCGTACCCCAACCCTCAACCGCGCGGCGCCTGCCCCAGTTGCTGGCAGGCCATGGCCCCCAGCAGCTGCAGCGCCTGTTCCACGGCGGCATCCACCGGGTGGGTGCAGGCCAGCCGCAGGCAGTGTTCGTAGCGCCCGGAGTTGGAGAACATGCTGCCCGGCGCAATCCGGATCCCCTGGTCCAGGGCATCGCCGAACAGCCGGGCGCTGGAAAAGCCTTCGGGCAGCTCCAGCCACAGGCACAGGCCACCGCCCGGCAGGCTCATGCGCGTGCCGATAGGGAAGTGGCGCGCCACCAGCCGGGCCATGGCCTCGCGCTGCTGCTTGAGCTGCGCCTTCAGCCGCTCCAGGCTGCGCTGGTGCGTGGGTGAACCCAGCACCTCGGCCACCACCAGCTGCCCCAGGGTCTGGGTGTTGCGGCTCTGGGCGAACTTGAGCATCTGCACCCGGCCATGCCAGCGCCCGGCATTCATCCAGCCCTGGCGCAAGCCCGGCGCCAGGCTCTTGTTGAAAGCCTGGCAATAGATCACCTGGCCCGCCACGCTGTCCCAGGCCTTGAGGGGCTTCACCGGCTGCGTGCCCTCAACGAACAGCCCATAGGAATCGTCCTCGATCAGCGCCGCCCCGTAACGCGCGCACAGAGCCACCAGCCGGGCCTTGTGCGCATCCGGCATGCGCGTGCCCAGCGGCATCTGCAGCTCGGGCACCACCACCACGGCCTTGAGGCGCGGCTGGGTCTGGAAGGCCAGCTCCAGCGCCTCCAGCGACAGCCCCGTGCGCGGGCTGCACGGAATCTCCAGCGTCTGCAGCTGCAGCGACTCCACCACCTGCAGCAGACCGTAATAGGTGGGCGATTCCACCGCCACCATGTCGCCCGGCTCAGCCACGGCTGCCAGCGCCAGGCTCACGGCTTCGGAATTGCCGGTGGTCGCCAACACATCGCCGGGGGCCACGCGGATGCCTGCCGCCAGCGCGTGCCGGGCCATGGCCTGCTGGAACAGCGGATGGTTGCCCTGGTTGGCCAGCAGCGAGCGGCCCTGCGTCAGCAGTTGCGAGTGTTCGCGCAGCAGGCGCGCCACGGTCTTGTTCAGAAAGCGGTGGTCGAACAGCTCCGGCGGTGGCGTGCAGCCGCCCACATCGAGGTGCACCTGGGCCTGGCGCCCACGCTCCAGCAACAGGGAAATGTGTTCGTTGATGCCCACAAAGTGGGCCTGGGCGCCGGGCTGCACTGGCTGGCTCAGGTCCGGTTCGCGGGTCAGCGCCACCCCATCAAGCGCCCGCGCATCACGCACAAAGTAGCCCACGCGCGGGCGCGCCTCCAGGTGCCCCTGCTCCTCCAGGTGGCGCAGCATCTGCAGGGCGGTGGACAGGCTGACCTGGTGGCGGCGCATCAGCTCGCGCACGGAGGGCATGCGCTCGCCCGCCTGCAGGGTCCCCAGACCCATGGCCTGGGCATAGTCACCCGCCAGGCGGCGGTACAGGGGCAGTGAAACGGCAGCAGCCAGGGTCATGGGCCGGATTTCCAACAGACAGCAGAGCCGCCATCATGCCCCAGGCCTCTGCTGCGCAACAGATACAGATGCAGCGCAGAACCACCAGAACAGCAGTCCGCCAACCTGCACTGCTGCGGTGCGCCTGGCCCGCGGCTGTGCCTGTCGCGATGGCCCGCCGCAACCTACGCTGGAGCCCTTGTTTCACACCGTTTGCGCAGGCCCTTATGTCTTCGTTGCCTCCCCCGCCATGCCCCGGCCAGATCCCCAGGGCCGACCGCACCACCCTGTATCGCATCCCCCATGGCCTCCCCCACAGCCTGGCGCTGCCCGCCGGGGCCGAGGTGTTTTGCGCCAGCGGCCAGTTGCTGCTGCAGACCACCCCACTGAGCGGGTTGGACGGCGGCCCCAGCCTGTCGCTGCACCTGCACACCGGCCAGAGCTGGCGGGCCCCGTGCGCGCTGTGGCTGCAGGCCACGGCCCTGCAGGGCCCGGCCCGGCTGCAATCCACGCTGCCCTCCTCCCCGGTCGGCCCCGCGCCATCCGGCACAGCGCCGACTTCAGACACCGTCTGGGCGCGCCTGGGCGCCACCGTGGCGCGCTGGTGGGGGCAACGGCCCTTGCGCCAGCGCAAGGCACAGTTACCTGGGTGACCACCAGTGCCATGCCGGCGGCCTACAATGGCTTTGTCGCCTGGCGAACCACCAGGCGACATACGTTCTCAGGGCGGGGTGAAACTCCCCACCGGCGGTATGCAGCCCCGTGCTGCGAGCCCGCGAGCGCTTGGCGAAGCCTGCTTCGCCAAGGTCAGCAGATCTGGTGCGATGCCAGAGCCGACGGTCACAGTCCGGATGAAAGAGCAACGTGAAGACCTGTCCTCCAGCCTGCCGCTGGGTGCGGGCGTGCTTGCGCGCGCCAGCACCGGCCTGGGCTGCGTCTGCCTTCGCGCGCCCTGATTCATTTGTTGCACGTCTTGAAAGACACACATGAATCAGACTTTGACACCTTCCCAATCCTCCCAGGCCGCCTTGGCCACGGCCCGCATCGCCATCGTCAGTGCCAACTGGCACAGCGACATCGTGCACCAGGCCCGCAACGCCGCCGCCGCACGGCTGCAGGCGCTGGGCGCCGCGCCCGCCCGCATCCACCAGGTGGAAGTGCCGGGCGCGTTCGAAATCCCGCTGATGGCGCAAAAGCTGGCCCAGTCCGGCCAGTTCAACGCCGTCATCGGCTGCGCCATCATCGTCAACGGCGGCATCTACCACCACGACTTCGTCTCTGCCGCCGTGGTCGAGGCGCTGATGCGCGTGCAGCTGGACACGGGCGTGCCCGTGTTCTCGGTGGCGCTGACGCCCCACAACTTCCAGCCCTCGGACGAGCTGCAAGGTTTCTTCCACGCGCACTTTGTGAAAAAGGGCGAGGAAGCGGCCAATGCCTGCGCCGAGACCCTGGCCGCCCACGCGGCCGTGGATGCGCTGCTGGGCGAAGCGGTCACGGCTTAAAGTCTTTTCAGCATTTTCTGGCTCTGGCGCTCATGGGGATTGCGCTGACAGCTATCAAAACTATGGATGGCACCCGCCCTGCGTGGCACGGCGTGCCGTGCAGGGCAAGGGCCAGAAACTCGCCCTGGCGGGCTGGGCACGGGAGGGTCTGCGAGCAAGCCCGTGCGCCGCACGCTGGCGTGGGGCGGTGTTCACCGTGCCTGGCGGGGTGAACACAGGCCCACGCAGCGCATCGGCCCAAGGCGGCCGGGCACCACCAGCGGCCCTGCAGCATCGCCAGGTTCCCACCGCAACGGCAAGTGGCAGGCTGGCCCCGCGGCGCGCACAGCGCTGGCGCGTGCAGGCAATCGGGGGAACGGCTGTGCACCGCATGGCGCGCTGAAAAGTGTTTTGCAGATGTGCTCCGCACACCGCCCTCGCACCGGATCTGGAATTGCAGCCCAAAAGACAGCCAACGCACGCCCAATAAGCGTTGACTGCTATGAAAAATCAAAGCCTGTTGCCACCCAGCCTGCAACAGGCTTTTCTGTGCGTCTGCCGCGCGTGGGCGGCAGACCACCACGGACCGCGCCCACCCAAGGCGGCTTCAGCGGTTCTGCCTGCCACGGCACATTTTTCGCAGTGGACGGCCGATGCGGTAGAGCACGTAGAGCACCCCCAGACTGATCACCACCCAGGGCAGGAACTGGGACACGGAGACAAACTTCCAGAGGGGCCCCTCGCCCACATAGTCAGGGCTGCTGCGCAGGGACAGGTGCAGCACCAGCGAGGCGGCGGCGCCGCCGCCGATGGCCGCGAGCATCGCCTTTTCGGCCCACGGCCGGAGCGCGTAGTGCAGTGCGACCACGGCAAACAGCAGGTAGCAAGCCAGAGACAGCCAGGCCAGGGCGTCAAAGGCGACGGAGTGCACAGGTGCCAGGGCATGCGCCCAGGCTTGGAAGGAAGTGAGCATGGCATCCACCGGGGCTAAAGGTATGGCGGCATCGCGGCATGGGGGTGGGGTGTCAGCCATCCCTGCTCGCCGCGGGAACGAGCCGGGAATCGTCGGTGCCCCGCAGCCGCTTGAACATCCAAGAGAAATAAGGCACTCACGCAGGCCCAGCCTGCGCCAGCTGCTATCCCCATCAATCAAACAGACCCTTGGGCTTTTTGTCTTTCTTGTGCTCCACCGGGTTGGCCAGCAGCCAGTTCGCCGGGTACGCCCGCATGAACTCGCGCGCCTTGTCCTGGCGTGTGGTCAGCCAGGCGTCGTAGGTGCCCTCGCCCAGGATGGCCGGCATGCGGCGTTCCGCCCCCTGCGGGCCATAGCGGCGCATCAGCGCATGGCTGTTGGCGTTGAGGGTCAGCACGGCATAGCTCAGCAGCTCGGCCCCGGTGTCCGGGTCGGTCCATTGGCTCCACACGCCCGCCACGCCCATGGGCTGGCCGTCCACGCGGGCGATGCGCGTGGGAATGGCCTTGCCGGTGCGCACATCGTCCACATAGAAGGCCTGCATGGGGATGATGCAGCGCTGGCCGGCCAGCCAGGCATCGCGGAAGGCCTGGGTGGTGCTCACGGTTTCATTCAGCGCCACCAGCAGCTTGGGCGCGCGCAGCTTGGCGTCCTTCTCGGACTTGACCCAGCTGGGCACCAGGCCCCACTGGGCAGACACCCATTCGCGCGCGACCTGGGGGGCGGCTTTTTTGGCCGGCTCTGCCACGGAGGTGCCCTCGGGGGCTGCAGCGGCGGGATCGGCCGGCTCCACGGATTCTGCCACCGGCAGCAGCTGGCCACGGATGAAGCCGGACATGCGCCGGGCGCGCATCTGGCGCTCGGCGGGCAGTTCGGCGGGGGAAACTTTGAAAAAGTCGGTCCACAGCGCAAGCGTGGCGAGGTTTTCGTATTGGGTCGTCATAGCCGGCTATCGTACGCTGCGCCCGTGCCGCGCGGACCCGGCCGGGCGAGTCCCCTTGCGCCACCCCTGGACGGCCACCCACCACGCCGGCAGGCCCTGGGCTCACCGACAATCGCGCTGTGCGCCCGTGGCGCCAGCGACCTGACAGGCCCGACAGCGCGGCTGTCACCCCGGTGTCGTGCCCGTGTCGCCCTGCTGGCGTGGCGCTGTGCCTGGCGGGCCGGCATGCTCACAGGACGTGATGAAAAGGAATCCCCATGCAGGTACAGAAACTTAGGCTGCAACGCGGCTGGTCCCAACAACAGCTGGCCGAACTCAGCGGCCTGAGCGTGCGCACCATCCAGCGCATCGAGAACGGCAGCGCGGCCAGCACGGAATCCTTGAAGTCACTGGCGTCGGTCTTCGAGATCGACTTTTCCACCCTGTCCAGTGAGCCCGCCATGCCCGACACCCCGACCTCGTCCCCCAGCCACACACCCAGTGCCAGCCAGCAGGAACAGCTGGCCTTGCTGGAGGTGCGCAAGCTCAAGGGCTTTTACCTCCATCTGGCGCAGTACGTGGTGGTGATCGCGGCGCTGTGCGCCATCAACCTGCTGACGACGCCGCACCGGCTGTGGTTCTACTGGCCCGCCCTGGGCTGGGGCATCGGCATCCTGGCGCATGCCGCTGCCATTTTTGGCTGGCTGCCGTTTCTGGGGGTGGGCTGGGAAAAGCGGCAGGTGGAAAAGCGCCTGGGTCGCCCGCTCTGAATGCGCCCCCAGGCGATGGCCCGCATACCCAAGGGCTAGGCCCAGGACAGTGCCAGGCCGATAAGCTGGCAGCCTGACCACCCCCGTCGCCGCACGCGGCGCCTTCCGGAGTTTCTGGCATGCACATCAGCGCCATCCCCTTTGGCACGACCGACTGGTCGCGCATCCCGCCGACCGAACACCCGGGCGAGCACGGCACCGCCTACTGGCGCACCCAGCAGTTTGGCGACCTGCGCGTGCGCATGGTCGAGTACACGCCCGGCTATGTGGCCGACCACTGGTGCGTCAAGGGCCACATCCTGCTGTGCCTGGAGGGCGAGCTGCACACCGAGCTGGAGGATGGCCGCCGCTTCACGCTGACGCCTGGCACCAGCTACCAGGTGGCCGACCATGCGGAACCGCACCGCTCGTCCACCACCACCGGGGCCAAGCTGTTCATCGTGGATTGAGGCAACCGGGGCGCCAGGCCCGGGCGGCCGGCGCGGGCACGACGATCGAGCCCAGCGCCTGCGGGACCGTGCCGGGGCCTGGCCCTGCGCGGATTTACTTGCGTTCCCAGACGGCGGCGAAGAAACCGTCGGTCTGGTGGCTGTGCGGCCACAGGCGCACATAGCGGGTGCCGCTCTCGCCGCCGGCACACAGGCTGGCGGCGTGTTCCACCTTCAGCTGCTCCAGGGTCTGGCCCGCATCCAGCGGCACGAAGTCGGGGTGCGCCTGCTGGAAGGCTTCGGCAATCCGTTCGTTCTCTTCGGGCAGCACCGAGCAGGTGGCATAGACCAGACGGCCGCCCGACTTCACCATGCGCGCGGCGCTGCTCAGGATGGACTGCTGCTTTTCGGTCAGCTCGTGCACGGCCTGCTCGTCCTGGCGCCACTTCAGATCGGGGTTGCGGCGCAGCGTGCCCAGGCCCGAGCAGGGCGCATCCACCAGCACGCGGTCGATCTTGCCGGCCAGGCGCTTGACGCGCTCGTCGCGCTCGTGCGCCAGGGCGGCGGGGTGCACGTTGGACAGGCCGCTGCGCGCTAGGCGCGGCTTGAGCGCCTCCAGGCGGTGGGCGGACACGTCGAAGGCGTACAGGCGCCCGGTGTTGCGCATCTGCGCGCCGATCGCCAGGGTCTTGCCACCGGCACCGGCGCAGAAGTCCACCACCATCTCGCCACGCTTGGCGTCCAGCAGCAGGGCCAGCAGTTGCGAGCCTTCGTCCTGCACTTCCAGACGGCCTTCCTTGAAGGCGTCCAGCTTGGTCAGCGCGGGCTTGTCTTCGACGCGCAGGCCCCAGGGCGAGTACGGCGTGGCGACGGCCTGGATGCCGGCGGCCGCCAGCTCCTTTTGCACGGCTTCGCGCTTGGCATGCAGGGCGTTGACGCGCAGGTCCAGCGGCGCGGGCTCCAGCATGCTGGCGGCCAGGGCCTCGAACTGGTCGCCCACCTGGGCCTGCAGGGCATCGGCCATCCACTGCGGCAGGTTGTGGCGGTGCTGGGGCAGCAGCTCTTCGGGCCGGACGGCGTCGCACTGGTCCAGCCACTTGGCTTCCTGCTCGCTCAGCGCGGCCTTGAGGAAATTGCGCGGGGCGTGGAAGCCCAAAATGGCGAGGCGGCGCTCCTTGGGGCCGCTGCCCGAACGGGCCAGCGATTCAAACAAGGTCTTCTTGCGCAGCACGGTGTACGCGGTTTCGGCCAGGGTGGCGCGCTCGCGCGGCCCCAGGTTGCGGTGGTCGCGGAAATAGCGGGACACCACGGCGTCGGCAGGGTGTTGGAATTGGAGGGTCAGCTTGACCAGTTCGGCGCAAGCGTCGAGGAGGGCTTTGGGATGCATAGCCCGTATTGTCCCATTGCCACCAAATCCCGGTGCTGCGCTGGCTGCTGCGGCGTGGCACCATCCGGGCTGGCGTGGCTGGGCGCCCAGGGGCTTAAGGCCTTTTAGGCCTGCAGCCCAATACCCACCTGCGCTGACAGCTCCACTTTTGATACTGCTCCATGGCTTCCGAACACCTGCCCCCGCTGATCACCACCCCGCCCGGCCTGTACCGCCACTACAAGGGCATGCTGTACGAGGTGATCGACACCGTGCGCCACAGCGAGACGCTGGAGCCGCTGACGCTGTACCGCGCCCTGTACGGCGAGCGCGGCCTGTGGGTGCGCCCGGCGGCCATGTTCCAGGAGACCGTGGTGATCGACGGCGTGGCCCAGCCGCGCTTCACCCGGCTGCCGCCCGCCGGGGCTGGCACTGACACGGACCTGACGCACAGCCCCACCACCCCCATGCCGGCGGCATGATGGGCGTTTTGCTTGCGCGCCTGCCATGTACCTGCCTGCCCATTTCGCGGCCAGCACCGCCGATGCTTACGACCTGATTCGCCAACACCCCCTGGGTGCGCTGGTACACCAGCATGCCGGGGGTCTGGACGCCAACCATCTGCCGTGGGAACTGGAAACCCCGGAGGCTGCGCCTGCACGCCTGATCGGCCATGTGGCGCGCGCCAACCCGCTGCTGGAGCAACTGCACGATGGTGTTGACGTGCTTGTCATTTTTCAGGCGGAGCAGGCGTACATCTCGCCGAACTGGTATCCCAGCAAGCACGCGACGCACCAGCAGGTGCCCACCTGGAATTACCGCGTGGTGCATGTGCATGGCCGCCTGCAGTTGCACGACGACCGGAAATGGGTGCTGGGCGCCGTGGGCAAGCTGACCCGCACGCACGAGGCGCGCACACAAGGCGTTGTGCCCCACGCGGCAGGCGCCTGGAAAATCAAGGATGCCCCGCCCGACTACCTGGAAAGGCAGCTCGCGCACATCGTCGGCATTGAAATCGCCATCACATGCCTGCAAGCCAAGTTCAAGCTCAGCCAGAACCGCAGTGCCGAAGACCGGCATGCGGCAGCCACATCGGTCGCCGCCGCAGGCCACCCTGCGCTGGGAGCGGCCATGCAGGGCGATTGATCAGCGTTGTTGCAGCAAGGCGGCCACGGCGCGGGGGTAGATGATGTGCTCCTGCGTGAGCACGCGCGCGGCCAGGGTCTCGGCCGTGTCGTCGGGCAGCACGGGCACCACGGCCTGGTCCAGGATGGGGCCCACGTCCAGCTCGGCCGTCACGCCATGCACGGTGCAGCCCGCAAACTTGCAGCCGGCATCGATGGCCCGCTGGTGGGTGTGCAAGCCGGTGAAGGCCGGCAGCAGCGAGGGATGGATGTTGACCATGCGGCCGGCGAAATGCTGCACGAAGCCGGGCGTCAGGATGCGCATGAAGCCGGCCAACACCACCACGGCGGGCTGGTAGGGGTCGATGCGCTGAGCCAGTGCGGTGTCGAAGTCCTCGCGGCTGGCAAACTCCCGGTGATCCAGCACCTCGGTGGCAATCCCCTGTTCCCGGGCAAAGACCAGGCCCTTCGCGTCGGCCTTGTTGCTGACCACGGCGGCCACGCGGGCGCCATAACGGCGTTCCCAATCCTGCTGCTTGGCCGCCTTCACAATGGCAGCCATATTGGACCCGCCGCCCGAGATCAAAATCACGATGTTTTTCATTGCGCCGCAATTATCCCAGCCATGACCTTCGACCATCAGAACCTGCCCCTGTCCCCGACTGAAGCGCGTGTGCTTGCCACCTTGATGGAAAAGGCCCGCACCGTTCCGGACAGCTATCCGCTGACCCTCAACAGCCTGGCCAGCGGCTGCAACCAGAAAACCAGCCGCGAGCCGGTGATGCAGCTCAGCGACGCCGAAATCCTGGCCACGCTGGACGCGCTGCGCGACCGCCACCTGGTGATTGAGGTCAGCGGCCAGCGCGCCATGCGCTGGGAGCACAACTTCGAGCGTGTGCTGGGTGTGCCCAGCCAGGCCAGCGCCCTGCTGGGCCTGCTGATGCTGCGCGGCCCGCAGACCGCGGCCGAGCTGCGCACCAATGCCGAGCGCTGGCACCGCTTTGCCGACACCGGCTCGGTCGAGGCCTTCCTGGAAGAGCTGCAGGACCGCAGCGCGGACAAGGGCGGGGCCCTGGTACAGCTGCTGCCCAAGGCCCCGGGCGCGCGCGAGGCGCGCTGGGCCCACCTGCTGTGCGGCGCACCCGTGCTGCCCCTGCCCTCCGCCAGTGCAAGTGGCAGTGGCAGCAGCGCCACAGCGCTTACCGGCGCCGAGGCGCAGCGCCTGGAAGCGCTGGAAGCCCGCGTCGCCGCCCTGGAAGCCCAGGTGCAACGCCTGTGCGCAGCATTGGGCGATTCCGTTTAGCGGAACACAGACACCGACGCGACAACTTTGCGCGTTCCCCCTGTTGCCGGGGCCCGGTGGTCGCAGGCAAGCTCTTTGGTGAACGGCGGGCCCTGGTCCCGCCTGGCTTACCAAGGAGACCGCCACATGGATTTGGCATACACGCCCGAAGAACAGGCCTTCCGCGAAGAAGTCCGCGCCTGGATCAATCAGCACCTCGACCCCACCCTGGCCGCCAAGGTGCGCAACGGCCTGCGCCTGGAGCGTGACGACATCCAGGGCTGGGCCAAGATCCTGGGCAAGAAGGGCTGGCTGGCCTATGGCTGGCCCCAGGAATTTGGCGGCCCCGGCTGGGGTGCGGTGCAAAAGCACCTGTTCGCCGAGGAGCTGGCTCGCGCCGGCGCGCCGGCCATCCTGCCCTTCGGCCCGGTGATGGTGGCGCCCGTGATCATGGCCTATGGCACGCCCGAGCAGCAAAAGCGCTTTCTGCCCGGCATCGCCAGCGGCGAGGTCTGGTGGAGCCAGGGCTATTCCGAGCCGGGCTCCGGCTCCGACCTGGCCAGCCTGAAGACGCGCGCCGAGCGCCACGGCGACCACTACCTGGTCAACGGCCAGAAAACCTGGACCACGCTGGGCCAGCACGGCGACTGGATCTTCAACCTGGTGCGCACCAGCAACGAGGGCAAGCCCCAGACCGGCATCAGCTTCCTGCTGATCGACATGAAGAGCCCCGGCGTGACCGTGCGCCCGATCAAGCTGCTGGACGGGGAGTGCGAGGTCAACGAAGTCTTCTTCGACAACGTGAAGGTGCCCGCCGACCAGCTGATCGGCGAAGAGAACAAGGGCTGGACCTATGCCAAGCACCTGCTGGCGCACGAGCGCACCAACATCGCCGACGTGAACCGCTCCAAGCGCGAGCTGGAGCGCCTCAAGCGCATCGCCAAGCAGGAAGGCGTGTGGGAGGACCACCGCTTTCGCGACCAGATCGCCCTGCTGGAGGTGGACATCGTGGCGCTGGAAATGCTGGTGCTGCGCGTGCTGTCGGCCGAAAAGAGCGGCAAGAACCCGCTGGACATTGCGGGCCTGCTGAAAATCAAGGGCAGCGAAATCCAGCAGCGCTACGCAGAGCTGATGATGCTGGCCGCCGGACCCTACAGCCTGCCCTTCATCGAAGAGGCCATGCACGCCGGCTGGCAGGGCGACTTCCCCGGCGGCACCGTGGGCAATGCGCCCCTGGCCGGCACCTATTTCAATATGCGCAAGACCACCATCTACGGCGGCTCCAACGAAGTGCAGCGCAACATCGTGGCGCAGACCTTGTTGGGCTGATGCCGCACGGCGCCACCGCTTCACGCCCCCTTCGGCAGGGGGCTCCCGATTGAGCTTCGCTGGGCGCTGCGGCGCCAACCCGCCGCCCAGCCACAGGAGACAGGTATGGATTTCGATTTTTCTGACGACCAGCAGCAACTGCGCGATGCCGCCCGCCGCTGGGTGGACAAGGCCTACACCTTCGAGCACCGGCGCGCCGCCGTGGCCGCCGGCGGCTTTCGCCGCGAGGCCTGGGACGCCCTGGCCGAGCTGGGCCTGACCGCCCTCAACGTGCCCGAGGCCCACGGTGGCCTGGGCCTGGGCGCCGTGGACGCCATGGTGGTGATGGAGGAAATGGGCCGCGGCATGGTGCTGGAGCCCCTGGCCCAGAGCTTCATCACCGCCAAGGTCCTGGCCCAGCACGCCCCCGCTGCGGTGCAGGCCGACTGGCTGCCGCGCGTGGCCGCGGGCGAGGCCCTGGTGGTCCTGGCCCACCAGGAACGCCGCGCCCGCTACCGCCTAGATCAATGTGAATCCAAAGCGGCGCTAACGCCCGATGGATATGCGCTGACAGCTCACAAAAGCATAGTCCCCGCCGGCGACCAGGCCGACGCCTTCCTGGTGCCTGCGGTGCTGGACGGCCAGATCGCCCTGTTCCTGCTGGAGCGCGCGGCCCCCGGTGTCCGCACGCGGGGCTACCTCACCCAAGACGGCAGCCGGGCCGCCGAGCTGGAGGCCAAGCGCAGCCCGGCCACCCTGGTCACCACCGAAGGCCTGGCCGCGCTGGAGCTGGCCGTGGACACGGGCAGCGCCGCGGTCTGTGCCGAGGCCGTGGGCGTGATGGACCAGGTGCTGGCCATCACCGCCGACTACCTGAACCAGCGCAAGCAGTTCGGTGTGGCGATTGCCAGTTTCCAGGCGCTGCGCCACCGCCTGGCCGACATGAAGATGCAGCTGGAGCTGGCCCGCTCCATGAGCTATTACGCCAGCCTGCAGCTGGACCAGCCCGCCGAGCAGCGCCGCCGCGCCATCGCCCGCGCCCGCGTGCAGCTGGGCCAGTCCATGCGCTACGTCGGCCAGCAGGCGGTGCAGCTGCACGGCGGCATCGGTGTGACGGACGAGTACATCGTCAGCCACCAGTTCAAGAAACTGACCCAGCTGGAGATGACCTACGGCGACAGCCTGCACCACCTGGGCGAGGTGGCGGCGCGCATGCAGGCCACCGCCGGCGTGGTCGACCACTGAGTGCACGGCATCCCCGAGTCAAAAAGCCCCGCAGTGCGGGGCTTTTTTGTGGTCTGTGCGTGTGGCGCGTGGCCCCGGCGCTGGCTCAGGTCAAGCGGTAGTCCACTGGCTGGGTGGGGGCCGGAATGTCGGTGTCGCCCAACAGCTGCAGCAGGTTCATCTCCATGCCGCGGCACAGGGCGTCCAGTGGCAGGTCGTTGTTGTCGGTGCCGAAGGGCTCTTCCAGCTCGTCCCCCAGGGCGTCCAGGCCGAAAAAGGTGTAGGCCACGATGGTGACCACAAACGGGGTCATGAACCCCGTGATGTCCACCAGCCCAAAGGGCAGCAGGAAACAGTACAGGTGCGCCGTGCGGTGCACCAGCAAGGAGTAGGAAAACGGCATGGGCGTGTGCCGCAGGCGCTCGCACGAGGCGGCGGCAAAGGTCATCTGGGTCAGGGTCTCGTCCAGCTTGGTGGCCATGCAGGGGTCGATCTGCCCGGCACGGATGCACTGCGCCAGGTCGTGGGCATTGGCCTGGACGATGGCATCGCCGCGGTGCGCCAGCGGCAGCCCGCGCACCTTCTCCCAGTCGGCGGTGGTCAGCCAGCGCTCCACCGAGCGGTCGTCCACATGGTCGCGCAGCTGCTCGCGCAGGGCGTGGGCATGGGCAATCGCCCGGTGCACCATGCGCACACGCACATCGCCATCGCGGTTGCGTGGGTCCAGCACCTGGGGGCTGTCGATCAGACTCAGGCACTGGCGCGCCAGGGTCCGGGCGCGGATGTTCAGATCGCCCCAGAGCTTGCGGCCTTCCCAGTAGCGGTCGTAAGCGGTGTTGTTGCGAAAGCCCAGAAAGATGGCCAGCGGCAGACCAATCAGGGTGAAGGGGATGGGCGTGACCGTGATCTTGATGTCGAACAGGTAGCCATGCGCCAGGGTGACCAGCACCGCCAGCAGTATGTTCAGACACAGTTTCCAGCGGATGCGCTGCAGCACCGACCCCCGCAAAGTGAGGAACAGGGACAGCCCGGTGGGGCGCTCGCGAACGATCATGGCAAACCAGATTAAGGGTAAACCCTAGATTTCACCATAAGCCATGGCCGATTTTCAGGCCTGGGTGCAGTTTTCAAACTCAGACACATGGTCATCGCCCTGCGCCAGCCGCGAGGACTTGGGCACGTGCATGCGCAGGAATTCCATCTGGTCGGCCAGGATGCGCCGGTTGCGCAGGATGAAGTCCTCCCAGATGCTGGGCACGTAGGGGGCATACAGCAGCGGCATGCGTGCCTGCTCGGGCGTGCGCGGGCCCTTGCGGTGGTTGCAGGATTTACACGCCGTGACCAGATTCATCCAGTGGTCCCGGCCCTGCTGGCACACCGGCACGATGTGTTCGCGCGTCAGGTGCGCGGCGTCGTACAGCTTGCCGCAGTAGGCGCAGACATTGCGGTCGCGGGCGAACAGCTTGGTGTTGGTAAGTCCCGGCGTGAGTGCGTGCGGATTGATGCGCGGCACCCCACGGGTGCCGATGATGCTGTGCACTTCAATCACCGACTGCAGGCCCGTCACGGCGTTGTGGCCGCCACGGAACAGCGCCACCGGGTGCCCCAGGGTCCAGCGCACATCGTCGGCGGCGTAGTACAGCACCGCCTCTTCCAGCGTGAGCCATGACTGTGGCAAACCATGGGCGGACAGCATCAAGACTCTCACGTTCAGCCTCCTTGCAGACCACTGCGAACGCCCGCCGTCGCCCACAGTCGGGCCAACTTCGCCGTCCTTCTGAAGCGCAATATACTTGCTTTCGGTGACAAACAGCCACCAACCACGCGGGGCTGCAGGCCGTGTCAGCTATAAAAAACAAAGCGACAGATGAAAATTTTCCGAGGATTCAAGCACCCTGGACTGGCGCCAGAATGTGCCGTCACGATTGGCAATTTTGACGGTGTGCACCGCGGCCACCAGGCCATGCTGGCCCTGCTGTCGGCCGAGGCGGCGCAGCGTTGCATCCCCACCTGCGTGCTGACGTTCGAACCTCACCCGCGCGACTTCTTCGCGGAGAAATTCAAGAAGCCCGAGCTGGCCCCGGCGCGCGTGGGCACGCTGCGCGACAAGCTCTCGCAGCTCAAGCTGTGCGGCGTCGACC
Organism: Comamonas aquatica NBRC 14918; assembly: GCF_000739875.1. Classification (GTDB taxonomy): domain Bacteria; phylum Pseudomonadota; class Gammaproteobacteria; order Burkholderiales; family Burkholderiaceae_C; genus Comamonas; species Comamonas aquatica. Next base: position 212,219 of record NZ_BBJR01000001.1, read on the forward strand.
AGGTGGTCGTGCTGCCCTTCAACGCAGCCCTGGCCAGCCAGTCGCCCGAGGCCTTCATCCAGGACGTACTGGTGCAAGGCCTGGGGGCGCAGTACATCCTGGTGGGCGACGACTTCCGCTTCGGCGCCCAGCGCGCCGGCGACTACGCCATGCTGGATGCGGCCGGGCAGCGGCAGGGCTTTGACGTGGCGCGCATGAACAGCTACGAGGTGCATGGCGAACGCGTGTCCAGCACCACGGTGCGCGCCGCCCTGGCGGCCGGCGACATGGCCGCCGCCGCGCAGATGCTGGGCCACCCCTACACCATCTCCGGCCATGTGGTGCACGGCCGCAAGCTGGGGCGGCAGCTGGCCGAGTCGGCGCCCGGCGCCAGCGACGGCTTTCGCACGCTGAACCTGCGCTTCAACCACTGGAAACCGGCCGCCAGCGGCATCTTTGCCGTGCTGGTGCATGGCCTGGATGCGCAGCCGCTGCGCGGCGTGGCCAACCTGGGCATCCGCCCCTCGCTGGACCCCAACGACGTCAACGGCGGCCGCGTGCTGCTGGAGACGCACTGCCTGGATTGGCCTGCCGCCCTGGGTGGCGAAGGGGCCTACGGTAAAATCATCCGCGTGGAACTTTTGCACAAACTGCACGACGAGCTCAAATACGACAGTCTGGCCGCCCTGACCGCAGGCATCGCCCATGACTGCGACGACGCGCGCGCGTTCTTCGCCACGTATACCGAAACCCGTCGCCAGACCACGCGCGACCGAATTTGACGCTCGCTCCCGTCAGCTCGGGCGCCGGCATCGCGCCCGGCGCTCTTCCCCTGCTTTTTTCGCCCGGCTGCAGCCAGCCTGGCACGCCCTCAAGGTTCCCCCATGTCTGATTCCAAAGCCCACAAGCCCGAAGCGTCCGCCTACCGCGCCACGCTGAACATGCCCGACACCCCCTTCCCGATGCGCGGCGACCTGCCCAAGCGCGAGCCCGCCTGGGCCAAGGAATGGGACGAGCAAGGCGTGTACAAGAAGCTGCGCGTGGCCCGCGCGGGCGCGCCCAAGTTCATCCTGCACGATGGCCCGCCCTACGCCAACGGCAAGATCCACATCGGCCACGCCGTGAACAAGGTGCTCAAGGACATGATCGTCAAGAGCCGCCAGCTGGAAGGCTATGACGCGCTGTACGCGCCCGGCTGGGACTGCCACGGCCTGCCCATCGAGAACGCCATCGAAAAGCTGCACGGCCGCAACCTGCCACGCGACGAGATGCAGGCCAAGAGCCGCGCCTTCGCCACCGAGCAGATCGCGCAGCAGATGGAGGACTTCAAGCGCCTGGGCGTGCTGGGCGACTGGGACCACCCCTACAAGACCATGAACTACGCCAACGAGGCCGCCGAGCTGCGCGCCTTGAAGCAGGTGATGGAGCGGGGCTTTGTCTACCGCGGCCTCAAGCCCGTGTACTGGTGCTTTGACTGCGCCTCCTCGCTGGCCGAGTTCGAGATCGAATACGCCGACAAGCAGTCGCAGACGCTGGACGTGATGTTCCCCGCGGCCGATCCGGCCAAGCTGGCGGCGGCCTTTGGCCTGCCTGCGCTGAACAAAGAAGCCTTTGTGGTGATCTGGACCACCACCGCCTGGACCATCCCCGCCAACCAGGCGCTGAACGTCAACCCCGAGCTGGAATACAGCCTGGTGGACACCGAGCGCGGCCTGCTGATCGTCGCCTCCGCCCTGGTCACCAAGTGCCTGGAGCGCTGGAAGATCGCCGGCAGCGTGGTCGCCACCGCCCAGGGCCAAGCGCTGGACCACATGCCCTTCAAGCACCCGCTGGCGCACGTGGACAAGGGCTTTGACCGCATCTCGCCCGTGTACCTGGCCGACTACGCCACCGCCGACGACGGCACCGGCATCGTGCACTCGGCCCCGGCCTATGGCGTGGACGACTTCAACAGCTGCGTGTCCAACGGCATGGACTACAAGGACATCCTGAACCCCGTGACCGGCAACGGCGTGTACGCGGCCGATCTGCCGCTGTTCGGCGGCCAGCACATCTGGAAGGCCGTGCCCGTCATCCTCGACGCACTCAAGGTCGCGGGCCGCCTGATGGACACCACCGGCCTGACCCACAGCTACCCGCACTGCTGGCGCCACAAGACGCCTGTCATCTACCGTGCGGCCGCACAGTGGTTCATCCGCATGGACGAAGGCGAAGGCGTCTTCACCGACCCCGCACAAAAGCCCGAGAAGACGCTGCGCCAGATCGCGCTGGAAGCCATCGAACAGACCAGTTTCTACCCCGAGAACGGCCAGGACCGCCTGCGCGCCATGATCGCCGGCCGTCCCGACTGGTGCATCTCGCGCCAGCGTTCCTGGGGCGTGCCCATCCCCTTCTTCCTGCATGTGGACACGGGCGCGCTGCACCCCCGCACCATGGAAATCATCGACCAGGCCGCAGCCATGATCGAGCAAGGCGGCATCGAGGCCTGGAGCCGCGTGACCGCTGAGGAAATCTTGGGTGCGGAAGAGGCCCAGCACTACACCAAGAGCACCGACATCCTGGAAGTCTGGTTCGACTCCGGCTCCACCTTCTGGCACGTGCTGCGCGGCACCCACCCCGAGCACCACCACGACCATGGCCCCGAGGCCGACCTGTACCTGGAAGGCCACGACCAGCACCGCGGCTGGTTCCACAGCTCGCTGCTGCTGGCCTCGGCCATCTTTGGCCGCGCGCCCTACCGCGGCCTGCTGACCCACGGTTTCACCGTGGACGGCCAGGGCAAGAAGATGTCCAAGTCGCTGGGCAACACCGTGGCGCCACAGGACGTGTCCAGCAAGATGGGCGCGGAAATCATCCGACTGTGGGTGGCCTCGACCGACTACTCGGGCGACCTGGGCATCGACGACAAGATCCTGGCCCGCGTGGTGGACGCCTACCGCCGCATCCGCAACACGCTGCGCTTCCTGCTGGCCAACACCAGCGACTTCGATGCCGCGACCGACAGCGTGGCCTACCAGGACCTGCTGGAGATCGACCAGTACGCGCTGGCGCGTGCGGCCGAGCTGCAACAGGACATCCTGGCGCACTACAAGGTCTACGAGTTCCACCCCGTGGTCGCCAAGATCCAGCTGTTTTGCTCCGAAGACCTGGGCGGCTTCTACCTGGACGTGCTCAAGGACCGCCTGTACACCAGCGCGCCCAAGAGCCTGGCCCGCCGCTCGGCCCAGACCGCGCTGCACCAGATCACGCACGCGCTGCTGCGCTGGATGGCGCCCTTCCTGTCGTTCACGGCCGAAGAAGCCTGGAAGATCTTTGGCTCCAGCGAATCCATCTTCCTGGAGAAGTTCACCGACCTGCCGGCCGGCGACGAAGCGCTGCTGGCCAAGTGGCAGCGCCTGCGCGAGATCCGCGACGTGGTGAACAAGGACATCGAGGACGTGCGCGCCACCGGCGCCGTCGGCGCCTCGCTGCAGGCCGAAGTCACGCTGACGGCCGAGCCCGAGGACCTGGCCCTGCTGCAATCGCTGGGCGACGACCTGAAGTTCGTCTTCATCACCTCCGCCGCACAGGCGGTCGCCGGTGAGGCACTGAGCACCAGCGTCAAGGCCAGCGAACACGCCAAGTGCGAGCGCTGCTGGCACTACCGCGACGACGTGGGCGTGAACCCCGAGCACCCCACCCTCTGCGGCCGCTGCGACAGCAACCTGCACGGCGCAGGTGAAGCGCGCAGCAAGGCCTGAGGCGCGCAGGCGCTCTCATGAATAATGAGAGCGCCTCGCGCTGGTGTTCACTTGATTTCACAATATTTTCATTGCGAAACCAAGAAAAAACATACGCTAGCAGCTATTGATTTTCAAGCACCTCGTTCAAAGGCATGCCATGAGCTCCTCGGCCTCCCTCCCCCACGGCGCCACCCGCAAGCCGGCGTACTGGCCCTGGCTGCTGTGGGCCACCCTGTTGATCGGCATCGACCAGTTCACCAAGCAGTGGATCCTGAGCTTCTACGCCTACGGTGACTGGACGCCCATCACCGGCTTCTTCAACATCGTGCGCGCGCACAACACCGGCGCGGCCTTCTCCTTCCTGGCCGAGCATGGCGGCTGGCAGCGCTGGCTGTTCGTGGGCATCGGCGTGATCGCCACGCTGCTCATCGTCTGGCAGCTGCGCAAGCACCCGGAGCAGAAGTTCTTCTGCTTCGCCATCGCCAGCATCCTGGGCGGCGCCATCGGCAACGTGGTCGACCGCCTGATGCACGGCTATGTGGTCGACTTCCTGGACTTCCACTGGGGCGGCTGGCACTACCCGGCATTCAACGTGGCCGACATCGCCATCTGCACCGGCGCCGCCTGCCTGGTGCTGGACGAAGTCCTGCGCAGCCGCCGCGCCCGGCGCTCCGCTTGAGCGCACTCCCGCCCCGGACCCAGCCCGCTGCTGCAGCGGGCTTTTTTTATGAGTTCGCACACTGGCCCGAGGCATTCGCCGGACTACCTCCAGCAGGCCACGGCCTGCTTTTTGCATGCCTAGTGCTAAACCCTGTATACAAATCGCACCCTGCCGTGCGTTATTGAGTCTGTCTGGCACGCGGCTGCATGACTGCGGCGTATAGTCCCAAGCTCCCTTGTCGAGCACCCATGAAGCATTTACTGAATCTTTTAGCCGCCATTGCCCTGCTGGTCTGGGGCACCCAACTGGTTCGCACCGGCGTTCTGCGCGTCTTCGGTGCCAATCTGCGCCAATTCATTGCCCGCGGGGTCAGCAACCGGCTGCGCGCCGTGCTGTCGGGGGTGGGGGTGACGACGATTGTCCAGTCCAGCACGGCCACGGCGCTGATCGTGTCCTCCTTCGTGGGCCAGGGCATGGTGTCGCTGACGGCCGCACTGGCGGTGATGCTGGGCGCCGACGTGGGCACCAGCGTGATGGCGGTGGTGTTCTCGCTGGACCTGTCGTGGCTGTCGCCGCTGTTCATCTTTGTCGGCGTGGTGATGTTCATCTCGCGCCAGGACACCACCGTGGGGCGTGTGGGCCGGGTGTTCATCGGCCTGGGGCTGATGCTGCTGGCGCTGCGCCTGATCACCGAATCGACCACCGTGCTCACGCAAAGCCCGGTGATGGTGACGCTGCTGGAGGCCCTGACCAGCGACATCACCATGGAGGTGCTGACCGGCGCCCTGATCGCCATCATTTCCTACTCCAGCCTGGCCACCGTGCTGCTGGTGGCCACCCTGGCCGCCTCGGGCGGCATCCCCGTGGATGTGGCCCTGGGCCTGGTCATCGGCGCCAACCTGGGCAGCGGTCTGCTGGCGGTGCTGACCACGCTGAAGACCAGCGTGCAGACGCGCCAGGTGCCGCTGGGCAACCTGATGTTCAAGATGATCGGCGTGGTGCTGATGATCCCCCTGGTCAACCCCTGGTTCCACCACATGCGCCATGTCGTGCCCGATGTGGGTTCGCTGGTGGTGCTGTTCCACCTGGCCTTCAACACCGTGGTGGCGCTGGTGTGCATCTTGCTGACCGGCAAGGTGGCCTGGCTGGTGCAGAAGATCCTGCCCGTGCAGGTGCCTTCGCCCTCGACCTCGCGCCCGCACCACCTGGATGCCTCGGCGCTGAGCACGCCCTCGCTGGCCATCTCTTGCGCCGCGCGCGAAGCCCTGCACCAGGCCGACGTGGTGGAGTCCATGCTGATCGGCCTGCAGCAGGTCTGGCAGACCGATGACCAGAAGCTGGCCCAGGACCTGCGCAAGCTGGACGACGAGGTCGACCAGTTGTACTCGGCCATCAAGTACTACATGACCAAGATCTCCCGCGCCGAGCTGGACGAAACCGAAGGCCGCCGCTGGACCGACATCATCAGCTTCACCATCAACATGGAGCAGGTGGGCGACCTGATCGAGCGCGTGCTGCAAGACGTGGAGGACAAGAAGATCAAGAAGGGGCGCCAGTTCTCGCAGGCCGGCCTGGAAGAGATCAACCGCATGCACGGCCACCTGCTGGCCAACCTGCGCCTAGCGATGAGCGTCTTCCTGAACGGCAATGTGCGCGACGCGCAGAAGCTGCTCGAGGAAAAGGCGCGCTTCCGCGATCTGGAGCTGGCCTACTCGGCCAACCACCTGGACCGCCTGTCGGAAAACACGGTGCAGAGCATCGAGACCAGCTCGCTGCACATTGACCTGATCAGCGACCTCAAGCGCATCAACTCGCTGCTGTGCTCGGTGGCCTACCCGATCCTGGAATCGACCGGCGCCCTGGCCCCCAGCCGCCTGCGCGAGCCGGTCGGCACCCCGCACTGAGCCGGCCCCCTGCCGCCATGAAAAAAGCCGCTGTCTCAGCGGCTTTTTTGTGGGCCATGCACGCTGCGGCTCACAGCTGCAGGTACTGCGCCAGGACCAGGCTGGCCTCGGGCGTGAACTGCCCCTGCACCAGCCACTCCATCAGGGTGGCACGGTCGATGCACTGGAACTGCTGCACCTCGCCATCCTGGTTGACGGGCTGCAGACCGGCCGGCACCGTGGCGCTGAACCAGTCGATGCGCTCGCGCATGTAAGCCACGCCGCCGGGCACCTCGTCACTGGGGCAGGCCAGCTGCACCTGACCGCCGTGCTGCACGTGCAGCAGCTGCGCCACGTCCAGGCCGGCTTCCTCCAGGGTTTCGCGGGCCAGGGCCTGCTCCAGGGTGTCGGTGGCCGCCACCATGCCACCCATCAGCGTGTCCCACTTGCCGGGGTGATTCGGCTTGTGGTCGCTGCGCTGCTGCACCCACATGTGTCCATCGGGCGCCAGGCCCACCAGGTGCACGGCGTGTGTGGCCACGCCCAGCACGCGCACGGCCCCGCGCTCCACCGTGGCCACGCGCTGACCCTGGGGCGTGCAGACGGCGATCTGCTCATCGCGCCAGGGGCCGCTGAGTCCGGTCTCGCGCAGGCGGTGCGCCAGCGCGTTCAGGCCGAAGCTGGCGTCGGGGGCGGTCACGCTCCAGACCTCCCCCAGGCCGGGGGTCTTCTTCTGGGAGATCACGATGCGCTGGCCCAGCAGGCAATCCACCCCGACCGTATCCAGAAAACCCTGGGCCACCGTGCCGATGACCTGTCCGTTCCACAGCAGTGGCATGCGCGGTTGTGCTGGCGGGCGCTGGGCCTCGTCGCGGAGCTTTTCCAACCAATTCATCATCTCTCCTCGTGGAACTACCAAGGGCGCCGGCGCCTTACAGGGTCAGGATCGTCGACCCCGTGGTCTGCCGGGCTTCCAGCGCCTCGTGCGCCGCGCGCACTTCTTCGAGGGCGTAACGCTGCGCTATGTGAATCTGCACCTTACCGCTGGCCACCACCTCGAACAAGTCGTCCGCCATGGCCTGTGTGGCATCGCGGCCATGGGCGTAGACAAACACGCTGGGACGTGTCACGTACAGGCCCTTGGGCGCCAGCGCCGCCAGGCTGATGGGCGGCACCGGGCCCGAGGCGTTGCCGAAGGAGACCATCAGGCCGAAGCGGCGCAGGCAGGCCAGCGAACCTTCCCAGGTGTCCTTGCCAACGCTGTCGTAGACCACCTTGACACCCTGGCCCCCGGTGATGGACTGCACCTCGGCGGCAAAGTCCTGGCTGCGGTAATTGATAGCATGCGACGCACCATTGGCAAGGGCCAACTGGCATTTTTCATCAGATCCTGCCGTGGCGATCAGCTGCAGGCCCAGGGCCCGGGCCCACTGGCAGGCGATCAGGCCCACGCCGCCGGCGGCGGCATGGAACAGCACATGGTCACCGGGCTGCAGGCCCTGGGCGGGCAGGCACTGCTTGAGCAGGTACTGCGCTGTCAGTCCCTTGAGCATCATGGCGGCGCCGGTCTCGAAGCTGATGCTGTCGGGCAGCCGGCAGACCTGGGCAGCCGGCATCACGCGGCGCTCGCAGTAGCTGCCGGGCGGGTTGCTGGCGTAGACCACGCGGTCTCCGACTTGGAGATGGGTCACCCCGTCACCCACGGCCTCCACCACGCCTGCGCCTTCCATGCCCAGCTGCAGCGGCAGGGGCAGCGCGTACAGGCCGGAGCGCTGGTAGACATCGATGAAATTCAGGCCGATGGCATGGTGGCGCAGCAGGATGTCACCGGCGCCGGGCTGGCCCACGTCGCGCTGCACCAGTTGCAGCACGTCGGGGCCGCCGTGGTGGGTGATCTGGATGGCTTTGCTGGTTGCGGTGGTCATGCGGTGGTGTCTCCTGTGTCTGTATGCATGCGGGCAAGACACCCATCGTGCCACGTCCGGGACCCAGGTTTGTGACACATGCGCGCTACCATTCGTTGATGAGTTCCCCATTGACATTCAGCACGGTGGCCATGCTGACCCTGGCTCCGCTGTTCTGGGCGGGCAATGCCATTGTTGGTCGCCTGGTCCATGACCTGATATCCCCCTTCACCTTGAACCTGCTGCGCTGGTGCCTGGCCTTTGTGCTGTTGCTGCCGCTGGCTGGCCAGGTGCTACGCAAGAACAGTGCCATCTGGCAGTGCTGGAAGCAGTACGCCCTGCTGGGCATGCTGGGCATCGGCAGCTACAACGCCCTGCTGTACCTGGCGCTCAAGACCTCCTCGCCGATCAACGTCACCCTGGTCAGCTCCAGCATGCCAATCTGGATGCTGCTCATCGGCCGCCTGTGGTTCGGCACGACGATCGGTGGCCGCCAGGCGGCCGGTGCCGTGCTGTCGGTGCTGGGGGTGGCCGTGGTGCTGAGCCGCGGCGATGCCCAGCAGCTGCTGGCCCTGCAGCTGGTGCCCGGGGACTGGTTCATGCTGCTGGCCACCATCGTCTGGTCGCTCTACAGCTGGCTGCTGGCACGCAGCAGCGCGACCATGCCCGGCCAGGAGGCGGTGCGTGGCAACTGGGCGGCGTTCCTGATGGCGCAGATGGTCTTCGGCATCGCATGGTCGGCCGTGCTGACCGGCGGCGAAGTGGCCCTGGGCGGCTTCGTGCTGCAGCCCAACGCCACGCTGGCCGCGGCCATGCTGTTCATCGTGCTGGGGCCGGCCATCCTGGCCTACCGCTTCTGGGGCGAGGGGGTCAAGCGCGCCGGACCGGCCACCGCCGGCTTTTTTGCCAACCTGATTCCGCTGTTCACGGCCCTGCTGTCCATCCCCGTGCTGGGCGAGGTGCCGCAGCTCTACCACGCGCTGGCTTTCGTGCTGATCGTGGGCGGCATCGTGGTGTCCTCGCGCCGCTAGCCCGTGGCCGCCCCGGCCCTGCGCACAAAAAAAGCAGCCCACGGGCTGCTTTTTGTTTGGGGGGCGTAGTGCCGGCTCAGTAGGTGCCGGGGTACAGGCCGCCGTCGGGCAGGATGTTCTGCCCCGTCATGTAGCCCGCCTGCACGCTGCACAGGAAGGCGCAGATGGCGCCGAACTCCTCGGCCGTGCCAAAGCGCTTGGCCGGAATCTGCGCGGCCTGCGCCTGGCGGATGGCCGCCAGGTCCTTGCCGGTCTTGGTGGCCGCAGCCTGGTGGGTGGCGGCCAGGCGGTCGGTGTCGAACTTGCCGGGCAGGATGCTGTTGATGGTCACGCCCTGGGCGGCGATGCCCGAGCGCGCCAGGCCCGCGACGAAACCGGTCAGGCCGCTGCGCGCGCCGTTGGACAGGCCCAGGATGTCGATGGGCGCCTTGACCGCGCTGGAAGTGATGTTGACGATGCGGCCAAAACCGCGCGCGGCCATGCCGTCCACCGTGGCCTTGATCAGCTCGATGGGGGTCAGCATGTTGGCGTCCACGGCCTTGATCCAGGCGTCGCGGTCCCAGTCGCGGAAGTCACCGGGGGGCGGGCCGCCGGCATTCGTCACCAGGATGTCGACATCCCGGCCCGGGCCACCGGCCACGCTGAACACGGCCGCGCGCCCTTCGGCGCTGGTGATGTCGCAGGCCACGGCCAGCACTTGGGCGGCTGGTTGGCCGCTGGCCTTTGCACGCTCTGCGCTGATCGCTCTCAATTGTGCAGCAGCCTCCTGCAGCGGGCCGTCGGTGCGCGCGTTGATGACCACGTGCACGCCTTCCTGCACCAGGGCCTTGGCGCAGCCAAAACCCAGGCCCTTGCTGGCCCCGCACACCAGGGCCCATTTGCCTTGAATGCCCAAATCCATGTTGTTTGCTCCTTCGCGTTTTACTTCGTCATGCCGGGCTTCTTGGCCCAGCGCGTGAACACAAAAATCCCCACCATCACCAGGCTGGTGCCGGCCACCATCCAGGCGTTGAGCTGTTCGTCCAGCAGCCACACGCCCATCAGGATGGTGGACAGCGGGCCGATCATGCCGGTCTGCGCCGTCATGCCGGCGCCGATGCGCTCGATGGCCATCATCACCATCAGCACCGGGGCCACGGTGCAGGCCGTGGAATTGAGCAGCGACAGCCACAGCACCTGCGGCGCGACCTGCATGGCCGACAGCGGGTGGGTCAGCAGGAACTGCGCGATGCAAAAGCAACACGCCACGCTGGACGCCAGCCCGACCAGCCGCAGCGAGCCCAGGCGCTTGACCATCTCACCGCTGTAGACCATGTAGATGGCGTAGCTGATGGCGCTGCCCAGCACCAGCAGGCTGCCCAGCACGACATCGGTGCCCTGGGCGCCGACTTCGTGGCCGAAGACCAGCAGCACGCCGCAGTAGCTCAGCAGCATGCCCGCGCACTGGCCCCAGGTGATGCCGCGCTGGTAGACCACCCAGCCGAAGATCACCACCAGCGTTGGGTTGAGGTACAGGATCAACCGCTCCAGCGCCGCCGTGATGTAGGCCAGCCCGGCAAAGTCCAGGTAGCTGGCCAGGTAGTAGCCCGAGAAGCCCAGGCCCAGCACGCCCAGCCAGTCCTTGCGCGTCAGCGGCGGCTGGCCGCGGCCGGCCCACCAGGCCATGAGCAGGAACACCGGCAGCGCAAACAGCATGCGGTACATCAGCAGCGTGACGGCATCCACCCCGTAGCGGTAGGCCAGCTTGACGATGATGGCCTTGCCGCTGAAGGCAATCGCCCCCAGCAAGGCCAGCGTCAGCCCCAGCGCTACGCCTTTTTGAGCGCCTTGCGCTGGCGAATCAACACTTTCAGACACTTTAAACCTTCAAAACCAATGAACATCAGCGCCAGGCGCTACTGTTTTATGCAATTTCAATGCTTGTCGCCGAACAGGCGATGGTGCAACCGGCGCAGCGACCACCACACGCTGAGCGCCACCACGGGGATGGCGGCGGCAGCCGTCAGCTCGGGCGACAGCGGCCAGCCCAGCTTCTGCGCGCCCTTGCTCAGGTAGGCGATCAGGCCGGTGATGTAGTAGGTGATGGCGGCGACCGACAGCCCCTCCACCGTGGACTGCAGCTTCAGCTGCATGCCCTGGCGGTGGTTCATGGCCTCCAGCACCAGCTGGTTGCTTTGCTGCTGCTCGATCTCCACGCGCGTGCGCAGCAGGTTGCTGACGCGCGAGACACGTTCGGACAGCGCGTTCTGGCGGCGCGAGGCCCACTCGCAGGTGCTGCGCGCGGGCGACAGGCGGCGTTCCATGAATTCACGGATGGTCAACAGGCCCGACAGGCGCTCTTCCTGCAGGTCGTGGATGCGGCGGTCCACCAGCTCGAAATAGGCCTTGCTGGCCGAAAAGCGCGAGTGCGTGGCGGCGTATTCACTCTCTACCTCACCGGCCAAGCGCGTCAGCCGGTCCAGCAACAGGGGCTCCTCGTCGCGCCGCGCCTCGCGGATGGCCTTGGCCAGATCGGCCAGTTCCCTTTCCACCGTGCCCAGCACCACCGCCGCCTTGCGCGCGGCGGGCAGGCCCAGCAGCGCCGCCATGCGGTAGGTCTCGATCTCCAGCACGCGCTGCACCAGCCGCCCCAGGCGGCGGGCGCTGACGCTGTCCGAGGGCTTGACCAGGATGCGCGAGTAGCCATCGGCGTGGATGGCAAAGTCCGTGCACACCTCGGTATGGCCCAGGTGCACCGTGGCACCGGCCAGGGTGTCGTCATTGAGCATCTGCTGCACCAGGTGTTTGATGCCCTGGCCCTCGCACTGCGGGTCCTTCACGATCCACAGGTGCACGCTGCTCAGGCACTGGCCCGGCAGGTCCTTGAGCCACTGCTGGGGCACCTCTTCCATCGCCGTCTGGGGGCTGCGGGCATTCAGCACCGCCTCGGTCGGCATGGGCACCATGAAGGTCCAAGTGACGAACTCGGTGTGCAGCTCCCAGCGCAGGCGGAACGCACCGAAATCCATGCGCAGGTGGGTGCAATCGGCATCCGGCCCGGTGCGGTGGTGGTTGTGCATCAGGGTCGCCAGGTGGGCACGGCTGGCCTCGCGCTGGGCGGGATCGGTCAGCATCACCAGGTGCGCAATCGCAGCGGGGCCTTGCACCGGCTCTGCCGGGCGGGCATGCACTTCGTTGTGCAGCAAGGCACGCAAGGGGTGTTGGGAAGGCTGGGGCAGAACAGGCATGAAACGGTGCGGGGCAGCAGCAAACAAGCGCTTATTGTGGGGCTTTCCCCAGGCGTGCGACGGCGCAAACCAAGTAGCCCCGCATCGCGGGGCGCCCTGCGGGCCGCGCACGGGGCTGCAGCGTCAGAAGGTTTCCCAGTCGTCGTCCGGGCTGGCGGCTGGCTTGGCCGACGCCACCGCGCGCGGTGCCACCACGACCTTGGGCGCGGCCGGCGCACGAACGGTGGGAGCGGTCGCCACGGGCGCACGCGCGACCACCTGGGGCACCGGTGTGGACGTGGCCGGAGGTGCGGTCATGGCCTGCACCGCCGCGGTCGAAGCCCCGACCTGGAAGACCGCCATGGTCTGCATCAGCCGCTGGGCCTGCTCGTGCATGGCCTTGGCCGCGGCGCTGGATTCCTCCACCAGGGCGGCGTTCTGCTGCGTCATCTGGTCCAGGTTGCTCACCGCCTGGTTGACCTGGCCAAAGCCGTCACGCTGTTCGTTCGCGGCGGCCGTGATCTCGCCAATCAGGTCCGTCACACGGCGCACGCTGGCCACGATCTCCTGCATGCTCTGGCCGGCCTGCCCCACCTGGTCCGCGCCCACCGCCACCGTGCCTACGCTGGCTTCGATCAGGCCCTTGATTTCCTTGGCCGCCTCGGCGCTGCGCTGCGCCAGGGTGCGCACCTCGCCGGCCACCACGGCAAAACCACGGCCCTGCTCACCGGCACGCGCGGCTTCGACGGCGGCGTTCAGCGCCAGGATGTTGGTCTGGAAGGCGATGCCATCGATGACGCCGATGATGTCACCGATCTTGCGGCTGGAGGCATGGATCTGGTCCATGCTGTGCACCACCTGCTGCACCACCGCACCGCCGCGCTCGGCGGCCTGCACCGCCGTGGCCGCCAGCTGGTTGGCCTGGCGCGAGGTGTCGGCCGACTGGTGCACCGTGGCCGTCAGCTGCTCGATGCTGGCGGCGGTCTGCTCCAGGTTGGCCGCGGTCTGCTCGGTGCGGGTCGACAGGTCTGCATTGCCCTTGGCGATTTCCGCCGCGGCGTCGGACACCTCGCCCACGCCGCTGCGCACTTCGGACACCACCTGGCGCAGGCGCTCGGCCATCGCGTCCAGGGCATTCATCAGGTGGCCAAACTCGTCGCGCCGATCGGTCTTGGCCGCCACGTTCAGATCCCCGCCACCGATGGTGGCGGTCAGTTGCACGGCCTGCTGCAACGGGCGTGTGATATTCACCACCAGCCAGCGCGCCATCACCACCGCGACCAGCAGCAACAGGCCGGCCACGCCCCAGCCGACCATGACGCTGCGCTGGCGGCGGGCCTCGGCACGCTGCGTGACCACGTCCAGCTGGTCAATCTGGTACTGCACGAACTCATCGAACGCCTGCGAGTACTTCACGCCCATGGCGGCATAGTCCCCGAAGGCGAAATTGGCACGGGCGTTGTAGTCGTCCAGGTCCAGGTTCTGCTCGGTCTCGGCACGCCGGGTCTGCACCGCGTCGCGCGCCTGCAGGACGCGCGCGAATTGCGCCCGGTCGGCGTCATCGTGCAGGGCGGCCTCCATGGCCTGCAAGGCTTCGGTCGCCGCCACCCGCCGTTGCTCGAAGCGCTTTTCCAGCTCGATCTGCAAGCGGTTTTCGTTGGTGGCGAACTGCGCGATGCCCAGCTCCAGCCCGGTCATGGCCGCGCCGCGCATGTGCTGGGCCAGCGCAATCTTGCGCTCGATCTGCTGCACGTCTGTGCTTGCCTGCTCCAGGGCCTGTTCGGTATTGCTGCGCACCCATAGGTTGGACAGCATCATCACGACCAGCAAACCCAGGATGGTGGCCCAGAGCTTGGGGGCCACACGCACGTTGTTCAAATTCATAGTTTTGGCTTCTCTTGTTCCGGCGGTCCGCCCACATGGGGACCTTGCAGCGTGGAACCAAGCGCTCACCGCGCCAGACAGCCCTTGCAGCTGTTGGCAACCATGTGGTGCGGGATGGGCGCGCCCATCCATCGGAGTGTTTGCAGCCCGGCGACCGTTGCGCAGCGACTGCGCGGCAGGCCCGTAGCTTTGCGACCCTGGTTTTCACACAGGTGAGCCCTCGGAGCGCCGATTATTCCGTAACTATTTTTTACAAACAGTGCAGCCAGCAATACCGGCATGGCCATCTGGGATAAAAAAAAGCGCCCCGCAGGGCGCTTTTTGAAGGGACACACACAGGGTGTGTGTCACTCTTCCACGAAGGCTTCTTCGCGCTTGTTCTTCACCGCGGGCAGCGTCACGATGATCAGCAGGATCACCGCCAGCGCCAGCATCACGGCCGAGATGGGGCGGGTCACGAACACGGACCAGTCACCACGCGACAGCTGCAGAGCGCGGCGCAGGTTTTCTTCCATCATCGGGCCCAGGATGAAGCCCAGCAGCAGGGGTGCAGGCTCGGTGCCCAGCTTGTAGAACACATAGCCGATGAAACCGAAGATACCCACCAACCACACGTCGAACTCGGAGTTCTTGGTGCCGTACACGCCCACCGCGCAGAACAGCACGATGGCGGGGAACAGCCAGCGGTAAGGCACGGACAGCAGCTTGATCCACATGCCGATCATCGGCAGGTTCAAGATGATCAGCATCGCGTTACCCAGCCACATCGAAGCGATCAGGCCCCAGAACAGTTCGGGGTTGCTGGTCATCACCTGGGGACCAGGCTGGATGTTGTGGATGGTCATCGCACCCACCATCAGCGCAATCACGGCGTTGGGGGGAATACCCAGGGTCAGCAGGGGAATGAACGAGGTCTGCGAGCCGGCGTTGTTGGCCGACTCAGGTGCCGTCACGCCACGGATGTTGCCTTGGCCGAAGGGCACTTCGCCAGGACGCAGCTTGGTCTTCTTTTCGATGGTGTACGAAGCGAAGGCCGACAGCATGGCGCCACCGCCGGGCAGGATGCCCAGGGCCGAACCCAGGACCGTACCGCGCACCATGGCAGGGAACATCAGCTTCAGGTCTTGCTTGGTGGGCATCAGACCCTTGACCTTGGCCGTAAAGATTTCACGCTCGTCTTCAGGCTTGGACAGATTGGCAATGATTTCGCCATAACCGAACACACCCATGGCGATCACGACGAAGTCGATGCCGTCGGTCATTTCGGGGATGTCGAAGCTGTAACGCGCCACACCGGAGTTCACGTCGGTACCGACCATGCCCAGCAGCAGGCCCAGCACGATCATGCCCACAGCCTTCAGCAGCGAACCCGAAGCCAGCACCACGGCGCCGATCAGGCCCAGCACCATCAGCGAGAAGTACTCGGCAGGGCCAAACATGAAGGCCACTTCGGTCAGTGGGGGGGCAAAGGCAGCCAAGATGATAGTGCCCACGCAACCGGCGAAGAACGAGCCGATGCCCGCAGCCGCCAGCGCCGGACCGGCACGGCCCTTGCGGGCCATCTGGTAGCCGTCGATCATCGTCACCACGGACGAGGATTCACCCGGCAGGTTCACCAGGATCGCAGTGGTCGAGCCGCCATACTGTGCACCATAGTAAATACCGGCCAGCATGATCAACGCAGCCACGGGAGGCAGCGAATAGGTTGCGGGCAGCAGCATCGCGATCGTTGCGACGGGACCCAGGCCGGGCAAGATGCCGATCAGCGTACCCAAGATACAGCCGATCAGGCAGTAGATCAGGTTCTGCGCTGTGAAGGCAACGCTGAAGCCCAATGACAGGTGTTCAATCAATTCCACGATTCAAATCTCCTGCTGGCAATTAACCAACGATGAAGGAAGGCCACACGGGGAACTGCAGGCTCAGTGCCCAGACGAACACCGCGTAGCTGCCCACGGCCAGCACCGTTGCCAAGATCAAGCATTCCTTGAAGTTGGCTTCCTTGCGGGCATAGCTGGCGATCAGGACCAGGGCGTAGATCGCCACGATCAGACCGAAGCCGGGAATGCCCAGGGCAGGCACGCCCACCAGCAAAATGCCGAAGGCAAAGTTGGCGGCCAGGATGAAGAAGACTTGGCGCCAGGCCCACTTGCCCACCGGGTCTCCGTCGCCAGGGCCAGACAACGTGGCCTTGAACGCGATGACCAGGCCGATCAGGGACAGCATCACGCCCAGGATCAGCGGAAAGTAGCCAGGGCCCATGCGGGCACCGGTGCCGATGTTGTAATCGGTCGCACCGATGGCGAAGGCACCACCGACCACCAAATACATCAGCCCGGCGAAAAAGTCTTTGTGACTCTTGATTTTCACGAAACGTCTCCCATGAGAGGATTTACGACCGGTGGATTCTGTAAGGAAAGTGAAGGTGAATTCATGTGGATTCCACCTACAGCACGCGTTTTTTTGCCTGCAGAATCAAGCACTTTTCTACGCGTTTATCCCTATTCCACAACCTCTCCGGGCACGTTCCGCAAGGCCGGACAACCAGCCCGGCACCGCCCCTAGCGCAGGGGGGGCGTGGCCGCCATCACCTCGGCCAGCGTGGTCACCCCTTCGGCCACGCGCAGGGCGCCCGACAGGCGCAGCGGGCGCATGCCATCCTGCACGGCCTGGCGCCGCAGCACATCCATGGATGGACTGTGGTTCATGTGCTGGTGCAGGGCTTCGCTGCTGAGCAGCAGTTCGTACAGGCCCATGCGGCCCTTGAAGCCCGTCATGCGACAGGCTTCGCAGCCCACCGGCTGGTAGGGCTGGAAACCGCCCGTGAGCTTCCAGGGGCTCATCATCTCAGCCACCATCTCGCGCGTGGTCTGCGTGTCGGGCTCCTTGCACAGCGGGCACAGCACGCGCACCAGGCGCTGTGCCAGCACCCCCAGCAAGGTGGCGTTGAGCAGGTAGGGCGGCACGCCCAGCTCCATCAGGCGGCTCACGGCGCTGGGGGCGTCGTTGGTGTGCAGGGTCGAGAACACCAGGTGCCCGGTGAGCGCGGCCTGCACCGCCATCTCGGCAGTGGCCGTGTCCCGGATCTCCCCGACCATGATGATGTCCGGGTCCTGGCGCATCAGCGCCCGCAGCCCTTCGGTGAAGCCGAAATCCAGTTGCGGCTGCACCTGGGTCTGGTTGAAGGCCGGCTCGATCATTTCGATCGGGT